>SUXX01000027.1 GCA_015060735.1 Bacteroides sp.
AAGAAAAACTTAATGGTGAAATGGCAGATCCTAAAAAATGCACAGTCAAATTGAATGAAACACTTGAGGTTAGCATAACCTCAAAGGGAAATGGATATGTAGGAATTCGCCATTTTAGTTATAAAGGACAATGTAAATATTCTGCATATCCATATTCAAACACCCAAGAGTATAGAGAGATCCTTAAGAAATATCAGTATGACACATCTCAAGATGCGTGGATTGGGCAAAAATCATTCAATTGTTATACTGGAGAAAATGTGGAAAAAGTAGTTAATTCGATAGTGGAAGAAGTAGCGAAAATCAAAAAAGAAATAGAGATGATTTGAGGTCACACCCCCAAATAACTATGAATAAAATCATCTTCCTTGATTTCGATGGTGTATTAAACACTGAGTATTACCAAGGCTTACTTCAATATCAGGGTAAGCCTTGGCAAGATGAGTATGGGGCATTCTTCGACCCCAAATCTGTAAAACAATTAAAGAAAATCATTGATGCTACAGATGCTGACATCGTAGTGGAATCATCCTGGAAATATCTTGGACTTGATGCTATGAAGAAATTATGGGATGTTCGAAATTTGCCAGGAAGAGTAATTGATATTACTCCTTCGTCAGTTAGCGATGAACATCTAATTAATATAAATCTTGATTATCTAGACACATCAATACTCCATTGTAAAGGGATAGAGATAGCCTCATGGTTGACTGAACAGACTGAAGATATAAGCTATGTAATCATAGACGATGAATATGTAATACTCGAATCACAATTACCACATTTCATATTAACGAATCCATACGAAGGAATAACGGAAGAACAAGCTAATAGGACTATTTCAATCCTAAATGGATAACAATAGTTTTATTTGTGATACATTTTTGCAACCTCTGCCCTATTTCGGCAGAGGTTGCTTTTTACTTTGCAGTGATTATAGTAATAAACTATTGAAATCACATCATATGAGAGCTTGTAGTTTAGCACATTTGAATGTTCCGGCTATTGATATTATTAAAGGAATGGGGAACGAAAAGAAAAATAATGAAGACAATTATTTGGAATATCTATCTTTTGTCAAAGCAAAACAAATATACGGAGATTTGCTTCCAAAAGAAGTTTTAGACAGACTTAAGTATGAATTACAAATCATCAAACATAGAGGTGCCTCGGGATATTTCTTATTTATACATGATGTAGTTAATACAGCTCAATCAGAACTTGGCGTTTGGATTGGCCCTGGACGAGGAACTGCTGCAAGTAGTCTTCTATGCTATTGTTTGGGTATTACAAAGATTGACCCTTTGAAACACGATTTATTGTTTGAGCGATTCCTAAATCCAGACGGAATAACGTTTCCAGACATTGATATAGACACCGATAATGAAGGAAAAGAGCGTATCATATTATGGCTTCAAAAAAAATACGGAAAAGAATGTTGTGCTCATATTGCCACTGGAAAAGATTTACATCAATGTGGTTTTGTTGTAGCTGATAAACCTATCACAAATTGGGCATCCATTTCAATACTTGATATTGAAGACTCTTCTGGCAAACAGAAAAGAATAAATTGTGTTCAATATAATGATATTAAATCATTAGGTCTTATCAAGTATGATTTTATAAATCTTGAAACATTAACACAATTGAAAGAGATTTGTGGGTTAGTCAAAATGAAAAAAGGCAAAGATTTAGATGTTGAGAAAATTCCAATAAATGATAATAAAACGATGGATTTATTCCAAAGAGGTCATACAGATGATATATTTCTGTTTAGCTCTAATGATATGAAAAAGTATTTGCAAGAGTTTAAACCAACAAGTTTCGAGGATTTAGTGATATTAAATTGTCTATATCGTCCAGGTTCAATGGATGATATTGCAGCAGTTATTAAACAGAAATATTCCACGAAGCCAATTGAATACATAATCCCTTGTATGAAAAGTGTTCTTCACAATACTTATGGTATTATTGTTTATCAAGAACAAATAATGATGCTTTCACGTTTGATTGCGGACTTTAACAAGAGCGAAAGTGCCTTACTGAGAATGGCCATAGGGATGTTTAAAAAAGAAATACTTCCTGCTTTGAGAAATCAATTCATAAGAGGTGGAATAAAGAACGGATATAAAAAAACAGCATTGGAAAAACTATGGAATGAAATAGAAAGTAAAGGGAGGTACATATTTAATAAATCACACTCAGTTTGCTACACTTGGCTAGCCTATCAAATGGCTTACTTAAAAGCTAACTACCCAAAAGAATTTGTACAAGTAATGGAGAAATATCATTCATAATATTGAGGATAGTATGAGTAAGAAAAAGTATAAACATTGGGAAAAAGAGACATCCAATGATGAAATGCCTTTAAATTGGAGTCACAAACACGACTTTCCAATAGATGAAATATGGGGTACCTATCATACGTTGGCACGTCTTATAGTACCACGCTTACAAGCATTTAAGGCATTAGACAAGCATGGATATGCACCAGATTTCAATAATATGCAAGAATGGAACAAGGCTATTCAAAAAATGATAGATGCGTTCGAGTTGTTGAAATATTCAGGTTCTGTACAATCTAAACAAGATCAAGAAACAATCAAAGAAGGTCTTAACTTATTTTGCAAGAACTTCTGTAATATTCGGGACTAAGATTTATGAATATGATAGAAGAGCAGAATAATTAACAAGAGTATATATGGAAAATTCTGAAATGAAAGAATCTTATTTGAGCGAAAAATACCTTAATGGTTACCAAGAAGCATGTAAGGTTATTATTGCAGGAGGACGTGATTTTGATGACTATAAGTACATGTCTTCAGAGTTGACTGAATTATTTGAGAATTCGGCCTATTTCAAAGGGATAACAATTAAAATAATTTCAGGTATGGCAAAAGGAGCAGATTCCCTTGCCTCCGTTATGCAGATGAACATAAATTGACGAAAATTCTTTTCCCTGCAAATTGGAAAGCATATCCTCGTATAGCTGGTTTCCTACGGAATAATGATATGCTAAGTATTGCAACTCATCTAATCGCATTCTGGGATGGAAAATCAAGTGGAACCAAACACATGATTGATATAACACAAGAAAAAGGTATTCCAACATGGATTTCTAAATATAAAAAATGAAGTTCCAAGAATTACTACAATCAGTTGATTTTAAGAAAGTGGCATTAGCTTTCGAAAGAATGTATCCAGATGACAAGCACATGCTTCCCTTTCTTAAATGTCATTATGACATATTGTGTCATATCACACCTATTTATGATGAAAATGCTAATGCACAAGAATGTAGGATTTCATATATTTATGATGAAATAGTCAACAAGTCATATCTTAGTGCATTTCCTTTAGAAGGTGATAAATGGAGTGCAAGCCTATGCAAAGAAATTATAATTGACTGTGATGTAAATGCTACCAAGGAGGAAATTGTAGCATGTTGTTTATGGCATACTTCCTTTTGGGGCTATACAGAAGAACAATTATCAGAAACCGCAAAAGACTTTAATATCTATAGTGATAAAGCCGATATAGAGATTAGTTTAATTGAATTAACTGGAAATTTACAGGAACTTGAAAAACTAGGTTGTAAAATAGATTCTTTGCCTACATATACTGATGTCAAAAGTATAGTTAAAATGAGAGCAAATCTCAAATACTCAAGATGGAAACAAAAATATATAAAGAAACACATAAGAAATCGTATGTTTAGACGAGATTTTCTTAGAACAGAACATTATAATTATATAAATAGTATAGCGTGTTTTATATTGGATATTTGCAAATATAGTTCCAATAGAGATAACCATCTGTTACTGGATTTTTGCAAATTGTTTCAATCAAAAAGATTTGCTGCTTATTCATATCAATCACGTACATATGGTAAAAGCGATAGTGCAGAGTATCTCATAGAACTAATAACCCGGTATAATGCTTTTGACAAAGAATACATATTTTCAAATCTTATTTTATGTATTGAAAAAGCATCCATTGATTTGACATTGACAACATGTGAGCAAAATTTATGTGACTGTATTTGGACATTATGTCCAAATGGGACTAATAGAACAATAATTACTGTAAATCCATCGCTGAAAAGTGAACTTAAAATTATTGTTGCTTTTTATGAATAACAGTAAGGTCAAGTTTTTTTATTCTTTCTGCCTCATAATGGCTAGAATTTAATTAGATGAGGCATATTAATTGATGAATTATATGTAAATGTAACGTCTCTTATAAAAATGGTGGAACGAACCCTTATCGAATACAAAGCTTCTGTTAAAGAACGGAGGCTACTATCTCAAGGAATAGAGGTTTGAATAATCCAATGATAGCAGCTCCGTCAGTATTCGTTTTCCCTTTATGCAAATGATGTGTATAAATGTTTAGCTCTTAGCAATCTTTTGTTCGTAAGTATCGGTAATGAGTGTTAAGGCACCATCGCCGGTGACGTTACAGGCAGTGCCGAAGCTGTCTTGCAGGGCAAAGATGGTCAATAAGAGGGCAGTACCTGCTTCATCGAATTGCAAAACAGAGAGGATGAGGCCCAATGAGGCCAATACTGTACCTCCGGGAACTCCCGGTGCTCCGATGGCAAACAACCCGAGCAAGAGGATGAACAAAGCCAACGTGAAAAAGTCGGGCATGCTGCCGTATAACAGTTGGGATACGGTCATGACAAACACCGTTTCGGTCAAGATAGAGCCGCAAAGGTGGATATTGGCAAACAAAGGTACGGTGACATCGCTGATTTCTTTGCGAAGAATCGGACTCTTATGGGCACATTCCAAAGCAACTCCTAAGGTAGCTGCCGAAGACATGGTTCCCAATGCGGTGAGATAGGCTGGACCGTAGAACTTCAACACTTGAAGGCTGTTTTTGCGTGAATAGAGTGCAGCTATGCCGTATAGCAAAGCCAACCAAATATAATGGCAGACGATGACTACAACCAGGATGGACAAGAATACCGGTAATTGCTTAGTTACGGCCCCTTGATAACTAAGGATGCAGAAATTAGTGGCAATGAAGATTGGCAATACAGGTAACAGCACTTTTTTGACCAACTCCAATACCATTTTCTGAAAAATGTCGAGCAATCGGGAAAATTCGTCGGACTTCACCCAAGCAGTCGCCAAACCGATGAGGGCCGCCAGTACCAAGGCGGTCATCACATTCATGACAGGTGGAATGTCTATTTTCAACATGTTCTCGGGAAGGGCTTTCAATGCATTGGCGTCGGAGGCTATATGTAGATGGGGAATCACTTGATAGCCTACACCGGCTCCGAAAAAGGAAGCACCGATGGAAGATAGATAGGCGATTCCGAAGGCAAACAGCAACATCTTAGAGGCATTGCTCCGCAAGTGGGCAATGGAAGGGGCAATGAATCCCAAAATGATGAGAGGTACCAGAAAAAATATAATCTGTCCACTCAGATGCTTGATGCTGACGATGGCACTCAATACTGAGCCTTCTACAAAAAAGCCGGCTATAATACCGAAAATAACTGCTACAAGTAGCTGAACAATGGTATTGTTGAAAAACTTTTTCATCTTCTTTCATTTTAAATTGGTTGGTGCAAATATAATGATTAATTTTGACGCCAAAATCATTAATAATATGAAACAGATGGTAAAAGTGTTTTTTGCAGGTGTTTTAGCTGTATTAGCTATGACTTCCTGTTCGTCGGAAGAAAAGAAAGGTTATGTAGTAGAAGGTCAGGTATCGGATGTAAAAGAAGGCATGATGTACCTGAAGAAGGCTGTAGGCAAAGAATTCGTGGATGTGGATTCGGCTCTGATTACAGATGGTAAATTTAAGTTTGAAGGAGTGGCCGAAGAGGCTTTGGCTCATGGATTGACTACAAGAAAGGATAGTCGTCGTCCGATGGTCTTCTTCCTGGATAATGACCACATGAAGGTGGAAATGAATGAGTCGGATAAGTTCTTTAAAGTAACCAACTCGGCTGCAAATGATATATTTTTCCAAAATGTAGGCCTTGTACGTACCAAAGGGTATAGTTTGGACAGCTTGTTGACTGCTCATCCAGCGTCTCCGGTCAGTGCTTATTTCTTGGTTACTAACTTTGCCTATAAATACGATTATGAAGGTATGAAGGCTGTTCGTGCGAAGTTTGATGCTTCGTTGGATGGCACTTCGTATATTCGCCAAATCGAGGATATGATTGCTCGCATGGAAAAGGTACAGGTCGGTTCGGTAGCTCCCGATTTTACATTGCCTGATGCTGAAGGTAACTCGGTGAGTCTGTCATCATTCCGTGGTAAATATGTGTTGATTGACTTTTGGGCTTCCTGGTGTCCGGATTGCCGTAAGGAAAATCCGAATATTGTGGCTGCTTGGGAGAAGTACAAGAACAAGAACTTTGCTATTTTGGGTGTGTCATTGGATAGAAATAAAGACCAATGGTTGGCTGCGATTGAAAAGGATAAGTTGACATGGACACATGTGTCTGATTTGAAGTATTGGAACTCGGATGCTGCCGTGCTGTATTGTGTCCGTTGGATTCCTACCTGCTTCTTGTTGGACCCGGAAGGAAAGATTCTGGCTATTGGTTTGGAAGGTGAAGCTTTGCATAATAAATTGGAAGAATTGTTGAAGTAACATAATTTTTTGTAATTTTGCACCGCGTTTTAAATAACAGAAGAGTGATGAAGAAAATTACAATGTCTTTATTGGCCATGTTGGTTGCCGTAAGTGGCATGGCACAAATTAATTTGGGAAAAGATATGAGTCTCAAAATTTACGGCCAGGTTCGTGCGGATATTTACTACAACAGTCGCGACAATGTTCAGTCGGTAGACGGATTGTTTTATATGTACCCGAAGGATGAAGTGTTCGATGCCAATGGCAAGGATATCAACAGTGGGGATAATAGTAATATGTATACGGCCTATTCACGTTTAGGGTTGGATTTTGTCGGTCCGATGTTGGGCAAAGCCAAGACTTCGGCTAAGGTAGAACTGGACTATCGTGGAAATGGGAATGATAATCTCCATACATTCCGCTTGCGTCAAGCTTATTTTAACTTGGATTGGGGAAAGTCCAAGTTGTTGGTTGGTCAGACATGGCATCCGTTCTTTGGCGAAGTATCTCCCCAAATCTTGAACTTGAATACTGGTGCCCCGTTCCAGGCATTTAGCCGTGCACCGCAGATTCGTTATCGTTACAACAACGCTGCTCTTCAGTTGACAGTTTCTGCTTTGTGGCAGTCTCAATACAAATCGTATGGTCCGACAGCTAACGACGGTAGTGGCAATAGCCGTATTCAGGCCCCTCATAAGAATTCAAACATTCCGGAATTGGCTTTAGGTATCGATTATAAGGCTAACGGATGGATTGCGGGTGTAGGCATGGATGTGCTTTCCATAACCCCTCGTACACAAGCTATTGGAGAAGATGGAAAGACATATAAGGTAGACGAACGTCTGACAACAGTTTCTTATGAAGCTCATGTAAAATATACCGGAAATAACATTTTCTTTGCAGCCAAGAGTACTTTGGGAGCTAACTTCTCGCATGTATCTATGCTGGGTGGATATGCCGTGAAGGCACAGGATGCCAAGACCGGCGAAAGAGAATATACGGCTTTCCGTAATTCCAGTAACTGGATTAACTTGGTATATGGTAAGAAATGGAAACCGGGTATCTTTATAGGTTATATGAAAAACTTGGGAACTTCAGACGACATGTTAGGTTCTACTGTTTATGGTACAGGAACGAATTTGGATCAGTTGTTGAGCACAACATTCGAATTGACCTACAATGTACCTCATTGGAAGATTGGAGCAGAATATAACTTGTCTACTGCATGGTATGGAAAGAACCAGAAGGATGGTAAGGTAAAGGATACTCATTCGATAGCGAACAATCGTTTGGTATTGACTGCTATTTATTCGTTCTAATAGAATTATTATCATAAAAAAAACCTCCCCATCGGGAGGTTTTTTTTATGATAGTTCCAATTTCAGTATTTCTCTTAATTTCTGAAGTTTCGGATTCTTTTGGCTCATCAGTTGGAAGCGTTCCACTTGACTAAAGGCACGAACGACTTCTTTTTCTTCGAGTACCCGTACAGTCATGGTTATTCGTCGGTTATGCAATTTTTCACGCATATAGGTTTGTATGGTCGGAATCATTTGTGTCATGTACTTGGCTGCCATGTCATTGTCTACTCCAATTTCGAAAACCGTATCGTTCAGCAGTTTGGGTGATGTGTTTTTCATTCGGGCTGCGTTGGCTTTCTCTTCAGGGGGAAGATTTACGGCATATTCCAACCAGTAATGTTTCAAATCCCTTTCGTTGAATATGTGATCTTTATATTCAGCTTCCTTCTTTATGATAGGTTGCGGTTGGCCGGATGGCGTACTCTTTATGTCTCCTTGTGTCGTTTGTGGGTGACGGATGGATATACCAATCTGGCTCGCCTTGAGGACCGGAATCTTTCGCTCTTCTTTTCGGTCGGGCAGCGGGCTTTTTCGTCCCATGTATCCATTGTTGGCTGTTGGTTGAGCCGGTGCAGCAGCAACAGTAGCCTGAGGCTGCGGTTGCGGAGCGGCTATTTGTGCCACTTGCTGCTTGAATAGGGGTTTTAATCTTTTCCTAGGGCTACGCCCACCAACCAAGTCGTCACTGTCGGGAAGGGTTAGTTGGGCACATTGTATCAAGGTCAACTCCACGAGCAGACGTTTGTTCTTGCTGGTGCGGTAATTCAAATCACAGTCGTTGCATAATTTCATGGCCTTGTACAAGAATTTTTGATCGCATCGTTGGGCTTGAGCCTGATAGCGTTCGCGAATGCTGGCACCTACCTCCAACAAAGGCAGGGTGATAGGATCTTTGCTGACCAGTAAGTCACGGAAATGTGAGGCCAGTCCAGTCATGAAATGATGTCCATCGAATCCTTTTTTCAGTATGTCATTCAGTAGCAAGATGGCTTCCAGCACTTGGTTGCTCAAGAAGTGGTCTGTCAATTTGAAGTAATATTCATAATCCAGTACGTTCAAGTTTTCAATCACTCCTTGATAGGTGATATTGCCATTCGTGAAACTGGCCACTTGATCGAAGATGGAAAGGGCATCACGCATACCACCGTCTGCCTTCTGAGCAATCACGTTCAAGGCTTCGGCTTCAGCCTGAATACCTTCCTTGTTTGCTACATGTTGCAAATGGGTTACTGTATCCTGTACGTTGATGCGGTTAAAATCATAAATTTGGCATCGGCTCAAAATGGTTGGCAGAATCTTATGCTTTTCCGTTGTTGCCAAAATGAAGATAGCATGATGAGGCGGCTCTTCCAGTGTCTTCAGGAAAGCATTGAACGCTGACTGCGAAAGCATATGTACCTCATCAATGATGTAAACCTTGTACTTACCGATTTGGGGTGGGATACGTACTTGGTCTATTAGCGTGCGGATATCGTCCACCGAGTTGTTCGAGGCAGCATCCAATTCATGGATGTTGTATGAACGCTGTTCGTTGAATGCCTGACACGATTCGCATTGGTTGCAAGCTTCTCCTTCGGCGTTGGGCGAGAGACAGTTGATTGTCTTGGCGAAGATACGAGCACAGGTAGTTTTGCCGACTCCTCTTGGTCCGCAAAACAAGTAGGCGTGAGCCAGTTTACCTGTAGCAATGGCATTTTTTAGGGTAGTGGTCAATGCACGTTGTCCTACCACCGAATCGAAGGTCGATGGGCGATATTTTCGTGCCGATACAATATAGTTTTCCATAAGTGGATGCATTGGTTTCATGATATTGATGCAAATGTACATAATTAATTGAGTTTTTTCGGTAGGAATGGTAGAAATATTTCTATCTTTGCAACAAAAGCAAATTAAGATTTATGAGTAGATTAATGACTGTTTGGGGATATGTTCGTCGGCACAAATATCTGATTACGATATTGGCTTTTCTGGTTATTATTGTTTTTTTGGACGATAACAGCCTGATACAGCGTGCTAAACATCGGGAGGAAATCGAGAATCTGAATGCCGAAATCGCAAAGTATCGCAAGCAGTTTGATGAAGATACCCAGAAGTTGAAGGAGTTGATGAGTAATCCGGAAGCGATGGAAAAGGTTGCTCGTGAAAAATACCTGATGAAGAAACCCAACGAAGACGTTTTTATATTTGAAGAATGAAAAAGAGCTATACATATATGCAGATGGTCGGTGCCGTCTTGTTGTTGATAGGAGCCATGTTGCAAATTACCCGTTGGGAGTTTGCTCCTTATTTATATACGTTAGGTGCCATCCTGTTTGCTTATGTGCAGGTGATGGACGGTTATGATGGAAAGAATCTGATTATCCGTCGGCTGCGTCGTCAGCAGATATTGGGAGCTGTGTTGTTGGTTTTTGCCGGTGTGCTGATGTTTGTTACTCGTCATAACGAATGGATTCTCTGTCTCACCGTAGCAGCCGTCCTCGAATTGTATACAGCTTTTCGTATTCCTTCTGAATTGGAGAAGGAGAAGAAATGAATCGTTATTTAATGTTCAATTCCGTGGCCTAGAAATATATATATTAAACAAATACTTATGAAAAAATTAATCTTATTTTTCGCTTTACTTGTGGCGGGAGCATCTACTACATTGCGTGCAGATGAAGGTATGTGGCTTCCTTCCGAGATTCTAAAGAAAATCAAGGATATCCAGAGCAAAGGGTTCAAACTTTCTGCCGAAGATATCTATAGTGTAAACAAATCATCGTTGAAAGATGCGGTTGTTCGCTTCGGTGGCGGATGTACTGGTGAACTGATTTCATCGCAAGGGCTGCTGATTACCAATCACCATTGTGGTTTCGGACAAATTCAATCACACAGTTCAGTAGAACATGATTACTTGACCGATGGCTTCTGGGCCATGTCCAGAGCAGAGGAATTGCCGAATCCGGGATTGAGTGTTTCGTTCCTCGAATACATGATCGATGTGACGGATGACGTAATGAAGGGTTATAAGCCAAACATGACGGAAGAAAAGAGAACTGAATTGGTGAATAAGAATTCCAAGAAGATTGAAGAAAAGGCCGTGAAGGGTAACAAGTATTTGAGAGCTAATGTGCGTCCAATCTATTACGGCAACCAATATTTCTTGTTTGTATATAAGGTGTATACCGATGTTCGTTTGGTGGGTGCTCCTCCTAGCTCTATCGGTAAATTCGGTGGTGATACCGACAACTGGATGTGGCCGCGTCATACCGGTGACTTTAGCTTGTTCCGTGTATATGCTGGTGTCGATAATGAACCGGCTGAATACAATCCGAATAATGTACCTTTCCAACCGAAGAGATTTTTCAAGGTGAATGCTGCTGGTATATCAGAAGGTGACTTTACCATGGTGTATGGTTTTCCAGGTCGTACTAACGAATACCTGTTCTCGGATGCAGTGAAGTACACAGCATTGATATCCAATCCGCACAAGATTGCTTTGAGAACTCTCCGTTTGGATATCCAAAAGGAAGAAATGAACAAGGATAGAGCTGTCAGAATTCAGTATGCATCGAAGAATGCCGGTGTGGCCAATGCCTGGAAGAAGTGGCAAGGTGAAGCTAAAGGTATTCTGAAGATGAAGGCGATAGAAAACAAGCAAGATTTTGAAGCTAAGTTCGATAAGTGGGCAGAGGGTAAGCCGGAATATGAAAATTTGGTGGAACGATTCAAGGAACTATATGCTTCGATTGAAGAACTTTCGTTGGTACAAGATTATCAAAACGAAGCTCTGAATGCAGTCGAAATAATAGGTTTTGCTGGACGTGGTCAACGTGGAGCCGAAAGATTCTATAAGGATTACTACATGCCGATAGACAAGGCATCGTTTGTTGCCCTTTACAATGCATACAACAAAAACATTGTCGACAAGTACAAGTCACCTTATTTTAAGGAACAGTTGCAGAAATACGGCTCGATAGAAGCATGGGGAAATGCACTCTTTGCCGAACAGCCGAATTTGGAAATGGCTGCTGAAATCTATCAGCAGACCAATGAGTATTTCAAGGCCAACATTGCACCAACTTTGGATGCTGTGAATAAGGAATTGGCTATTTTGTATCGTGCATATATGCGGGGCCAAATGGAATACAATGAGGCAACCAATGGTGGAAAGATTTTCTACCCGGATGCAAACTCTACCTTGCGTGTGGCTTATGGTCAGGTGAAAGGTTACAAACCGGCTGATGCTATTTATTATACTCCGGTATCTTCGCTGGATGGTGTGATTGAAAAGGATAATCCTGAAATTTATGACTACAACATTCCGCAGAAGCTGAGAGATCTCCATGCTGCCAAGGATTATGGTCAGTGGGAGGTGAATGGTTCGGTACCAGTGGCATTCATTGCGACTAATCATACCAGTGGCGGTAACTCGGGTAGTCCGGTATTGGATGCGAACGGTAACTTGATTGGTGTGAACTTTGACCGTGTATGGGAAGGCACCATGAGTGATGTGGTTTACGACCCGGAAATTTGTCGAAATATAGCACTCGATATTCGTTTTGCTTTGTTTGTGATTGACAAGTTGGCCGGAGCCAATCACTTACTGAATGAGATGGAGATATTGAAATAATAAAAAATACGGGGGCTGGTTTAAGCCCCCGTATTTTTTATTCTACGATTGTCATTTCGTCTACCAAATGACCGCAGTTTCCTAATTTGTCGAGGATAAAGAGAACGTAGCGGATATCTACCGCGATACAACGCTGCAAGTTGTTGTCGAAGTTGATGTCACCACTCAATGATTCCCAGTTACCATCAAAAGCACAACCAATCAATTCTCCCTTACCATTGATGACAGGAGAACCAGAGTTACCGCCAGTGATGTCGTTGGTTGTCAGGAAGCAAGCAGGCATTTCACCATTAGCCATGGCATAACGACCGAAGTCTTTTGCTTCATACAATTCCTTCAATTTGGCAGGAACCACGAATTCCGGATTGGTTGGGTCTTCTTTTTCCATCACACCCTTCAAGGTTGTGTAGAACTTGTAATGAACACCGTCTTTCGGGTCGTATGGCTTTACGTTACCGTAAGTGAAGCGGATGGTGAAGTTGGCATCCGGTGATTTTGGTTCTGGTGCATACATTTCGCACAAACCGCGAACATATGTCTTATGCAGAATGTCAATACCTTCCATCGATACTGCACGTTCCTTCATTAACTTGTCACCTAAAGCGAACTTAGCTTCAACAAACTGCTTCATTAAGTCTTCGTCGATAGCCTTTACAGAAGGCTTGCTGATGAATTTGTTGAAGTTGGCTTCGTTAGCGAAGATGGTATTATTGTACAAATGGTCTACATATGCATTGTAGTCACCTTTGAACTGGCCGTTGATGGTAGCATAGAATGCCGGCAAGTTAGCAGCTTCTACCATTTCGGCATAAAGTGGGAGCAATACCTTAGCTACTTTGCGATCTACTTCGTGGTCGTAGTTCTTGTTGTGGATGCGTTCGTATTGCTTCTTCAGTTGTTCGGTGAACTTGCTGATGGCAGCCTTGTCTTTGTTCTGAATGGCAGTCTTCAAGCTATCCAATACTACATTCGGAGTGTTGTATTCGATACCGCTACGCAAGATTTCGCTGTAGCAAGTAAATTGGTACAGAATCGGATTGCTCTTTTCGATGACGGCATCGATTTGGCTTACTACCTTGGCATAATCTGCATTTCCCTTCTCCTGAGCAAATTTGGCGAAGCGAGCTTCTTGTTCGGCTTTGGTTTCCAATACTTTGTTGTCTACGATGGCTTTGTTCATGCCGATAGAGTTCTTCCAATAGTTGCTACTACCTGCATACTTGCTGGCGTATTGGATACGGATTTTATCGCTAGCATACATTTCTTCTTTTAAAACATCCTGACGAACACCACGGATGCGAATTCGTGGTTCGTTGGTAGCTGTCATTCGTTGCTTTACTTCGCTCTGAGTAAGGTAGCGGCTAGTGCTGCCAGGGAAGCCCATAATCATAGCATAATCGCCTTCTTCGATACCTTTCAATGAAATGGCCAAGTGCTTCTTGGCTTTTAAAGGTACGTTGTTCGGGCTGTATTCAGCTGGTTCACCGTTAGCATCGGCGTAAATACGGAAAATAGAGAAGTCGCAAGTATGACGTGGCCACATCCAGTTGTCGGTTTCACCACCAAACTTACCGATAGAGCTGGGAGGAGCGGCAACCATACGCACGTCTCTGTATGTCTTCAAGTAAATACAATAGTATTTGTTACCGGCAAAGAAGGGAAGGGCCTGTGTGCGAATACCCGGTTTGCCTTTCAAGTCGCTGGCTTCCAATTCTTCGTTAGCCAGTTGACGCAAGAACGGTTGACCGAAAGAATCTTCTTCCTTAATTTTACCGGACTTGATTTGGCTCATCACCTTGTCGGTTACATCGTCAATGCGTTCTACAAATGTAAAGGCCAATCCCGGAGTAGCCAATTCTTCTTGACGATTCTTAGCCCAGAATCCATACTGCAAATAATCGTGTTCTACTGAACTATGCTGTTGGATAGCACCGTAACCGCAGTGATGATTTGTCAGAATCAAACCGTCTGGAGAGATGATTTCACCAGTACAACCGCCACCGAAGATGCCGACTGCATCTTTCAATGAAATTTTGTTTGGGCTGTAGATTTCATCAGCTTCCATCATCAGGCCCTGAGCCTTCATGCGGTCAATGAGATGTTTTTCCTGCATCATCTGCAGCAACCACATGCCTTCGTCGGCTTTTGAAGGCAGGGAAATTGCACATATCAGTGCAAGCATTAATAATTTGATTGTCTTCATTTTATAGTTATTTAATAGTTAATAGTTTTATTTCGGGTGCAAATGTAAAAAAAAACCAAGGAAATTCCATAATTTTAAGCTATAACTGATAATAAACTTCTATTTAGTTTTAAATAATGATAAAAAGTTTTTGCGGAAAGATTATACATTGTATTTTTGTCTGCGTGAAACAAAAAAGAGAACCTCGAATGAACCTACTACGAATATTAATTTCTGCCGCTTGTCTTTTGGCCTTCGTTTCTTGTGCCAGCGAGTATCAGATTGAAGGAACTTCTTCGGTTGCAAGGCTGGATGGGAAGATGCTATTTGTGAAGGTTCCTGTCGATGGTCAGTTGATTAACGTCGATTCCGCAGAAGTAATTCATGGATTCTTTGAAATGCAGGGGGGAATTGATTCGGCTCAAATAGCTTCTTTGTATATGGACGATCAAAGTATTATGCCGTTGGTACTCGAAGACGGGAACATAAAGATTGTCATAGACAATGCACGTAGTTATGTGAAGGGGACACCCTTGAATGACAAACTATATGAGTTTGTGGCTAAGAAAACATCTTTGGACGATCGTGCTTATGAATTGGATCGTTCGGAGAGTCGGATGATTATGGACGGTAAGTCAAGCGATGAAATCGAAAGGGAGATGGAAAAGGCACGTGAAAGCCTTTCTCGCGAGATGGATGCTTTGGCTAAAGGATTCATCAGCGACAATTATGAAAATGTATTGGGCCCGGGCGTATTCATGATGCTATGCAACAGCTTTCCATATCCGGTTCTGACTCCGATTATCGAGGAAATAGTCGAACAGTCGCCTGACTGTTTCAAAAATCATTCCTTTGTGAAGGA
The DNA here is from genome assembly GCA_015060735.1 of Bacteroides sp. Lineage (GTDB taxonomy): Bacteria > Bacteroidota > Bacteroidia > Bacteroidales > Bacteroidaceae > Phocaeicola. The sequence goes on from SUXX01000027.1 coordinate 15,627, forward strand.
ATACATGCGGATTGCACGTAGCAATATGGAGAAAATAAATGGGGTAGAGTAAAATTGACCATTTTATTGATCCGGATTCTCCACCATTCCCTGATATTTTTCCGGTAATCCGTTCATGATGGCTTTGTAAGATTCTTCCATTAGGCGGTTTACATTTTCTTCTCCTTTCGTTTGTGGATAGATAGGGTCGTGGATAGTCATGGTCAGTGGATGCCATTTCGGCCATTTAGCGGTGCGAGAAAGCACATCGAACGGGCCGTTCAAGGTGATGGGAACAATGGGTAACTGTAGCTGGTCGGCCAGTTGGAATGCACCGCGTTTAAAATGTCCCATGTGTCCGGTAAAACTTCTTGAACCTTCGGCAAAAATAACGAGTGAAGTCCCTCCGGTAAGAACTCGTTTGGCATTCATGATGGTGGCATAAATCTTTCGGGGGCCTGATTTGTCTACAAAAATATGTCCTGCCGCTTCACTGGCTTTGCCTACAAAAGGTATCTTACGAATTCCTTTTTTCATCATCCATTTGAAATCATGTCCAAGGAAACCATATATTAAGAAGATGTCGAAAGCTCCTTGATGATTAGCGACAAACACATAGGAGGTGTCTTTTCGTACATTGGGGTTACGCTTTACCCGAACCGGTAATAGCAGTACGTAACAGAAAAGGATAGACCATATTTTACCAGGCCAATAACTCCAGAAGTGAGCATTGCCGATGCTAGTACCAATGATGATGGTGGCACTGGTCAAGATGGTAGCTACTATCAGAATAGGCAGTGCGATGAATAGTTGATAGAAGAAGTATATGATTTTCATAGCATTATTTTTTATACAAAGTTAATAATAAATTGGGTTATCAGGATAGGAGAAGAAAAATTAATTGTATGATTCCGTAGAATGGAACAGTGTTAGTAAGGTAATTTCTGGCCATGCTCCTAATCGCATGGGATAGAGTAGATGTCCCAATCCTATGTTTACATAAAGCATCTGGTTGCCTTCACGGTATAGTCCGCTATGTTCAGGATAAACGAAAGCGGCAGGTGACATGCCGAAAATCCGTGTCTGCATATCGTGGGTATGTCCGGAAAGAGTCAGTTGGATGTCGGTTTTCGGCAGTACTTCACGTCGCCAATGGCTTGGATCATGACTTAATAAGATTTTGAACATTCCTTCTGTTCCCATCATAGCCTCTTTCAGTTGGGCATGGTTAGGGAACGGTGGTCTTCCGCTATTTTCTACCCCTATCAGTGCCAAACTGTCTTTTCCGTTGTGAAGTATTACGTGTTGATTGTTCAGCAGTGACCACCCCATTTGTGCCTGCTTGGCCTTGATGCTGTCCAGCTGAGCCTGTTGCTGTTGAGGATTATCCCATTGGATGTAAGTGGAATAGTCGTGGTTCCCCAGTACGGAATAAATGCCATCTATGGCCTTCAGTTGGGAAAGAATTGGTATAAAGGCATTTAGTTCTGAAGCCAAATTATTAACTAAATCACCTGTAAAAACGATGAGGTGAGGCTGTAGGGAGTTAATGATTTTTACAGCCTTTTGCAGGGGATCAGTATCGGTACCCCAACTGCCAGCATGGATGTCCGAGATTTGTACGATGCGATAACCGTCGAATCCTGTGGGAATATCCTTTGACTTAATGGTTGCCTTTCTTACTTGAAAATGTTGTTTCCCCTCAGTCGCTCCAAAGATGAGAAATCCCATGGAGCATAAGGCAATGGCTAATGCCAGATGGCTTTCGTAAAAGTGATGGTGTATCTTTCCGGCTAATGCCTTGAATAGCAGAATGCAAAGCGTAAAAAGTGCTTTGGGAACATTGATGCATAAAAAAATGATGAGCAGCAAGCTTAAGCGATTCATGGCTTCGGGACGAGGCTCATAGGTGCTGAATGTGAAAATCATACCTATAAAAAGTAGCATACTAGGTAACCAATAGGTCCATCTTATCCATGCTTTTTTCAAGGAACGGATGTAGGTGCGGTAGATGTACCAATCGGGTAATACCATCAGTACAGTGAAGAACAAGAAAAGTTCGAATAGATGTCTCATAGGCTTATATGTATTAATGCTACTATTATTGTAGATTTACTCCTAAAAATTTTCGTATCACCTCTATCGATATTCCTCGACGGGTGGCATAGTCCTTTACTTGCTCTTCATTTATCGGACCTACACTGAAGTAGTGGCTGGCCGGATGGGCTATCATCAGACCGCTAACGGAAGCATGTGGTTGCATCATTCCGTTCTCTGTTAGGTGGATGCCTATTTGTTCCATATCCAATAGTTGGTTCAACAAAAAGTTCACCGATAGGTCAGGGAGAGAAGGGTAACCCACTGCCGGACGAGTGCCTTGGAACACTTCTTTATGCAACTGGTGTATGCTCAAGTTTTCATTGGGGGCATATCCCCAAAAGTCTTTGCGTACTTGTTCATGTAGTCGTTCTGCGGTAGCTTCGGCCAAGCGGTCAGCCAATGTTTTCATTAGCAAGCTCCGGTAATTGTCATCAGAATAGTTTGACTCCATGTCTGAATCTACGGTTGTGGCAAAGATGCCCACTTTGTCAGGAATGCCGGAGGAAAGTGGCCGAATGAAATCACTTATACACAGATAAGAACTGCCTTCTTTGGCTGTTTGTTGACGAAGGCAAGGAAAGCGAGTGCCTTCCAACCAGATATCATTCCCTTCGCTATTAGCTTCCATTAACCGGAAAACGGCGTGTGTACCGAAATCCCCATCCAATATGGACAACATCCGGTCGGCATCTTCCTGAAGTTGTTTGGCTTCATTGCTTTCACCTCGTACACCCCATGTGTGGAAAAAATACTCCCAGTTGATGTACTTGCTCACTTCGTGTATGCGGTAGTGGAGTATCATCGGCAGAATCGCAAAGCCTGTCCGCGATGGTCAGTATTCACTTTGTTGTCGCTATACGTCAGTTTGCCATTGACAAATGTCTTTTCTACCTTGGCATGGAAGGTTTGCCCTTCCATCGGACTCCAACCACATTTGCTCAAGATGCAATCGGCAGTAACAGTCCATTCTTTCGATGGGTTAACTAAAACCAAATCGGCTTGGTATCCCGGACGGATGAATCCTCGATTGGCTATTTGGTAAAGAGTAGCTGGGGCATGACACATTTTCTGTACCAGTTGTTCGATTCCGAGCAAACCTTCGTGTACCAATTCCATCATGGCCGTCAGTGAGAATTGCAGAGTAGGCATACCTGATACAGCTTTCAGAGCACCGCCTTTTTTCTCTTCCGGTAAGTGTGGAGCATGGTCGGTGCCCACAATATCAATGAGGTTGTTTGTCAAGGCTATCCGTAAGGCATCGCGATCGGTCTCTGTTTTGATGGCTGGGTTACATTTGATGCGTGCTCCCAAACGGTCGTAGTCCTTATCGCAGAAGAAAAGGTGCGATACGCAGGCCTCTGCCGTGATATGTTTTTCGGCAATTGGTTTATCTTCCAGTAAGGTCAATTCTCTGGCCGTACTGATATGGAGTATATGTAGGCGAGCACCAGTTTCTTTGGCTAGTTGCACAGCCAAAGCCGATGACTGATAACAAGCTTCCTCGCTACGGATAAGTGGATGATATTTCACGTCGGGATCGTCTCCATATTTTTCTCGATAGGCATTTCCATTGGCTGAGATGATGGATTGGTCTTCGCAGTGGGTAGCGATAAGCATACCAGCATGGGCAAAGATATTCTTTAAGGTTTCCATACGATCTACTAGCATGTTTCCGGTACTGGCTCCCATAAATAATTTTACGCCGCACACCCGGGTCTTGTCCAATAGGGGTAATAGGTGGGCATTGTTATTGGTGGCTCCGAAATAGAACGAATAGTTCACGAGACTTTTCATGGCAGCCTTCTCAAACTTATCTTCCAACGCTTCTAAAGTGGTGGTTTGCGGATTGGTGTTAGGCATGTCCATGTAGCTGGTTACTCCACCGGCTGCGGCTGCCATACTTTCAGTGTGTATGTCGGCTTTGTGGGTTAGTCCCGGGTCACGGAAGTGTACGTGGTCATCGATGATGCCAGGTAACAGGTAGCATCCTTGTGCATCAATGGTTTCGTTGCAAAGAGTTGTAGGTTCTTCACCTGCTTTCAGCACTTCAGCTATCACTTCGTTTTCTATCACGATAGCACCCTCGAAGGTTTGCCCTTCGTTCACGATGCGTGCATTCTTTATATAGGTTCTTTTCATGGCTTGAATCATTTCTTTTGTGGATACTTGCGGAACCAGCTGTTTACTTTCAGTTGGATGACGCCCATTACTGCTTCACCGAAAATGCTGCTGTTCATCTTGGATGTTCCCAATTCACGGTTTACAAAGATGACCGGTACTTCAGCAATTTGAAAACCACATTGGTGGGCTGTAAACTTCATCTCTATTTGGAAGGCATATCCCTTGAACTTGATTTTATCCAGTTCGATGGTTTCCAATACTTTCCGACGGTAGCACTTGAATCCGGCAGTGGTGTCATGTATGGGAAGTCCCGTAATGAAGCGTACATATTTTGAAGCAAAATACGACATCAGCACGCGTCCCATCGGCCAGTTCACTACATTTACACCGCTGACATACCGCGAACCGATAGCTACATCATAACCTTCGTCTGCACATTGGTTGTAGAGCCGAGGTAAGTCGGCCGGGGCATGGCTGAAGTCTGCATCCATTTCGAAGATGTAATCATATTCTCGTTCTAACGCCCATTTGAATCCAGCAATATAAGCTGTTCCTAGCCCAAGTTTTCCTTTGCGTTTCAGCATGAACAATTGGTCTGGGAATTCTAGTTGCAATTTTCTTACGATGTCGGCCGTTCCATCGGGTGAGTTGTCTTCCACCACTAGGATATGAAACGTCTTTTCCAGACTAAATATGGCCCGGGTAATGTTTTCGATATTTTCTTTTTCGTTATAAGTTGGTATGATGATGATGCTATCTGATTTCATGGCTTTGTTTCGATTAAGGGTTGAGGGTGTTTGTCTGGTGAATCATGCCTTTGGCTTTGATAGATGTACGCAGTACGCTCACTTCTTCAGTTTCATCCGTTGGTAGGTCGGGCATAATTCCTGTTGTTATCAGCGATAGGGTATTCTTCAGGTAAAATTCTTCCGTGTTGCCAAGTGGGTACCAATTCAGTAATGTGTTTTCATTCAGCGGAAAATCTGGAGTGAATCCGTTGGCATAATCTCCTTCGTGGTTGGCATTCGATACATAGGCTACTACCGGCCAAAGGGTTAGTCCGTAAGTTTCGTTTTCGAAAGCCGACATGGCTACTGGCTTACCGGCGGTTTTCTCGCCAATCAACACTACATTTTCTGCTCCCAAATATGGAATAAGGCCGTTGATGACCGCTTCGGACGATGAGGCCGTCATATTACCTGTCAGAACATAGATCTTGCTCAGATTAAGATTGGCATCGGCATATTGCGAGTCTAACGGATAACTTATTGTTTGTGGGTCGGTCAGTGCATTGCGAGTTAGGTTGATGAATTCTTTTCCCATAGCCGTTTCAGGAACTAATAGGCTTCCTAACGCTTGGGCACACGTCAAAAAACCACCGTTGTTATAACGAAGGTCCAACACAAATGCATCAGGCGACTGACTCTTGAATTGGGCAAACAATTGTTTCATCTGTTCCATATAAACGGTTTCGGTACCATCATTGTTGGGACCGGTTGAGAATTCGTTATAAACTAGATAGGCAATCTTCTGTCCTTCAATCTGATAGAGCGTATCCACGAGGAAAGGATTGATTTCCATTGAGATGGATGCACCTACTTGCACGGTGTCACGAGGAATCCAAAAGGCTCCGTTTTCATTGATAGCAATACGGTCACGTGTCCAAAGGGTTTGTCCGCCGTTCATTAGTAGGGTGTAGTTGTCTGTGGTGATATTGGCTTGATCAATAGCTGTAATCCAGTCTCCACGTTGGATGCCTGCTTGCTCGGCCGGGGAGTTAGGTAATACGTAGAGTACCCTTGCCACGGTATGTGTGGTGGTTCCGGTTGGGTCGTTGGTCAGTGCAAACTCCATGCCATATGTTGATGTACGATCCAGCATCAGACTACGGGTTTCTTCTTCTTCGCCTTGTGTTTCTTCCATGTACGAATAGATGTCGCCTTTTCCGTTCAGAGCCTCTTTATAGAGCATGTTTCTAAAAAAGGTAGCCGGAGTTTGGAAATAGTCGTTTTCGTCCTCGATGGGAGGGATTTCTTCATACCACAAATAGTTCTTCCGCATGGTTTCTTCTATCCACATGCGGTCTTCAATCAATGCGTAGAATTCTTCACTACGGTCTTCTCCGCACGAGAATGTCGTAAAAATAGTCAGTATAATTCCTATATATTGAATGTGTTTCATATCGTTTTATCTGTTTCAGTTGCAAATCTAGGGAATTTGAATAAAAAAATCGCATTTTCCTCGAACAATTTTCAAATGCTAGTTGTTTACTGGTTTAGTTTAATTATTACATGATAACTAACAATGAAAACAGATGTCTTTTGTAGGCTGCTCGGTCTTGTCCTTGTGCTGAGTGGCTGTATGCAGACATCCAATGTCCCCAGGGTGTCTAAAATCGAGGATTTGAAGCGGTCCAATGCGACCGTTTGGCCTTTGCAATATGATTACAAGGGTCGGTTAATAATGTATGGTCACACCTCCATTGAATATGGGGAAAACGAAATTCGAATAGGTCGGATGGATTGGGATTACCGAGGCGAACAATTGCTCTCGGCTGCTTATTTCTTTTCCGAAGGTGAAGTTTTTAGGAGCGAAGCCCATTGTTTGTTGTTTACAGACACGGTAAGAACCGAGGTATGGAAAGAAGTGGACTATCAGCTTTGTGGTGATACAGTCAAGATGGAGTCTACCTATTTGTCCATTCCTGACCGTCATCTTCTGAAGCAGATTTATGCACAATATGTTTATGATAAGGATGGAAATCTAGGAGAAATCATCAGCCGTTATGTAGGAACCAATCATGAAACAACAGCTTGTCATAGTTATTATTTCTATGACCATCATATATCTTGTCGGTCGAACTTGAACATGCAGTCTTTCTTTATAGATGTCGAAGGTCCCGATGCCTTTTTCTTTTTCTTGTTGGACATGGATCGTAAATCCAAAGGGCATAAATTGCCTAACCGTATCCGTTATTGTGTGAATCATGGAAAGGCTGTCTACACAGCCGATGGCCTGTATCAAATGGATGGAGATGAAATGATTCGTGGTGAAATCATCAGTGATGAAGTTAGGGTTAGAGTCCGCATGGGATTCGAGTACTTTACGAACTAATTAAATCAGCAAGTCCAAAACAATGCGGATTTCTTCGTCCGACAATCCCCGTTCTTGCAGTACTCTTCGGTCGTTATCAAAGGCTTGTATGAATGCCGTGTGGCTATCGAAGTGTTCGTGTGCCTCTTGGTAATTCCTACAGGCTTCAGGCAAGTTTCCTTGTATTAAATATATATGTCCAGTGTTTATCCAGTCTTCTGCTTTGACTGAAGGTTCAGCAGTAAGCAAGGCATAATATTTCAGGGCTTCTTTATATTTGCCGGTCAGTAGTGAGCACCAGGCAATGGCTCGGCGGGCATTGTCGGGATTCTTCTCCAAGTATTCTACCTTATAGAAATACGATAGGGCTTCAGCGTAATTCTCTTGTCTTATTAGGCATTGGCCTATTTGCAGGGCGATGTTTAGGTTTTCGGGTTGCACGGTTTCCACCTTGCGATAGTACTCCAAGGCAGTGGTTATATCACCTTTCAGTTTGTGGCATTGTGCCAAATGCTTGTTGGTCCACAAATTGTCAGTTGCTAGCAGGTCTGCGTGTTTATACAGATGGATGGCATCGGCATATTTCTTTTGTTTCTGTCGGATGTAACCTGCTTTTTGATAGATTTCTGCCTGTGGTGGCTCGTTCCTCATCAGTATGCTGAATAGGGTATAAGCTTCTTCCAAATAGCCTTTCTGTAATAGGTAGTTGGCCATTTCATTGGTTTGTTCTCTTCGTAACAAGGCGTGTGCCAATAGAGGGTTTTCCCATAGAGCGAAGTTCCAGTGGAAGATGTCTTCTTCCTCTTTATGGTTTGACCATAGTTTGAAGAAGCGGTAAAGGTCTTGGATGTATTGTCGGCTGATACCTTTGGCCTCTTTTTTCTTTTGCATCAGTTGTTCTAATCTGTCACGATGTTCCTCGTTCATCCGCACTTGTTCTTCCATCTGTTGCATGGAATGTTCTTTCATGGGTTGGGGCATGCTCAGTATGGCTAGGGCGAAGGAATATTTGTCCGAGTTGCAGAAGAAGTCGGAGGCCGTAATGAGTCTGAGGGGTGAGAAGGCCGATTGGTCGAAATTCTTCTTAAGCGGAGCTAACATGGGAAGGTTGATGTCGAAGGGATAGAACCAATGAGCTGCCTGACGGAAGAATGGGTAGTGTTTCAATTGGGCAAACGAACTCATGTAGACATCTGCTCCGGCCATCTGCCATTCGCCCATTTCCTTAATTTTGTCGGCCATGCCGCTCTTGTCCATCCATTCTTCCCATTCGGGGTTACGATCTTCGGGGTCTTCAGTTTCGTCGAAATGGAACTTAGGGTCGTTCAGCTGTTTGGCATTTTTTATCATTTCGGGGATAATTTCTTCCCGCATCTTCTTGTCTATCTTGGTAGTTTCGCGGGTGATGAGTAGTTGCATTTGGATGGTGTACAGATTGTTGCAGAAACCTTCATCTTCAGTTAATAACGAAAGCCGCGAGCGGATTTCAGGGTAGAGTGCAAGGCGGGCAGTATGTTTCAGTAAAGTGATAACAATCCCCACGATGGCTCGTTGGTTTACTTGCAATTCTTCGTGGGTATAAGCTTCAAACAGAAAATTCAGTTTGCGAGCATCGAATAAACGGAGAAGAGCCAGAGTGACGGCACTCACCATCACGGCTAAATCATTGGCAGGTACTAGCATAGAGCCTAGAAGGGCGTTGGCTTCAGCAGCTTCGGCTTCCGTCCATAGGGCGGAGGTCCATGTTTTGTCGAACAATTCGGTTACGGTTTGTTCGTGGATTTGGTGTATGCGTTCGGTTTCGGCCTTCAGACGTGTCGGCTCATGATAAAGCAAAGGTGCGGTTCCGATGTCTTCGGTGAAGGATTCGAGAATCATTTGTAGTTCAGCATACGCTTTGGGTGGATGGAGCTTAAAGGTGCGGATGAGATCGAAGTACACACCGGTTGTCTTTTGTGCCATCAGAGCGATGTTCACAATGTCGGTCAGTTCGTAGGCGGTGCGGAGTGTTTTCTGGAAGAATTTTCCACGACTGGGGTCTTCCATGCCTTGTGCGGCATATTGAAGTAGGTAGTCATAAGCCGTGGTAGTAGCCTCGATACGATTCTGCAACTCCCATGAGGGAACTTGTGTTGCGATAGCCTGCAATTGTGTTAAGGCTTCTTTTAGCCGGCCGGCATCCAGCAAGCGGTTGATGTCTTCGATTCCTTCGTACATGATAAAATGATAGTTATAAAATCAAAAGACAAAGATAATAATCTTTCATGAAAAGTGATTCATTTAAGTTATAATTGTTATATTTGCACGTTTATGAACATCAACGAACTACAACATATCTACGTCGCACACGCCCACACCAAGGCACTAACGGCACAGCTGGAAGGCAAGGACGTGCAGACCCTCTTCCTAGCGGGGCTGTACGTATCCGCCGCACCCCTTTTCTTCTCCGCCCACCTGAAGGAGGCGAAGCAAACCACCGTGTTCATCCTGAACGACCTAGAGGAGGCGGGCTACTTCTATCACGACCTCACGCAAATATGCGGCGAGGAGCAGGTGCTGTTCTTCCCCTCGTCATACAGACGTGCCATCAAGTACGGACAGAAGGATACCGCCAACGAAATCCTCCGCACCGAGGTGTTGAGCCGCCTGCAGAAGGGCGACCCTTTGGCCATTGTAACTTATCCCGATGCCATCGCCGAAAAGGTGATGTCGCACGGCGAACTGACCGCCCGCACGCTGAAGGTATCAGTGGGCGAGCATACTGAGGTGGACACCATTATGGATATCTTGGTGGACCTGGGCTTCGAGCGGGTGGACTATGTGTATGAGCCGGGGCAATATGCTCTCCGGGGCAGCATCGTCGATGTGTTCTCGTTCTCCAGCGAATACCCGTACCGCATCGACTTCTTCGGCGATGAGGTGGACAGTATCCGTACCTTCGAGGTGGAGACGCAGCTCAGCCGTGAACGCAAGCAGAGCATCGCCATCGTGCCCGAGCTGAACGTGTCGAGCAGCGGCGATTTCGTGCCGTTCCTGGAGTTCATCCCGAAGGACAGTGTCTTGGCGATGAAGGATTTCCTGTGGATACGTGACCGTATTGATGTCATTCACGAAGAGGCCGTCTCGCCCTTGGCTTTGGCGGCTGATGAGGAACATAAGAAGGAACTGATGAACATTGTCCGCCACTTGACGGACGGCACCGACTTCACCATGAATGCTCTGAACTTTCGTCGCATCGAGTTCGGCCACAAGCCTACGGGAACCCCGCAGGCCACGCTTACTTTCAATACCGAGGCGCAGCCCATCTTCCACAAGAATTTCGGGCTGGTGGCATCGTGCTTCACCGACTTCTTGGAGAAAGGCTACACCCTCTACATCTGTACCGATAGCGAGAAGCAGGCCAAGCGACTGAAGGACATCTTCGAGGAAAGGGGAGACCGAATCACCTTTACTTATGTAAACAAAACCTTACACGAGGGCTTCACCGACCACGCCCTGCGGAGTTGTTTCTTCACCGATCATCAGATATTCGACCGCTTCCACAAATATAGCCTCCGGAGCGACCGGGCACGAAGCGGAAAGGTGGCCCTTACGCTGAAGGAACTCAGCCAGTTCGAGCCGGGAGACTATGTAGTACACATCGACCATGGCATCGGCAAGTTTGCGGGTTTGGTGCGTCTGCCCAACGGGGATTCGACACAGGAAGTCATTAAGCTCATTTATCAGAACGACGATGTGGTGTTCGTGTCCATCCACTCGTTGCACAAGATTTCGAAATACAAAGGCAAGGAGGGCGAACCTCCCCGTATCAACAAGCTAGGCACCGGTGCCTGGGAGCGGATGAAGGAGAAAACGAAGACCAAAATCAAGGACATCGCCCGCGACCTCATCAAGCTCTACTCGCAACGCAAGCAGGAGAAGGGCTTTGCCTATACGCCCGACAGCTTCCTACAACACGAGCTGGAGGCAAGCTTCCTCTACGAAGATACGCCCGACCAGCTGAAGGCTACGAACGACGTGAAGGCGGATATGGAAAGCACCCGTCCGATGGACCGACTGGTGTGTGGCGACGTTGGATTCGGAAAGACCGAGGTGGCCGTACGTGCCGCCTTTAAGGCTGTGACGGACAACAAGCAGGTGGCGGTGCTCGTGCCTACCACCGTGTTGGCCTACCAGCATTTCCAGACCTTCCGCGACCGCTTGAAGGAGTTCCCTTGCAAGGTGGAATACCTGAGCCGTGCCCGTACCGCCAAGGATACCACACGCATCCTCAAGGAATTGGCCAATGGCGAGGTGAACATTCTGATTGGTACGCACAAGCTCATCGGCAAGAGTGTAAAGTTCAAGGATTTGGGATTGCTCATCATCGACGAGGAACAGAAGTTCGGTGTAAGTGTCAAGGAAAAACTTCGCCAACTGAAGGTGAACGTCGATACCCTCACCATGACGGCTACCCCGATTCCGCGTACTTTGCAGTTCTCGCTCATGGGAGCCCGTGACTTGTCGGTCATCCAGACACCTCCGCCCAACCGATACCCTATCCAGACGGAAGTACATACGTTCAATGAGGAAATCATCACCGAGGCCATCAACTTCGAGATGAGCCGCAACGGTCAGGTATTCTTCGTGAACAACCGCATACAGAACCTCCAGGAGCTGAAGGCACTCATCCTTCGCCACATCCCCGATTGCCGCGTGTGCATCGGTCACGGACAGATGAAGCCCGAGGAGCTGGAAAAGATTATCTACGACTTCGTGAACTACGACTATGATGTGCTCTTGGCGACCACCATCATCGAGAGCGGCATCGACATCCCGAACGCCAACACCATCATCATCAACGCCGCCCAGAACTTCGGCTTGAGCGACCTTCATCAGATGCGTGGTCGTGTGGGACGAAGCAACCGCAAGGCCTTCTGTTACCTCCTGGCACCGCCTCTCAGTGCCCTCACTCCCGAGGCACGGCGTCGCCTCCAGGCCATCGAGAACTTCAGTGGGCTGGGTAGCGGTATCCACATCGCTATGCAAGACCTCGACATCCGTGGGGCGGGAAATATGTTAGGTGCCGAGCAGAGTGGCTTCATCGCCGACTTGGGTTACGAGACCTATCAGAAGATTCTCGCCGAGGCCGTGAAGGAACTGAAGGAAGACGAGTTTGCCGATGTCTATGCAGAAGAGTTGCAAGCAGCCGGTGAGGAGAAAATCAGCGGTGAGGACTTCGTGAGTGAATGTCAGGTGGAGAGCGACCTCGAACTGCTCTTCCCGAACGAATACATCCCGAGCTCCAGCGAACGTATGCTTCTCTATCGCGAACTCGACGGATTGGAACTCGACAAGGATGTACTGGAATTCAAGCTACGGTTGGAAGACCGCTTCGGCAAGGTACCGCACGAAGGTCAGGAGTTACTCCGCATCGTGCCTCTCCGTCGATTGGCCAAGCGATTGGGTGCCGAGAAAATCTTCCTGAAAGCTGGACGAATGACGTTGTTCTTTGTGAGCAATCCGGATAGCCCTTACTATCAGAGTACTGCTTTTGGCAAGGTTATTAGTTACATGGGCATGAATCCCCGTTATTGCAACCTCCGCGAACAAAACGGCAAGCGAAGCATGGTAGTGAAGAATGTGGAAAATGTGGAGACGGCGGTAAGCATTCTTCAGGAGATTGTGAGTATGGGAAAATAATAATGAGGCGATTTTATCGCCCCATTATTATTTATTTATTAAATTCCTTTGCAGTAAGGAATTCCCAAATTCTATCCAAGTGTGTATAGCTTCCGGTGCCGGGTGAGGCTGTGTTCTGGAAACAATGGTTTCGAGTAGCTAACGTGTGAAGGTCGGATTGGATACCCATTTGGATCATTTTTTCCCAGACCTTGACTGAATTCATGGCGGCCCAACCGTCGGCATCTCCATGGATAAACACCATGGGGGCGGTGTCAAGGTCGAATGAGAACTCGGGAACCAGTATAGCACTATCTTCGTTTCCTCCACTTGTGTTGTGGGCTTCTGCACCATCAGTTAGAGCATAAGCAGGATAAATGCCTACTCCCCATTGTACATTGCAAGAAGTCTTGTCCACTTCGTCAATTGGTAAATAAGACTGGTGTCGGGATGAAGTGACACCCATGAGAGTAAGGTGACCTCCGGCGGAACTGCCCATAATGCCAATCCGATTAGGGTCGAGTCCACGGGAGGCTGCTTCTTTTCGAACAAGCTTGATGGTTCTTTGCAGGTCTTGCCAAGCGGTGGTGTGTTTGGATAGTCCGGTTGTAGGACGAGGAGTGCGATACTTCAAGGTCACTACGGTCATACCTTTTTCGTTCAGATAACGACGGGCCGGAGCCACTTCAAATCCGTCAGGGTCATTTCCTTCGTAACTTCCACCTGAATAGATTATCTGAATAGCTTTGGTCTTTAATTCTTTTGGCATATGCCATTCCATGTAAGGTGTACATTGATTGGGCTGAACATCGGGCATCTTACCTTCTGGCCATATAGGAGATTTCGTGTAAGAGGCACGATGTTCATCGCTAGCGTATCTATCCATGATTTTTACTTCTGGCTTCAATGGGGTAATGAAGCCCATCTGTTGCATGAACTCGATGCCACGTTCTAAACCGAATGCTCCATGTCCTTTATCAGCATATAGATGTAATTCTGCAGGGATTCCCATTTTGCGTAATTGCCTGTAAACCAACGTGGACGTTTGGGGAGCATAAATGTCTTTTCCACCGTGATGAAGGCTCATGGGGCAGGTTTTTGTGTCGAACTTGAATACGTTGCTCAGCTTTACGTCGGTGCCATATCCTTGGCGAATGGAAGGAGTTCCGTTTTCGGCATCGGTGGTACCATAAGCAGGTGCGTTGACAATGGCCCAATTGATGTGACAAGGAAGAGTATCCAGTTTATCTATAGGTTCATATGCGGGAGTTTGTGATGAGGTTCCCAATAGTAAAGCTAAATGAGAACCAGCAGACATAGAGATGACTCCAATCTTTTCGGGGTCGAATCCTCTTTTCTGGGCTTCGCTTCTTACTTTTCGAACGGCTCGTTGTCCGTCTTCCCAAGCCGTTTGATAGATGGGAAGTCCTACTGGTCGCGGAGTTCTATATACAAAATTCACGCATTGGAATCCGAGCTTGGTGAATTCCTCATTCCATTTCTTAATGAGGTCTACATCGCAACAAACTTCATAGCTCCCACCGGAGATAAGTATCATACATCCACCGTTGCGTGTTTCTTTGGATGGGGCATCGAACCATTCCAAATAAGCGATGCGGTGTTTGTCGGGATTGAAATCTTTGGAAACAGCTTCATCAGTCATGGCCGCTATCTGGTGTGCCTGTTGGTTGGGCATCTTATCCTTGGGCCATAGCTGTTCTCTTTCTTGAGCTACAAGGGCTAAAGTGAAGATTAATGCGTATAATAATAAACCTATCTTTTTCATGGTATATGATATTTATTTAATCAATTCATATTCTCGTGTACCGATGCCTATTTTTTCGGCATGTTCTAGACACGATTTCCATTCACTCTCTGGTGTGGAGTTCTTGAAATGGTCATGGTGGTCATGGAAGTCTGGACGCTGCATGCGGTCATAAAGTTGGCTACCTGGCATCGGAGTGGCAGCCATACAAGCATCTACGCACGCTTGGTCGAGAGCCAACGGATCCTTTGATACGAACATGCCGATGTTTGGTAAAATTGGTGCATCATTTTCGGGATGACAATCGCAATTCGGTGAGATGTCGAGTACGAGGGAAATATGGAAATGTGGGCGTCCATCGATTACCGCCTTGGCATATTCTGCCATCTTATAGTTTAGAAGTTGTGGGGCATGATAATCAGATGAGGCAATGGCATCGAAATTACAAGCAGCAATGCATCGGCCACAACCTACACAGTTCTCTGTATTAACAGACATTTTCATAGTTTCTGGATTGAATATGAGTGCATTGTTGGCACATTGGAATTGACAACGCTTGCAACCACGACATAATTCAGGGTCAATCTCTGTCTTTCCACTAATGTGCTGTTCGCACTTGCCGGCACGTGATCCGCATCCCATACCAATGTTCTTGATGGCACCACCAAAACCTGCCATTTCGTGGCCTTTAAAATGATTGAGGCTGATGAATACATCGGCATCCATTACAGCTCGGCCAATTTTTGCTTTTTCTACGTACTCACCACCTATAACAGGAACTTCTACATCATCTGTTCCTTTCAATCCATCTCCAATAAGAATCGGACAACCTACGGTAAGGGGGGTGAAACCATTTTCCCACGCACAATATAGGTGTTCGAGAGCGTTCTTCCGGCTTCCTGGATAAAGAGTGTTGCAATCTGTTAGGAAAGGTTTCCCGCCTAACTCTTTTATTACGTCCACGACAGCACGGGCATAGTTGGGGCGGAGATAGGAAATGTTCCCTAATTCGCCAAAGTGCATTTTGATGGCTACGAACTTGCCTTCAATATCGAGGTCGGCGATACCTGCCTTCTTGATGAGTTTCTTAAGTTTGGTCGGAAGACCGTCACCGTTGGCCTTCGTACGGAAGTCGGTGAAATATACTTTTGCTTTTTCCATTGTTGTTTGTTATTAGTTTACTGCAAAGAAAGCGAAAAAAATGGATAATAAGTAAGAAATTGCAGATAATTACTATCTTTGCGTTTTTAATTAAGGTAAAATGATGATGAAAATAACGATTCTTCAACGAAATATCGAGTGGGCGAACCCAACTCTGAATGTGCAAAGAGCCGATGAAGCTATCAATCGCAATCCGGGAGCTGACCTCTACGTGCTTCCTGAAATGTTTTCGACTGGCTTTTGTACAATTCCCGAAGGCGTAGCTGAAAGTTGCGAAGGCGAAAGTCTGCAATGGATGAAGCGAAAAGCTTCGGAAATTGGTGCGGCCATTGCCGGAAGCATCGCTGTGACCCAAGATGGTAAGTATTACAATCGCTTCTATTTCGTGAAGCCCGATGGCGAGGTGACTTGGTACGACAAGAAACACCTCTTCACGTATGGTGGAGAGCACAAGCGTTTCACCGCAGGTAGCGAAAGAGTGGTGGTGGAATGGCGAGGCGTTCGTATCTTGCTCGAAGTGTGCTACGACCTCCGTTTCCCGGTATGGGCACGCAATCGGGGCGACTATGACATGATTCTTTACGTGGCCAGTTGGCCTACCCCCCGTGTGAGTGCTTGGAGTGCCTTGCTCGTGGCCCGTGCCATCGAGAACCAATGCTATGTGGCGGGTGTGAATCGGGTAGGTACCGACCCTGCTTGCGAGTATTGCGGTGGAAGTGTCATCATCGACCCGTATGGAAAGACGATAGCCGCTTGTGCGATGAACGAAGAATGTGAGGCATCGGCCGAGGTCGATATGGAGAAGCTGAATGCGTTTAGAGAGAAATTTCCGGTGTTAAGTGATGCAGACAATTTTGAAAGAAAATAAAAAACAATGATAGAAAGAAAACTACTATTGGGCGATGAAGCGATAGCTTTGGGAGCCATTCATGCCGGTATCAGCGGTGTGTATGCTTATCCCGGTACGCCCTCAACCGAAATAACCGAATTTATCCAAGGTCATGCACCGGAGGTGCGTAGCCGTTGGTGTACGAATGAAAAGACCGCTATGGAGGCCGCTCTCGGTATGGCTTATGCGGGAAAGCGCGCGTTGGTATGTATGAAGCACGTGGGTATGAACGTAGCTGCGGATGCCTTTGTGAACTCCGCCATTACGGGTGTGAATGGTGGCTTGGTGGTATTGGCCGCGGATGACCCCTCGATGCACTCGTCGCAAAACGAGCAGGACTCGCGCTTCTATGGCAAGTTCGCGATGATTCCTATCCTCGAACCTTCTACCCAACAAGAAGCTTACGATATGATGGCGTATGCCTATCACTTGTCCGAGGAAACCAAGCTCCCCGTGTTGATGCGTGTTGTGACCCGTTTGGCACACTCCCGTGCCGGTGTGGTGGTGTGTGAGCCGTTGGCACAAAATGCCTTGAATCCGGAAACAGACCGTACTCATTGGGTATTGCTCCCTGCCAATGCACGTCGTCAGTATGCATCGTTGGTTGGCAAGCAAGGTGACCTCCTCACATCGTCAGAAGCATCCCCCTATAATCACTCAGAACTCATCACTCATCACTCAAAACTCGGAGTAATCGCTTGTGGCATTGCCTACAACTATGTGATGGAAAACCGTCCGCAAGAGTTGGACATCCCCGTGTTGAAGGTATCGCAATATCCGTTGCCCGAAAATGCCATCAAGGCGTTGGCTTCTCAATGCGATGCTTTGCTCATAGCCGAAGACGGTCAGCCATTGGTGGAAGAACAAGTGAAGTCCCTCTTGGGTGCCGACTATCCGTTGAAGGGCCGCTTGACGGGCGATTTGCCCCGCATGGGTGAGTTGACTCCCGATAGTGTAGGAGCTGCCCTTGGTGTGAACATCGAACAACCGTATGTAGCGGCTCAAAATGTGATGCCTCGTCCGCCGGCTTTGTGTCAGGGATGTGGTCATCGCGATGTATACGATGCATTGAACAAGGTAGCTGCTGAGTATGAAGGTGCACGTATCTTTGGCGACATCGGATGCTATACGCTCGGTGCCTTGCCTCCATTCCGTGCCATCGATAGTTGTGTGGATATGGGTGCCTCCATCACCATGGCGAAAGGTGCGGCCGATGCCGGTGTATTCCCCGCCATTGCCGTGATTGGCGACTCTACTTTCACCCATTCGGGTATGACCGGTTTGCTCGATGCCATCAACGACAATGCCAACATCACCGTAGTGATTTCGGATAACCTCACTACCGCTATGACGGGTGGTCAGGATTCAGCCGGTACCAACAAGTTCGAAGCCATCTGCCTCGGCTTGGGATTGG
>SUXX01000028.1 GCA_015060735.1 Bacteroides sp.
TCGGTGCCTTTATGGACGGTGACATCCAGGATTGCATTGACCACCTGATTGTAGCCGAAAACGCTGAACGATTGAAAGAAAGTGAACTTTAGTAAAAACCTGTCATTCTGAACGTAGTGAAGAATCTAAAGACATCCGCGTGTACGCTTAGATTTTTCGTTTCACCCAGAATGACACAAATCTAAACGACTATGAACAAACAAGAACTCTTTGAAAACATCAAAAAGAAGCAATCATTCCTTTGCGTGGGTTTGGATACCGACATCAAAAAAATCCCTGAGCACCTATTGAAGGAAGAAGATCCTATCTTTGCATTCAATAAGGCCATTATCGATGCAACTGCTCCTTATTGTATCGCCTACAAGCCAAACTTGGCTTTCTATGAAAGCATGGGCGTGAAGGGTTGGATTGCTTTCGAAAAGACCGTAGAATATATCAAGACCAACTATCCCGACCAATTCATCATTGCGGATGCCAAGCGTGGTGACATCGGCAATACATCGGCCATGTATGCTCGCACATTCTTCGAAGAAATGAACATCGACTCTGTGACCGTTGCTCCTTACATGGGCGAAGACTCAGTGACTCCGTTCTTGACCTACGAAGGCAAGTGGGTGATTTTGTTGGCCCTTACCAGCAACAAGGGTTCACACGATTTCCAGCTCACTGCTGACCCGGAAGGCGAACGCCTTTTTGAAAAAGTTCTTCGCAAAAGTCAAGAATGGGCTAACGATGAAAACATGATGTATGTAGTAGGTGCAACCCAAGGACGTGCATTCGAAGACATCCGTAAGATTGTTCCTAACCACTTCTTACTCGTGCCGGGCGTAGGTGCTCAGGGTGGCTCACTCGAAGAAGTCTGCAAGTATGGTATGAACAGTACTTGTGGCCTTATTGTAAACTCTAGCCGTGCCATCATTTATGCTGATAAGACCGAAAACTTTGCTGTAGTAGCTGGTCAGGAAGCACAGAAAGTGCAGGCACAAATGGCTGAACAACTGAAGGCTATCCTCTAATGATTGAAAGGAAAATCATCAACGACCCCGTATTCGGATTCATCCACATTCCGAAGGGGTTGTTGTACGATATTGTATGCCACCCCATCTTGCAACGTCTTACTCGCATCAAACAATTGGGGCTGGCTGCATCTGTCTATCCCGGTGCCCAACACACCCGTTTCCAACATTCACTGGGTGCCTTTCACCTCATGAGCGAAGCAATCACTTCGCTAACGACCAAAGGAAACTTTATTTTTGATAGCGAAGCCGAAGCCGTACAAGCAGCTATTCTTCTCCACGACATCGGACACGGTCCTTTCTCGCATGTTTTGGAGAACACCATTGTCAACGGTATTTCACACGAAGAAATATCCTTACTCTTAATGGAAAGGATAAATAAGGATTTAAAAGGGCAATTAAATCTGGCAATCCAAATCTTCAAAGATGAATATCCTAAAAAATTCCTTCACCAATTAGTCAGTGGCCAACTGGATATGGATCGGCTGGACTATTTGCGACGAGATAGTTTCTACACAGGTGTATCTGAAGGAAATATTGGTTCGGCCCGCATCATCAAGATGCTAAATGTTAAGGATGACCATCTGGTAGTTGAATCCAAGGGGATCTATTCCATAGAAAACTTTTTAACAACCAGACGATTGATGTATTGGCAAGTATACCTTCATAAGACATCAGTCGCCAGTGAGAAAATGCTAATCAGTGCTTTATTACGTGCCAAAGAGTTGGCCAGTCAAGGTGTGGATTTATTTGCCTCACCGGCCTTAAAATTCTTCCTCTACAACAATATCGACCGTGAAGGATTTTACAATAACTCTATCTGCCTTGACAACTTCATCCAGCTAGACGACAACGATATTTGGACTTCGTTGAAGGTTTGGTGTAACCATCCGGACATTGTGCTATCCACCTTGAGCCAAGGCCTGATTAACAGAAAATTATTTAAGGTAGAAATACAGTCTTCCCCCATTTCTTCAAGCCGGAAAGAATACATTCTAAAAAACATATCCGAAAGTCTAGGAATATCTAAAAAAGAAGCCAATTATTTTCTATCGACCTCAACGATAGAGAACAACATGTATCGCAAAGAAGACGACAGCATAGAAATTATTTACAACGACGGGACAACCAAAAACATAGCAGAAGCCTCTGACATGCTCAATATTTCACTTTTATCAAGGAAAGTAAAGAAATATTATGTTTGTTTTTTCCGTTTTTAATAGCTATACCACCAAATAATCCACAAAAAATACGGAGATTTCAAAAAAAATGCCGTAATTTGCATAATTAAAGTATATCTACGCGTTGTGACATAAAGTCAGAACTGTAGAACGATTAAAAACAGAAGATTAAAAAGTATCATGGAATTCTCAGCCAAGCAAATTGCGGAATTTATCCAAGGAACGATTGTAGGTGACGAAAATGTCACTGTACATACTTTTGCTAAAATCGAAGAAGGCATACCTGGAGCCATTTCATTTCTTGCAAATCCCAAATATACCAATTATATTTATGACACCCAATCAAGCATAGTATTGGTAAACAAGGATTTTGAACCGGAAAAAGAAGTTAAAGCAACACTAATCAAAGTGGACAATGCCTACGAAAGTTTGGCCAAACTGCTCAATCTCTATGAAATGAGCAAACCGAAAAAAACAGGCATTGATCCTCTTGCGTATATTGCACCTACAGCAAAAATCGGAAAGGATGTATATATTGCTCCATTTGCATGTGTAGGTGACCATGCCGAAATCGGTGACAACACATTCCTTCACCCACATGCAACCGTAGGTAATGGAGCAAAAGTTGGAAACGACTGCATACTTTATCCGCATGCAACCGTATATCATGACTGCCGTGTGGGTAATCGTTGTATTCTCCATGCTGGTAGTGTAATAGGTGCTGACGGATTCGGTTTTGCCCCTTCACCCGAAGGATATGAGAAGATTCCACAAATCGGCATCGCAATATTGGAAGACGATGTAGAAATTGGAGCAAACACATGCATCGACCGAGCTACCATGGGAGCAACCATTATCCGTAAAGGGGTAAAGTTAGACAACTTGATTCAAATTGCTCACAACGTAGAAGTGGGTAGTCACACTGTTATGGCTTCGCAAGTAGGTATTGCAGGCTCCACCAAAGTCGGTGAATGGTGCATGTTTGGCGGTCAAGTAGGACTGGCCGGCCATATCAAACTTGGCGATAAAGTTAATATAGGAGCTCAATCTGGTATTGCTAACAGCATCAAATCCGGTTCTACCGTTATGGGAAGCCCGGCTTTTGAAGTAAAAAGTTATATGCGGTCATCTGCCGTTTATAAAAAATTACCTGAGATGTACCTAGAATTGAACAACTTGAAAAAAGAACTAGAAGAACTTAAAACACAATTAAATAAATAGGCCCATGTTAAAACAGAAAACTTTAGGAGGCAGCTTTTCCTTAAACGGGAAAGGACTCCACACCGGAGTAAACTTAACGGTGACCTTTAACCCGGCACCGGATAACCACGGGTATAAGATTCAACGAATCGACTTAGAAGGACAACCAATCATTGACGCCGTAGCCGAAAATGTAGGTGAAACGACTCGTGGCACAGTATTGGTTAAAAACGGTATAAAAGTCAGCACCATTGAGCATGCATTGGCTGCTCTTTACGCAGCTGGTATTGATAATTGTCTGATACAAGTAAACGGACCGGAATTCCCAATTCTGGACGGTAGTGCCAAACACTATGTCGAAGCAATTAAACGTGTAGGCATCACCGAACAGACTGCTGTAAAAGACTATTACATCATCAAATCTAAAATAGAATTCAGAGACGAAGCAACCGGTTCTTCCATCATCGTCTTGCCTGATGAAAGTTTCAGTGTAAATGCTTTGATTTCATACGATTCCAAAATCCTTTTCAACCAATTTGCGACTTTGGAAGACATGGAGAAATTCCCTGAAGAAATTGCATCAGCACGTACTTTTGTTTTCGTCCGTGAAATTGAGCCTCTACTCGGTGCAGGTTTGATTAAGGGCGGTGATTTGGATAATGCCATCGTTATTTATGAACGTCAGATGTCACAGGAAAATTATGACAAACTGGCCGATGTCATGGGCGTTCCTCATATGGATGCCACACAGTTGGGTTATATCAACCACATCCCATTGGTTTGGGACAATGAACCCGCCCGCCACAAATTGCTTGACATTATCGGCGACTTGGCATTGATAGGTAAGCCCATCAAGGGACGTATCATCGCCACCCGTCCGGGACACACTATCAACAACAAGTTTGCTCGCCAAATCCGTAAGGAAATCAAGTTACACGAAATCCAAGCTCCTGTATATAATTGCAACGAGGCACCTATCATGGATGTAAACCGCATCCGACAATTGCTTCCACATCGTTACCCATTCCAATTGGTCGATAAAGTGATTGCCATCGGAGCCAACCACATTGTGGGTATCAAGAATGTAACAGCTAATGAACCATTCTTCCAGGGACACTTCCCCGAGGAACCGGTAATGCCGGGTGTACTTCAGATTGAAGCCATGGCTCAATGTGGCGGTCTGCTTGTCTTGAATTCGGTAGACGAGCCAAGTAAATATTCAACCTACTTTTTGAAAATAGATGGTGTAAAATTCCGTCAAAAGGTAGTACCGGGCGACACTCTGATTTTCCGCGTCGAACTGCTAGCACCTATCCGTCGTGGTATTTCTTCAATGAAGGGCTATGTATTTGTCGGAGAAAAGGTGGTTTGTGAAGCCGAATTTACAGCACAAATAGTAAAAAATAAATAAAAAGGTTCAAGTTTTGAGTTATGAGTTTTGATTTCGTTACTCATAACTCAAAGCACAGAACTTATAACTCATAATTCAATCCAACATGATTAGTCCATTAGCATATATCCATCCCGAAGCAAAAATCGGTGAGAATGTAGAAATAGGCCCATTTGTATTCATCGACAAGAATGTAGTCATTGGCGACAACAATGTTATTATGCCAAATGCTAACATCTTGTATGGCTCACGAATCGGTAATGGCAACCGAATTTTCCCGGGTGCAGTTATTGGTGCGATTCCACAAGACCTAAAGTTTGTAGGAGAAGAAACCACTGCCGAAGTGGGCGACAACAATACTATTCGCGAAAATGTAACCATCAACCGTGGTACAGCTGCTAAAGGAAAAACCGTAGTAGGCAGTAACAACCTTTTGATGGAAGGTGTACATGTGGCACACGATGCCATTATCGGCAGCGGATGTATCATTGGTAACTCCACCAAAATGGCCGGTGAAATCATTATTGATGACAACGCTATCATCAGTGCGTCCGTATTAATGCACCAATTCTGCCGCGTTGGTGGATATACAATGATTCAAGGTGGAACCCGTTTCAGCAAAGACATTCCTCCTTACATCATTGCCGGTCGCGAACCTGTTGCTTATTGCGGACTCAACATTATCGGGCTACGTCGTCGTGGATTTTCCAACGAACTAATTGAAAACATCCACAATGCATACCGGATTATTTACCAAAGCGGAAAAAATGTAAGCGAAGCCTTAAAACAAATTCGCGAGGAAATTCCAATGACTCCGGAAATTGAATATATCGTTTCATTCATTGAAAATTCTCAGCGAGGTATTATCAGATAACACACATAGATTATGGTTTATAGATTTACCATCATCTCTGACGAAGTGGATGATTTCATCAGAGAAATACAAATTGACTCAGAAGCTACTTTCTATGAATTGCATGAAGCAATTCTGAAAGCAGCTAAGTATAACAATGACCAGATGACTTCTTTCTTCATTTGCGATGAAGATTGGGAGAAAGAACAAGAGGTTACATTGGAAGATATGGGCACCAGTTCGGACGAGGACTGCTACATCATGCGTGAAACCCGTCTGAGCGAATTATTGGAAGACGAAAAGCAAAAGATGCTTTATGTATTCGATCCATTGACCGAACGTGTATTCTTTATCGAATTGTCTGAAATCAGTTATGGAAAGGACTTGACTGAAGCCGTATGTACCCGTAAAGAAGGCATTGCTCCGAAACAAACCATCGATTTTGATGAAATGATGGCAACTAGCGGTACTAACCTCGACTTGGATGAAAACTTCTACGGCGATCAAGATTTCGACATGGAAGACTTCGACCCGGAAGGTTTTGACATGGGCGGTGGTTCCGTTGACCCATACAGTCAAGATTATTAATTACCTTATTATTATAGGTATTCAATATGTGTCATTCTGAGCGTAGCGAAGAATCTGTATACATCCACGTTTATGTTACCAAGATTCTTCGCTATGCTCAGAATGACACTTTATAAAGAGAAATATGAAAAACACACTCATCGTCCTCATAGGCCCCACCGGAGTGGGCAAGACAGAACTCAGCCTTTCCATTGCCGAGCATTTCCATACATGCATCGTGTCATCGGATTCTCGACAATTATACGCAGATTTGAAGATAGGTACAGCTGCTCCTACCCCTAACCAATTGGCAAGAGTACCCCACCACTTTGTCGGCACATTAAAACTGACCGATTATTATAGTGCGGCTCAATACGAAGCCGAAGCCATGCTTAAGTTGGAAGAACTTTTCCGCAAAAAGAAGATTGTGGTATTAACCGGAGGATCGATGATGTATGTAGATGCCATTTGTAAAGGTATAGACGACATCCCTACTGTAGACAAAGAGACCCGTGAGCTAATGCTTCGCCGATACGAAGAAGACGGTTTAGAGAAACTTTGTGCTGAATTAAAAATCCTAGACCCTGAATATTATAAAATTGTGGATTTAAAGAATCCCAAACGAGTAATCCACGCTCTTGAGATATGCTATATGACCGGAAAAACTTATACCTCTTTCCGGACACAAACTCAAAAAGAACGCCCTTTTCGTATCATCAAAATTGGCCTTACCCGTGAACGAGAAGAACTATACGAACGCATCAACCAACGAGTAGATGAGATGATGAAAGACGGTTTACTGGAAGAAGCCAAGAGCGTCTACCCGTACCGACATCTGAATTCCCTCAATACGGTTGGCTACAAAGAAATGTTCATGTACCTGGACGGAGAATGGACACTCGACTTTGCCATTGAGAAGATTAAACAGAACTCACGCATTTATTCTCGCAAACAAATGACCTGGTTTAAAAGAGACCAAGATATTCAATGGTTTCATCCGAATCAAACCGAAGAAATAATGAATTACCTCAACAATCAATTATCATGAAAAGATTACTTACGCTACTTGTATGCAGCCTTTTATTGATGTCACCCACCCTTGCCAACAAGGAGCAAGGCAGCTGGCATCAAAACAAATATTCCATGTTTATTCATTTCGGTCTCTACTCCGTATATGGAGGAGTTTATGAAGGAAAACCTGTAACTCGTGGGTATAGCGAACAAATCCAATCGTTCGCCGGTATTTTCAGTGATTGGTATGCCGATACTGCCTTGAAATTCAACCCTACACTTTTCAACGCAGATGAAATTGTCGCTTTAGCCAAAGAAGCCGGCATGCGTTCTATCGTATTAACAACCAAACATCACGATGGATTTTGTTTGTTCAAGACTTCTACTACTGATTACAATGCCTACGATGCCACTCCTTGCAAACGCGACTTTGTCAAAGAGTTGTCGGATGCCTGCCAAAAAGGAGGCATCAACTTTGGCATGTACTTTTCCATCATCGATTGGAATTATCCACATGCCTATCCCATCTCTAGCCACAACGCCGATTTCATAACTCCGCAACATCACGAATTCAACAAACGACAAATAACCGAACTCCTTAGCAACTACGGAAAAATTTCCGAACTTTGGTTTGACATGGGCTCCAATACCCCTCAACAGAGCCGCGAACTCTATGAGTTGGTACATCAACTACAGCCGAATTGTATGGTTAGTGGACGTGTTGGTAACGGATGGTACGACTTTGCCGTCATGGCCGACAACACCTATCCCGAAGGAGCCTTGCAAGCTCCTTGGCAATCAGCCGCTTCCATGTTTGACGAAACTTGGTCATATCGTTCTTGGCAAGAGCGGGGAGATACACATACCAAAGCCATGGAAAAACTTCGGAGCTTAATCAACGTGGTATCGCATGGCGGTAATTTCCTCTTAAACATCGGTCCTCGTGGAGATGGTTCCGTTGTTGAATTTGAAAGTGATGTTTTGAAAGAAATTGGGACTTGGCTGAAAAAGAACGGAGAAGCCATCTACGGCACAGAATCTTCCCCTTTCCGCGAACAATTTGGTTGGGGAACATCCACCCGAAAAGGGAACAAACTTTATCTGATTCTATCTGGACAATATCCGGCTAATGGAATCATTGAATTAAACTTGCCGGGATATAAACTACTCGAATCGGAAGGATGTTTGTCTTCAGCCTCAATGAAAGGAAACAAACTAACAGTCAGTTTGCCTAAAGACGCTTATAACAACCAAACAATCCAAGTCATAGGATTAACCTTTAACCATGAAGTGCTTCCACAAATAAGTTCTAACGCAACTCGTATTTCCAATTATAGCTACGACTGCTTCGACTATTATAGCAATTACCGAAGCACCGTCAGCTACGAATGGAAATTGCCGAAGAAGAACACTCAAAAGGTAGAACTGACTTATACCCCGGAAGAATTAGGCAAAGAAATAGCCTTGAATAATCAACACGTGAAATTAGAAGGAGGCAAAACAATAACCATGAAGATTGACCCAAAGACCCAATGGGGCAAACGATACATCTGCGGACCTGAATTCAATGTCTTCGACCGTGCCTCGACTATCGAGGCCAATCTTAACCAAACGCCTCTCCGAAAAGGTGGTGAATGGAAGGAGATTAACGACGAAAAAATAACACTTCCGGTAAATTTAATTGAGGATTTTTACTTGATGCAAACCGTAGAGTCACCGAAAGCCCAAGACATCCTGTTAGATGTTGCTGCCGGTAATGCCATTGAACTTTTTGTAAACGGCGTTTCTATAATGAAACATAACAACCCATACCGTTGCAAATATCGTGAAGAAAAAGTATTGGTACACCTCCAAAAGGGTAGTAATCAAATTATTCTTCGTGCATATAACCGTTTTGAAAAGGAAACAACACTTTTGCTACGACCATCTGCTGAACAGGTCATTTATCAGCAGAGCGTAATCTTGAGTTCTCCAGCCGAACGTGTAAAAGTTCATCGCACCGATTTGGCCACCCAACACACGGATACAGAACTTCATAACTTACGAATTAAATAGCAATCTCAAAAAGCAGTGTTCAAGTATTAGAGCGAGAACACTGCTTTTTTTCTACTAACAGATGTAATATTTTCCCTATCTTTGGTGTCATCTTAGTGAAGATGGAACAACATGCATTTGAAATAGAAGCCAAACGAATGCGACCCGCCTTACTGAAAATGGCGACGCACTACATGGAAGACACGGACGAAGCAGAGGATGTCGTACAAGAAACACTCATCAAACTCTGGTTTCTTCGCGAAAGACTTTCCCAATACCGAAGTATCGATGCATTGGCCATGGTAATTACTAGAAATCTTTGTATCAATTTGAAAAGAGGGAAACATCTCACTACCGTGTCATTGGAGGAAGGATGGATGATAGAGGGAGAAAGCGGCCCCGAACAAAAGCTGATGGACGATGAAAAGGGCAAAGAACTATTGGAACTCATCGACACCCTGCCCAACCTCCAGCAAGCCATCCTGAAGATGAAACACATAGAGGGATTCGAAGTGGAGGAAATCGCCCGTCTCACGGGAAGCACGGTAATAGCCGTGCGAACCAATCTGTCGAGAGCAAGAAAAAAAGTACGAGAACAATTCATGAGGAGAAACAAGGAATGAAAATAACGAACAAAAACATCGAAGAATACATCCATCGGTTCATGGAAGGCGAAACGACGAATTCCGAAGAACAAGCCATCTACCGCTTCTTCCGGAAAGGGAACCTACCTGAACACCTGAAACAATATTCAGATATGTTCGCCTGGTATGAAGATGGAATGCCAGAAGAAAAGGGAAAATATCGGCAACAAGCATCAAAACCCTTTTGGAAACACCTACCACTCGAAATATGGAGCATGGGAATTGCCGCCATGCTGGTCATCGGCATTGGATTGGGAATCGTACTCCCCACCACTGACAGACAAAGTGAAGAATGGGCATGCTACGAAGGAAGTTATGTAAAAGTCAACGGAGAATACATCACCGACCTAAAAACTATTCTTCCCATCATTCAAGAAACCCTGGCAGATGCAGAGGCTATTGAAAAAAGAATAGAAGAACGATTAACCAAAATTCAAAACATCGAGAAGAATATTAAAGAGAAACAAGAAATTATGTGCAATTTTTAGAACTATCACCGTTATGAAAAAAAGAACTATCATGAGATGCCTGGCAATCATGCTATTAAGCATAAGTACATCCCCCATACTAGCACAAAAAAACATCAACAAATTAGTAGAAGAACTGGAAAAACGCGATAATATAAAAGTCAGCTTAGTAACCAACCGTAATCCTCAGACAAGAGGAATTACCAACCAAATAAAAACATTCTCTGCTACAGACGAGAACATGTTAAACGAACTGGTGAAAGCTTTTGAAAAAGATGAAGAATATACCCGAACAGCCATGAAAGAAGCTAAAAAAACAAATGGCATTCACGTGGTAGAATACACATACATCTTTACAAGCGAAGAAGGCAATTATAACTATAGCCTAGAATCCAGCTCGAAAACCAAAGGAAAATTTGAACTCACAATTATATTCAATCCTTCCCGTAAAAAGAAAGAAAAAGAATAGCTTTGTTTTTCAAGAAAAACGCCTTGACATTTTTCAAAAAGGTCAAGGCGAATTTTTAATTCATAAAGGTCCGTTGAAAAAACACCTTGATGCATCCTGGCGTCTTCTATAATGACCAAACTCCGTCTACTTTCCGTTCTTGAAGAAATCCTCCGACTTCATCTTCTCCACCTGACGAGCCGCATGCTGATACCTGGTTAAAGCCCCTTCAATCGGTTTCCCATCTTCATCCAAGATCAAACGTTTATCCTCCGGTACAAGTTTCATGAACTTTTCATAAAAATAAATGGCGTTGGCATCATCACGACGCCATTCATAAACTTGGGCTATCTGATAGAAAATGTAGTAATCTTTATTGAGTTTATACAACTGTTGAAGGGCTTTTATGTGTTCATCCAAATCACCATTCGATTTATAACATTCGGCCAAGCCATCATATAGCCTAACCATCATGCTATCTGTAGGAACAACCAGTTCCATCGCCTTTTCCATGTATTCCACTCCTTCCTTTTTCCATGAGCTACGTGAAGATGCCTTCGCCAAATAATAAAGTACATTCACGTCATTCGGGTTCTTCTTGTGAGCCTCCAGCAGATTCTCTTGTGCCCCATACACCCAATTGTCGCCATAATGGCTGATTCCCAAGTAATACAAGGTGGTAAAACTACGGTCGCCCATCGCCTTAAGGGCTTCGTATCGTTTTACCGCCATCTTGTAGTCCTTGAGCATACAATAGGCTTTGGCATTCTGACGGTTTACATCTACACGAAGAGTATCTGAAAGACGATAAGTTTCCGTCACATCCACGGCATCGGCAAACTGATTGTTATTGTTAAAAATAGCAGCAATGTGGGCTACCGTCTGCCCATCGAGCGAATCCAAACGATAGGATACATTATAAGCCAAAAAGGCATTAGTCAATTCATTGGGATCGCTCATGGCTATTCCTTCATAAGCCATACCCAAATACTTATATCCCGTAGCCGAAAGCGTATCTTCTGCCAACCAAGCATGAGAAGCATCGCGGGCTTTTTTATAATCTTCTATCGCTAATAATGTACGGATATATTGCTGACGGAAAAACGTATTTTCAGGCCGGATAGCCACCGATTTCTCATAGCAAATGGCAGCTTGATCGCTTCGGTTAACCAATCGATAGCAATCACCCAATTCTATCAATGTTTTCACATCCGTGCTATCTGCTTTTAACAACGAATTCCATTCTTTCAACGCTTCGGCATACCGATTCATGGCACGCAATGCCTTTGCCCGCAATGGAGTTAAAACAGAATCGCCACAGGCAGGAGCGATACACGAAATAGGTGTTTCATAATCATATGCTTCGATGGCATTACGCATTTCGACATCAGTTTGTGCATAAAGTCCCCAAGGAAACAAAAACAAAACGAACAGCATCAAATTCCTCATAATCAAAGACCTCCCTTTTTCAGCTTAATCTCTATAACACCCAGTCTCCCTGCTTCACCATATTGTTTTATGGCCTCCTCGCCTTTCCAGATATACATACTTTCAATGGTTTCGGGATGAATAGTCCGAAGTTCGGACACCCTTTTCCTTATTCCATCGACCAGAACCAAAGGTTGATTTTCCTGACTTTCTGAGAAGTTTTTCACACTTTTAGTCTCAACTGCTTTCGCATTTAAAGCTAAATCATTAACTTTGACCTCTGAAATCTCCTTCAATCTATTGGAGACTTCAGAACGGGCAAAGGCTATCACCGAAACGGTAGCCAACGGAAGTACATAAAGATACTTCAAACGTGCCCATGGATTTGATTTTTTCTTGATCATCATAGTAATACGCTTTTTTAGTGAGCTATGATTTAAGCTGTTGGCCATAGAGTAGAGCCTTGTGCCAACAGCTTTTTTTATTAATAATAATTGGTATTCCTTGGCATGAATACCTTGACGGATAACATATTCATCCGCTTCGTATTCATGAATGGCCTTCAAATCTTTTTTCAACCACCAAACAGCCGGATTAAACCATTGCAAAAGAAGGCAGACATCCACTAGCAACAAGTCCCAGGAATGTCCTTTTCGGATATGAGCATATTCATGAGCGAAAATCGTCACTCGATCATCTTCCCAGTCCTTTTCAGACATTACAATGATACGCATCCAACTAAAAGGAGCAATGTTTTCAGGGTAAAGAAACAGACGGATGGAATCCGTCTGTTTCTTTATTTTACAATGTTGGAGCAAGAAAAACATTCTTCCCAACGAATACAGATAACGAACAAGCAGGAACAAGACTCCTAAGACATAAAAAGTACCCATATCCCATGGAACATCTTCTTGCATCTCATGCTGATTCCACTCGGCCAACAGCATGTCCTCCAACGCCCAAACCGCCCGACTTATTCCCATAGCACCATCAGTAGCCACCTCAAGCGAAGGGAGAACCCACGAAAGCAAACATATGCCCAGTAATGTCAACCGATTCAAACGATGAAAGGTTTCACCACTTAGCAACCAGCGATAAAATACATAAAAGGTTGCCAAACAGAGAGCCGATTTCAGCATGTAAACTAAGAAATGTTCCATTTGCTTATTCTAAATGAGCATCACTTTCCGTTTGCATTCTCCACTTCGCGAATCAACTCCTTCAGGTCATCCAAAGAAATATCCTCGTCCTGCACCAATGATGAAACGACTCCCAAATAAGAGTTGTTGAAATATTTACTGATTACACTCTTCAACGTCTTCTTTTTGAATTCATCTTTGGACACAGCAGCATAATACTGATAAGTCGAGCCAAACACATGATGACTCACGTACCCCTTTTCTTCCAATCCACGAACAAAGGTGGAAACCGTATTGAAATGAGGACGTGGTTGCGGATAAAATTCCAACATTTCCTTCACAAACAATGGCCCCTTCTCCCAAAAGAATTCCATTATTTGTTCTTCCTTTGTAGTCAATTTCTTCATCATAATCAGATACTATTCTTCTTCATGAAATCAATTATTTCCGAAATATAACCGAATGCCATACCCACAACGGTATCTGCTGCACCATAATATACAGCCACTTTATCGCCTTCATGCAAAGCTGCACATGGGAATACAACATTAGGAACATCTCCCTGCAACTCATAAGGAGCAGCCGGAGCTAAAAGATAAGGTCTTGTACGATAAAGCACCTTAGTCGGATCATCCTTGTCAATCAATGCAGCCCCCATAGAATAACGGAAACCATTACAAGTTGTAATAACTCCATGATAGAAAAGTAACCAACCTTCGTCGGTCAAGATAGGCACCGAACCGGCACCAATCTTTGTACATTGCCATGCACTTTCAGGGAACGGGGTTACTTTCATCACACAACGATGTTCGCCCCAATACTTCATGTCTGGGCTGAAGCTGATGTAAATATCGCCAAACGGTGTATGTCCATTATCACTCGGACGACTTAACATCGCATATTTCCCGTCAAACTTTTGTGGAAACAACACTCCATTTCTATTAAACGGAAGAAATGCATTCTCACACTGATAGAATTCCTTAAAGTCAAAGGTATAACCAATACCAATCGTTGGGCCATGATAACCATTACACCAGGTAATCCAATAACGATCTTCAATCCAAGTAACACGAGGATCATACTTATATTCCGACTCAATCATTTCTGTATTGCCGGCCTTGAACTGAATCGGTTCGTGATTAATGTCCCAATGAATACCATCCTTGCTAAAACCGGCAAATATATTCATCTGTACAGCCTTGTTATCACAACGGAACACTCCTGCATATCCATCACCAAACGGCACTACAGCACTATTAAATATACTATTCGAAGTTGGTATGGCATAACGGCCAATCACCGGATTCTGCGAATAACGCCACATTACATCTTGACATCCTTCCGGACGGTCTTCCCACGGCATAACTAATTTTTCACTCATATATTCTATTTTTTATCATGATTAATTATTTGCTTTTTTCATCAGGATAAGTGAACGGCACGAAATAAGTAATCAAAAATGCCGGAATCGTTGCAAACAACGTAAAGACAAAAAATGATTCATATCCTAACCAATCACTTACAAAACCACTGATACTACCCGGCAACATCACACCTAAATTCATAATACCCGAAGCAAAGGCGTAGTGAGCCATCTGATGCTTACCCGGTGCCACCTGTTGCATCATGAAAAGAGTCAGTCCCACAAAACCGAAACCGTAACCAAAATACTCCAGCACAATGGCTCCACCAATCAACAACCCACTTTCCGGCTGATACATAGCCAACAAAGTATAAGCAACGAACGGCAAGTTGAATATACAACAAAGAGAAAACAAAGTCTTCTTTAATCCCCTATGAGAAATATAATATCCGGCCAATAAAGAGCCTATAACAAAAGCAGCAGCTCCATAAGTTCCGTAATACAATCCGATTTCCTGTTCATTCAGACCCAAGCCACCTACAGCACGCTCTGCCTTCAAGAACAAAGGAACAATCTTCATCACAAAACCTTCGGCCAAACGGTAGATAATAATGAAAGCAATGTAATACCAGATATGTTTTTTCTTAAAGAAATCACCGATAACTTCCAACAAGCGTTTGAGTGTTTCGGAAGCTGAAACTTGCTCTTGCTTAGAAGCCGCCCCACCTGATGGCAAAATACGGGCATGATAAAAGCCAAGTAGCAACATTACCCCACCTAAAATAAGCATTACGGTCATCCAAGCTTTCACGGTTGCTTCATGCTGAGCTTCAGCACCACTACTGCCTTCACCAAACTTAGTTAAAAGCCAACCGGCCAACCATACCAACCCACCAGACGCTACAATTTTGGCTATATTATAAAAGGCTCCTTGCCATCCGATATATTTCGCTTGTTCTTGCTTATCCAATTCCGACATATAAACGCCATCGGCAGCAATATCGTGTGTTGCTCCACTAAAAGCAATCACAGCCAACAAGCCTATACAAACAGCAAAAAAAGAAGGTAATTGTAAAGCCAAGGCCACCAAACCAAAGCCTACCCCTGTCAGAAGTTGCGTTAATACCACAAAGAATTTCTTGGTCTTAAAGATTTCCAAAAACGGACTCCACAAAAACTTCAATGTCCACGGCATCATAATTAACGAAGTCCAAAGTGCAATCTGTGCATCCGAAACTCCCATTCCTTTAAACATCAAGACAGAAACCATGTTCAACACTACGAAAGGAAGTCCCATGGCAAAATAAACGGAAGGTACCCATGATATGGGATTACGATTTTTACAACTCATTTCTTATAGTTTTTCATTAGTAAAATTAAAAGGTTTCATTTTTCTACAAAAATAGAGAATAAAATCATTCCGCCAATCGTTTAATCGATTAAATATAAACAAAAAAAGAGTCAAGCTAAATTTAACTTGACTCTACGTAGCGGGACCCGGGATTGAACCGGGGACCTCATGATTATGAATCATGCGCTCTAACCAGCTGAGCTATCCCGCCATCTTCCAATAAAAAACCGCTAGGCGTGGAAGCCACCCAACGGCAAAATCTTCTTTGTAGCGGGACCCGGGATTGAACCGGGGACCTCATGATTATGAATCATGCGCTCTAACCAGCTGAGCTATCCCGCCAACATTTCTGTTTTGCGGGTGCAAAGATAGAATGTTATTTTGAATTTCACAAGTTATCTGACGTTTTTTTGTTCAAAAGAAAAATTTCAGCCCTCCTTTTTTTCGATAAAAGTTGTTATGCCCCTAAAATATATGTTGAAATATTATGAATATAAAAAAAATAGACTTATTTTGGCACCCAAATTCAAATCACATCCAAACTATGCAAAAAGAAAAAATTCAAATGGAATATATGTTAAAAGCCGGTTCTGGAAATATTGTATGGTCCATCATCAGTACTCCTTCCGGTTTAGAAACATGGTTTGCCGACAAAGTCACTGCTAAAGATAAAATCTATACCTTCCAATGGGGGAAAAGCGAAAAAAGAGAAGCAGAATTAATCAATTTCCGCACGAATAATTTCATTCGTTTCCATTGGTTGGACGATGAGAACCGTAAAAGTTATTTCGAAATAAAAATCGTATATAACGAACTGACAGAAGACCTGATGCTTGAAATTACAGACTGGGCAGAACCGGATGAAATTGAAGACCTCAGAGACCTATGGAACTCAGACATTGAGAAGATGAGAAGGGTCAGCGGCCTATAAATTGATAAAAATATTCAAAACATACTGATGCTCTCCATTTTTTATGCTATTTTTGTGCCTAAATAGTTGTGTTATACAAGCATGAGCCTACGCATAAAAAAATTAGATATATTCATATTAAAGAGTTTTCTGACACTTTTCGCTGGAACATTCTTCATTTGCCTCTTCATCTTTATGATGCAGTTCTTATGGAGATACGTTGACGAGTTGGTTGGTAAAGGTTTGGAAATAGGCATTTTAGCCCAATTCTTTTTCTATTCCGCACTGACCTTGATTCCTCTTTCACTTCCGCTTGCCATCCTCTTGGCAGCTCTAATGACTTTCGGAAATTTCGGAGAACGCTACGAATTGTTATCCATGAAGGCCGCAGGTATTCCACTGTTACGAATCATGCGTCCGTTAATTATCCTTTGTGCCTTTATTTGTTGCATCTCGTTTTACTTTCAAAATGTCATAGCCCCCAAAGCACAAGTAAAACTTTGGACTCTACTTGTTTCTATGAAACAAACTTCACCAGAGTTGGACATCCCTGAAGGAGTATTTTATAGCGAAATCAGCGGCTATAACATTTACGTAAAGAAAAAGGATCGCGATACCGGCATGATGAAAGACGTGCTTATCTACAATTTCTCCGATGGTTTTGAAAATGCTCATATCATTTGGGCCACAGAAGGGAAAATGGAAATGACTGCGGACAAACAACATCTATACCTTCATTTATATAATGGAGAACAATTTGAGAACTTGAAATCCCAAACCATTTCATCGAAAAACGTACCCTACAGAAGAGAAACCTTTAGGGAAAAACAAATAGTCATAGAGTTCGACGGAGGTTTCAACATGGTAGATGGGGGCTTCTTGAACGATCGCTCCGACAGTAAAAACATGGCGGAAATCAGTCATTCCATCGACTCGCTCACTTTTCGAGCGGATAGTATAGGGCGTTCCATGTTTAATGAGATCAAGTTGTCCACTTATGCTCCGAACACCCTTTCGAAAGAAGACTCCACCAAAGTTTCAAAGAAAGAATTACCGACCATCATCAATGCGGATAGTATTTTTAATACCTACACTCTCTCTGAAAAAGAAGAAGCATTGAAAAATGCGTATAACCATACCAATCGGTTGGCAGGTGACTGGAGTGTCAAAAGCATTCAGGTAACCGACACTGACAAAAACATTCTACGCCACAAAACAGACTGGCATAAGAAAATCACGCTATCCCTCAGTTGTCTGATGTTCTTTTTCATCGGAGCACCTCTAGGGGCTATTATCCGAAAAGGCGGCATTGGACTTCCAGTAGTTATTTCCGTCATCATTTTCGTATTATACTATATCATTGATTCCGGTTCTACCCGAGTCGCCCGTAGTGGTGAAATGAATATTGTATTAGGCGTCTGGATGAGCACTTTAGTACTTGCCCCTATTGGATTATTCTTTACCTATAAGTCCAACAAGGACTCCGTTGTTTTTAACCTGGAGGTTTATTTGAACATCTTCAGATGGCTTTTTGGTATCCGCCCATCACGTCACATCACCCGAAAAGAAGTAATTATCGAAGACCCTGATTATAAACAAGCATTTTTTGAATCCAACAAATTGTCGAACATGTGTAAGGATTATCTGCAACAACACCGTTTGAGCAGAATACCGAACTATTTCCTTATTTTTACGAACAAAGGACTTGACAATAAAATTGCAGAGTTCAGCGAAAGCATGGAAACATTGATTGAAGAACTTTCCAACAGTAAGGACAGGGTCATTTTAAGAACATTAAATAATTACCCGATACTTTCGACACAAGCACATAAAAGCCCCTTTACTAAACGGTGGCTAAACATCGTTTCGGGAATTATCATACCTTTAGGTCTTTTTTTCTATTTCCGCATCTGGTTTTTCCGGCTTCGGTTGGATAGAGACTTAAAGAACATCATACAGACCAATACCATTATAGAAGAAAGAATTAAAAACCAATCATTAGACATATAATATATGGAAGATTTTAAACTAAATACGATTGAAGAAGCAATCGAGGATTTTCGTGAAGGGAAATTCCTCATCGTCGTGGACGATGAAGATCGCGAGAACGAAGGTGACTTCATCATTGCAGCTGAGAAGATAACACCTGAAAAGGTGAACTTCATGCTGAAAGAAGGGCGTGGCGTATTGTGTGCCCCCATCACTTTACAGCGCTGTGCCGAATTGGAACTAGAAAAACAGGTAAACAACAACACATCCATCTTGGGAACACCGTTTACTGTAACTATTGATAAACTGGAAGGATGTACAACCGGCGTCTCAACTCATGACCGTGCTGCAACCATTCGTGCTTTGGCCGACCCAACTTCAACTGCAAGCACTTTTGGCCGCCCCGGACATATCAATCCGCTTTATGCTCAAGACAAGGGCGTTTTAAAACGTGCCGGACATACTGAAGCTTCTATTGACTTAGCTCGCTTGGCCGGATTACAACCTGCCGCTGCTTTGATTGAAATCATGAACGAAGACGGTACCATGTCTCGCATGCCACAACTTATAGAAAAGTCCAAACAATTCGGAATCAAAATTATAGCTATCCGAGACTTGATTGCCTATCGGTTGAAACAAGAATCATTAGTAGAAAAAGGAGTAGAAGTGGATATGCCCACCGAACACGGACATTTCCGTCTCATCCCATTCCGTCAAAAAAGCAACGGGTTGGAACATATCGCCATCATCAAGGGTGAGATAAAGCCTAACGAAGCGGTATTGGTACGTGTACATTCATCTTGTGCAACAGGAGACATTTTCGGTTCCATGAGATGTGACTGCGGTGAACAGCTGCACAAATCCTTGAAAATGATTGAAAAAGAAGGGAAAGGTGCTGTCGTCTACTTGAATCAAGAAGGAAGAGGCATTGGATTGATGGAAAAAATGAAAGCATATAAATTGCAGGAGGATGGTATGGATACCGTAGATGCCAACATTTGTCTTGGACATCAAGCAGACGAACGCGACTACGGTGTAGGAGCTGAGATTCTACGTAGCATTGGAGTTACCCAAATGCGTTTAATGACCAACAACCCTGTCAAGCGAGTTGGTTTGGAATCATATGGCCTTTCTGTGGTAGAAAATGTACCTATCGAAACAACTCCCAACGAATATAACGAGCGTTATTTAAAGACTAAAAAGGACCGCATGGGACACACTTTACATTTTAATAAATAACCTTTAATCCAAACAACTTGTTAATTATGAACCAATTATCCGAACGTTTAAATCGCCTGTCTCCTTCTGCGACATTAGCTATGTCACAAAAGAGTAATGAATTAAAGGCACAAGGCGTAGACGTCATTAACTTAAGTGTAGGCGAGCCTGACTTCAATACCCCGGACCACATTAAAGAAGCAGCCAAGCAAGCCATCGATGATAATTTTTCCAGATATTCTCCCGTTCCCGGCTATCCAGCTTTACGGAATGCAATTGTTGCTAAATTGAAAAACGAGAATGGCCTAGAATATACTCCGGCACAAATATCATGTGCCAATGGAGCCAAACAATCCGTATGCAACGCAATCATGGTGTTAGTAAATGAAGGCGACGAAGTCATTGTCCCTGCCCCATTTTGGGTTAGCTATCCAGAAATGGTAAAAATGGCCGATGGTACTCCTGTCATTGTCCCAGCAGGTATTGAACAAGACTTCAAGATTACTCCGGAGCAATTAGAAGCCGCCATTACACCGAAAACAAAAGCTTTAATTCTTTGTTCTCCATCCAACCCAACCGGTTCCGTATACAGCAAAGAAGAACTTTCCGGTTTAGCCGAAGTTTTGGCTCGTCATCCTCAAGTATTTATTATTGCCGATGAAATCTACGAACACATAAATTACATTGGCAAACATGAAAGCATCGCACAATTCCCGGATATTCACGACCGCGTCATTATCGTCAACGGAGTATCTAAAGCATATGCCATGACCGGTTGGAGAATTGGGTTTGTTGCCGGTCCCGAATGGTTAGTAAAAGCCATCAACAAGTTGCAGGGACAATACACATCCGGTCCATGCTCTGTTTCACAGAAAGCTGCAGAAGCTGCCTATACAGGCACACAAGCACCTGTTGAGAATATGCGTCTGGCTTTTGAACGTCGCCGTAATCTCATCGTAAAATTAGCTAAAGAAATTCCAGGTTTTGAAGTAAACACACCCCAAGGAGCTTTTTATTTATTCCCTAAATGTGATTCCTTCTACGGAAAATCAGCTAACGGACGCCTCATAAACAATGCAGAAGATTTGGCCATGTATTTATTGGAAGTAGCTCATGTAGCCTGCGTAGGCGGAACTTCTTTTGGAGCTCCTGAATGCATTCGAATGAGTTATGCCACATCTGACGAAAACATCATCGAAGCAATGAGCCGCATTAAAAAGGCTTTGGCTGATTTAAAATAATCAGGCATCTAATTCAAATGAGTGGCGATTTTCATTTCTAAATATCGCCACTCATTTTTTATCTACATACAGAAAAAACGGCCATCCTCTAAAAGGACAGCCGTCGTCATACTTTTCAGATTGTAAATTATTCGCCCAAGCTGATAGCTTCTGACGGACAAGCATCTGCACATGTTCCACATTCTGTACACATATCAGGGTCGATAGAATACTTATCACCTTCTGAAATTGCACCAACCGGACATTCATCGATACAAGTACCGCAAGCGATACAATCGTCACTAATTACGTAAGCCATTTTCTTTTTTATTTTAATTATTAGTACTAATTGATTGGACAAAGATAGAACTTTTATCCATAAGTTATCATTCTAGCAAGGCAAATTTGGCTAATTTGTATTTAGTCTAAATTCCCTTATTTCCTCAAAGCCTGATACATAACCTGTTGAATACGGGGACGTATATTCAAGCTCATCAATGCTTTATGGTCAAAAGGTCTTGGATAAATTCGATTACTCAAGAATACATAAACCAATCCGTTTTTAGGATCAGCCCAAGCACAAGTTCCCGTAAACCCTGTATGCCCAACGACCTCCGAAGGAGCCTCATCAGCACAAGGACCTTTACCCGGAGCCGGTTCCGGCTTGTCAAACCCCAATCCCCGACGACTTATACGCGATTTCTTTGTCATAAAGAGACGACAAGTTTCCAAACTCAACAAGCGTTTGCCATTGAATTGTCCCCCATCAATAAACATCTGATAAACCTTTGCCACATCACGTGCCGTTGAAAAAAGACCCGCATTCCCGGAAACTCCGCCCATAAATGCAGCTATTTCATCATGTACATACCCTTGCAGCACCTTCCTATTTCGTAAATAATCCGATTGAATGGTAGGAACAATCTGTTCTTTTTTAAAACGTCTCAATGGCAAATAAAGCGTATGAGTCATTCCCATTGGCTGAAAAAACTCTTTATCCAAATATTCATCCATCGACATGCCGCTGATATTTTCGACCATTTCTTTCAACAGCATGAAATTCAGGCAACTATACCGATATCTTCGGTCACGTAAGGGAATCTTGGAAGAAGCTATCATATCTATCATATATGTAGGGAAATCAGGGCTGACAAACAAACTGTCTGCTAATGTCAAAGGGTAGGCTTCTGAACGGGATTTCGATACAAATTCTTTCTTATAACCAAATGAATTGACAACATACAATCTGGTATCTACCCTCTGTCGATGGGTAGCATCCGCCCTCGCTTTGAAAAAAGCACCTACATAACTAGAATCATCAATTGCATCCCGATAAAAGGCCCATGAGGCAGGAAGTCCCGACTGATGAAACAGTAATTCTTCAATAGTTATTCTTTCTTTTGCACTTCCTTTCAAAGCAGGTACATACTTGGATATGCGATCGGTTAACCCAAACTTACCTTCATCATACAATTTCATCACAGCCAACAAAGTTCCCGTAGTCTTTGTCAAAGATGCAATATCATATAAATCATCTGACTCTACTTTCTTTGAATCACCATAAGTAAACGAGCCAAAACACTTATCGTAAACGGGTGCTCCATCTTTTAATATCACAATTTGACAACCAGGATAAGCTTTTGCACGAATACCTTCAAGAGCTATGTCATCTATCTTGCTCAACACATCGACATCCATTCCATAATCTTCCGGACGATACTTCTTTGTCTCCGAATCTTTTGAGAGCATCACTCCATCTCCCGGCAAAAGAAAATCCTCGACTTCCACAGACAAACGCCCCGTTGCCACTTCTTTGCCAACCAAGACATCTGCTACATATTGCTGTACTGCTATATCGTCCGAATGTCCCAATACTACAGCCGAAGCCTTTTTCCAACTTCCACCTTTCTTATACATCTGCCTTAAAGGAGTCAAATAAACATAGACCAATGGTTTCATTGATGCCAATTCATTTAACATTCCTTGATAGGCTCCATATTTTTCGGTATGAACAGCGACAATAATTCGACTATATGCCGACAATCTCTCCCGGATTGTAGCGATTGAATCAGGATTTGCCTGAATCAAATCGACAGACAGAGACCGCTTCAATTGTTGATAAAAGGCATTACCATGAGATGATTTGCTTATATTCAACACGACCGTCTTTTTCAAGGACATTTCTATAGGAAGAACTCCACCCTTATTGCTGGCTACTGTTACCGCCGCTTTTTGCAAACGACTCATCAGTTCACGAGTTTCCGGACGATTTATACGCTTATCTAGTCCCGACAATTGCACAAACTGTTTCTTATATAATCCTAATGCATATTTAAAGGTTAATACTTTACGACATTTTTCCGTAATAAATTCCTCTGTCAATTCACCGGATTTAATTGCCGCCAAAACCCCTTCTAGTTCCCTTTTCAGGTTTCGGGGAGCCAGCAACATATCATTACCCGCCATCAAAGCACGTGCACATACATTCAAATTATTCGACACCCCTTTCATTTCCAAAGCGTCCGTAAAAGTCAATCCTCCAAAACCATATTCCTTTTGAAGAATGTCAATAACTTCCGTAGACAATGATGCAGGCTTCCGACTTAAAGCCGGAACTTCCAAATGGCCTATCATCACGCCACCCAACCCGGCTTCAACCACTTTCCTGAATGGATATAATTCAATGCTATCTAACCTTGCTCGCGAAAAATTCAACACGGGCAGTGCTTTGTGTGAATCTACATTTGTATCACCGTGTCCAGGAAAATGCTTACTAACCGATAACACTCCGCCATCCTCTAAGCCACGAGAATAGGCTACAACTTTATCCGCTACATTTTTAGGATTACCACCAAAAGATCTTGTATTAATAACGGGATTCTGAGGATTATTATCAACATCTGCTACCGGTGCAAAATTCACGTGTACACCAATTTCACGACATTGTCTGGCTACTTCCTTACCATATTCATACAATAATTCATTATCAGTGATACACCCCATAACCCGATTTCTCGGGAAAGAAGGAGTTCCTTTCAACCTCATACCTAGGCCCCATTCTCCGTCAAAGGTAATCATTAAAGGTACATCCGCCAGTTCCTGTGCATAATTAGTCAAAGTCACTTGCTTTGCCCATTCGCCTCCTGAAAACAAAAGTCCACCTATTTTATACTCCTTCACAGCATCACCAATGTTCTTTCGATTTTGTTGGGTATCAAAAGGAGCCACAGTATGAATAAACAATTGGCCGATTTTTTCTTTTAAAGTCATGTTGGCTAATCTGGTTTCGACCCACTCTGTGCAATCTTGCTTCTCTACCTCACTCTTTTGTAATATATTAGGCTGTTGAGCATTCATTTGAGTCATGAACAAAGCCATTCCGATACTTATAATAATTTTCTTAATCATACCACAATTCAAATTTATCCCCAAAAGTACAAAAAAGTGAAGTATAAACATCATATAATGCAGAAAATAGTCTTTATTAATTTGCGTGTGAAATAAAAAAGCGGTAAATTTGCACCGCTTTTCCACGCAATCGCTGTCATGAGGAGTTACTTGATATGTTGCGTTGGTCACGATAAACAATTTAATAATTAGAAAAATGGATTTAATTAAAATTGCTGAAGAAGCATTTGCTACAGGTAAGCAACACCCCTCATTCAAGGCTGGTGACACAGTAACAGTAGCATATCGTATCGTTGAAGGTAACAAGGAACGTGTACAGTTGTACCGTGGTGTTGTTATCAAAATTGCCGGACATGGTAACAAGAGACGCTTTACAGTTCGCAAGATGTCTGGTACTGTAGGTGTTGAACGTATCTTCCCTATCGAATCTCCAGCTATTGACAGCATCACTGTCAACAAGATTGGTAAAGTTCGCCGTGCTAAGTTGTATTACTTGCGTGCACTTACTGGTAAGAAAGCTAGAATTCAGGAAAAGAGAGTTAATGCGTAATACCATTTTTCCAAGCATAAAAAAGGAGTATCCATCACTGAGGATACTCCTTTTTTATTGCCAAGACCTGCCAAAATGTCCTTCCCTCTTCTACCTGAGACATAACAATCTTAAGTCCAAAAGTGTAAACAAACGTAAAATACACCCTTTTAATGTTTCTGAATGTTAATTTATAAGTTAAAAACATGTTATTGAACATATTTTCAACTGTTTTGGTATTATCTTTGCAGTGGTAAAGAGAGATACGTAGTTTTTAGGATTAACCCGTTTTAGTCTTTGGACTGAAACATTAAATTTTAGAATTATGAATATGAAAGGAACAAATGACACAATCGAGATGCTTCAGTATCAATTAAAGCGATACAAAGCTATGCGAAAAGGAGCCGCTTGTCAATCTTTACAACTTAAGCTCCAAAAGTTAACAAGCCAATCGGCCAACGATTAAGGCTTATCG
Organism: Bacteroides sp.; assembly: GCA_015060735.1. Lineage (GTDB taxonomy): Bacteria > Bacteroidota > Bacteroidia > Bacteroidales > Bacteroidaceae > Phocaeicola. Next base: position 25,842 of record SUXX01000028.1, read on the forward strand.
TTTAGAAATGATTAAAAATGAATAGCAAAAAGGATGCAGATTGTTCTGCATCCTTTTTTATTACTCGTATAAATGAAACATTCGATCCATTAATTGCCATTTCTCTGCTGAAGAGGCATTGGGATCTGCATTCTGCAGTTCGGCCATATAAGCCTCCCATTCACGCTGTTTGGGCAAAGTGGCTAACCTAGCCATTGCCGAATCCCAATCAAAGTCCAGCGGAGTTTCAACAATCATAACGGTATTCGTTCCAAGAATATAAATTTCCATTTCCAAAATACCGATTTCACGGATGGCGGCCAATGTCTCCGGCCAAACTTCACCTTCCGAATGTCTTTTCCGATATTCTGCAATAAATGCCGCATCATCATCCTTCAAGTTTAATATCTGACAATATCGCTTGACAGGACCGTGATACTCCTTAACTTTATATCCTTGCTTTCTTTCTTCCATTAAGCTTCTCTTACTTCCCAACCTAATGCACTAGCACCCAAAACAGCTGCATCAGCATCCTTCAATTCTGATACCAACAATTTTGTCTTGCCTTCGAAAATCTTCAAGATGTTTTCATCCAAAGCTTTCTTAATAGGCTTCATGATGTAATCGCCTGACTTAGCCAAACCACCGAACAATACGATAGCTTCAGGACTAGAGAATGCGATAAAGTCAGCCAAAGCTTCACCAAGGATACGACCTGTGAATTCGAAAATATCTTGTGCCAACTTGTCACCCTTTACTGCTGCATCATATACATCCTTTGATACGATTTCTTCAGCAGGGATTTCTCTCAACAAACTAGGTTCAGGACGTGCAACCAAGAATTCGCGAGCGGTACGTGCCACACCTGTTGCAGAACAGTAAGTTTCCAAACAACCCTTGCGACCGCAACCACACAGACGACCGTTTTCACGACGTACTACCACGTGACCCAATTCACCGGCAAAGCCATCGTGACCGTAAACCAACTGACCGTTGATTACGATACCACTACCGACACCTGTACCCAAAGTAATCATGATGAAATCCTTCATACCACGAGCTGCACCATAAGTCATTTCACCGATAGCAGCAGCATTGGCGTCATTAGTTAATGCAGTAGGAACACCAATTTTTTCTTCGAACAAAGCAGCCAATGGAATTACGCCCTTCCAAGGCAAGTTAGGAGCAAACTCAATGGTACCATTATAGAAGTTACCATTCGGAGCACCTACACCCATACCTTTGATTTTTTCTACTCCACCCATTGATTCAATCAACGGAAGCAATTTTTCGCAAACGGCATCTACATAATCTTCAATCTTAGCGTATGCTTGAGTCTTGATTGAGTCAGTAGCCAACACGTTACCACGTTGGTCAACAATACCAAAAACGGTGTTAGTACCACCAATATCCATACCTACTACGTAGGGTTTTTCTATACCTGTTACCATGATATTAATTTTTAAAGGTTAGTTATTGTTGGCAAATGTACGGAATGAGAAAAAAGAGAGCAAATTTTTTTCGAATTATTTCTCATGTTTCTGCAACTTTTTATACATTGGACACGTCTAATCAACAAATACCTAAGTTTTATCAGCATGATACGATTAAAAGAAATCAACAAAACCTACTATAACGGAGCACCTTTGCACGTATTGAAGGGCATCAACCTGCACATTGAGAAAGGAGAATTTGTCTCCATCATGGGTGCATCCGGCTCTGGCAAGTCCACCTTATTAAATATATTAGGCATTCTGGACAACTACGATTCGGGAGAATACTACTTGAACAATGTACTGATTAAAAACTTGTCTGAAACCCGTAGTGCAGAATACCGCAACCGCATGATCGGTTTCATCTTCCAATCCTTTAACCTGATTCCTTTCAAGAATGCAATGGAAAATGTGGCACTCCCCTTATTCTACCAAGGAGTAGGCCGAAGAAAACGTAACCAACTTGCTTTGGAGTATTTAGAGAAGCTAGGACTGAAAGAATGGGCACATCACTTGCCCAACGAACTATCGGGTGGACAGAAGCAACGGGTTGCCATTGCTCGTGCTCTGATTACGAAACCACAAATAATCTTGGCCGATGAGCCTACCGGTGCTCTCGATAGCAAAACTTCCATTGAAGTAATGCAATTATTGAAGGAACTGCATCAAAAAGAAGGATTGACCATCGTTGTCGTTACCCACGAAAGCGGAGTAGCCAATCAAACCGACAAAATCATCCATATCAAGGACGGCATCATCGAAAGAATTGAAGAGAACAACGACCACACGTCTTCGCCTTTTGGTATAAACGGCTTCATGAAATAAAAAAACGCCATGACGGATATCATACAAGAAATATACGGAACCCTGAAACGAAACAAGCTACGCACAGTCCTTACCGGCTTCGCCGTAGCTTGGGGAATTTTCATGCTCATCGTGTTGCTCGGAGCCGGGAATGGGCTGATGAATGCTTTCGAACTCCAAAGTGGAAACATGTCCATGAACTCCATGGAAATATGGCCGGGGCGAACAAGTATGCCCTATAAAGGCCTGAAAGAAGGGCGAAACATCAAACTGACAGAAAAAGAGTTGGAGCTGACCAGAGAGATGAAAGAACACATCATCAATGCCAGTGCCATCATCTCGCAAAGCGGTGTTAACATCAGCTACAAGCAAGACCACCTGTCTATCAACCTCACCGGAGTCATGCCCAACTACCCCGAGACCAATGGTCTCCGCCTAAAGGAAGGACGTTTCATCAACCAATTGGACATGCAACAGAAGCGAAAGGTTATCGTCCTACACGAAAAAACGGCACAAATGCTTTTCGGGGACGATTCTTCCAAAGCCATCGGGAAGCACTTGAATGCAAGCGGCATACCTTACCTCGTCGTGGGTATCTACACAAGTCTCATGGAAGAATTCTCTCCTACCGCCTACTTGCCATACACCACCTTGCAACTTATATATAATAAAGGTGATGCCATCGGCTCCATCGTCTTTCTCACCCAAGGCATAACCGACCTAAGTAGTAGCGAAGTCTTCGAACAAGAATATCGGAACTCCATCGGTAAAGCCAAACAATTCGATGCCGAAGACCGTAGTGCCATCCATGTCTGGAACCGTTTCACCCAATATCTCCAACAACAAACGGCCAGCAATTTGCTCCGTACATCCATCTGGGTCATTGGCATCTTCACCTTGCTAAGTGGCATCGTAGGAGTGAGCAACATCATGCTCATCACCGTCAAGGAGCGTACTCGCGAATTCGGCATCCGAAAAGCATTAGGAGCCAAACCGGCTTCTATCCTATGGCTGATTATAGCCGAGAGCATCACCATCACCACTCTGTTCGGATACATCGGCATGGTAGCCGGCATATTAGCCACCGAGTACATGAATGCCATCAGTGGTGAACAAGTAGTAGACTTGGGAGCTGCTTCGGCAACCGTTTTCGTCAACCCCACCGTTGACATACACATTGCCATACAAGCCACCTTAACTCTCATCATCGCAGGCACACTAGCCGGATTTTTCCCTGCTCGCAAAGCCGTAATGATTCGCCCCATCGAAGCTTTAAGAGGATGATTTTGAATTATGAATGATAAGTTTTTGAGTTATGAGTATCTTTAGAATAGACATAGACCGATGGGAAGAAATCCTCATCACCATCACACGCAACAAGACCCGTAGTCTCCTAACAGCCTTCGGTGTATTTTGGGGCATCTTTATGCTGGTAGCCTTAATGGGAGGAAGCCAAGGCATCCAGGGAATGATGGCATCTAACTTTGCCGGTTTTGCCACCAATTCCGGATTCACGGGGAGTAATCAAACGAGTAAAGCCTACAAAGGATTCCGAAAAGGGAGATATTGGCAACTCGAGATTAAAGACGTGGAACGCATTCGTCAAGCTATTCCCGAAATCGACATCTTAAGTCCCATAAATTCCAAATGGGGAATTAAAGCCATTTACGACAAACATGAAAGTGCTTCTTGCTCGATGAAAGGCGTCTACCCCGAATATGCAGAAATAGAAACCCCTAACCTGGCTTTTGGACGTTTCATCAATCATATTGATATAAAAGAGCGTCGCAAAGTCTGCGTCATCGGCAAGCAAATATACGAAACGCTATTCCCCGATGGGAGCAACCCTTGTGGCAAGTTCATCAATGCCAATGGCATCTATTACCAAGTGATTGGTGTCAATACCTCTTCCGGTAACATGAGTGTAAACGGATGGCCTCCAACCACCATCATCATACCTTTCAGCACCATGCAACAAAGTTATAACTTTGGCAACAACATTGAACTTTTATCCTATACAGCTCGACCGGGATATTCCATCAAAGAAATCCAATCCCGCATCGAAACGGTACTTAAAAAAGCTCATCTGATACATCCTGACGATAAACAAGCCGTTCTCAATGTCGATGCCGAAGCCCTTTTCAGCATGGTCGACAACCTGTTCAAAGGCATCCATATTCTCAGTTGGATGGTAGGTTTGGGCACCTTGCTGGCCGGAGCTATCGGTGTGAGCAACATCATGATGGTTACCGTCAAGGAACGAACCACCGAAATCGGCATTCGTCGTGCCATCGGTGCCAAGCCTCGCGACATCATGAGCCAAATCCTCTCCGAAAGCATGGTATTGACCACCCTAGCAGGGATGGCCGGCATCTCCTTTGCCGTGTTTATTCTACAGATGTTGGAGTTGGGTACAGCTCAGTCTGATACACCCGGTCATTTTCAAATCAGTTTCTGGATGGCCATCGGTGCTTGCATCATCCTTTTGATACTAGGCACACTGGCCGGTTTAGCCCCGGCTTATCGAGCCATGGCCATCAAACCAATAGAAGCGATACGGGATGAGTGATTCTGCAACAAATCAAGAAACAATATAAAAAACATCAAATATGAAAAAGTACATTAAAATTGCTCTTTTAGCCCTCACCGGCCTTATCTTTTTGGGAACATTCGTTTTCCTCTACCAGAAGTCGAAGCCACAAATACTAAGGTATGAAACACTGAGAGCCGACATTTCCGATTTGGAAAAGACTACCGTTGCCACCGGCAAGATTGAGCCACGCGACGAAATTCTGATCAAGCCTCAAATTTCCGGCATTATCGATGCCGTGTATAAAGAAGCCGGACAAACCATCCAAAAGGGTGAAGTCATCGCCAAGGTCAAAGTCATTCCAGAATTGGGAACCTTGAACTCGGCCGAAAGCCGAGTACGCCTGGCCGAAATCAACGCCCAACAAAGTGAAACAGACTTCAGCCGTATGCAGAAGCTATACGAAGCCAAGCTCGTCAGTAGCGAAGAATTCGAGAAGAGCGAAGTTGCCGTAAAGCAAGCCCGCGAAGAGCTTCAAACCGCCAAGGACAACCTGGAAATCGTGAAGGAAGGTATCACCAAGAATAGTGCTTCGTTCAGCAGCACCTTGATTCGCTCCACCATCGACGGACTCATTCTGGATGTCCCTATCAAGGAAGGTAACTCCGTCATCATGAGTAACACGTTCAACGATGGTACGACCATCGCCACCGTTGCCAACATGAACGATTTGATTTTCCGAGGAAACATCGACGAGACCGAAGTAGGGCGTCTGCACGAAGACATGCCGGTCAAGATAACCTTAGGAGCCTTGCAAAACATGACTTTCGATGCCGTATTGGAATACATCTCTCCGAAAGGTGTAGAAGAAAACGGAGCCAACCAATTCGAAATCAAGGCAGCCATCAGCATCCCCGATAGTATCACCGTCCGTTCCGGATACAGTGCCAATGCCGAAATCGTATTGGAGCGTGCCCCCAAAGTACTAACCGTTCCCGAAAGTACCATTGAATTTAACGGTGACTCTACCTTCGTATATATTTTGACGGACAGTGTGCCCGAACAAAAATTCCAACGCCAGCCGGTCACTATCGGCATGAGCGATGGTATCCGCATTGAGATTAAGCAAGGATTACAAAAAGGTCAATTGGTGCGTGGAGCACAGAAAGGAGTCTAAACCATGAAGAAACTCATCCTATCCATTTGCCTTTTCACAGCATCCGGCCTCAGCATACAGGCACAAACTGCTTGGAATTTGCAACAATGCATCGAGCATGCTATCACGCACAATCTCAGCATCAAACAGAAAGAGGCCGCACGCGACCAAAGTGCCGTCGAACTGAACACTGCCCAATGGAGTCGTCTTCCTAATCTAAACGGAAACATTGGCCAGTCCTTTAACTTCGGACGTGCCCTCCAAGCTGACAATACATATGGCAACCGAAACACTCGCAACACCAATTTTTCCGTGGGTACCAGTATCCCTTTGTTTACCGGCATGCAAATACCCAACAACATCGCCCTCAGCAAATTGAACCTGAAAGCAGCGACCGAGGACTTGAACAAGGCTAAAGAAGACATTAGCATTCAGGTAGCCTCCCTTTATCTGCAAGTGCTGTTCAACGAAGAACTGGTCAAGATTGCCCAAAGACAAGTGGAGTTGAGTCAGGAACAACTCAACCGGAAGGTCACATTCTTCAAGAACGGGAAAACCTCCGAAGCCGAAGTGTACGAAGCCCAATCGCGAGTAGCACAAGACGAATACTCACTGGTACAAGCCAAAAACAATCACGAACTGGCCCTGCTCGACCTCTCACAACTTTTGGAACTTCCCACTCCTGAGGATTTCCAAATTGAGACCCCCGACGTGGAAGCCTTTACTATCCACCTCTCCTTGCCGGACGATGTTTATGCCCAAGCCCTCATGAACAAGCCCGCCATTAAGGCCGCCCAATATCGTTTGGAAGGTGCCGCCAAGAGCATCCGCATCGCCCAAAGCGGTTGGTTTCCGCAACTTTCGTTCGGTGCCGGAATCGGAACCAACTATTACAGCATCACGGGGATAGACAATGCATCCTTTGGTAGTCAATGGCATCGGAATATGAACAAATACGTACAGTTCTCACTCAGCATTCCTCTGTTCAATCGTTTCGAAACCCGCAATCGTGTAAAGAGTGCCCGCATCCAACGTAACGCACTGGCCTGGCAACTGGAAGAAAGCAAGAAAGCTTTGTATAAAGAAATTCAGCAAGCTTATTACAACGCTCTGGCTGCTGAGAGCCAATATCAAAGCAGCCAAACCGCCAGCCAATCGGCCGAAGCCTCCTTCAGGCTGATGAGCGAGAAGTATGCCAACGGGAAAGCTACCGCCACGGAATACAACGAAATGCGTGCCACTTGGATGAAAGCTCTTTCCGAACAAGTGCAAGCTCGCTACGATTATTTGTTCCGAAGCAAGATTCTGGAGTTTTACCAGGGTAAGCAACTGACCCTCTAAACGCCTTGACATTCGGGACCAAACGCCAAGGGGTTTTGATGCAAACGCCTTGACGTTTTTTTAAAACGCCTTCACGAATAAAAAAAAGACCTTGAAGAATTTTGAAAACTTCAAGGTCTTTTCTTCATGCTAGAAGACGAGTC
>SUXX01000088.1 GCA_015060735.1 Bacteroides sp.
CAGCTACTACGTCTTCACCCTGAGCGTTGATCAAATATTCACCGTTGAACAAGTCTTCACCGTTACCAGCGTCGCGAGAGAAGCAAACACCTGTAGCTGAAGTGTCACCCATGTTACCGAATACCATGGCCTGTACGTTAACGGCAGTACCCCATTCAGCAGGAATACCTTCCATCTTACGATAAAGGATAGCACGGTCGTTCATCCATGAATCGAATACAGCACAGATAGCACCCCACAATTGTTCGTATGAATCATTAGGGAAGTCCTTACCAGTCTGAGCCAATACGGCAGCCTTGAAACGCTTAACCAATTCCTGCAAGTCTTCTACTTCCAGTTCGTTGTCCAACTTCACGCCCTTAGCTTCCTTTACTTCTTCGATGATAGCTTCGAATGGATCGATGTCTTCTTTGTTCACCGGCTTCATACCCAATACTACGTCACCGTACATTTGAACGAAACGACGATATGAGTCCCATGCGAAACGTGCATTACCAGTCTTGCGGATGATACCGGCAACAACTTCGTCGTTCAAACCAAGGTTCAAGATAGTATCCATCATACCCGGCATAGAAGCACGAGCACCTGAACGTACAGAAACCAACAAAGGATTGTCAACATCACCAAATTTAGAGTTCATCAGAACTTCGATGTTAGCAACAGCCTTTTCAACTTCTTCCTTCAAAAGGGCTACGACTTTATCTTTTCCTTCTGCGAAATATTCATTACAAACGTCTGTTGTGATAGTGAAACCCGGAGGAACCGGTACGCCGATAAGGTTCATTTCAGCCAAGTTGGCACCCTTACCACCAAGCAGATTTCTCATGTCTGCCTTACCTTCAGCAAGTCCGTTACCGAAGGTATAAACTCTTTTTTTGTCCATAAATAATTTATTTAAAGTTAACTCTCTCAAATTGTAATCGCAAAACTAGGCATATTTTATGTATTTTCAAACAAATCAAATAAAAAAAAAGGTTGTAATTGTAAAATAGACTTTGCAAAATCAATATCTTCGGCCTTAGCAAAGAAATATCAAAGATTTTTCTTAATTTTGCACCCAAATCAACTTATTAAGAAGCACGTGTCTAGAAAGAAAAAAGCCCTTCCGATATTGGAGAAGGTAACCATAACAGATGTAGCTGCCGAAGGAAAAGCTTTGGCAAAAGTAAACGACCTGGTAGTATTCGTTCCTTACGTAGTACCGGGCGATGTAGTAGACTTGCAAGTGAAGCGTAAGAAGAACAAATACGCTGAAGCCGTTGCCATAAACTTTCACGAGTATTCCCCCAAAAGAGCCGTACCTTTCTGCCAACATTATGGCGTTTGTGGCGGTTGCAAATGGCAATGCCTCTCATACGAAGACCAAATCAAGTACAAGCAAAAGCAGGTGACGGACAACTTGACTCGCATCGGCAAGGTAGAGCTTCCCGAAATCTCACCCATATTAGGCTCTGAAAAGACGGAATTCTACCGCAATAAACTTGAATTCACTTTTTCAGACAAGCGATGGCTAACTGAGGAAGAAGTGAAGGCAGAAATAAAATACGAGCAGATGAATGCCGTGGGCTTTCATATCCCGGGAGCCTTCGACAAGGTATTGGCCATCGAAAAATGCTGGTTGCAAGACGACATCAGCAATCAAATCCGTAACACCATCCGCGATTACGCCTACGAACACGGATTAGCCTTTTACAATATCCGCAACCACGAAGGCGTATTGCGTAACCTCATGATTCGCACCTCAAGCACAGGCGAACTGATGGTTTTGCTACAAGTGAGAGTATCTGCCGACAAAGATTTGGACGATACCAAAGCACTCTTGGCTCATGTGGCTGAAAAATTCCCCCAAATCACGGCTTTATTATATGTAGTAAACAATAAATGTAACGATACCATCAACGACCTCGACGTAGAAGTATTCAAAGGCAACGACCACATCTTCGAAGAAATGGAAGGGTTGCGATTCAAGGTAGGACCAAAGTCGTTCTATCAGACAAACTCTGAACAAGCCTACAATTTGTATAAGGTGGCACGCGACTTTGCCGGATTGACAGGCGATGAATTAGTGTACGACCTTTATACCGGTACAGGAACCATTGCCAATTTCGTATCGCGTAAGGCCAAGAAGGTTATCGGCATAGAATATGTGCCTGAAGCCATCGAAGACGCTAAGGTGAATTCTGCCATCAATGGCATTACCAATACTTTATTTTATGCCGGCGATATGAAGGACATGTTGACTCAGGATTTCATCAACGAGCACGGTCGCCCGGATGTCATCATCACCGACCCTCCACGTGCCGGTATGCACAACGATGTGATTGATGTCATTCTGTTTGCCGAACCCAAACGCATCGTGTATGTGAGTTGCAACCCGGCCACCCAAGCACGCGACCTCCAACTGCTGGATGTCAAATATAAGGTCATAGCCGTTCAGCCGGTGGATATGTTCCCCCACACACACCATGTGGAAAATGTCGTATTGTTGGAAAAGAAGTAAAAAACAATTTCACCACTAATATGTGGTGACAATAAAAAGAACCATGTCAAGAGGAAGAAACAACACCGGCCGCCCCATCGCCAGAAGAGCAGCCAAATACACCATCCTGAATGTAACAGAGCCAGCCGAACTGATGGATTTCATCCTAAAAAAGATGGATGGCATCAGCCGAAACAAGGTGAAGTCCATGTTGACCAATCGGGTGGTATTAGTAGATAATGTTATCACCACCCAATACAACTTTGCCTTGAAACCGGGCATGAAAGTGCAAATCAGCAAGGCTAAGAACAACCACGAGTTCAAGAATCCGATGTTGAAGTTGGTATACGAAGACGCTTACATCATCGTCGTAGAAAAGAAAGAAGGTTTACTTTCCGTGGCCACCGAACACCAGAAAGAACGCACTGCTCAACACATTTTGAGCGAATATGTAAAGCGTTCGCATCGTAGCAACCGCATCTTCGTGGTGCATCGTCTGGACAGAGAAACATCGGGACTGATGATGTATGCCAAAGACGAAAAGACCATGAACACGCTTCGCGACAACTGGCACGACATTGTGAAGGACCGTCGTTATGTCACCATCGTTTCGGGCGACATGGAGCGTGATGCCGGAAGCATAGAGTCATGGCTCACCGACCGCAAGCTATATGTATCTTCCAGCCCGGTAGATGACGGAACCGGCAAGTATGCCTTGACGCATTATAAAACCATCAAACGTGCCAATGGCTATTCGTTGGTAGAACTGAAACTAGAAACCGGACGCAAGAACCAAATCCGTGTACACATGTCAGACCTGGGACACCCCGTGATAGGAGACGAGCGGTACGGAAGCGAATGCAATCCTTTGGGACGCTTGGCTTTACACGCCTTCAAACTTTGCTTCTATCACCCCGTGACAGGCCAATTGATGGAATTTGAGACTCCATATCCCAGCAATTTCAAATCGTTAATGTTAAAGAAACAATCATGATACTGACCGAAAGAGAAAGTCGACACGAACATGTGTTGCGCATTGCCCGACAAATGATGACCGCTGCTCGCACCGCACCGAAGGGAAAGGGAGTGGATGTCATCGAGATAGCCATGATAACCGATGAGGACATCCGCCGGTTGTCCGAAGAAATGATAGCCATCCACGAAGAAAACGGCTTCAAGTTCTTCCTTCGTGATGCCGATAATATCCAGAATGCTGAATGTATCATATTAATTGGTACGCGAGAACATGCCCACGGTTTGAATTGTGGCCATTGCGGTTATGCCAATTGCAACGACCGCCCTTCAGGCACTCCATGTGCCATCGTAAGTGTAGATGTAGGTATAGCCATTGGCTCGGCTTGTGCTACGGCTGCCGACCATCGGGTAGATACCCGAGTTATGTTCTCGGCCGGTCTTGCTGCCCAACGCTTAAATTTGTTGGAAGAATGTAAGCAAGTCTTTGCCATCCCGGTCAGTGCATCTTCCAAAAATCCGTTTTTTGATAGAAAACCCAAAGAACAACCGAAAGGATAAATATAAAATAAGAAAAGCGGGTGTATCACCCGCTTTTCTTATTTTAATATTTCATCGATTTGATATAATCGTTTGAAGAATATCTACATTGGGAATTTTAAGATAACTATTCAATACATCTTCAAACTCATCCACCCATTGTACTTCATCAAGCATCACATAGTGCATCCCCTCTTTGGCAATACGAGTATCTTTATCATTCCGTTGT
>SUXX01000089.1 GCA_015060735.1 Bacteroides sp.
TGAAGCATTTCGACAAGTGCGATGAAATTTGGCATGCCGGCGACATCGGCTCTTGGGAAGTGGCGGAACGTCTGGCTGCTTTCCGTCCTCTGCATGCCGTCCACGGAAACATCGACGGAGGTGATGTGCGCCGCCTCTATCCGGAATTGGACCGCTTCTCCATCGAAGGCACCGATGTCCTCATCAAGCACATCGGTGGTTATCCCGGCCGTTACGATGCCTCCATCCGCCAGCGGTTGTTTGTCCGTCCGCCCCGTCTCTTCGTGTGCGGACACTCCCATATATTAAAGGTGCAATACGACAAGACCCTGAACATGCTCTACATCAATCCGGGCGCTGCTGGGATTTATGGTTTCCACAAGGTACGCACTCTCGTCCGCTTCGCCATCGACCAAGGCGAGTTCAAGGATTTGGAAGTGATTGAGTTGGCTGAGAAATAGAAAAGGGAGTAGCATTACGCCACTCCCCCTTCATCCTATTCAACGATATTGCATTCTCTCATTTTGTCAATCCAATGAGCTGCATCCATCATAGCCCGTTCTTTGTCGATTCCATAAGTATCGACCAACACAGTTGCAGCATCCTCACAAGTAAAATCCTTATCAGCCAACGCTTTCCACAACAACACAGCAGTATCATTCAGTGAAATTACCTTGGTCATATCGGCATTCAGTCTTCCTTGACCTACCACCAAATTTTCGCCAGCCACCTGACGAACCTTATACATTGATTTAATCTTCATATTCCATTTATTTGTTTTTGAGTGACAAAGATACAACATGTTTTGATTACTTCCAAAAATAAGAGAAACTATATATCTATTAACACAAAGTTGTCATTCAAACGACTGCAGAGAAGAAGACGAGTTATTGAAGACTCTGTACAAAAATTCTCGGAACATTCACTTTATGATACCAAGCTTATTTTCGCTCTGAATGACATTACTGAAGTTTGAACAAATAATATTATTCCCCGATGTAAAGATCTCACCACCTCTTCCTCAACACATCTTTTTTGTAAATCCAATTTACCATCCTTTCTCCTATTCGGGAAATTTCTATGTTACTTTGCAGCCTGAATTGTGCCCTGACGGCTCGTGAGAGACCTCTATCAGGGATATTTTGAGGACGATATATAATAAGGTATACCACGAGAAATAAAGCAAATAAATTATAGTACTAACTTTTTAAAACATTTAAAAATTATGGAAATGAATTATGTAGCACCGGAACTCGAAGTTCTGGAAGTAATGGTTGAAAAAGGCTTTGCTGGCTCTGTTTGGGGCACAGATGAAGAAGACACTAATTGGTAAAATTAATATTAATTTAAAACGTTAAACAAATGAAACTTAAGTACTTATTTTCAGCAAGTGCCATGCTCGCTTTGATGGCTGCTTGCTCTAATGAAGTGGAAACACTGACAAATGAGACGGTTGCTGATCGCCCGTCTGCAGGTCAAGTTGAGATTGTCTCTACTTTTGGAGATGCTGATAGCCGTGCATCATGGACTGGCGCAGGTTGGAAGTTCAATGAAGAAACTGACCGCTTCGGTGTTATGTTGATGGATACTTGGAATCAGACAAATGAAGGTCAAACCACTATCGATGACTATACGTTCGTTGATTATATCCATACCAACTACCCGTTCCATAGTGAAGACGGTGGATATACTTGGCAGTCTCCAGAAAACGCTCCGTTGAGTGAAGGTAACTATTTCTTTACTTTCCCGTTTGATCCTACTTACCAACATCGCGGTCGCGTTTACTTTGAAGTACCTAACGTACAGTCGAACGTGACTGAAGCAGGTGTAGTGAATGCTGCATGGCCTGTTAAGTATTATCAGAAATATTTGGGCTATGCATTCATTCCTGCTCAAAGCGGCGTAAATAAGGTAGACGTTTCATTCCATCCTTTGTTTGCCAATCCGAAGTTCAAGATTATGAATGCAACAGGTATGAATATCCGCATGATTAAGATGTTGGTTCGTACTCATCAGGACGGCAAGGCAGGCCAACCGGAATTGATGCCGACCAAGTTGCAGCTTGCTCCATTGAGCGCAGGTTTCGACAGAGTAAACAATGACTATGCTGCCGGTGAATTTAATGGTGCAGAAGAAACCGCTGCATTGTTCTCACATGCAACAACTGTAGAAAACGGATTCTTCGGTGAAAACAAGTTGGACGGTGTATACGAATACGTTCTTGATTGCGGTGACAACTATGTTGTTCCTGCCGGTGAATTCTTCCGCCTTTCTGCAGTTATGCCTGCTGGAGAATATTGGAACTTTGATATCTATGCATTCGTTGAAATCCAGAACTCGGAAAAGACTACAGGCGTTATCCGTCTGACAGGTCTTGACAAGTCTGACTGGAGCAACATGGACACTCAGAATGGTTCTATGCAGACAGTCTTGAAGCCGGGTATCACTCAAGTGTTGACAGCAAGCTTCGATGCCAATTCTGTAGCCAACCTTGGCTTGAAGGACTTCACTGTTGTTACATCTGAAGACTTGGCATTCGTTGTTGACTTGAAGGCTAAGGACGGTGGCCTTGATTTGGTTATCATCAAGACTTTGGGTGACGATGTTGTATTGACCAAGGACGTTTATGACCTTATCTCTGATGTAAACAGAAAGGGTATCAAGTGGCAGATTGACGGTACAATCGTGATTCCGGCAGACGCTGCTGCAGACGCTATCGACCAGTTGACAACAGGCGAAGGTGGTGTCAAGACTACTATCATCAACAAGGGTACTCAGGTTCTTACCAAGGATTTGGTTGACTGCGACGTGATCAACGAAGGAACATTGGCCGGTGGTGTTACTATCTATGGTGATGTTTACAACGCTAAGGGCGCTAAGATGTCTGTTACTAACGTTTATGGTAAGGTTAACAATAAGGGTGAAATTACTGTTGAATATGTTGAAGGTAGCATCTGCAATGGTAAGTATTATGCAGAAAAGGACAATGCTGCAATTGCACCTGTAGTTGAAGCTAGCGCTACAATTGTAACTGCTAAGGGTTCAGTAAGAAACTGGGCTAGCATGAAGTTGAATAACCTTGATGGCGGAGGTTGGAGTAATAAGTCAGGCGCAACGCTTGAATTGTTGGGTTCAGAAGTCATGTTCGGAGAAGGTGGTCAAAACCATAGAGATGCAACAATGGTGATTTCTGGTAATTATCCTTCATTCTACAACTTACAGAATACTGGTGTTGTTGAAGTTAAGTCAGAAGTAGTTTTAATGGGAACTGCTAATTATAATGCTGGTGTTATCAATATTAAAGAAGGTGCTTCGTTGAAGGCAGCCAAGGCTAATCTGGAGGCATTGAGAAACTATGCTGATATTAACGTAGAAGGCCAATTGCTTAAAAACATTTATAACTCAGGTAATGTTTATGTGAAGAAAGACGGTCTTGTTATCATTGAAAAGTGCGTGCCAGATAATTATAGTGACAAGTTTGTGGAACCAGATGATGACGGTATATATTATACTTATACAGGTGGAGCACCTGGTATTATCGATGTAACAGAAGCAAATGCTACAACTTCTGCACAAGCAGCCAAGGCTAATTGCGAAGATATGATTTTTGCATATACTGTAGGTGAAGAGGAAACAGCTGAAGCTTTGGAAGCTGCATTGAAGACTCGTATTTCTTCCAAGAATTATGGTATCAATGAAATTGTATTGACATGGGCATCTACAAGTGCAAACAAGATTGCTGGTTATTTTGATGAATCAAATGTAGCAGGAGTATTGATTGAAAACGATTTGTTGATTTCTGGTAATACCAGATTCTCACAAGTTGGAACATTCCAGATTACTCCGGATGCCACATTGACTATTGCAAACGATGTAGTTTTGAGAATTGCCGATGATGCAAGTGTGATCATCAATGGTGTTCTCAAGGCCAATAATCACGCATGGTTGAAGGGTGAGGCTAAGATTTCAGGTTTGGGTACTGTTTATGTTGAATCCGCAAATGTAGAGTGGTCAAAGACTGCTGCATGGCGTGGTACATGGCATGAATGATATCATACTAATAAAAAAAGAGCGGCAAATGCGAGGGCACTGAAAAAGTGCCCTTCCTCTGACAAATAAGAGAATCCCGTCAAATTCACATGTTGGATTTGACGGGATTTCTTTATCTAACTTCTCTTCTTTTTATAAGTTCTTATTTCAATTTATAGGTGTCTATATTGGTGAAAATGG
>SUXX01000090.1 GCA_015060735.1 Bacteroides sp.
GGTTGTGCCGCCAGGTGCATTGCCGGGTATCTACGTCGGGATCGGATAAGCGCTGAAAGCATCTAAGTGCGAAGCCGGCCACAAGATTAGATTTCTCAGGGTCGTCATAGACGATGACGTTGATAGGGTGCAGGTGTACAGGTGGAGACATCATAGCCGAGCACTACTAATTGCCCGTTAGCTTTCTTTTTTGGTGAGTGGTATATACTGTCAGCTGTAACAGGGCTAAACAATATTTTCTTTTTGCGATGTCAATAGTCAATATATAAATGATAGAGATTAAATGATAAATGATAGAGTTTTAACTATCATTTTTTAACTCTCAACTATCATTTGAAAGAAATTCAGGTGGCTATAGCACAAGGGTTCCACCTCTTCCCATTCCGAACAGAGAAGTTAAGCCTTGTCACGCCGATGGTACTGCGTTTGTGGGAGAGTAGGTAGCTGCCGTTTTAAAGAAAAGTGGGTGTGTTTATATAACACATCCACTTTTTTTGTATATTTGCGAGTCTTAAATCTTTTATTATGGAAACGATTATTCCTTTTGCCCTTTTATGCTTTACTTCTTTCTTTACGTTGACCAATCCGTTGGGTACTATGCCAGTGTTTTTAACAATGACCAATGGTTTGGATGATATTGAAAGAAAACGGATAGTGAAACGTGCAACTATCACTTCTTTTCTTATTTTGATGGGATTTACCTTCTGTGGACAATTTTTATTTCAATTTTTTGGTATATCAACAAACGGATTTCGTATAGCAGCTGGTATTATTATTCTGAAGATTGGTTATGATATGTTACAGGCTCGTTATAGTAATGCCAAATTGAAAGAGGATGAAATAAAGGCTTATGCCAATGATATTTCAATTACACCGCTCTCTATTCCGATGCTTTGTGGCCCAGGAGCCATTGCTAATGGAATTATTTTCATGTCGGATGCAACAACCTGGGAGTTGAAGGTTACTTTGGTTAGTGTTATTGCAGTTGTTTATGTATTGACTTATATTATCCTTCGTTTGTCAACTAAATTAGTTCGAATAATCGGTGAAACAGGAAATAATGTAATGATGCGATTGATGGGATTAATTCTGATGGTGATAGCAGTAGAATGTTTTGTTGGTGGCTTAAAACCGATTTTAATTGATATTATTCAGATGAGCCGATAAAAAAGAAGACGCTGAACATTTTGTTCAGCGTCTTCTTTTGTGCGCACGAAGGGACTCGAACCCCCACGCCTCACGGCACTAGATCCTAAGTCTAGCGCGGCTACCAATTACGCCACGTGCGCATTGCTTTAGGTTAGCGGATGCAAAGGTATGGAAAAAAAATGAAATACCAAATTTTTGCTGTTATTCTTTGTGATTATGTAGATAATTGCGTGCTGTTTCAATGATGGTGTCTATACCTTTTAGCATATCTTCGGAAGTCATGTCAACTTCTATATCGGGAGTGATACCAAATTCTTGGTGCTCCATGTTCGGATTATACATCGGAGATGCTGAGAAACGAACAGACCAACCGTTGGGAAGTTCAGATGAAAATGGTAGACCGGAGCCACCACCTGTCTTATCGCCAATGATGACTGCTTTGGGCATTTCTTTCATTTTTCCAACAAAATCATTGGTTGAACTGTATGAACGACGATTGGTGAGTACAGCTACAGGTTTTTGCCAACGCACACGGTCCGTTGCGGGCTCTACATAGACTGGTTCAGGTGTTGAGAAGTCGTTGTGCCCGGGACCGATTTTGTAACTCATGTATCCGGTCAGTATTTTTTCGTTGGTGAACCGGGAGGCAAGTCGTTCGGATAAGGTTAAGAGCCCTCCACCGTTGTTTCGGACATCAAGAATTAATCCGTCGCAAATAGATAGTTCATTCAATATCTCATCTAGATTGCTTTCTCCAATGCTCGAACTGAAGCTACCATAATATAGGTAACCGATGTTGTCTTCCAGAATCTGATATTTGATTCCGCCAGCGGTGATATAGTCTTTTCCTAAATAAATACGTTGAATCGTATCAACAAAATTTGCCGGATAGTTATCGTACCATTCCCGGTATTGGGAGGTTTCGTGATAAGCTACCAAATTTACATGTCCATCACGAAGTTCTTCCAACATCTCGGCTAATACTTGGAAAAGTTCTTTTTTGCTCATTTCCTTTGTAAGGCGGTTGCTGTATTGATGATAAACTTCGTTCCAATCCAGGCCGTATTCTTCGTGCTTGTAATCAAGGAAGCAATATTTGGTGTCGATGATTCGCCAAAGAGCTTCAAAGTTTCCTTTGGGCGAATTGTCGGGAATATCCTCGGTGATACAGGCTGAGAGGAAGGTTGACAAAATGATTATAGAAAATAGCTTTTTCATATTTATTTATACGGATTGACTAACTGGAAATGTTTGACAAGTCCCACCATGAATGCATGTGACCATGTATGGCTTTTCAGATGGTTGACTTTGGCTTGTTGGATGTCGCAGATGTAACCTACACGTAAGTTCGTTGTTTTGATGGGAAAATCCAAGGTCAAAAATTGGCGTATGGAAGGTTGATTGTGTAAAGCGGTAAAGCAAATGTTCTTCCCCCAATTGTGGGAGAGGGACATTTCATAATAAGGTTGTCCATATTCGGGGGAGAACATGATACCCAATAACGGAAGGTTCAGTTGATAACGGAGCACGAAAGGATGTTCCTTTATGTAAAAGTGATAGATGGCCATGCCTGATGCTCCGATATTGGCATATGCTTTGGCATTTACAGGGTTGTTGGAATTGCGGAAATTATATATCATGCCCCCGTTAAGATCGAGATTTGGACCTGCCATCAGCTTTAAATGCTCGTTGATAGGAAATTGGTAATGATATGCCAAGTTCCAGTTGGCAAGGAAAGCAAATTCGCTGCCCGTTCCTGCTCTGTTTTCGGTGAGTGATACATTGGCTTGAAAGAGGCTTTGGCGAGAAACTTTACCATTCATGTATTTTGTCATTCGCATGTTTTCTCGGAGAATGCGTAGCTCAGGCCCGGTATATTCCATCGGTGAAAGGTATGTGTCCAGTAGGTTTGTAACACCGATGCCGTAGAGTGTGGCACGCATCACTTGACGGGTGGTTCGTAAGGTATCTTCCTGGGCTTGTATACTTGAAAAGCATAGGCAGAGGGAGAGGAGTCCAATTACTGTTCTTCTCATTCTTTTATCATATATAATTGTCATTCAGAACGGAACAAAGTGTAGTGAAAAAACTCAATAACATTTACGTTTATGGGCTTGAGATTCTTTGCTTCGTTCTGAATGAAAATAGTTTTAATGGCATAATTTATTTTAAAACAATTTCATTTGCCCTGTCAATTCATCAAGGATATCCGAATCGCTCTTTCCGTGATCGGGGTCCTCGATGGTAGGCTCTTCGGGTTCTTCCTCAAACGCCTTGGCATTTTCAGGAAAACGTATAGGCGTTAACTCTTCAATGCGGTCGACCGTGAAAGTGGTAATACGCTTGCCCTTGGCCTTGTAACTCTTGATGCCGATAAAGTCTTCTACATCGATTTCCAACGCTTCGCGGAAGGCATCGTTACCTCCGAAGGTTACTTGGACACGAGGATAAACCACATCGGTAAGTAGAATGAGTTGGTTTTCTTTGTTCTCACCCAGGAAGTTCAACTTCTTGTTGGTAGCCTCGAAAGGGAACCGCTTCAAATATGGATAACCTTGCTGGTCGGCGTCGTAGAGGGCGGCACTCCACACTTTGTTCGGGTCGAATTTTTCAATGATGCGGATACCCAAGTCGTAGTGGTTATTCAGGTCGAAGTTGGTAGTATAGAAATCCCCGTTCTCCATGATGACGAGGATGAGTTCATCGCTATGGAATTCGCCCAAATATTGTCCTCGTTCGTCATAATTCAGACGAAGAATGTCTGGGTCGAACCATACCTTTCGTCCGCCGAGGGTAGAACCTCCCCGTTGCTTGAGGACAATCTTGTGGACATCGTTCTTTGTCAGGATATTACCCATTGATTGGCGTCCCTTGATACCGATTTCGCTGAAGTCTTTTTCGAAGGAGATCTTCTTGAGCTTTGGATTCGGCTTGTGTGTTACCTTGATGATTTCGGCTTCTCCGTTCGGATTGACGGTGAAGTAGACGATGCGTGAACCCGGATTTCCTTGTGTTACGTCGTATTCCCTGTCGCGGGTGATGGA
>SUXX01000029.1 GCA_015060735.1 Bacteroides sp.
TGTGTTCGACAAGCATTTTTCTGGGAAATACAATAAAGCCATATGTGAAATACAACATATGGCTCTAATGGGTAGTTTGGATTTTGCAAAAGAAAAAGTTCAGAAATATTACAACAGACCTTAATAATTTAAACTTCTTGAATGCTAGCAATAGATTTAGGATTGTCCGTAAAATGGGCTGATAGAAATCTCGGTGCATATTCTCCTACTGATACAGGGGGACTATATGCATGGGCTGAACTTACTCCTAAGAATAAATATACTTGGGAGAACTATAAGCATTGGGTAAGCTCTGGCAAGTTCGGCCCATTTCTAGAGAAACATTTCAGCAAAGAAATCCATTCTATTGATTCTTCTGATGATGCTATAACAAGGAAATACGGCAAACCGTGGAGAATACCTACTGCTACTGAATTTCAAGAATTGATAAGTAAATGCAGATGGGTAAAAACTACGGAAAATGGTAAGGCAGGTTTTAGGATATACGGGAATAATGAGAACTCAATATTTCTATTAACAGAGGGTGTAGAACATTATTGGAGTGCCACCCGAATGCAAAAACCTCAACATGCAAAAGTTCTTGATATTCATTACTCAAAAATACAGCTATTCTATCGAGCAAGATATTATGGATTTAATTTGAGGGGAGTTTGTGATTATGAATAAATATATGAAGAAGATATTTCTAATAGGATGCATAGCTACAATGATAGCTTGTATACCAACAAAGCAATCAACGATAGATACTACCTTACAAACAAAGATAGATTCTATCTTACATAGCAAGATGTCCGAAATCAATGCCATTTCTGGACAAGCTATAGTTATGGATATTCAGACAGATGAAGTTAAAGCTATGGTTGGCAATGGTAAGAAACAATCATCTTCTTTAATGCGTTCAATATCTATAAACAAAGCATTAGAAACAGACAAAGTGTTATTGTCTGATTCTGTAGATACAAGAAACGGTGTTATCGTATTGGATAACGATACCATTTTAGACCACAACTGGCATAGAGGTGGATATGGCAAAATCACATTGAAGAAAGGTTTGGCTTGTGAATCTGAAATAGCTGTTCGGTTGGCTTTAGATGCTACAGGAGTTGAAGCCGTAGATAGTCTGGTTACTCCACTTGAAATGCTGAAACTATTTAATGGCATTATCAAGAATGATAGTTTGAAGTCTGCTTTCAGATATTGCGTTACAGAGGGATTGGGCAGACCTGCTTCTACTGATAAAATAGAAGTAGCAGGATTATCGGGAAGAAAAGTCGTTTCAAAAGCAAATCTAGAAAAGCCAGAATATGTAGTAGAATTTATTGGCTATTTTCCTGCCGATGAGCCTAAATACTCCATCATAGTGAGTATGAATAAGATTGGTTTTCCTGCAAGTGGAGGCTTAATGGCAGGTAGTGTGTTTAGTGAGATTGTGGATTGCATAATTAAATAAACAAAGAAAGGCAACCTATCTCATGGGATAAGCTGCCTTTCTTCTTACTTACTAATCTTTATGGGTGAAACACCTTTTTTCGGTGCGGTTGTTGGTAATCCGATGAGATTGCCAAAATACTTCTTAAAATCAAAATATTCATAGCTATAAAATTTTTAATTAGATATATATACAAGGATATATAGGTAGCAGGAATAGTACAAATGGATTGAATGATACTCGATATATTCGAAGTAGAGAAGAGATAATCTCAGAATTTTGAGTGATTGGAAAGCTGCAATATGCCAGAATATATGGAAAGTTGAATCGTAGAAATAAGTTATGAACAAACGGTAAACTCAGCTATAATAATCTTGATGATAAAGTAGATTATAGTTATCTTTGTGATGGTTATAGGAATAGCCGAGAGATTATTAACTTTATTGATAACAATCTTGGTTCATGTAAACCAGCATGTAAACCAGACTTATTAAGAGTTTATTTTGAGCGAATATAAGCGGAAGTAGCTCAGTTGGTTATCTCAATTCCGAAGGAATTGAGTGCAATTAGCCTTCCAAGCTGAGGGTCGCGGGTTTGAGCCCCGTCTTCCGCTCCACTGAAAATCAGATAGTTATCGCAAGAAACTACCTGATTTTTTCTTTTCACATAGGTCTATTTTTGCTATAAAACATACGGTTGGAGTCAACCAATTCGTCAACCAACAATAATAGACAAGAAAACATCGAATAAAATGAATAATTATAGATTCTCATTCGTATTAAAGTACAATTCATATTTAGCCTCAAACATGTTCTAAAACATTTACTAATAAAAACTACAACTCAAATTACAAACATATTACACCTTTTCACTATCTTTGTATTGGTTCTATGCTATAGAGCTAGCTAGAATGTTTTTAGTAAGAACTGGTGTTATTGAGATTATCTTCCACTAACAAATCTCGCAAATTTGAAAGGAACGAAGATGGTAACAGTAGCACCACATCATTGGTTTGTATGTACAGCCTTTATTGGCTACTTACATATCCTTTGGTGTGGAAGCTATTGTTTTATCCGTTCCAAGGCAATGCGAGAGCCTGTTAGTGGGATAAAACAGTAAGTTCCCACACCTTATTTATTATTATCGCTTGCTTCCGGGAATTTGGCTTGCATAAAACTTATTCAAATGAAAAAGAACAAATGGTTTGGATGGGCTTTTGTAGCCATCATGATTGGTGCTAGTTTTTCTGCTTGTACCAATGAAACAGAAGAAATTTTCGATCAAAGTAATGAAATCAAGTTGACTAGTGCAATAACACCAGCATCGCGTGTATCCAATCAAGACTTGCAATCTACGCAAATTGAAACGAATCAAGAAGTAGGCGTTACGATAACAGGAGCAAAAGGTGATCACAATAATGTAAAATGGCTTGCCGGAGAAGATAGAACATTAACTAATACAGGCAATCCTCTCTATTGGGGAATCGATGATGTAAACATTACAGCATACCACCCTTATAACAACAATTGGGGAGAAACAGAACATACATTCTCTGTATATACTGACCAAAGCGAAAACGACAACTATCTGAATAGCGATTTGCTTTGGGTTAAGGCTACAGCAAGCAAATCGACCAACCCTATAGAGTTGAAATTTACCCACAAGCTATCTAAAATCATAGTAGGTCTGCAACATGAAAACGGAGAGACTGATGTAACTAGTGCTATTGTTAGTATTTGCGGGACAAAGCCTTCAGCCACTTTCAATCTTTCAACAGGTGAAATAACTAATCCAAGTGGCTCAGCAACAGATATTAAAGCAGCTCAATCAGCTTCTGCTGCAGCTATTATCATCCCTCAAACCGTAAATGAAGGCACCAAGTTCATCAAAGTTGAATTCAATGGAAAAACTTTCTATTACACACTCAGCGAAAATAAGACTTTCGAATCGGGCAAGGCATATGATTTTTCACTTACATTAAGAGAAAAGGGACCTGAACTTAGTTTGACCTCTCCTAGCTCTGAAGGAAACATTATTGATTGGAATGGAGAAAATACCATTCAAGGAGACGCAAACGAGGAAGAAACACTTGCTGAAAATATGATTGTTATTAACAATCAACCATTATCAAGAGCTTTAAGGGTGGCACTTGGAGAAGAAAATGTCACAATCAATAATGAAGGTTACGCCGTTCTAGATGCTAATTATGTCTCAACCGTTACGAACATAAATATGGGTGAATATACCGAAAGAGATTTAGAAAATCTAAATGGAATAGAAAACTTCGTAAGTTTAACCCATTTATATTTACCCTCTAGTCCCAGCTTAACAGAATGCGATTTAAGTCAAAACACTGCTTTAATACTCCTTGACACTTATAGTACCACAGCACTCACTTCATTGGATTTAAGCAACAACACTTCTATCCAACAATTATATCTCAATGAAAATTCCCAATTAAGTAGTCTAATTTTAACAGGTTGCACTCAATTATTTAATTTACAAATAGACAACACCGCTTTAACATCAATCGATATTCCGAATAAAAACGGAATTACCAACTTGCTTTATGGAGGCAGTACAAATATAAATATAAATTTAAACGATTTTCCTAATCTAGTGGGATTAGGATGCAAAAATAAAAATCTTGATGGCCTAGATTTTATACCTGACGGAATTAAAAACCAATTGCAATGGTTGTACTGCTCCAACAATAATATAATCACACTCGATTTATCAGAATTTACTAGCTTGCAAATGTTAGATTGTTCTAATAATAAGATAACATTACTGACATTGCCACAAAGCATAACTCAATTGGAATGCCAAAATAACCAAATTACTCAACTTGACATTTCTAATTTCTCAAATTTAGAAGAATGGCATTGTGGAAATCAAACAGACGCCAACAGTACATCTATAGAAATGGAATTAACCTTAACGCCTACCCAAAAGGAAAATATGATGAATTCTGATTGGGGAAATTATTCAAATAATAACATTATTTATAACACCACTACTCAGCAATAATATCCAATATCATAAAACCCCAACATTATGAAACTCTACGAAGCTCCCACCATAACCGTTATTGAAGTCCTTGTTGAGCAAGGCTTTGCTGCATCAATGGAGGGTAATTTAGGCGGTTCTGACAATATGACTGGTGGTGGTAATGGACAGATAACCTGGTGAGTATGAAAAAATATGGACTTTTAACAATCATGTTTCTCTTGCTGGTAGCTTGCAACAACGAAGAAGTTATTCAGCAAGAGACTTGGAATGTTGTACTCAGCCGTACCGCAACCAACGGACAGAACGTACGAATTATTGGCAAAAAAAATGGATACCAATCGCTTACA
Organism: Bacteroides sp.; assembly: GCA_015060735.1. GTDB lineage: Bacteria > Bacteroidota > Bacteroidia > Bacteroidales > Bacteroidaceae > Phocaeicola. The sequence goes on from SUXX01000029.1 coordinate 4,789, forward strand.
GGCACTCTAATCCCGTCTTCTATCGAAGGTGGAACTGCCGAGTGGAAAGGAACAAAACCCGATTGGCCAGGAGACGAACAATTGGATGTCTATCTTATCTCTCCCGAACATACTGGAGATGTTCCAACAACAGTCAATGCCCAAGATGGAAAAACGTGGATGATAGACTACCTTCCCAATGTTCATAAGCCAAACCAATTCACATTAACCCATTTAATGGCCAAACTGAAGGTACACATTCGTATCAGCAATGACACCCAACATCAGCAACCAAGAAATGTAAACATGACACTCTATACAGAAGCTACAATTGATTATCCCAACAAAAAGTTAAAAGATTTTGGAGGGAAAAGCGACAAAAATGTGTCATTAGGAAACTTTTCGAAGGATAACGATGCAGAAGAAAGCACCGATAATTGGGTATGCAATGAGATTTTAATTATTCCTCAGACGTTAGAAAAAGGCAATGTTTGTCTGACATTTACAGATAGCAACGGAAAAGAATATACGTTTACCCCTGAAAAAGACTTGATGCTTTTACCTGGAAAGGTAAGCCACTTATTTTTAGGATTTGCAATGGATCAGTTAGTATTCTTAGGAGACGGTATAACCATTACCCCGTGGATATCCGAAACAACTAACAATGGAAATGCAGTAGAGGAATAACAATAAAAAGGGGATAACGAATTGTTATCCCCTTTCTCATTACATGTCAATGCACAATTCCACCGGACAATGATCGGAACCATAGACGTCCGTATGAATCTTGGCATCTACCAACTTTTCATTCAATGAAGCAGACGTTACAAAGTAATCGATACGCCAGCCTGCATTCTTTTCTCGAGCCTTGAAACGATAAGACCACCATGAATAAATATCGCGTTGTTCCGGATAGAAATAACGGAAAGTATCAGTAAAACCTGATTCTAACCAATGAGTAAATTTAGCTCGTTCCTCGTCCGTAAAACCGGCATTTCGACGATTGGTTTTCGGATTCTTCAAGTCTATTTCCTGATGAGCCACGTTCAAGTCACCACATACGATAACAGGCTTTTTCTCCTCTAATTTCTTCAAATAGGCCAGAAAATCATCTTCCCAAGTCATACGATAACTCAAACGACGTAACTCATCTTGCGAATTGGGTACATAAACCGTTATCAGGTAAAAGTTCTCCATCTCTAATGTAATAACACGTCCTTCATGGTCGTGCTCGTCTACTCCTATGCCATATGCAACCGACAATGGTTGATGCTTGGTAAAGATAGCCGTACCCGAATATCCTTTTTTCTCGGCGTAATTCCAATATGATTGATATCCATCAAAAGCCAAATCCAACTGGCCTGCCTGCATCTTGGTTTCCTGCAAACAAAAGAAATCGGCATCCAGGCGGTTGAATATTTCTTCAAAGCCTTTTCCGTAACAAGCACGTAGCCCGTTTACATTCCATGAAATAAGTTTCAGCATATATTCTTTAATCTAAAAGGTTCGTGCTACAAAAATAATCATTTTTCCTTTTCCTAAAAACAAAAGCGACCTGTTCGCTATGAACAGACCGCTTTTATTCTTTTACCAATAGATAAAGCCTAATTACTCAGCTTCCGGAGTTGCAGGAGCCTCAGCAGGAGTATCTGTTGAAGGAGCAACGAAACCTGCCGGAGCATTCAACGGATTCGTAGCACTTTCTTTTACGGCTTGTTCCATGATAACCGAACCACCTGCTTGGTTAGAAGGAAGTACATACGCACATGCGATACTTACTACAACCATGAAAGCAGCCAAACCCCATGTCAATTTCTCAATAAAATCTGTTGTCTTGCGTACACCCATAATTTGGTTGGAAGAAGCAAAACTAGATGCCAAACCACCACCTTTTGAGTTTTGAATCAGAACGACAAAACACATCAACAACGCTGCAACAACAATCAATCCAACGAATAATAAATACATTTTCTTTATTTTGATTTAGTGTTAATAATCAGTTTTTCTAAAAATCTTATTTGGTCTGCAAAGTAAGCGTTTTTTTTTGGATATTTCAAATTTAATTTTTTAATTATTTCAAGAGCTTTCGAATATCTTTGCTGTTTTACGTAAATTTTGGCCAAAGTCTCCGTAAAATAGCTTTCATCCTCCAATTCTTCCTCGGTTTCAGACTTATCCTGTTCTTCTTCCTCATCTTCTACCGATTCATTCAGTTCTAACGTAATCATCGGTTCTTCCTCGGACTTCTGCAAGAATGTATCAATCCATTCTTGTCCCTTCATCTGTGGTTCTACCTTAGGTTCCACCTCTTTTTCTTCATCTGCATCCGGAAGTTTCGACAGATAACTCAGATAATCGGTGGTTGTCTCCATCGGTACGGCAGGCAGACTTTCTGAAACGGAATCATTTTCGGGCAAAGTTTCCAAAAAGGCATCAATCAATAAAAGTGTACGATCTACTCCTCCTCCATCAGAAGTAATCACCTGCTTTTCCAACTCCTTTAGAGTGTATCGTTCTCCTTCGACAAACGAAAACAAAGTTCTTCTGTCTGTAATATACAAAGCTGCCTTTCTCAACTCATCTCCAAAAGAAATGTCATGAAGCAGGAAAAGATTCTTCAGATACAACAAACGAGCCGTTTGAAAATAAGGGTAACGGGCTAGCAAAGTGCGTAGCTCGTACAAAGTTTCCCTATTCAAACGGTCGGGATGCTTTATCCATTCATAGATGCGTTGTTGTATCATTACCAGTTTGCAACAGTTGCGTTAAAAATCTGATCGACAATATCCTTTATCATCTGGTTCACCAGTTCGTCTTGTACAGAAGCCAATTGCTGAGTGGCGTCATATTCACGACTAGACGTAAATTGGCGTGCTTCGAAATTCTCTTGAGGGTTGACCGTATTTACAAAGTTCACTCTTACGGTCATACGCAATTCGGCCATAGTGGAGTAACCGTCCGAACCTACACCTTTATTATATGCATCGTAGTTGGTGATTTCACCGGAGATTTGTAAATCACCGTTCCGATTGACTTGTTGTAAGCGGGTTTGTTGCAAGTATATATCTTGCAAAGCTGTGTTGAACATGCTTTCCATCGGACCCCACACGAAACCAACCGATCTATTAGGGAAGGTTTCGAAAGAGATTGTCTTCACTTTCGTGTAATCAATGGAAGAACCGTTGAATTGATAGGATATGGAACAAGCAGTCATCATCAAAGCCAACATCATCCATATTCCTTTGTATTTTAGTTTCATTTTATTCCAAGCCATATTCCTTTATTTTTCGATAGAGAGTTCGTTCAGATATTTTCAAGTCCTTTGCTGCATTCTTCCGTTTGCCCCGATGGCGTTCCAACGCTTTGCGAATCATTTCCTTTTCCACTTCATCCAATGACAAGGTTTCTTCTACATATTCTTCCGTATCTTGAATATCATCGTCTTCTTTCGACACTCCCGTATGTTTCACCGGCGAAATTATAGTAGGCGAAGCCGGAGTGGAAGGCATCAGATTATAGGAGGACTCCGCATAATAAGGCACGGTTGACGGATGCTGGATGGAAGAATCCCCCCGCTCAGTCATCAATGTATTTACCAACTTCTTGAGTTCCGTCACATCCCGACGCATGTCGAACAACACTTGATAAAGAATCTCGCGTTCGCTTTCGAATGTCTTTCCCTGATTTCCCTTCGCTCCAAATAACATAGGCAATCGCGAATCTATTTTTTGCGAAGGCAAATAATTCTGAAGGATAGCGGACGTAACATCTCGGTTGGTTTCGATAATCGAAATTTGCTCCGTGATGTTCTTTAGTTGGCGAACATTGCCCGGCCAAGGATAAGCAAGCAATACCGTCTTGGCATCTTCTGTCAGTTGCACAGCTGGCATCCGGTATTTTTCCGCAAAGTCTGAAGCGAACTTACGAAACAACAACACGATATCATCGCCTCGATTACGCAAAGGAGGGACACTGATGGGCACCGTATTCAAACGATAATACAAGTCTTCCCGGAAACGACCTTCCGCTATAGCCTCCACCAAGTTTACATTCGTAGCGGCAACAATGCGTACATCCGTCTTCTGCACCTTCGAGGAACCCACCTTTATATATTCTCCACTTTCCAATACACGCAAAAGACGAGCTTGAGTAGACAGAGGAAGTTCACCTACCTCATCCAAAAAAATAGTACCCCCGTTCGCCTCCGCAAAATACCCGTTACGGTCACTGATAGCCCCCGTAAAGGCACCCTTCTCATGCCCGAACAATTCCGAATCAATTGTCCCCTCAGGAATGGCACCACAGTTCACCGCGATATATTGGCCATGCTTTCTCCGACTGAACTGATGAACGATTTGCGGGAAAGTTTCCTTCCCTACCCCACTCTCACCGGTTATCAACACCGACAAGTCCGTTGGAGCCACCTGCATAGCAATATCAATTGCACGATTCAGTCCTTCGGCATTACCGATAATACCGAAACGGAGTTTAATATTTTGAATTTCCGACCTTACCATATATAAAACCTCTAAGTTATGACAAAATTACAAATTAGTTGGTATACAACAAGTAAATTTGGCAGTTTTTTCATCTAACCTTACTCTTTAGGGCATGATTAACCTATCTTCTTCCCTTCCCAAACATCTTTAACATCCAACAGATTAAAAAAAAACACCGAATTCACATGGCTACTTCAGTTTAAAAGTGTACCTTTGCAAGGTTTAACAAAAATCAAGAAGCATGAAAGATATTTGTTGCATTGGACACATTACATTGGACAAAATTGTAACTACCAAGAAAACAATCTATATGGCTGGCGGTACTTCCTATTACTTTTCACACGGAATGAGCCATTTGAATGACTTCAAACATTACAAACTCGTCACTGCATTGGCTCCCACCGAATACCAATCGGCCGAAGACATCCGTTCCAAAGGAATCGAAGTCAAGATTATCCCCAGCAAAAAGACCGTTTATTTTGAAAACATTTACGGTGAGAATCAAGACAACCGCACCCAAAGAGTGTTGGCCAAGGCTGACCCTTTCACCATTGAAAACCTGCAAGATGTACATGCCAACATCTTCCACTTAGGAACGTTACTTTCCGACGACTTCTCACTTGAAGTCATCCAATACTTGTCAACCAAAGGAAAACTCTCTGTCGATGCACAAGGATACCTCAGAGAAGTGCGTGGCGAACAAGTTTACCACATAGACTGGAACGACAAGATTGAGGCATTGAAATACATTGACATTCTGAAAGTCAACGAAAAAGAAATGGAAGTGCTGACCGGCTACGAAGATCCTCAACAAGCCGCCAAGCAATTGGCAGAATGGGGAGTAAAAGAAGTCTTGATTACCTTAGGAAGTCTAGGGTCATTGATTTATGCCGAAGGAGAATTCCACACCATCCCAGCCTATCCTCCCCAAGAGGTTGTAGATGCTACCGGTTGTGGCGACACATACATGACAGGCTACCTCTACATGCGTAACAAAGGAGCATCCTATTTGGAAGCCGGCCAATTCGCAGCTGCCATGTCAACCTTGAAACTGGAACATTCCGGTCCTTTCAGTGGAACAGAAGAAGATATTTGGAAAATAATAAAAGAGGAGCGATAAAATCGCTCCTCTTTTATTATGCTGTTTTCATCACTTTCCCTGCATACAACAATACAACTGCATACGAAATCAAAGGTACTATAAAGGACATAGACATCGTCGTTTGATCGGCCACATAACCCATCATCAACGGACCTACCGCCCCACCAATTGGAGTCATCATCAAATACGAAGAAGCTCGTTTGGTATAGTTACCTAATCCCCTTAAAGATATGGCAAAAATGGTAGGGAACATAATCGCTTCAAAAACATAAATCAATATCAACGAAATCAGCGACACAACGCCTAAGCCTAAAACAACCAATGCCGTTGTTACTACTGTACCGACCGCACAAACGAACAACACTTTTTCAGCCCGGATATAACGCATTATCCAACTTCCGGCAAAGCGTCCGCACATAAACAAGCCCAGACCTCCAAATGAAAGTACCGCAGCAGCATCGCGTGCATTCATCCAACCATCATCCACCACATAATTAATAAAGAAGCTATTGATGGATATCTCGGCTATCTCATAACAAAATAAAGTTAAGACTCCAAACACAAACAGTTTGTGCGACCATATACCCTTCTTTCCTGTTCCTGTATCAGTCTGCATAGCATCGTCTTCGTGCACAATTTCCGGAAGATGAATCTTCGAAAACATCAATGCTACCGCCAGCACCACAACGCCCATAATCATATAAGGGAATGAAAGACCTGCGTCCTGATTGTCGGAGAACACAATCAACCCCACCAACAAGGGGGCACATGCACATCCCAGTCCATTAAAAGATTGGGCCAAATTCAACCGGCTTGCAGCCGTTTCCCTATCACCTAATTCCGTCATATAAGGATTGGCTGCCGTTTCCAAGAATACCAAGCCACAAGCAATGACAAACAATGAGAACAGGAAAAAATTAAACGACATGTAATATTCGCCCGGAATAAACATCAACGAGCCTATACCGAAAAGCAACAAACCGAACACCACTCCCTTTCGATAACCGTTACGAGCAATAAACAGACCGGCCGGGATAGCCATGATGAAATAACCTAAATAAAACATTACCTGGATCATAGCGGAATGAGCCAGACTTATCCCCATCACCTCTTGAAAATGCTTGTTCAACACGTCCAAAATAGCACGTGCAAATCCCCACATAAAGAACAGGGAAGTTACCAATATGAAAGGCACCACATATTCCTTCTTCACCAAAGCATGTGCCTGTTTTTGTTGCTCCATTTCTTTTTACCTTAAAATATTTAGAATACAGTTCGTATCATCAAACGGATACCCCATTTATTAGCCGTTGGAAGTTCATTATAATTCAATCGGCGTACATATTCCACATGTAACAATTTAAAGATATTATGAATACCTACACACGCTTCTATATATGGCTTCTTGGGATCCAGCACATTGGATGAATAATCATACACGCCATTAGCTCGATAATGACCAGGGAACTTCATCAACACATCGTCGTTACGGTTTTCTTCCAAGAACGGATTATTCTTGTCCGTTAGTTCTCCCCAAAGACATTTGATACCAATAAACTCACGCCATTTCAACTTCTTCAGCAACGGAATTCGGTTGAACAGCTTGCCTTGCATGTTCCATGAAATATCCAACGAAGCATAGCGGTCATTCAAAAATTCCATGTTGTTTATCAAGTTGAACGTACCATCCTGAATGATATACGACAAGTTGGCTGCCGGCATAATCAGCAACGGGAACGGAACCTTGTTCCATTGAATACCTCCCTTCAAGTATGTATCAATGTTCCCCCAAGAGCCTAACCAAAGACGCTTGTAAGCACCAGCTTCTGTGAAATTGTACTTATATTCAGAACCTAAAAGGCCATTAATACCGAATGTATGCGACAACGAGAATACAGGTGCATCCAAGTTAATAGGTAATCGTCTCTGCTTGGTATTGACAAATGTCTCACCCGGAGCATAACGTACGCCCAATGTCGCTTCGGCCACCGTAATATCTTTGGTATTGAATGGCGTATGCATAAACGACTCACCTGTTATACTACCTTCAGCGATGGCTTGTTGCAATTGCGATTCACCCTTCATTGTACGATAGAACAACCGACCGCACGGTTCATAGTTAGCATGACGGAGCATCACGGAGGTCTTCAAGCCGTTTTCACGCTCGTGTTCATAATTGATAGTGAACTTCCGCTCATAATTATATAAGTCTTGTTTCGCCCATTTCAACGATGTGAACACATTATCCTTATCCGTATTGATAAATTTGTCGGACGGAAGCATATTATCGTATTGGTATGAAACGGCTATTGAGTGTTTCGGGAATTCACGTGGCAAATATCCTTTTTTATCGAACGAATATTCCACTTGTCCCAAATACTTCATTCTTTCATCCTTGAAACCATACGCCACATATCCCTTGAAGAACCAGTTCGGATTCAAATTAGCCGTGGTCTGTGCCGAAGCTCTCAAACGCATACCATCAATGTAGTTGCTGGTTATCATTGTATTGATAGGTCCGATATCCACCTTGCTCGGATGGTCTTTCGTTCCTGTTTCCACAAAGTTCTCAATCAAAGCCTTTAAACCGAAAAGCAGGTATTTAAACCCTTTAATCTTGGCCAAGTTGTCTACAAAGCCACTCATATTACTTTCCGATTCGGTTAATTCTGTTGCCCGATAACGATTCCAGAACTCATCGTTACGCATCATGGCATTCACATCCTTGATTTCCTTTCCTTTCTTTTTAAATATACGTTCAGGCACTTCTAAGAAACTATAATCGGAATTATGTGTAACCCTTCGTACCATGAAATGTCCTCCAAAGAAGTTCAGTTCGCAAAGCATGTCGTCCGTCAACTGCACCCACTCTCCGGTAGGCAAAGCACCGAACTGTTGCAAAATCTGCATATCTTCCACAAAGTTAACATCCGTTTTTTTCGGCAGATTCAACACACATTGTTTCAGGCGGAAAGTAGAGTCAGCCATGATATACAAATGTCCTGTAAATCCGAAGTCCTGCGAATTGTTCGGCACAAAACTCAAGTGGAAACACTTATCTTGTTCCACATAAATGGTATCCATGATGTAATAACGGTAGAATCCGATACCATTGTCCGAAATCGGGCTGTCGAACGGATATTGAAGCAGACGAACACGGTCTTCGTACACATTGACATTTTGGAACACATCCTTCAACACGGTAGTCAGCATATCACCGGTATTGAACAATTCGTTCACCCCAGTCGAATTCAGCCCCTTGATGATGTTCTTTTCGCTTTCCGGCTTCTTCCGATAAACCGTTTGGGTCAGTGTTTCGTCTACCGACAAAGGAAGAATGTTCTTATCTATCTCGGCACAATACTCCACTTGCTCGCGGAAGAAAGGATATTGTTTAAATAGTTTAGATTCACGCAAGGAGTCAGCCGTAATATTATTCAAGGCCAATGTCAACTTCTGATAGATGTTGTAGCTATAATAATCCTTTTGTTTCAAATCGTCCAGTTCCTTCGCGGCCACCACCTTTTTCATCAGTTCTACCGCCGGATTATTCTTACGAGAGTATTTTTCCCGTTTCGGGCGTACAACTACTTCGTCCAAAGTGTGATCCATCACTTTCATCGTTACCGTCAGGAACTTGGTCTTTGCGGTAATGGGAACGACCTCAGTCGTATATCCTACGGAAGAAAAAGTCAATGCTTTCCATTCCACCATTTTTTCAACATTAAAACGACCGTCAATGTCCGAAATTGCACCTACTCCCTTCCCCTCATAGAAAATATTGACGAAAGGAAGTGGCTCACCGGTATCGGCATCCTTCACGACCCCTTGAATTTGAGCAAATGAATGACAAGCCCAAGCAAAAACTAAAAGGCTGAATAAGAAAACCCTCTTTAACATAAAGCTGTTCAATAATAATCTTTTACCCATTGGCCTACAAAGGTACAAAATGTACACCAATCTCCCAAAACAGCCCCTATATGTTACCGCAAAAAAGAACATTTTTTTCAACTTAGCGGACAGTTTTCACAATTATTCACCACTCTCGTTTCTTTTTTATGGCTGATTTGTCGCCAAAAATAGGCCGAATAATCAAATAAAGCTTTTAAAATTACTTATTTAAAATTAAATTCGTAATTTTGCAGGAAATTTATTACTACGTTTTTGTGAAGAGAATGCCGTTATATCATCAATTGATTGTCACAGGCCTTGGAGTGGGCTTCTTTCCTTACGGTCCTGGAACAATGGGGGCGTTATTCGCTATTTTCATTTGGCTTATACTGGCCAGTGTTGCCGGTACACCTTATTTAATAGGAATAACTTTGGCTCTCGTCATCGCATTCACTCTCTTGGGAGCGTGGTCGTCTACGGTTTCCGAACGTTATTGGGGCGAAGACCCTTCTCGGGTAGTCATCGATGAGGTGGTAGGCCAATGGATTGTGCTACTGGCCATTCCGGCTACTTATCAATGGTGGCAAGTAGTGACAGCTCTTGCCTTGTTCCGCTTCTTCGACATCGTCAAGCCTTTGGGAGTCAGAAGCATGGAAAAGTTGAAAGGCGGATGGGGAATCATGGCCGATGATATTCTGGCCGGTGTTTATGGATTCATTGTTTTATACTTATTGCGTATCCTGTTATGAGAAGAACCCGTAAACACCAACGAAATCTATATATGTTCCTACGGGCACAACTTTCGGCTCAATTTGCCACATTGACCGATTTTACCTTGACCTATATCTGTTTTCAATGGCTGGGCATCCATTATTTGTTGGCTACCACCATCGGTACCAGCATAGGTGGTCTCATCAATTGCTTCATCAATTACAAATGGGCTTTCGTCACCAGGGATTGCCAGTTCAAGTGGGTGCTTTTCAAATACATCATCGTTTGGGGAGGCAGCCTTGTTCTCAATGTCTTCGGTGTCTTTCTGGTTTTCGAATTCCTAAAGGACAATATCCGTGAATGGGAATTATTCGACGGATTTTACTTGATATTATCCAAGATATTTGTATCCTTCATCGTTGCCATATGTTGGAATTATACCCTGCACCGGTATTTTGTGTTCCGCGATGCCAAGGTGAAAGCTTGGTTCAGAAACTTATTCAGTAACAATGATCAAACCGAACAATATGAATATTAAAAGTTTTTTCAAAGAAAAGAGAGACTGGCTCCAACAAGCCATTTACTTTGTCATCAATCCCCTTGTACGTGGACTCATCAAAATAGGATTTACCCCTAACACCGTAACCACCATCGGTTTTTTAGGCAATCTGGTTGCAGCAGGCATGTTTATCTATGCTAGCCAATTGTCTGTACCGGGTCAGCCGGCTTACGATTGGATTGGATGGTCGGGAGGCGTTATCCTGTTGGCATCCCTTTTTGACATGCTCGACGGGCAAGTAGCCCGTATCGGGAATATGGTCTCTACTTTTGGTGCCATGTACGACTCCGTACTCGACCGTTATTGCGAGTTGGTTACGTTGGGAGGCATCTGCTTTTACCTGAACAATACCGGATACATGACCGGAGCTATCATCACTTTTGCCGCATTGGTAGGTTCTATCATGGTGAGCTATGTACGTGCCCGTGCCGAGGGTTTGGATATCGAGTGTAAGGTAGGTTTCATGCAACGTCCGGAAAGAGTGGTTGTCACCAGTGTATCAGCTATACTTTGTGGCATTGTAGGTTGCAACGTCGAAAATCCATCGTTCGACCCCATGTTAATCCTCATCATCGCAATGGCTATCATTGCGGTATTTGCCAATCTCACGGCCTATGCACGCATTATGCATTGCCGAAAAGCTTTAATGAAATAAGAATTTACACATGAAATTCAAGATTCAACTCCCCCCAGTCAAGGAGATTGTCACTCTTATTGCTTGTTTAGGCATCTGGATGGCCGTTACCGCTATATTCGTTGGCTTCCGACCGGAGCATCCTTTGATGGCTCTGCTCATCGCGGCCCTGTTCTGCCTTCATCCTCAAACCAAGAAGTTGGTGATTGCATTAATGCCTTTTATCCTGTTTGCCATCTCCTACGATTGGATGAATATTTGCCCGAACTACAAGGTAAACCCCATTGATGTACAGGATTTGTACGAAGCCGAGAAATCCTTCTTTGGCATCACTACCGCCAGTGGCGTGCTCACTCCCAATGAGTATTTTGTACAACATAATTGGGCGGTAATGGACTTTTTCGCGGGCATTTTCTACCTATGTTGGGTACCGGTTCCCATCTTATTCGGATTAAGCCTTTACTTTACCAACCAACGTAAAGTTTATCTGAAGTTCGCCATCGTCTTTTTGTTTGTCAACCTGATAGGCTTCTGTGGCTATTACATCCACCCGGCCGCCCCACCTTGGTATGTCATGAAGTATGGCTTCGAGCCGATACTCAACACTCCAGGCGATGTAGCCGGTTTGGGGCGTTTCGATGCAATGACCGGATTGGGCATTTTCGACTCATTGTATTCCCGTAATGCCAATGTATTTGCAGCTGTTCCATCGCTTCACTCGGCCTATATGGTGATAGCCTTTTATTATTCCTTGAAGGCCAAATATCCTAACTGGTTACGGTTCATATTCGGTATCATTATGTTGGGCATTTGGTTTACCGCCATCTATTCAGCCCACCATTATGTCATCGATGCCATCTTGGGAGCCGGTTGTGCGGTACTTGGCATCTTCCTATTCGAGAAAGTATTGCTTCGATGGAATCCTTTCAATCAATTCATCCAACGGTATATCGGATATATTTCATAAAGGAAACATCATTCTGTCATACTAAAGGCTGAAGCCAATTACACTAATATCACCGGCATGAATATTGTCACTGTAAAAGTGCTTGAAGTTTCATTGCCACTTGCTTGCGATTCTGACATGAGTATGAGACTAGTCTCGCAAGCACATGAGACAGTAAACATAAAACAACTAATAAATCGACCTCACGCATCAAGGCGTTTTTTAAAAACGCCTTCGTGTTTCAATCCAAACGCCTTGGCATTTTCATCAAGATGCCAAGGCGTTTTTAGATTTTCTGCACACGTTGCAGATGTGCAGAAATTTTATACTTCTTGATCCAACTTCAAGATGTCACTATCGTCACGACGTTCGTAATATTGCTTACGCAACGGACGGGCATGAATTTCTTTTTCTATCAAACGGTTTCTGTAAATATCCATCGCCGTATAGATAGCCTGACGGAAAGAACTTTCTTCTGCAACACCCTGACCGGCAATATCGTAGGCCGTACCATGAGCCGGTGAGGTTCGCACAATAGGCAAGCCGGCTGTATAGTTCACGCCTTCGTCCATGGCCAAAGCCTTGAAAGGAGCCAAGCCTTGGTCGTGATACATAGCCAAAATTCCATCGAAATGACAGAAGTTGCCTGAGCCCATGAAACCATCGGCCGGATAAGGGCCGAAACATTGGATACCCTTAGCCACCATTTCTTCCATGGCCGGTATGATGATTTCACTTTCTTCGGTACCAATCAGTCCGTTATCGCCTGCATGGGGATTCAATGAGAAGACAGCTATGCGAGGGCAATCGATTCCGAAATCCTGTTTCAAGGAATGATGGAAAATAGTCATCTTCTCCTGAATCAATTCTTTGGTCAAAGTGGTAGCTATATCTTTCACTGGGATATGACCTGTAACAAGAGCCATACGCAAATCATCCTTCAACAGAATCATCAAAGCCCTTTTGCCTTCTCCTACCCGTTCCTCTATATATTCAGTATGTCCCGGGAAATGGAAGGAATCCGACTGGATGGTATGTTTGTTGATGGGAGCCGTTACCAACACGTCAATCAATCCTTCTTGATAGTCCTGCAAAGCTCTTTCCAAAGCATCCAACGCAGCCTTTCCGGCTTCCTTGGTCGGCCGGGTCAATTCCACCTTCAGTTCATCTTCCGTACAATTCAGGATACAGAGTTTGTTTTCCTGAGCTTCCTTGGCCGAATTGATGATGCTGAAAGCCGTTGAGAGTTCCAACCCTTTGCGATGGTAAGTCGCTACTTTGGGCGAACCATATACAATCGGTGTACAAAGTTCCAACATAGCAGGATCGGAGAAAGTCTTGAGAATCACTTCGTATCCAATGCCATTGATGTCTCCGTGGGTGATACCCACTCTTATTTTTCGGTTGTTTTCCATGAGTCTATAATCTTGTTCTTATATTATAAAGCTTCTTCTTGCTTCTGTTCTTCCGAGATTTCCGGCATGATGACAATTTCGTCAATCTCCTGTTCTTGAGGCAAATTCAGGGTATAAAGCGAAGCTTCCATCTGACGAATCAAATCACGCTTCTGCTTTTCCGGGGCATATACGAAAGCCTCGACTACCACGACTCGACCATTCGGACGGTCTACACGAGCATGAGAGACAAACGGTCCGCCCATCATGTCACCCTTCATATACCACAAGCCACGGGCTTCGAAAGCATATTCGCCTTTCACCACAATGTCTTTCACCTCTACATAGTTAGAGTCCGTAGCCATGTACATGCCTTCCATTGCACCGGGAATGTTGGCTTCCATCACCGAGTCCCGTTTATGAATAAAATATTCCTTTGTAAAGGTATTCTTGTCCGTATAAGGATAGGAATAGATGACAAAACTAAGGTCGGAAGTGGCTCGTCCGGTCGAGAACCATAAGAAATCTTCGCCTTGTTTGTAGCGTTGCAAATCATCCGGAATCCAGACATCGCATCCAAAAATACTGCCTGCCTTCAAGGAAGCCATTTCATTGTGAGATTTCTTCAAAGAGGCAATCTGACGGTTCATCTCTGCCTTGGTGAAAAAGTCAATAATAATCTGACCATTCTTCTGCACAAACTCCTCGAATGACTTTTCATCCGGAGCCTGAATAGTCATTATCATCTGAGGCGACGAGTAGCTATCGCGTGAATACTTCAGCTTGGCTTGTGTATAAATGGGCTGAATATCGACATCAATAATGTTACGGAAGATACGGAAACCGCGTTCGAAACGGTCGGGATTGACATTCGAGATGCGGAATGAACGCTCCGGCTGAGGAAGACCCGGAACATCTTTATCCAATACATTGAACAGAGCACGACCGGCAGGACGTTCCCACATATCCTTATCGATAACGACCAGCATTTCATACGGTCTACCACTGGAAACCGGAGTAAAGAGTGATTTGCCACCACCCTTTCCGTCACCTTTACAAGAGAACAACACCAACATCATCAGTGTCATGCTCAACAGATTGATTGCTTGTTTTTTCATCTTTTTTCTATTTTTTCTTGATCATTTCTTTTCTTCTTGCTGCTTGGCCGTAGAAAGCATGCCACAAGCAGCAAAGATATCCTCGCCTCGCGAAGCACGAATAGTGGCAAAGACCCCGTGCTGGGTCAGGTAATCGCGGAAAGCGATGATATGCTCCATACCCGTTCCTTCCAAATCCACATTAGGGATGGCATGGAAACGAATGAGGTTCATACGACATTCAATTCCCCTCAGCAACTTAACAATTTCCTTGGCATACACGAGCGAATCGTTCACATTTTTAAACATAATATATTCAAATGACAAACGACGTTGCTTGGTAAAATCGTATCGGCTCAAGATTTCTACCATATCGACAATGGAGAAGGCTTTTTCTGCCGGCATCAACTCACGACGTTGGGCAGGAAACGGCGAGTGCATGCTGATGGCTAGGTGACAATCGCTTTCGTTCAAGAAGCGTTCCAACCCTTTCTTCAAACCTACCGAAGATACGGTGATACGCTTCGGACTCCATTTGTAACCATAATCGGAGGTGAGGATTTCCAACACTTTCAGCACCTCATCTAAATTATCGAAAGGTTCCCCCATCCCCATGAAGACGACATTGGTCAACGTATCCCGTTCAGGAATAGAGAATATCTGGTTTATAATCTGGTTAGCCGTAAGGCTGGCCGTAAATCCTTGCTTGCCCGTCATACAGAACTTACAATTCATCTTGCATCCCACTTGCGAAGAAACGCATAGAGTAGCCCGATCGTTGTCGGGGATATAAACGGCCTCTACATAGTCGTTAGACGGGGTTCGAAACAGATATTTCACCGTACCGTCTACCGAACGCATGGCCTCGACCGGAGCCGAAGCACCGATTTCATACCCTTCCTTCAAACATTCGCGATGCTTCAAGGAAAGGTTGGTCATATCATCGATGGATGCCACCTTCTTTTCATAAATCCAGGAGGCTATCTGCTTGGCGGCAAACTTGGGCATCCCCAAATTGGCCGTTATCTGCTGAATCTCATAAAGTGTCTTACCCAATAAGGGAGTCTTGCGAATTTCCATGTTTATTTTTCTGCATTTAACATACAAAGGTATACAAAAATAAAGATATAATGATTATATTTGTAACCATAATTACAAAATTTAAGAATATGCCGAATAAAATCGACTGTTTTATCCCTTACGAAAACGAACAATCCGTCAGAAAAACGATTGCTTCGCTCAAACAAAGCCAGGCTATCGGACAAATATACCTGCTCTCTACCACTCAATCGGGGAAAGGGCCGAACGGTTACCCCGTGCTGACCATCGACCATTACAACAGCACAGATACCTTTACTTTAATAGCACAAAAGGCCAATGCTCCCTATATCATGTTATACACCCAAATATCGCCTCTAGATATGGGATATAAGGGACTGGAACGTATGTGCAGTTACTTTACTGACACTACTGGAATGGTGTATGCCGATTATTACGAGCACAAGAACGGAGAGGTATTGAAACATCCTGTTAACGACTATCAATCGGGAAGTGTCCGCGACGATTTCGACTTCGGGTCGGTATTGGTGTTTGCCACCAACTACTTCAAGACGGCCGTTTATCAGTTGAAGAAAGAAAAGCCTTATCAATATGCCGCACTTTATGCCACTCGTTTATACTTGGCTTCGAGAGGAGAAATTACCCACATCCGCGAATATCTGTATACAGAAATAGAAGAAGATTTGCGACAATCGGGTGAGAAGCAATTCGATTACGTAAACCCACGTAACCGAAACGTGCAGGCAGAAATGGAAAACGCCTTCACGAAATACTTAAAAGACATTCACGCATTCTTACCTAAGCGAAGCCAAAAGGTCGACTTCAAACATGTGCCGTTCGACATCGAAGCATCGGTTATCATTCCCGTCAAGAACCGGGTACGAACCATCAAGGATGCCATCGATTCCGTCTTGTCGCAAAAGACTCAATTCCCGTTCAACCTGATTGTGGTAGACAATCACTCTACCGATGGTACGACAGAAGCCATTCAAAGCTATCAAAGCAATGAAAAGATTATCCATTTGCAACCTGAACGCAACGATTTGGGCATCGGTGGCTGTTGGGATTTGGCCATAAATCATCCACAATGCGGACGATTTGCCATACAATTGGATAGTGACGACATTTATAGCGGTCCTCAAACCTTGCAGAAAATCGTAGACGGATTTTACAAACAAGGTTGTGCCATGCTGATAGGCTCGTATCGGATTACGGATTTCCAGCTCAACACACTCCCCCCGGGACTGATTGACCATAAAGAATGGACCGACACGAACGGACACAACAATGCCCTCCGCATCAACGGATTGGGTGCTCCCCGAGCCTTCTATACCCCTATCCTACGGGAAATAGGAATCCCCAACGTGAGCTATGGAGAAGATTATGCCTTGGGCCTAGCTTTCTCGCGAAACTACAAAATCGGACGTATCTACGAAGAATTGTATCTATGCCGTCGTTGGGAAGGAAACTCGGATGCAGCACTAAGCATCGAACGCATTAATCAAAACAACGCTTACAAGGATAGTTTGCGAACTCGCGAAATACAAATCCGTCAACAAATGGAAGACAATGATGAAGACACATCGTATATTGAAATTCGTCAGGCTATCAAAGATAACATCATTTCATTCATAGAGGAAGAAATCGACACTTGGGAGTTGGCTAAAAAGAATCACAAAGCACTCGACGAAGTGCAAACCAAACAATTTACCGTGGATGATATTTCTTTCCAAGTGCAATTCAATCCAAGCCGAATCCAATCGACTTTGGCTAAAACAGACAACCAAAGCATTGAGAGTCGCCCCTGCTTCCTCTGCCGAAAGAATCAACCGGCCGAGCAAACGGTTATGAATATCGGACACTGTTTCCACATATGTGTCAATCCTTATCCGATTGTACCCAAACATATCACCTTGCCATATCATTATCACATTCCACAAAAGATGGACAAGAACATGTGGGAAGAACTAGATATAATCATCGATTTGTTGCCCGAAGAGTACGCCGTATTCTATAATGGAGCCTGTTGTGGAGCTTCTGCCCCCGACCACTTCCATTTCCAAGGAGTACCCCAACAGCACATCCCTCTCATTTCGCAATATTACCAGCTAAGAAGCAATGCGAAATGTATTTATTACAAAGAAAAGGTGAAGAAAGGCAAGAAACCCGAGCACCAGGAAACTGCCGTCTACTGGATAAACGACTATCCATGCCCCTTGTTTGCCTTCGAAGCACAATTGAATGAGGAAAATCCACTCCTGAGACAATTCATCCAATGCCTTCCAAAAATTAAAGGTGAGGATGAGCCAAAATTCAATCTGCTAACTTGGGTCGAAGGAAACAAAGTAATTACTATCATCATCCCTCGTGACAAGCATCGTCCAGAGTGCTATCACGCCGAAGGCAACGAACAATTACTGGTAAGCCCCGGCTTATTGGATATGGCCGGCATCATCGTAACTCCACGACAGGAAGATTTTGAAAAAATAACCGATGACGACATTCGTCACATCATCCGCGAAGTAGGCTTATCCTCTCAGGAAGCCGAACAAATAGCAACCAAGTTTCAATCGTTAAAAAGAAAATGATGAAAGAACCTGAAATTAGCGTAGGAATCGTAAACGCACAAGAAATACATTTTACCCTGAACGGTCATTTCTTCGCCAAAGGAGAGACTGTTTGCGGAGAACAAGTCGTGACCTTCAATGAAGGAGGCATTCTCTGGAAAGACAACTTATATAGAGAGCTGACCTTCACTCCCCAAGAAGAGCTGAATTCATTTTCACTATACGATGTAACCATCGGCATCAACTTCCACTGGGAAAGACAAGAGACACAAGTCTTCATGGGAACACTGAAATTTGTGGTTCACGAAGATAAAATCACTGCTATCAACCAACTTCCGGTAGAAGACTACCTGACCAGTGTCATTTCCTCGGAAATGAGTGCCACTTCTTCGTTGGAACTACTGAAAGCACACGCAGTAGTATCCCGAAGCTGGCTGTTTGCCCAAATAGAAAAACGTAAAGCGATGGATAACCAACGAGACGGTTTCTTCCCCTTTGTCAAGACCAAGGATGAGTATATCCGTTGGTATGACCGCGAAGACCATACCATCTTTGATGTATGTGCCGACGACCATTGCCAGCGTTATCAAGGCATCACCAAGGCTTCCAATTCTACCGTAGCAGAGGCCGTCCGTGCCACTCGCGGACAATTGCTGATGTATGACAACAAAGTATGCGATGCCCGTTTCTCCAAATGTTGTGGTGGAGCAACCGAAGAATTTGGATATTGCTGGGAAGACAAGCATTATCCCTATTTGACGGCTGTTCGGGATGCCGAAGAAGAAGAATATCGGGAACTGCCCGATTTAACTCAAGAAAAGGAAGCCCAGCATTGGATACGCAAAGCTCCCCAATCATTCTGCGACACTCACGACGCCAAGATTCTTTCACAGATATTGAACAACTACGATCAGGAAACCACGGACTTTTTCCGTTGGCACGTCCGTTATTCCCAACAGGAACTGGCTGAAATTATCCGTACCAACACCAAAACAGATTATGGTGACATCATCGACTTGATTCCGGTAGAACGCGGAAAATCCGGACGTATCTGTAAGTTGAAGATTGTAGGAACCCTGAAAACATTAACTATCGGAAAGGAACTGGAAATACGTCGCACATTATCTAAATCTCATTTATTCAGCTCGGCTTTCATCGTAGATAAAGGAGAAACGATAGACGGTATTCCTCAATGGTTCTTTATATCGGGAGCCGGATGGGGACATGGTGTTGGGCTTTGCCAAATCGGAGCCGCAGTGATGGGTGAAAAGGGATATAAATACGACGAAATCCTGTTACATTATTATAAAGGAGCGGACATCCGCCGATTCTATTGATTATGAAGAAAACATCCCCGTGGGCTTGGATTCCCACATTATATTTTGCACAAGGATTACCGTATGTAGCGGTCATGACTATCTCAGTCATCATGTATAAGAGGTTAGGCATCAGCAATGCCGAACTGGCCTTTTACACGGGATGGCTGAACTTGCCTTGGGTTATCAAACCTCTTTGGAGTCCATTCATCGACCTTATCAAAACCAAGCGTTGGTGGACCACCTGGATGCAATTGCTGATTGGAGCAGGCTTGGCCGGGATTGCGTTTACCATTCCTACGGAATATTTTTTTCAATTGACTCTAGCCGTATTCTGGTTACTGGCCTTCAGCTCAGCCACTCATGATATTGCTGCGGACGGCTTTTACATGCTTGGTCTAAATTCGCACCAACAAGCCTTGTTTGTCGGCATCCGAAGCACATTCTACCGCATTGCTACCATAGCCGGACAAGGATTACTGATTATGCTGGCAGGATATTTGGAATCCTCTACCGGGAACATACCTTTTGCCTGGAGCATCACCTTCATGGTATTAGCCGGATTGTTTCTAGCTCTTTGGGCCTATCATAAATTCATCCTTCCACATCCTGCCTCGGATAAGGCTGCTTGCGAAGTTTCAGCTTCTACACTATTGCACGAATTTTGGGCTACCTTTGTTAGTTTCTTCAAGAAAAAACAAGCCGGAATCGCTATCTTGTTTATGTTGCTTTATCGTCTGCCCGAGGCCCAACTAGCCAAAATGTCTATTCCATTCCTTATCGACCCTATAAATGAAGGAGGATTAGGACTTACGACCGAACAGATTGGCTTTGTACAAGGTACAGTCGGAATCATAGGTCTGACCCTAGGAGGTATTCTGGGAGGAATTGCTGTTTCTCGCCACGGCTTGAAGCGTTGGCTTTGGCCCATGGTATGGGCTATTTCGCTACCGGATTTTGTCTATGTTTATCTCAGCTACATACAACCATCATCCTTACTATTGGTCAATATCTGTGTCTTTGTTGAACAATTCGGTTATGGTTTTGGCTTTACCGCTTACATGCTCTATCTGATTTACTTTGCCGATGGTGAACACAAGACGGCACACTATGCCATCTGTACCGCCTTTATGGCATTGGGCATGATGATCCCGGGAATGGCTGCCGGCTGGTTGCAAGAAACGATGGGCTATCCGGTATTTTTCATTTGGATTATGATATGTACATTGGCTACATTCGGTGTAACTGCTTTACTAAAAATAGACCCGCAATTCGGAAAAAAGAATGAATAACCTTAAACCTAAATATCTATGATAAAACGAATCTCTTTTTGGCTTCTAATAACAACGTGTACAATTGCTTTCGCTTATTCAGCAGAAAACAATTCAAATATCAAGTCGAATTATACAAACAACCGACAACCTCTGTTACAAAAAGACTACATGGAATTGCCCATCGGAAGCATTCATGCTGAAGGCTGGATGCAAGAACAACTGCTCCGAATGAAAAACGGGATGACCGGCAATTTAGATAAAATCTATGAGAAAGTCATGGGGCCACGCAACGGTTGGCTTGGAGGAGATGGCGATGTTTGGGAACGTGGACCTTATTGGATTGACGGTTTGTTACCATTAGCTTATTTATTAGACGACGAAGATTTGAAAGAAAAAGTGAAGCCATGGATTGAATGGACTTTGGCATCCCAAAAGCCAAACGGCTATTTCGGTCCGGATACAGACCGTCCTTATGAACGAGGATTGCAAAGAAGCAACGCACACGACTGGTGGCCTAAAATGGTGATGTTGAAAATTATGCAACAGCATTATTCGGCTACAGGCGACCAACGGGTGATTGATTTCATGACCAAATACTTTAAATACCAATTAGCCGAACTTCCTAAAACGCCATTAGGACATTGGACTTTTTGGGGAGAACAACGAGGAGGTGACAACTTAATGATGGTTTATTGGCTCTATAACATTACAGGCGATAAGTTTTTATTAGAACTGGGAGAATTAATCCACAAACAAACATTCAATTGGACAGACGTATTCTTGAACCAGGACCATTTATCACGTCAATTAAGCATGCACTGTGTAAACCTTGCTCAAGGTTTCAAAGAGCCAGTGGTATATTACCAACAGAACAAGGAACAAAAGCAAATCGAAGCTGTAAAGAAAGCTGTTGTCGATATTCGTCGTACCATTGGACTTCCTACCGGGCTATGGGGAGGTGATGAATTACTTCGTTTCGGCGATCCGACAACCGGTTCCGAGCTTTGTACAGCCGTGGAAATGATGTACTCATTGGAAGAGATGTTGGAAATAACCGGTGATGTACAGTGGGCCGATTATTTGGAAAGAGTAGCCTACAACGCCCTTCCGACCCAAATTACCGACGACTTCTCAGCTAGACAATATTACCAACAAACCAATCAAGTAGCAGCAACGCGTGAATGGCGGGAATTTACCACTCCACACGACGATACTGATGTCGTTTTCGGAGAGTTAAATGGTTATCCATGCTGTACATCCAATATGCATCAAGGCTGGCCCAAACTCGTACAAAACCTTTGGTATGCCACAGCCGATAATGGTCTTGCCGCATTAGTATATGGTCCTTCGAATGTAAAGGCTAAAGTAGGTAACGGTATCACGGTACAGATAAAGGAGGAAACCAATTATCCTTTCGACGAAGCCATCAACTTCGAGTTTTCATTTGCTGACAAGAAGACTAAAAAAGCGTTCTTCCCATTCCATCTACGCATTCCGGAATGGTGTAAAGCTGCCATTATCCGCATTAATGGAGAAGTTGTAAACGCAGACAACTATAGTGGTGAAATCACTAAAATAAGCAGAGAGTGGCAACAAGGTGATGTCCTGACTCTTGAACTTCCAATGGAAATCACATCAAGCGAATGGTATAGCCGAGCCGCCGTTATCGAACGAGGCCCATTGGTATACGCTTTGAAGATGAACGAACAATGGGAAAAGAAAACATTCGGACCTGAAGAACAAGATTATGGCCAATGGTATTACGAAGTGACATCAGACAGCCAATGGAACTATGGTCTTATGGAAGACGATTTGAAGCCGCAGAACATCAAACAAAAATTTACGATTGAAAAGAAGAATACTGTCGCTGCATATCCTTGGAACGTAGAGAATGCCCCCATTGTAATCAAGACTAAAGGCTACCCAGTAAAAGGTTGGAAGATCGACCGTGGTTCTACCGGGAAAGTTCCATACTATACCCAACAAGGTGGTGACTTTGGAGAAGCCCAAGATATCGAGCTGATTCCATACGGATGTACCACCCTACGCATCACCGAATTCCCGATTAGATAACTAAACGTATGAAGTTAATAGCAGATAGCGGTGCCACCAAAACAGATTGGTTTATCGGACAAAATCAGGCAGATGCCCATATCATCCAGACACAAGGCATCAACCCTTTTCACCAGTCCAAGGAACATATAGCCTTGGTACTGGGTGAAGAACTATTGCCACAATTAATACCTGCCGAACGTATAACACACATCTATTTTTACGGTTCCGGATGTACACCCGAGAAATCCATTGTCGTCAAGGATGCCTTACAAATGTTTTTCCCCGAAGCCGATATCCATGTCTACAGCGACTTACTAGGGGCAGCCCGGGCACTTTGTGGCAAGGAACAAGGTATTGCCTGCATTTTGGGAACAGGCTCCAACTCTTGCGAATTTGACGGAGAACGCATCACTTCCAACATATCTCCTTTAGGCTACATTTTGGGAGATGAAGGAAGTGGAGCCGTTCTTGGGAAATTGTTGGTAAGTAATTGTTTGAAAGGACAATTACCCAAAAACATTTGCACAGCATTCCTCGAACATGTAGGCATTTCGCCGGCCGAAATCATTGATAAAGTATATCGCCAGCCACAAGCCAACCGTTTTTTAGCTAGTCTTACCCCTTTCCTTTCGGCCAATCGGGAAAAGCCAGAAATACAAACACTGCTTCTTTCATGCTTTACGGACTTTTTTGTACGAAATGTCATGCAATACAATTATCTGCACTGCAAGGTTCATTTTACCGGCTCCATAGCTTGGTATTTCCAGGAAGAAGTGAAAACGGCCGCCCAATCATTGAACATTCAAACTGGTAGATTCATCAAGAATCCTATCCATGGACTCATAAACTATCACTTTAAAAACGGACGATTATGAAAAATTGGAAAACAGAAGCCATCATACTGGCTGTCGGTTTGGTAGTGCTAGGTGCACAAATCGAAAGTGGAATCAACAACTTCGTTGACAAAGATCGGGTAGTTACTGTCAAAGGACTGGCCGAGATGGAAGTTCCGGCCAATAAAGTGACCTGGCCACTAATGTATAAGGAAGTAGGCAATGACCTCTCTACCTTATATAATAAGATAAGCAACACCAACAAGACCATTGTGGATTTCCTAAAGAAGAAAGGCATCACCGAAAATGAGATTAGCATCAACGCCCCCGAAATAATCGATATGCAAGCCGAACGCTATAACAACAACCCCACTCCATACCGTTATAACGTGACTACGGTCATCACTGTTACATCCGGCAAGGTAGATTTGGTGCGAAGCCTCATCAGTGAACAAGGAGAACTACTTAAACAAGGTATTGCCATCACCGGTGGCGATTACCGCTACAACATTCAATACGATTATACCAGTTTGAACGAAATCAAACCACAGATGATAGAGGAAGCCACGAAGAACGCCCGAGAAGCTGCACAGAAATTCGCCAAGGATTCAGATAGTGAATTGGGTAAAATCAAACGTGCATCACAAGGCCAGTTCAGCATCAATGACCGCGATGCCAACACCCCCTATCTCAAACGCATCCGAGTAGTAACAACTATCGACTATTCACTTGAAGACTGATTTAGATATTATTATGAAAAATAAATTCCTGAAATGCACGTGTATTTCAGGAATTTATTGTAAATTTGCGGCCGATTTAGATATTATCCATATAAAGTCTAACACAATTAACATTTTTATTAACTAATTTATTTTAATGGAAAACTTAAAGAACATTGCTCCTATTGAAGATTTCAACTGGGATGCGTATGAAAAAGGTGAAGCTGTTACCAGCATGAGCCACGAAGAGCTTGAAAAAGCTTATGACGGTACTTTGAACAAGGTTAACGACCGCGAGGTTGTAGATGGTACTGTTATCTCTATGAACAAGCGTGAAGTTGTTGTCAACATCGGCTACAAATCAGACGGTATCATTCCTTTGAATGAATTCCGCTACAATCCTGAATTGAAGGTAGGTGATACAGTAGAAGTATACATCGAAAATCAGGAAGACAAGAAGG
>SUXX01000091.1 GCA_015060735.1 Bacteroides sp.
TGAATATTGACAAGGGGAATTCGGATGAAGCTTATCGTGCCAACATTGAAAACTCTTCATTGACTCGCGACAAGTTTCTGAGTATCCAGTTCAAGCGAATGTATGGGGATGAAAACAACCTCTTCTCGCCCGACCCGATGGGTAATGTATTTGTGATGTCGGGTTATGCCAATGATGGTAAATCGGTGACCATTCCGAACAGTAAGGATGGTAATGCATCCTTGCCAAATGGACAGAATCTTGTCAAGTTGTACCGCATTTTGGCCAAGAATACCTTTAAGGTGGTTTCGGGAACGGCTAATGGAACTTTTACTCCGAAGTATTACCGTTTGTGTAATGTACCTGTTGGTGGAACTCTGATGCCGAAAGCCGGTATCGGTACTTCCGCTTATAGAGAGAACAATGTAACGACTACCAATGTAGAATCCAGTTTCCGTTGGAACTTCGATGGTGATGATGAGATTACATTCTACTATCCAGAAAACTTGCAGAATGCCAAGAACGGCAACATCACGCAATGGAAGGATCGTGAAAAGAACAGTTGGTCTAATGGCAGCAAGACATTTACCAATGCTGCCGACAAAGCTGCTTATATTGAGATTGTCGGAGAGTATGTGGATAAGACTGGTAAAGTATCAGCGAATGTAAGCTATACCATCCATTTCGGCGATTTCTCGTCTGCCAATACATTGAATGACTTCAATGTGATTCGTAATCACTCCTATAAATATAAGGTGACGGTTGATGGTGTGAAAGATATCGAGGTAGAAGCCAAGAGTACAATCGGTGAAGACAATCCTTATGCCGAAGGTGTGATTGTAGATGCTGAAGGTGGGGTGCATTTTGATCTCGATGCGCATTATGAAGCGCGAGTGATGTCATTCAAGAAAGAGACTATTCAGTCTTTGAAGAAATTGAATTCCGGTTATGTTCTGACCATAAAGACTCCTTTCGGTGAAACGAAGCAGACTGTATGTGTAAAGTCCAATGGCGTTTATAGCGTAGGTGGTGATGAGTTGTGTGATTTGAATGACGTAACCTCCCTTTTCAATAACGAAGCGGACTATAATTGGGTGAAGTTTGTGAAGAATACGGATAATAATCGTATAGATAGTAATAAAGACAAATCCAAGAATATTTGCAGATATCCGGGTGACAGTAGCAATGAGGTGCTGAATGTGTTCCAATTGTTGGAGACACTGTATGATGAAAAAAACTATACAGAAAAAGGTAATTCAGAAGTCTATTACACTTGCTTCATCGATGAATACTATTATGCCAACAAGTCTTGGCCGCAATACGTGGACAAGGACCCACGAATCATGTTGATTGCAAACGATTTGGACGTAAGTACAGATGGAAAGAGTATTTATGCAAAGGTGGCCTATAGTATCTCGCAGCGTTCCATCACTACGTTCTATACGACGAATTACAAATATCCGGGAACCGGCAAGCTGGTAAAGGCTTTTGGTACTGAAATCATTGATGAAGAAGAACTTAATAACATCAGGTTCAGTAATAATAATTATCATGGATTCAGCCGTCATAGTGACTGGGATGCATGGGGTATTGCCAGTGAAACCAATAGAGGCGGAGGATGGTATAATGAGTTGAGACACGCTGAGGGAAAACAACCTTTATATACTTCTGTGGCAAGAGCCTGTATGAGCCGAAACCGTGATTTGAACGGTAATAATCAAATTGATGAAAATGAAGTAAGATGGTATTTGGCGGGTGTTGACCAGTATCGTGCTCTTTTCTTTGGTCAGAATGCATTGGCTCCGGATGCTTATTTGATAAAACGTTCTGAGTTGGAAGATATTGATAAGGAATATAAAAGAAGGAACAATAATTGGGGAAATGGTGATGAATATATGGGACATAAATATCGTGGTAGATACCATTATTTTACTTCTTCTGGAGGGAATAAGGCCACATTTTGGCCGGAAGAAGGGTTGACCAATAACCCAATTAATCCTCCCGGATGGTATAGTGATGCTCAGTTGGTACGTTGTATCCGAACTTTGGAATCTGGTGGACAAGGCTTGATGAACCCCGAACCCTTCTACTCGTATACTAACAATACTTTTGAAATGGGCGGTATTAAGGCTACCCGTAATTATACGGAGGCCCCTTTGGGAGGACATAATGAAATCCAGCCGACGAATAACCTGTTCAGCAGTTTTGTGGTTGCCAAGTATGACTTGGAGAATGGAAGGCATTATAAGTTGGCCGAAATGACAAGCGGAGGCGCTGATCTTTGTCGGAACTATTCCAAGCAAGACAATGTGAAGAATACCGATGAAGCCAATTATACATGGAGAATTCCCAACCAGAAGGAGCTCGCGCTTATGGTTTCAAGGGTAACTGACATGGCTGACTATCGATATGGTACGCGAACCAGATTCTCCGGGGATGATGAACCGAATGGATATTGGAATTGGCACGAAACAGTCGGTTTCTGGACTGACGAGGGTAGAGGTGGCCGTATCAATGTAGGTTTAGGGTATGACGACGATGGTGGTTTGCGTATCCGTTGTGTACGTGATAAGAAATAAACATATATAGCCAAGCGTTTAAAGAAATTGGTCTGTGAAGACCGATAATAGCGTAACTCAAAAATAAGCCAGAAGAAGAATAGTCTGTCATTGATAAATCTTGTCAATGGTGGGCTATTCTGAATTTATTTACCTACCTTTGTCAAAAATACTCAGCTATGTTGAAACGTGGATTATTTCTTTTCTTGCTGCTTGCTTTGGGTATGGAATCTTGCTCCGGCCAGCAGAAGACAGATGCAAAAGTGAATGCTGCGGAGGAACCTGTACAAAAGGAACGGACTTTCCAATTGCCGGAAGTACCTTCCATGTTGGTTACACCGGAGGATAGGGCCATTTATGTGGTACAGCATTATTGGGATCATTTTGATTTCTCGGATACAGCCTATATCCATTTACCCGATGTAACGGAGCAGGCGATGGTCAACTTCATGGATTTGATGTATCACATTCCTGCTTCAGAAATCGAGCCCGCTTTGGAAACCTTATACGGAAAGGCTGCTCCCCATGCACCGATGTTGTGGCATTTTTGGGAAACCATGTCGCGCTATTGGAACGATGCCAATTCCCCCGTTCGTGACGAGGATATGTTTATCCGTTTATGCCGGAGTGTAGAGGCAACTCCTCAAGTGGAGGAAACTTTGAAGCAACGTGCCCTCTTTGCCCGCAAATTGGCGGAAAAGAATCGGGTAGGAATGAAAGCAACGGATTTCACCTATACAATGGCTACTGGAAAGCAGGCACGCCTGTCCTCCATCCGCTCCCCCTATACCCTCTTATTGTTCTTTGACCCCGATTGCCATACTTGCAATGCGGTAAAGGATGCCATGAAAACTTCGGAGCGTCTGGACGAATTGATTCAAAGCAAACAGCTGACCCTGTTGACCATTTATCCCGATGAAGACATTGACTTGTGGAGAAGCCGTTTGCCGCAACTCCCGAAAGAATGGATACATGCTTACGATAAGGGCCAGTTGCTGACTCATGAGGAACTTTATGACCTGAGCAGCATGCCTTCTTTCTACTTGCTGGATGCCGAAAAGAAGGTGTTGTTGAAGGATGCCGGATGGGGACAAATCGAAGAAGCTTTGTACCGTATCCCATGATGAAAGGAACCAACATGGAAATAAATTGCTATAAATCATTGCGGTATAAAAAATAATGTCTATCTTTGCATCCGCAATTTAAGTAATACAATTAAAAAATCTAACAATTATGTATTTAGATTCAGCTAAAAAGCAAGAA
>SUXX01000092.1 GCA_015060735.1 Bacteroides sp.
AGATATAGCATACGCTTTGCAATCGGCGGAATATCAGAAGGATGAGTTTGCCAGAAAACTTCACGATGAATTGAAGAAGACGCTTCGGGAACAGGTTACCTCGTTGAATGATGCACAGATAGCCGTCCGTCAGCATTGGCCGGCAGTTGATAAATACCGAAAGGGAGAGAATTGGGTTTGTCTTAGCCTGGAAGAGGCAACTAAGATAAAGAATGAACTGGCTCCGTTGTTGCCACGCTCGATGGCGGATGAAAGTGCCAAGAAATTTGACGTGCTGATGCTGAACATCGAACTCTCCAAGTTGGTGCCCGAAGTGAATGCCAACCGTAGTCAGAACAAGGTGGTACAGATAGCATCTTTATTGAAAGAAAAGGCCAGTATTCCACAAGTCATGGCACGGATGGCTACCATTGAAGAAGTGTGTACACCCGAATTTTGGGAAGCTCCTACACTTTCCCGTTTGGAGAAGGTGAGGGAAGAACTCCGTGATTTGGTGAAGATGATTGTAGGCGGTAAAGGAGAAACCTTTACGCTGAACATTCAAGATGAAGTGATAGAAAGCGGAGAAGCGGAAGCATTTGTTCCTACCAGCTACAAGCAACGCATTACCGACTATCTGGCCAATCATCGGGATATTCCAGTCATTCAGAAAATCGTGAATATGGAGCAGTTGACTTCTACTGACATCAATGAACTGGAAAGAGTGCTATGGAAAGAACTGGGCACCAAGGAAGATTACGATAAGTATGTAGCCAAAGGCAATCGGTTGTATGGTGGAAGTGTGGCTGCCTTTATCCGTTCGCAAGTAGGTATTGACCGGACGGTAGCTGTACAGAAGTTTTCGGAATTCTTGAGTGGGCATGTGTTGAACACCGAACAGGAAGAATACCTGAAAGCCATTATTACGTATGTTTGTCAGAACGGAGACATTGAGCGCAGTACCTTGATCAATGAACCGCCACTAAACGGCTATGACTGGATAGAAACCTTCGGTCAGCACTTCGTTTGTGTCCGTGATTTTGTGGATAAGTTGCACGATACGATTGTGGTGGCGTGAAATGGTTAAAAATCGTGATTGTAAAAAACAAATTCTAGTAATTTTTTGTATTTTGATATAAAAAATATAATTTTGAATCATAGAATATTGATGAGATATAAATAAGATTATGTCAGAGAAAGAAATGAATGCATACAGATTCGGTAAGGGGCATGAACCTACAGACGAAATGCTGGAGCAGATTATGAAAGAAGTTGCACAAGAAGCTCGTGAAAGTAGTAAGAAAGCAGCTGATGCTCATTTTGAACAAATGCGTCTGAACATTGCAACTCGTAAAGGGCAATGGGCAGAACGTATAAACAGCATTATCAATGGTTAAGGAAGGACATAAACCGGAACTGATAATCATAGCTGGGCCTAATGGGTCGGGTAAAACTTCTGTGACTAAAAGATTCCTTCATCATGAATGGGCGGAAGGAACAATTTACATCAATCCTGATGAAGTGGCCAATGAAATGTTTGGTGACTGGAACTCAAAAGAAGCTGTGCTGAATGCTGCCAATTATTGTGCAGAATGGAGAGAAAGATGTTTGAAAGAAGGAACGAGTTTTGTCTTTGAAACGGTAATGTCAGCTATCGATAAGATTGATTTCATAGCAAAGGCTAAAAAGAATGGATTTTTTATCCGACTTTTCTTTATATCAACATTGAGTCCTAAAATCAATGCGGCTAGAATTGCTGATAGAGTGATGAAGGGTGGACATGATGTTCCTATAACCAAAATCATATCAAGGTATTTTAAGTCTATTGAAAATTGCAAAGCTGTTTCTTCCATCGTTGACCGCCTTTATGTGTATGACAACTCCATCGACGGAGAAGAAGCAAAAATCCAATTCCGTTTAGTAAATGGTGTTATGGGTAAAATGTATGTTTCTGATGTTCCCGAATGGGCACAAGCGATTTTGCCTGACACGGATTAAGGGTAATAACTATCAAAAAAGACTCGGACAAGCTCAATGCCTGTCCGAGTCTTTTTATATCATCAATCCAGTGAGTAAGGTTTGCGATATTCGTAGTGAAGCTTCGAGTTGGCTTCTACATCGTTCATGAACTTCTGTACGATAGGGTTCCATTCCAATGGACGATTGAGCTCGTAGGCGATGTTACCCAAAGTACACATGGTACAAGAGCTGTGACCGATTTCTACCGGTACACTCGGGTCACGACGTGAACGGATGCTGTCGATGAAGTTTTGATAGTGAGGAACGTTGGTTTCGTATACCTTCTGTTCGTCCACCTTGTTCGGCATGAATTCCGGAGAAGAAGCGAGGAATTTACCACGACCTACGATAATCCAACCATTTTCGCCATATACTTTGACTGCTTGGCCATGACCAAAATCCATTTGTGCCACTTCGATGCCATTGTCGTAACGGAAAGTAAGACAATCATACGGACTACATGATGGAGGAAGGATTTCTGATGGACCTGAACCGTCCTTACCGATGCACCATTGGGCGATGTCGAACATGTGAGCACCCCAGTCGGTAGTAAAACCACCACCCATGCCTTGGTACCAACGCCATGCCCCCCAACATTCGTCGTTGCCGTCTTCTTTAATCAGTGGATTCAATTCATGATTATAGTAGAACTTTTCGTCCAATGGGCCTAACCACAAATCCCAATCCAAACCTGCCGGCACTTCCTGTTTCGGGAGGATATAAGGTTTCGGACCTTCGCCCACATAAGCTTTCATCAATGAAATCTTACCCAAACGACCTTCGCGTACTACATTGGCTGCATGGATAAATTCCGGAGACGAACGTTGCATACTGCCCACTTGCAGGATAATGTTGTTTTCGCGGACGGCCTTTACCAATTGTTGTCCTTCGTAGATGGTGAATGTCAACGGCTTTTCCAAATAGATGTCTTTCTTAGCTTTACAAGCAGCGATAGCCATCAAAGCATGTTGGTGGTCGGGAGTAGCAATTACTACTGCATCAATGTCTGGACGGGCCAATAACTCTTCATAGCGAGTGTAGATGGTCAGTTTGTTCTTGATTTTATGGTCGGCATAATATTTATTCACCCGTTGTTCGAAACGGTCACGCTTGATGTCGTAGATGTCGGCACCGGCTACTATACGGACTTCGGGGATGGTGATAAAACCGTTCATCAAGTTGATGGCTTGCTGGCCAAGACCGATAAAACCAATGTTAATCTTATCGTTGGCACTTCCTTTCTTACCCTTGGCCGGAGCAAACAAAGGAGCTTCGAGAGCGCTGGCTGCTGATGGAATCATCAGTGCCGATGTACCCAATGCGGAAAGACGCAAGAAATTACGGCGAGAAATATTGTTACTCATATTGTATAAGATTTAAATGTTTCTGTTAACTGGGTATAAAATTAATTAATGAATGGGAGAAAAACAAAAACGGCGTTACTTTTTTCAAGTAACGCCGTCAATAAAACATGAAAACCTTTATTTTTCTACTATATGTTTGCCAAAAGGTGTCAAAGCCAATGCTGCAAGCTTGAAATGTTGTCTGCCAAACGGTATACCGATGATGGTGATGCAAAGGATGATTCCGAACACCAGATGTGTCACACTAATCCAAATACCTCCCAAGAGTATCCAGAGGATGTTCATGATGATACTGAGGCATCCTCCGGCTTGTGGAG
>SUXX01000030.1 GCA_015060735.1 Bacteroides sp.
TGCTTGAATTGGAAATACGGGTTGGGCATTTTTCGAGTTTTGAGTTATGAAGTAACAAAAGTAGTGATTTATCCTTAAATCTCTGTATTTATTAGCATAATTTGACGTTCGGTATCGTTTTGTTCGGCTCGTTTTTTCCTTATTAAAGAAGGAATGATTAAATTTGCAACCTCGTTTGTGTAAACGATTCTAAATGTATGTATATGGACTCAAATAATCAAGAAATAGCCATGCTGACAGAAATTCCGGTAGAAGCGGAAGATTTGCAGACGATAGAACTGGATAAGGAAATGCCGGTGATGCCTTTACGTAATCTGGTGATGTTTCCGTATGTGGTGATGCCTATTACCATCGGTCGTCCCAGTACCTTGAAGTTGGTGAATACCGCTTACAAGAAGCATCAACCGATTGTATTGGTATGTCAACGAGTGGCCGATATGGATGATCCCGGATATAACGACCTGTATCATGTGGGAGTGGTAGCGAAGATTCTCCGTGTTTTTGAATTGCCCGGAGGAAATACAACTGCTATCATGCAATCGGGAGGTCCGAAAGTGAAGTTGGAAAGCCTGACACGCATCCGCCCTTTCATGAAAGGGAAAGTGTCAGTGTTGGACGAAGAACAAGATGATGAAAACAACGATGAATTCAAGGCCTTGATGGAGACCTGCAAGGAGTTGGCAAACAAGTATCTCGAGACATCGGATCGCATGACACCGGATACGGCTTTTGCTATCAAGAACCTGGACAAAGGAAGTATATTGGTCAATTTCATCTGTTCGAATTTCCCTTTACCGGCCAATGAAAAGATACAAATGTTGGAATGCAGCAACCTGAAAGACCGTATGTATCGGTTGATTCAGGTATTGAACCGCGAAATACGATTGGCCGATATCAAGCAAACCATTCAGTTGCGTACGCGAGAAGACATTGATCGTCAACAGCGGGAATACTTCCTGCAGCAACAAATCAAGAACATTCAGGACGAACTGGGTGGCGGACAAGAAAGCGAAATGGAAGAACTTCGTGCCCGGGCAGCTACGAAGAACTGGAGTAAGGAAGCGGCAGAAACATTTGAAAAGGAAGTGACTAAGCTGGAACGTATCAACCCGCAATCGCCGGATTATAGCGTGCAGTTGACCTATTTGCAGACTATGTTGTCACTGCCCTGGGGAGAATATACCCCAGACAACCTGAGCATTCCGAATGCAGAAAAGACCTTGAACAAGGACCATTACGGCTTGGAAAAAGTGAAGGAACGTATTTTGGAGCATCTGGCGGTGTTGAAATTGAAAGGTGACATGAAGTCGCCTATCATCTGTCTATACGGCCCTCCGGGTGTGGGAAAGACTTCGTTGGGACGTTCCATTGCTTCGGCTTTGAAGCGAAAATATGTGAGAATGTCATTGGGGGGCGTACACGATGAAGCAGAAATACGCGGTCATCGAAAAACCTATATCGGTGCTATGCCGGGACGAATTATCAAGAGTCTAATCAAGGCTGAGTCGTCGAATCCGGTGATTATTCTGGACGAAATAGACAAGTTGGGTAGTGACCATCGGGGGGACCCCAGTTCGGCTATGCTGGAAGTATTGGACCCGGAACAAAACCATTCGTTCCATGATAACTACCTGGATGTGGATTATGACCTGTCGAAGGTGATGTTCATAGCCACGGCCAATAATTTGGGAACCATCCCTCCTCCCCTTCTCGACCGTATGGAACTGATTGAAGTGAGTGGCTATATCACCGAAGAAAAGGTTGAAATTGCTCGTAGGCACTTGATACCGAAGGAGTTGGAAAGCAATGGCCTGAAGAAAGAATATGTGAAGTTTTCGAAGCCTGCCATTGAATATATTGTGGAAAATTATACTCGGGAAAGCGGTGTACGCGAACTGGAAAAGAAGATAAACAAGGTGTTGCGTAAGATTGCCTTGACTTTTGCCCGGGATGGATATCAACTGACGCACGACATTAAACAGGCAGACGTACGTAACTATCTGGGAGTGCCGGAATACTCGCGTGACAAGTATCAAGGCAATGAATATGCCGGTGTGGTAACCGGTTTGGCATGGACAGCAGTAGGTGGAGAAATCCTCTTTGTAGAAACCAGCTTGAGTAAGGGAAAAGGCGGCCGATTGACCTTGACCGGTAATTTGGGGGATGTCATGAAGGAGTCGGCTATGCTGGCTTTAGAGTACATCAAGGCCCATACCCGCTTGCTTGATCTGACAGAGAACATCTTTGATAACTGGAACATTCATATTCATGTGCCGGAAGGAGCTATTCCTAAGGATGGACCTTCGGCTGGTATTACGATGGCCACTGCCCTGGCTTCGGCTCTGACCCAACGTAAAGTCAAGTCGAATTTGGCTATGACGGGAGAAATTACTCTTCGTGGAAAAGTATTGCCGGTGGGTGGTATCAAAGAAAAGATTTTGGCTGCCAAGCGTGCCGGTATCAAGGAAATTATTTTGTGTGTAGAAAACAAGAAGGATATTGAAGAAATCCAACCGGAATATTTGAAAGGACTGACCTTCCATTATGTAAAAGATATCAAGGAAGTGTTTGCTCTAGCATTGACCGATGAAAAGGTGAACGGAGCGATTGACTTCTGTGCCGAAGAGAATCATAAGGAAGAAAGCAAGTAAGTAATCAAGGTTGTTTAGTAGTCAAGAAGTTAGAGGAATATGACATTTGAATTACAATATACGGATCCGAAATCGGATGCCCGTGCAGGACTGATAACCACTGACCATGGACAGATTGAAACCCCGATCTTTATGCCGGTGGGTACGCTGGGTACAGTGAAGGGAGTGCATCTGCATGAACTGAAGGAAGACATTCAGGCTCAGATTATTTTAGGGAACACTTATCATTTGTATTTACGGCCGGGATTGGATGTTATTGAACAGGCAGGTGGTTTGCATAAGTTCAATGGGTTCGATCGACCGATGTTGACTGATAGTGGCGGTTTTCAGGTGTTTTCGTTGTCGGGTATCCGTAAGATGCGAGAAGAAGGTGTGGAATTCCGTTCGCATATCGACGGTTCGAAACATTTGTTTACTCCGGAACGGGTGATGGACATCGAACGGACTATCGGAGCCGATATTATGATGGCTTTTGATGAATGTACACCGGGTACAGCTGATTTTGCCTATGCCAAAAAGTCGATGGAACTGACTCACCGTTGGTTAGACCGATGCTTGAAGCGTTTTAATGAGACGGAACCGAAATATGGCTATCATCAGTCACTCTTCCCGATTGTGCAAGGTTGTGTTTATCCGGATTTACGTCGAAAGTCGGCTGAATTCATCGCTTCGAAGGGTGCGGAAGGCAATGCTATTGGTGGCTTGGCTGTAGGAGAACCGGCTGAAAAGATGTATGAGATGATAGAGGTCGTAAATGAAATTCTGCCACAAGATAAACCGCGTTATTTGATGGGAGTAGGTACACCGGTAAATATTTTGGAAGCCATTGAACGAGGTGTCGACATGTTTGATTGTGTGATGCCTACTCGCAATGGACGAAACGGCATGCTGTTTACCAAAGAAGGTATTATGAACATGCGAAACAAGAAATGGGAAAATGACTTCTCTCCTATCGATGCTGATGGAGCATCGTATGTGGACACGATGTATAGTCGTGCCTATTTGCGTCATCTGTTCCATGCTCAGGAGTTGTTGGCTTTGCAGATTGCTAGTATTCATAACCTGGCGTTCTACCTATGGTTGGTGAAAGAGGCACGCAAGCATATTATAGCCGGTGATTTTTCGACTTGGAAACCTATGATGGTGAAACGATTATCTACGAGATTGTAAAACAAAGAAATGAAAGACTGGATCAATAAACTCAAGAATCGGTATGCTTCCTGTAAAGAACAAGCCGCAATGTGGTTCAAGAAGCTGAAGATGGATAAATGGATACGCCGGGTAGACCGCTATATCATAGTGAAGTTCCTGGGTACCTATTTCTTTGCTATTGCTTTGATTATCAGTATTGCTGTGGTGTTTGATATCAATGAACATATCGACAAGTTCATTAACAACAAGGCACCGGTTGAAGCCATTATTTTCGATTATTATTTGAACTTTATTCCCTATTTCTCGAATTTGTTCAGTCCGTTGTTTGTGTTCATTGCGGTGATTTTCTTCACGTCGAAGTTGGCCGAGAATTCGGAAATCATTGCCATGATGTCTACGGGCATGAGTTTTAAGCGGTTACTGCGTCCTTATATGATTTCGGCAGCTATCATTGCTCTTATGACTTACGGTTTGGGGGCTTATGTTATTCCGAAAGGTCAAGTGAAGTTGCTGGACTTTGAAAACCGGTATAAAGGAAAAAAGTCGCAACAGTATGTACGCAATGTGCAGTTGGAAGTAGATAGTGGTGTGATAGCTTATATTGAACGGTATGAGAACTATAATAAAACGGGGTATCGTTTTTCATTGGATAAGTTCATCGACAAGAAGCTAGTTTCGCACTTGACTGCACGAAGAATCACCTATGATACTACTTCGGTACATAAGTGGAAGATTCGTGACTATATGATTCGTGAAATGGACGGAATGCGTGAAACGATTACTACCGGGTCTCAGATGGATTCTATTATTGCCATGGAACCACAAGATTTTCTGATAGCTCGTGGACAACAGCAAACCATGACCAGTGCGGAACTGAGCGAGTACATATCAAAGCAGAAGAAAAGAGGGTTTGCCAATATCAAGGAGTTTGAAATTGAATATCACCAGCGGATTGCGATGTCGTTTGCGGCCTTTATCCTGACAGTTATCGGGGTGTCTCTTTCTTCGCGTAAAGTGAAGGGAGGTATTGGGCTTTATTTAGGTATTGGTTTGGCTTTGAGCTTTTCATATATATTGTTTCAAACAGTTTCGGCTACCTTCGCTATTAATGGCAATACTTTGCCTATAGTAGCTGTTTGGATCCCCAATATACTATATACGTTCATAGCGATTTATCTGTACCGAAAAGCTCCTAAATAAAAAAGGACGTGTTTTAAACACGTCCTTTTTTATTTACTTCGTGTACGAAGCGAGTTGGGAAGCATTGATGTCCTTGGCAATAATAACGCCGTTTTCATCAAGCAAATAGTTTTTAAAACCTTTGTTCAAGCGATAAGCTTTATACACTTCCGAGTTGTTTCCGGATAACTCAACAAAACAATTGGAGGTTGAAATCCGGTCTTTTTTGATGGTTTCGTTGAAGATAGACTTGTATTCGTCAAAAGATACAGAAACCATCTCTACATTACCAGCTTTTCGGGTGGCGTAATCCAGTGTTGCATTCTGCATTCTGGAAGGAGCATCGTAGCTGGCCCAAAAACTTAGCAGTACATATTTGCCTCGTAAATCTTTCAAGTCAATCAACTGCTTTTCACCGCAAATTTTGAACTCCGGAGCTTTGTCTCCGATGGTCAGACCTTCTGTCGGCGTGTCTTTCCCTACAAAAGAGAGGGAAATAAATGAAATCGTTATCAAAATAACAAAAAAACCTCTTACACTTTTAATCATGTAAATTGATTTTAGTTAAACATATCCGGGACCTTTTGGAGGTGTTTCCTCCCCGGAACATTACCTATTTCCTGTATATCAGGAACTTCTACCTTTGAAAACTGCTGCAAAGGTAAGGAATTTTGGAATTACTACCAAATAAAATGCTAAAAAACTATGTTCTTTAACATAAAAATAAAGTTTTAGTGACTTGAAAAGATTCATTTAAACATGCTATAATCACGAATTATTTCCTTATTTTTGTGCATTCAAACAATAATATAATATGATGGACACAAGTACAGAACTAATTCTGATTCGTATTACCGGTTTGGACCGGCCCGGATTGACTGCCTCCATAACAGAAATTCTCTCTGAATATGATGTAACAATCCTGGATATTGGTCAAGCTGATATTCATAGTACACTTTCATTGGGCATTTTGTTCAAGAGTCCGAAGAAAGATTCGGGTAATATTATGAAAGAGCTTTTGTTTAAGGCTTCGGATTTGGGCGTAAACATCCGTTTCTACCCGATTACAGTGGAAGAATATGAAGATTGGGTAAGTCGACAAGGGAAAGACCGGTATATCTTGACCTTGCTGGGAAGAAAACTTTCGGCCAAACAGATTGCTGCCGTTACTCATATCCTGGCAGAACAGGGAATGAATATTGATGCCATCAAGCGTTTGACAGGAAGACAACCATTGGATGAGGAAAAATCGAATGTTCGTGCTTGTATCGAATTCTCAGTGCGTGGAACTCCACGTGACCGTGAAGACATGCAACGTCAGTTGATGCAATTGAGCAGTGAATTGGGAATGGACTTCTCGTTCCAGCGTGACAATATGTATCGTCGCATGCGTCGATTGATTTGCTTTGATATGGATTCGACCTTGATTCAAACAGAATGTATCGATGAATTAGCCGAACGAGCCGGTGTAGGAGAACAGGTACGTGCCATTACGGAAAGTGCTATGCGAGGAGAAATAGACTTTCAGGAAAGTTTTGCCCAACGGGTGGCTTTGCTAAAAGGATTGGATGAAAGTGTGATGAAGGAAATTGCCGAGACCATGCCTATTACCGAGGGAGTGGAACGCCTGATGTTCGTATTGAAGCGATATGGTTATAAGATTGCTATCTTGTCGGGCGGATTTACTTATTTCGGTGAATATCTACAAAAGAAATTCGGTATAGACTATGTATATGCCAATGAATTGGAAATTATAGACGGTAAGCTGACCGGACGTTATTTAGGTGATGTGGTAGATGGCAAGCGTAAGGCTGAATTGTTGCGTTTGATAGCTCAAGTAGAAAAGGTAGACATTGCTCAAACCATTGCAGTGGGAGACGGTGCCAATGATTTGCCAATGCTTTCGTTGGCCGGATTGGGAATTGCTTTTCATGCTAAGCCGAAGGTGGTTGCTAATGCCCGTCAGTCCATCAACACCATTGGGTTGGACGGAGTATTGTATTTTCTGGGCTTTAAGGATTCGTATTTGGAAGAACGAGGTAGATTATAAATGATAAAATGGAGATAAGATGAAATTTTCGGAATTGAATCTGGATGAAAATGTATTGCAGGCTATAGAAGCCATGAATTTTTCAGAATGTACACCTATTCAAGAACACACTATTCCGGTGATATTGGAAGGTCGTGATTTGATTGGAGTCGCACAAACAGGAACAGGAAAAACTGCTGCCTATCTGTTGCCGATATTGAATCAATTGAATAAAGGTATTTATCCGGAAGATGCCATCAATTGCATCATCATGTCTCCTACCCGTGAATTGGCTCAACAGATAGACCAACAAATGGAGGGTTTTTCCTATTTTATGCCGGCTTCGAGTGTTGCGGTGTATGGTGGAAACGACGGAATTCGTTTCGAGCAGGAAAAGCGAGGATTGACTTTGGGAGCTGATGTAGTGATTGCTACTCCGGGTCGATTAATCAGCCATTTGAGTTTGGGATATGTTGATTTGTCGAAGGTTTCTTTCTTTATCTTGGATGAAGCCGATCGAATGTTGGATATGGGATTTTATGACGACATTATGCAGATTGTCAAATTCTTACCGAAGGAGCGTCAGACCATCATGTTCTCTGCCACCATGCCAACGAAGATACAACAAATGGCTCAAGCTATCTTGCGGGATCCGGTAGAAGTAAAGTTGGCCGTATCGAAGCCGGCAGACAAAATCATTCAAACGGCTTATATTTGTTATGAGAATCAGAAGTTGGGAATCATTCAGTCCTTATTCCGCGATCAGGCACCTGAAAGGGTAATTGTATTTGCTTCCTCCAAACTGAAGGTGAAGGAAGTCACACAAGCCTTTATGCGTATGAAGCTGAATGTGGGTGAGATGCATTCAGACTTGGAACAGTCACAACGTGATCAGATTATGCGGGAATTTAAAAGTGGCCGTATTCATATCTTGGTAGCGACGGACATTGTGTCGAGGGGTATTGATATTGATGATATCCGTTTGGTTATCAATTACGATGTGCCGCATGATTGTGAGGATTACGTACATCGTATCGGACGTACTGCTCGTGCCAACCATGATGGATGTGCCATTACTTTTGTCAATGAAAAAGATCAGACTCCTTTCAAGAGCATTGAGAACTTTTTGGGCAAAAGCATCTACAAGATTCCGGTTCCCGACGAATTGGGAGAAGCACCGGTGTATAATCCGAAAGTCGCTTCTAAAGGAAAGAGACGTTATGCTCCGAAAGGAAAAAGAACGGGACGTAAGGGAACCGGAAAATAAGATTATTCTGCCAGTTCGTAAGTAATTTCGCCATCAAATGAAATGTGGAGATTGACAAGGTAACAGGAAGCTCCGTTGGGAATACAGACGGTTGCTTGATAAAGGTATCCCTGGGCATTAACATCTACAAAATCCATGTCGGATAAAACTCCTCTTTGCAGAAAATCATCTTGTATGATGCCGGCAAATGCTTCTTTGTGAATATCTTGGGAAAATAGTTCCTTCCGTCCTTCGTATACACAGATATGGATGATGTTGTCATAATAGATGTTGTCAACTTCTAGTCCATCGTCTGAAATAGCCCGTTGGATAACTTTGGTTTGAGAGGGATTGATGTAGACATATCCTCTATACCGTACATTATTATAAAAGATTATGCGATCTTTTTTAAGCACTTCATCGGCAGGTTGGAGAATCTCTTCCGTTGTTTGGATAAAGCTAATGGAGTCAACCGTGTTTTCAGCCTTTCTCAGATGAAGCATGTCTCCCAGGGTAGATTGGATGGACAAAGCATATTCGTTTTGTTTTTCAATGTGATAACTGGTAGTCTGAGAACCGTATGTTTTCAGTGAGTCGCGTACAACTTTAAAAGGAACCGGTGCAATGGAAGCATCGCTGTAGTAAATGGTATCACCCTGAACGCGAAAAACCGGAGTATTTGTCAGGTCGTCCATCCATAATCCTTGCAGTTGCTGTTTAGCCTCCATGTTTTCCTTTTCTTCTTTACTTGCTTGGGCTTGTGAATGAGAAGTACATCCTACCAGCATAGCCAGTAAGAAAGTTCCTATTGAAAAACCGTAGCAAATTCTATTCATCATGGTTTGTGTATTTGGTAATTGGTTGCAAAAATACAATATTTTAACTTAAGGACTATTTTTATTGCTTGAAAAATGCGTTGGAATCGAATAAAAAACTTATTTTTGCATTATGATTGAACTATCCAGACATATTGAACTGCTATTGTTGGAAAACGATTGTGTTGTTGTTCCTGATTTGGGAGGATTCATAGCTCATTATCAGCCTGCACGTTATGTGGAAGATGAAGGCATTTTTCTTCCTCCGCTTCGCACAGTGGGTTTCAATCCTCAGCTAACGATGAACGATGGCTTGTTGACCCAATCGTATATGCAGACCTATCATACGGACTTTCCGGATGCAGCTCGAAAGATTGCAACAAAGGTGGAAGAATTCAAGGAATGTCTGTATAAAGAGGGTATGGTCACAATGCATGGTGTGGGTGAACTGTATTACAACATTCGAGGTGAATATGAGTTTCATCCGGAAAGTAAAGGCATCCTCTCCCCTTCTCTTTATGGTTTAGATACTTTCATGATGCCTTTGTTGGCTGACTTGGAAGTGGCTGAAGAAAAAACAATCTCTTCCGAAGTTACGAAGCCACAGATTACAGAGCCAGTCTTGAAAAAGAAAGAAATCCGTTTGAATCCATCTTGGATGGGACGTGCAGTAGCTGTTGCGGTCGCTGCCGTGCTCTTCTTTATCTTGTCTGTTCCTGTAGAGAATACGTATATCGATCAGGGTAATTATGCATCGTTAGGTACAGATTGCTTGTTCGAAGCTATCCGTTCACAGTCAATGGCAACTATGCCGGCAGAGGTAGCAGTAACCGATGACGTTGCGAAAGATTCTGAACAGAAACATTTAAAACCGGTAGCAGTGAAGGTGGAAAAAGTATTGCCTTCAACGGACAAGAAACCATCGCAGGAGAGTAATGTTATTTCTACTCCGGTAGAAAAGCCGAAAGAAAAGATGAAAGATGCTGAGAAAAAACCGGCTAAGGAAACTCCTAAGGCAAGTATACGTTCTTCAAAAAAATATTGTATTATCGTTGCCAGTCTTCCTACTTCTTCGGATGCTCAACGGATGATTCAATCTTATCATAAAAAAGGATATACGGATGCCAGTGTAGTAGAAGGTAGCGGACGTTATCGGATTGCGTTGTATACATATTCGGATAAGGCGACAGCCTATCAGAAACTGAACAGCTTGAAGCAAGAAGAGGCTTTCAAAAGTGCTTGGATGTTAAGCACAAAATAAATTCCTGTTTAACTTATGAAAAGAATTCTTTGTCCCAAGTGTGATAACTACATCACCTTTGATGAAACACAATATACAGAAGGCCAGTCATTGGTCTTCATCTGTGAACATTGTAAGAAACAATTCAGCATCCGTATCGGACGGACAAAGTTGAAGTCTACCCGAAAAGAAGAAGTATTAGATGAACAAGCCAATAGCCGTGATTGTGGAAGTATTGTAGTGGTAGAGAATGTGTTTGGTTATAAGCAGGTACATCCGTTGAAAGAGGGTGATAATGTTATAGGACGAAGAAACAAAGGAACGGAAGTGGATGTGTCTGTAGAGACTTCAGATCCGAGTATGGATAGGAAACATTGCGTAATCCATGTTTCTAGAAACAAGCAGGGAAAGTTGATTTATACGTTGCGTGATAATCAGAGCATTACCGGAACATTTCTGATGAATGAATTGTTGGGACCTAAAGATAGGGTCCGTCTTGAAGAAGGTTCTATCATTACTTTGGGAGCTACAACACTGATTCTTAGAGTGGCAGAATAAAAATGATAGATATTTTATTCATAGTCTTTTCCTTTTTATTATTAGTTGCAGGCTTGATTGGGTGTATATTGCCGGTCTTGCCGGGTACTCCTTTGTCATATGCCGGTTTG
Organism: Bacteroides sp.; assembly: GCA_015060735.1. GTDB lineage: Bacteria > Bacteroidota > Bacteroidia > Bacteroidales > Bacteroidaceae > Phocaeicola. Next base: position 10,981 of record SUXX01000030.1, read on the forward strand.
TTGGTTCTTCAGTTGACCAATGCTGTTTCTTTCTCTACTTGTCAGTTGGTTGTTTGGCTATTGTGTGTAATTGTCTTGCAAATATTGGATTATGTAACTCCTTTGTTAGGAAGTAAGTATAGCGGTGGAACGGTCTATGGTAATAGAGGATGTGTAGCCGGAACAATATTGGGGCTTTTCTTCATGCCTTGGGGCATTCTTGCAGGACCCTTTATCGGAGCTGTTTTGGGAGAACTCTTGGGAGGCAGCGACATGCAGGTGGCTCTGCGGGCAGGTATCGGTTCGTTTATAGGTTTTGTGCTAGGAACTTTGTTAAAGGTATTGGTTTGTTTGTACTTTATTTACGAAGGAATTGTAGCATTGGTGTAATAAAAAAGTGGACATACTTGGAAGCACATCCACTTTCGGTTATTTCCTTTCAAGATTTTTAGAATTTGTAATTTACACCTAATGAGAAGAAGGTTTCATCGAAATCACTTACCCATTGGTATTTGGCTTCGGCAAATACGGCCCACTGGGAATCAATGTTGTAGCGTGCACCACCACCGATATTAGCTCCGATTTTGTTGTAGTCCTCTCCTATTTCAGGGGCAGAGTGGAACCAAAGCAAACCAATCATTGGATATAATGTCCAATTCTGATCCAAGTCGAAATTATAATGAAAGTCTGCATCAATTGTAAATACTGTACCGTCTGTAAAATAATAATTGAAGTTAGGAGCGAAGTCAATATTTTCAAGGATAGGCATTGTGATACCTACGCCTAGACCGAAATCTCCACGAAGATTACCTTTTACATCAACAGATTTGATTTGAGCCATTGCAGACAATGTCATTACGCACATGACTGTCATTAAGATGATTTTTTTCATAAATGTAGTTGTTAATTAGTTAATGTTGCATTTACAAAGTTAATTTTTTCGTTTGAATTATACGACAGATGCTAGTTAAAAAAGGTAAATGCAGTTTGAATACAACAGGATTATTCCCACAGCTTCATGATATCCTTATCTCCCCAGTACCAATGTGTATGGCTGGCAATAACATTTTTATAGCGGAACCAAGGCATGATGTTTTCTGTTCCTTTCAAGTTGGTTATTGAAGGAAGTTTTGAAACAGAAGTTGTATGTGCCGAGGTGTATTGAAACTCATAGCCTTTCCATTCAGAAGAGGGTAGCATGGATTTCCTATATCCGGATTTAGGACGATTGGAAGATAGAATCGTAGTGTCTATCGGAAGAATGTCGCACATAGGATAAGCCGTTCCGCCTTCCCGGGCGGTCAATGTTTTACCCAAGTAGGTAGCTCCCCCACCTTCAGCCAATATTCGTCCTCCGTTTTCTGCATATTCCTTGATTGATTCCATCATCTTTTTTCTACGGTGCAATTGTCTGGCAAACAGTTCGATGTATCCCCCTGGTAAGTATATCAAATCAGCTTGGGGTAGTTCGTACCCGTGAATTGGACTGAAATAAGTAATGTTTCCGATAAGGCTGAGTCGGAATATGTTTTCGCGATATGTAAAATTAAAGGCTGCATCTTTGGCTACCGCTATCCTGATTTTTTGCTGAGGAATAACAGGGCTTTCAGTTTCTACATCCGAACTATAAGGCAATGTATATGGACATGGAAAGTTTCGGTAACATCGGTTCAGAAGGCGGTCTAAATCAATATGAGATTCAATTAATGTAGCCATTTGGTTGATTTGTTCGTCCAGAGCCTGACGATTGGCCTGTGTCCAACAAGTATGTCTGGAAGGCAGCTTGAAGTCATCAGCAGTAGGCAAAGCTCCCAGGCAATCGACACCGGCATCGGCACAAGCTTCTCGGAGGTGAGCATAATGTGCCGGAGACGAGATTTGATTGAAGATGACACCTGCTATTCGTACTCCTGAACAGAAATGCTTGAAGCCATAGATAAGAGGTGCAGTGGAATAACCGGCTGTACGGGCGTTGACAAGCAAGATGATAGGAAGATTCAACATCTTGGCCATTTCTACACTGCTACCCTGCATGCGTCGGTATCCGTCAAATAATGCCGCTACTCCCTCGGTAATGCAGATGTCGGCTTTCTCTCCATACTTATTATATAAATATTGTACATGTGTATGAGAAGACATCCAAGCATCCAAATTTACAGCTTCTGTCCCTGCAGCTATGGACAAAAGCTGGCTGTCGATAAAATCAGGACCGGTTTTATAAGATTGTACCCTCAATCCCCGTTTCTGTAAAGCACGTATCAGCCCCATAGCGAAAATGGTTTTTCCGCTACCTGCTGTGGTTGCACTGATTAGAAATTGAGGTTTCATGAAACTTGTCTTTTTAAAATGTTGCAAATATAAAATTTAAAACTGATTCTTCCCTTCTTTATGGAAAGAAAAGATTTCGTATATTTGCATTACTTTAGGAAGGATATAACTCCTTTGGGATATAAAACAGACTCTAATATAATGAAAATAAGATTTTTAAGTCTGGCCAGCGGAAGTAGTGGTAACTGCTATTTTCTAGGGACAGAACAATATGGAATATTAATTGATGCCGGAATCGGTGTAAGAACTATCAGAAAAGTTCTGAAAGAATACGGCTTGTCATTGAGCATGATTCGAGCTGTGCTGGTGACACACGATCATGCCGATCACATAAAGGCAGTTGGAAATTTAGGTGAAAAACATGGCATTCCTGTTTATTCAACCCCTGAAATACACAGGGGAATCAATAAAAGTTATTGCATGACGGAGAAACTGTCCACCAGTGTTCGTTATCTTTATAAAGATACTCCTTTTATGTTGGATGATTTCCGGATAACAGCGTTTGAAGTGCCTCATGATGGTACGGACAATGTGGGATATTGCATTGAAGTGGATGGAAAAGTCTTTTCTTTTTTGACCGACTTGGGATGCATCACTCCTATTGCTGCTCAATACATACTAAAAGCGAATTATTTGGTAATCGAGGCCAATTATGATGAAGAAATGCTAAAGATGGGACCTTATCCTTTCTACCTGAAGCAACGGATAGCCGGTCCTAATGGTCACATGTGTAACCGGGATACAGCTGAATTTTTAGCTGAAAATATGCATGAACAGTTGGCACATGTGTGGTTATGTCATTTAAGTAAGGACAATAATCATCCGGAGTTGGCATATAAGACCGTAGAATTGATTTTACGCAGTAAAGGTGTGTTAGTGGGTAAAGACGTGCAACTCACTGCTTTAAAGCGAAATACGCCTACGGGCATGTATGAGTTTGAATAAAAAACGATGAAAAGGGATAAAAAAGTTGCAAAAAAGCTTGCACGAATGAAATAAAACTCATACCTTTGCAACCGCAAATCAGAAATGAATGCATCCTTAGCTCAGTTGGTAGAGCAACTGACTCTTAATCAGTGGGTCCAGGGTTCGAATCCCTGAGGATGTACTTTAAAGAGAGAGAATGATTTGTTTATGCATCCTTAGCTCAGTTGGTAGAGCAACTGACTCTTAATCAGTGGGTCCAGGGTTCGAATCCCTGAGGATGTACAGAAAGAGAGGAATGACTTGAACAAAGTTGTTCCTCTCTTTCTTTTTTATTTGGTAATTATAAAACAAAAAGACGACGATGTAATATATTTGTAATATTATATTTATATCTTTGTCACCGAAATGAAATGATATTATGAAAACGATAAGAATAATCATGTTGGCTTTATGGGCCAGTGTCTGTATGCCGATGGCTAATGCTCAGGAAACGAAGGCTGAACAGCCTAAGGGAAGAGCAATAATCCGTATTTTTACCAATCTTCATACGGGATTTGGTCAGGACAGAGATGACCGTGGGTTTGAATTGAACCGAAGCTATTTAGGCTATCAGTATGATTTGGGCAAAGGATTACAACTTAAAGCGGTTATGGATGTGGGTAAATCCAGTGCGGTAGACGACCTACAACGGATTGCATTCATCAAGAATGCACAAGTTTCCTGGAAAACAGGTAAACTGACCCTACACGGTGGGATGATTTCAACCATTCAGTTTAAGGTGCAGGAAGATTTCTGGGGCTATCGTTATATGATGATGTCATTCCAGGATTATTATAAATGGGGAAGCAGTGCCGATTTGGGTATATCTGCTGCCTATAAGCTGACAGATTGGTTGACCGCTGAAGCCATTGTGGTTAATGGAGAGGGTTATAAGAAAGTACAGAAAAACGATGGATTGCAATATGGTCTGGGAGCTACGATACAGCCCTTGAAAGGACTTACTGTCCGCCTTTATGGTAGTTTGAACGAAGGTGCTGATGAGACTAAGGAAGATATTTCCAATGTAGCTACCATGATTGGTTACAAAGGAAAATCCTTCTCTGTTGCAGCAGAATATAACTGGCTCGGTAATTCCGGTAATGTGAAAGATGCGGATATGTACGGATATTCGGTGTATGGAACGGTAAAGATGAACAAGAATATGGAAGCCTTTGCCCGATACGATTTGTTGACTTCCAAAGATGATTGGAACGAAGCCAAGGATGAATCGACTATATTAGCCGGTATGCAGTTCAAGTTGGGCAAATATGTAAAGCTGGCACCGAATTTCCGCATGTATATGCCGAAGAAGGAAGGTGCAGACAATCGTTACATGGCTTATATCAGTTGTTTTTTCGGTATCTAAAGCATTTCGTTTCGTCATGCTAGAAGACGATTCGTTATTATGCTAGAAGACCACGCTCCGTCATTATAGATGACCGGGCGTGGTCTTCTAGCATGACGGAGCGTGGTTGTCTAACATGGTGGAAGATACATTACATCCATCCGTTCAGCATGCCATAGAAGAACATTGGTTTGAGGAAGTCGTGCTTGAGCACCCAAGCCAAGTATTGTTCTTTCGACATATCCAGTAACGAGAACGGGAACGTGATGTCCGGATTCTTATTATAATCGAATTCGGCCAATAGAACGTGTCCATAGTCAGTCACAATTGGACAACAAGCATATCCGTTGTATTTCTTGGAAGGTTCTTTGCCTTTCATGACGTCTATCATGTTTTGTACGGCAATCGGCAATTGCTTGCGGATAGCCGAACTGGTCTTACTGGTTGGGATACCGGCTACGTCGCCTAAGCTGACGATGTTAGGATATGTCTTATGAATCAGTGTATCTTTATTTACCATTACCCAAGCATCTTTAGCCAAGCTTCCTTCGGTCCATGACAAACCGGATTCTCTCACGAAATCGGGAGCCGATTGAGGAGGAACGAAGCTTAAGAAGTCGTAATCTTCTACGAATGGGGTGATGATTTTCTTTTCCACTTCCACCTCTTTGCCTAGTGCTTCATCAAATTCCTTCACTTTCTTGGTCTCATGTTTCTCTAGATGCACTTGCTTCTTCAGGGTATCTACCCCTTTTACGCGAGTCTTGACTTCCAATCCGATGTTGCGTTCTTTGTAGATTTCCAGGAAACGAGGAGTATAGAGAGGTACATTGTATAATGCGTCACTGCTGCAAAAATAATCAATCTTCACGTTGTCACGAGCCCCCTGTTTGCGTGCCCAATGTTCTGTGAGCATACAAATCTTTTTCGGAGCACCTCCACATTTCAGCTTGGTGTAAGTATCGGTGAAAACTCCTCTTCCACCCTTCTTGACGAATTCCTGGATGGCCGCCCATGTCTTTTGTGCTCCGACAAAGTCGTAGATGCTATGAGCATTTCCGGCACCTAGGGTATCCAATGAAATACCTTCCACTTTGTTCCAGTTCAGCTGAAGCCCGGGAGTCAGTACCAAGAAGTCATACGAATAGCTTTCACCTCCGGCTGTGCGGGCGGTTTGCTTGACGGGGTCGAGGGCTACGACACTATCTTTCACCCATTTCACTCCTTTAGGGATACATTCTGATTGAGGCTTCCACACTTCATCCGGTTGGAACACGCCCGATGCGATGAAGGTGAACCCCGGTTGATAATATTGACGGTCGCTGGGATCAATCAAGGTGATATCCGGATTCTTGAGTCTATGCAATAAGCGGGCTGCAAAACTACAACCGGCTGCTCCTCCCCCAATGATTAAGATTTTGCTTTTAATGTTTTCCTTGCTGAAGTAATATCCGGCTCCTACTCCGGCTCCGGCAACGACTAAGCCGCCTGCTGCGACTTTCAGAAATTTGCGTCGATTAATGGTGTTGCTCATGTTTTGAATCAAATTTTATTTGTTGCAAATTTATGGGTTTCTTTTAAATAAAGCAAATTCATACAGGCATTTAAAGTAAAAGGTGAAGGCATTTACAGAAAATGCCTTCACCTTTTGTCTAAAATGTCTTGAAATGGTTATTCTTTACCGATGATTTTCCATACCACGGCACTCAGAGCAGCACCGATGAAAGGACCTACGATGAATACCCATAACTGGCTCAATGCCTTTCCGCCTTCGAATACAGCCGGAGCGATGCTTCGGGCAGGATTTACGGATGTACCTGTGTAGTGGATGCCCACCAAATGGATGAGAATCAATGAAAGGCCGATAGCGAGACCAGCAAAGTTACCTGCACCCTTCTTGGCATCTGTAGTGCCCAATACAACCAAAACAAAGATAAAAGTCAAAACGATTTCGGCAATCAGCCCGTTCATGACATCGCCCGAGCAAGCATTGGCACCGGTGGTCGTTCCTTCCGGAGCCAAGCCCGATACCAATACAGCCAAAAGTGCCGAGCCGATGAAGGCACCGATTACTTGGAAAATCATGTACATACCTGCATCCTTACCACTGATGCGTCCGCTCAAGAGACAGCCCAACGTAATGGCCGGATTGATGTGACAACCACTGATGCCACCGATGGTGTATGCCATCGCTACCACGGCCAAGCCAAAAGCGATGGCTGTACCAACTACTGAAGCAGGGTCTACTCCACAATTTAAACTAACGGCTGTGCCGCACCCCATCAGTACTAATACCATCGTACCGATCATTTCAGCTAAATACTTTTTCATAATACTTTAGATTAAGGTGAGATAGCCAAAATTAAATAAAAAAAAGGAAACAAACAAGTTTTTTAGGGACAATCAGTCGTTGTTGTCCGTCAATTTTTTTTGGATTTGTTTCAGAAGGAGGATGCAGCCTTGCATCTTGGGGTTGTTGTAACAAGTATATGCTTGTTCCAGAAGTCGCTTAATGGTTTCTTCCAGATTGGGTGAATAGGTACTGGCATTAATATGCATGCCGGCAGGAATACGGGATTTGTTTTCCTCGAACCAGGTATTCAATTCCTCTATTTCTTCCAGCGTATGTGTGTTTTTGTTAGTTTTCATCTTATCGTTCAATTAAAATGGATATCCTACTGCAAAATGGAATGTAAAGTCACGACCGAACCGTGGCTTGATGAAGGAGTATTTGTCTTTTCCGTGTTCCACTGGATTGATGGCTTTCATACCTCCATCGAAACGGAGAATCAGATAATCCAAGTCGAAACGAATACCTAATCCGTAGGCTACGGCCAGTTGCTTGTAAAAACGGTTGAAACGGAATGTTCCTTCTTCCTGCCCTTCATAGTCGCGGATGTTCCAGATGTTACCGGCGTCAATGAAGGCTGCTCCGTTCAACTTCCAGAACAAGTGGGTGCGGTATTCGATGTTCAGGTCCAACTTGATGTCACCGGTATGGTTGATGTAGTTTACGTTTTCTCCACTACCTTTATAACCGCCCGGTCCCAGTGAACGTACTGACCATCCTCGGACACTATTGGGCCCCCCTGAAAAATATCGTTTTTCGAAAGGCAATATCTTGGAGTTTCCGTATGGATAGGCTACTCCCATGCCGATGTGGAAAACCAAAGCGTTCCGGTTGTCGATGTTCCAGTTGTGTGCAAAGTCAAAGTCTCCTTTGATATATTGGGCAAAAGGAATGTTGGCGATCACAAAACCTTTATCGGCTTTAGGTTCAGAATGGATGGCTTTCGATGATAGGTAAAGCAAATTGCCTGCTTCTTCCAAGTTCATGCGAATGGAGTATGAATTGCGATTGCCGGAAGTGCGGGTGCGATCATTTGCACTGTTATACGTATAGCTGTATCCCATCCTTACAATGAGTTGGTCTTCATAGCTCTTGATAAGAATGGAATTACGGTCAGTCAGGTTTTCCAGATAAGCGTTGAAGTTCTCGGATTTCCAGGGAACGTACACATAGTTGATATTTAAAAGGTCGAACCGGTGATGCGAGCGTCTTTTATCTGTCCATCGGTAACTCCAGGAAGCGGAGGTCAAAGTACGGGTAAATTCCGGACGTATCTGTGAATTGAAATCAAGACCCACTTCGGATGTCGCCTGTATCTTGCGTTTGAAGTCGGAAGAAAGAAACGGGAATTTGAATTCAGGGAAGTTCAGACTGGCTTCTACCCCGTATTCCTTATAGTCGTCACTTTCATACCCTTCTTGAAGTCCGGTAATGGCTTCGAATGCTCCTCTGACTTTGATGGAGAATGTTTCTGAGCCTTTGAATACGTTTCTATGCTGATAAGTGACAGATGCTGCGGCTCCTAAGTCGCCGGCAGAGTTGGTTCCTTCTATCTCGAAAGCCAACGATTGGTTCTTGGCTTTGGTAAGCAAGATGTTGGCATCCAACATGGTACTATCGTTCTCTACTTCATCGAAACGGATGTTGGTATATTTCAAGGCACCCAGACGTCCCATACCTGTATAAGTGTTCTGTACATTTTCCTCCCTGTACCAATCGTTGGGACGCAGGTAACTGAAGTTGGCCAATGTACCGGGTCTGATATAAGTTTTCTTGTCATAATATACATGAAGCCCCTTGTAATGCAGAGAATCATATTGGGTGAAGTCATTGAATGTTCTACCCAATTCAGTCTCTGTCAGAAAGTTTACGTTCCGGATTTTGAATTGTCGGTGTGAGGTAGGTATATCTTCCTTTCTGCGTTGGTAGGGTAACAGTTTCATGGTTAGGTCTACCAAAAACGTATTTCGGGCGGTGTCGGCTTGGTATACGATAAAATCCTTGTTGAATTGATAATAGCCATTGTTTTTCAGAATTTGGGTAATTCGTTGGCGTTCGTTGTCCAAGGCCACTATATCAAACGCCATGTTTTCATGCAAGAAAGACCGAACGGTATCTTCTTCCATGAATTGTTTGATTTGTGGGTTGTCTATCTGATAGGCAATGTGTCGGATTTTATAAGGTTGTCCAGCTTCAATGCGATAAGTCAGTTTTAGTTTATTCTTCTGGATGATGGTGTCCAAATGTACTTTAGCTCTCATATACCCCATGTTTTGGACAGCCTTTTCTATTTCTTGCTGTGTCTTTTGGGTGATGTTTTCATCGTAGATGACAGGAGCCTGTCCCAACTTTCGGAAAAAACGGTTATTCCATTTGGTAGAGTCTTTTCCGGAAATGCAATATATGTTCATAGGAACTTTGACCAAGTTGAACCATTTGGCATTTGGATTTTGTCGGACATAAGATGTAAACAAAGAAGGTTTAACTTCCTTGGTATCTGATACAATGTCCACTTGCTCCAGTAAGTAATGCTCCTCGGGAATGAATTTATTCACGGAGCATGAGCAGCACAGGGCAATGACAAGGATGTAAAGATATGATTGTATATATGTTTTCATGCTGTCAACCAGACTTCGTATTTTTACTTGCAAATATAGAGATTTATTGAAAATATCTTTTTAACTTTGTTGTTAATAATTGGATTTTTGCTGAAATATTTATGTTAAGTAAAAATAAAATCAAGTATATCCGTTCGTTGGAGTTGAAAAAAAATCGCAAGGAAGAACAAGTTTTTCTTGCGGAAGGTCATAAGTTGGTCGAAGATTTAATGGGGCATTTCCCATGTCCTTTGTTGGTAGCCACCTCTTCGTGGTTGTTGCAACAAAGGAAAATAGAAGCCGAAGAAATCATCGAGGTCACTCAAGAAGAATTGGATAAGGTGAGTTTGCAGAAAGCTCCTCAGGGAGTTTTGGCGGTTTTCAAACAGCCTCAGTATGAACTTCAGCCGGAAGTGTTGAAGCATTCATTGTGCCTGGCTTTGGATGATGTACAGGACCCCGGCAATTTGGGTACAATCATCCGCTTGGCCGATTGGTTTGGTATTGAACATATTTTCTGTTCGATGGGAACAGTGGATGTCTATAACCCCAAGACTATTCAGGCCACGATGGGGGCTATTGCCCGGGTGAAAGTGCATTATTGTGATTTATCGTTGTTTATCAAGTCTTTGAAAAATATTCCCGTATACGGTACTTTTTTAGATGGAGAAAACATCTATGGCAAATCGTTGTCGGCAAACGGACTTATTGTCATGGGTAACGAAGGTAAAGGGGTTAGTCCGGAAGTGGGTGGTTTGATAAATAAACGCCTCTATATTCCTAATTATCCGGTGGATAGAACCACTTCCGAATCGCTGAACGTAGCTGTTGCCACGGCAATAGTCTGTGCTGAGTTCAGAAGACGAATGTGCTGATTTTTTATACTTATTGTATAATATACGATTATAAATAACTTCTTATTGTATTGGTGATGATATGTATATTGTTGAATTTTAGTGTTTTAGAACATGTGTTATTATTACTTTTGAATGATATTTTTTATTTATTTTTGCACAAAAATTAATTATTCATTAAATAATAGTATGATGAGAAGTATTAAATCATGGTTGGTAGGTACAATCCTATCACTCTGTGCATGTGGCTATCTGCATGCTCAGAATGTTCCTGTGTATCAGGATGAATCGGCTCCGCTTCACGATCGTGTGACGGACTTGTTGAAACGAATGACCGTAGAAGAAAAGATTTCTTTGTTGCGTGCCACTTCTCCGGAAATTCCACGTTTGGGCATTGCCAAGTATTACCATGGCAACGAAGCTTTGCATGGTGTGGTTCGTCCGGGACGTTTTACCGTGTTTCCACAAGCTATCGGTATGGCTTCTTCTTGGAATCCTGTACTGATGAAACGTATTTCAACCGTAATTAGTGACGAAGCCCGTGCCCGTTGGAATGAGTTGCAACAGGGCCGTTTGCAAAAGGCACGTTTTAGTGATGTTTTGACATTCTGGTCGCCTACGGTTAATATGGCTCGCGACCCGCGTTGGGGACGTACACCGGAAACATACGGTGAAGACCCATATTTGTCGGGTATCATGGGAACAGCCTTTGTACAAGGTTTGCAAGGCGATGACCCTCGTTATTTGAAGATTGTATCCACCCCGAAACACTTTGCAGCTAACAACGAAGAACACAATCGTTTCGAATGTAATCCGCAAATCTCAGAAAAGCAACTTCGTGAATATTATCTTCCGGCTTTCGAAGCTTGTGTAAAGGATGGTAAGGCAGCTTCTATCATGTCTGCCTATAATGCCATCAACGATGTGCCGGCTACTTGCAATCCTTGGTTGCTTCGTCATGTGCTTCGCGATGATTGGGGCTTTGACGGTTATGTAGTATCCGATTGTGGTGGTCCTGCTTTGTTGATTTCTGCACACAAGTATGTAAAGACAGCTGAAGCGGCCGCTACCTTGTCGATTAAGGCAGGTCTTGACCTTGAATGTGGCGACGAAATCTATGACCAATATTTGCTCAATGCCTATCGTCAATACATGGTGACAGATGCAGACATTGATGGTGCTGCCTACAATGTGTTGATGGCTCGTATGAAGTTGGGCTTGTTCGACAAGGATGGTGGTGTGAACAATCCTTATACCAAAATACCGGTATCGGTTATCGGTTCGAAGGAACACCAAGCCATTGCTCTTCAATCAGCTCGTGAAGGTATTGTGTTGCTGAAGAATGCCAAGAAGACACTGCCTATCGATACCAAGAAAGTGAAATCCATTGCTGTAGTGGGTATCAACGCCGGACAATGTGAATTCGGTGATTATAGTGGTATGCCTTTGGCCGACCCTGTTTCTATCCTTGAAGGTATCCAAGCTCGTGCGGGTAAGGATGTAAAGGTGGTTTATGCACCTTGGAAGTCGGCCGTAGACGGAACTGAATTGATTGAGGGGGATAACTTCCCGGGTGGCCTGAAGGCTGAGTATTATTCAGGTATGAAGTTCGAAGGAACTCCTTTCACTCGTACCGAAACTTGGGTAAACTTTGAACCGGCCAACCAAGCTCCGGATCCTAACTTGCCGAAGTCTCCATTGTCTGTTCGTTGGACCGGTAAGTTACGTCCTACTGTGACAGGTAACTACATGTTGAGTTATACCAGTGATGATGGTGCCCGTTTGATGATTGACGGAAAGACAGTTATCAATGCATGGGGAGGACATTCCGTGCGTACCGACTCGGTAGAAGTTTATCTGGAAGCCGGTAAGGAATATGATTTCAAGGCTGAATATTATGATGAACGTGACTATGCCGTTTCCCGTCTGAAATGGCGTGTTCCACAAGTAGAAAAGGCCACTCGTCTGGAACTTTATGGTAATGCAGGTAAGGCTGTGAAGGAATGTGATATGGTAGTAGCCGTAATGGGTATCAATAAGACCATCGAACGTGAAGGACAAGACCGTTACGACATCCAATTGCCGGCCGACCAACGTGAATTCTTACAGGAAATCTATAAGGTGAACCCGAATATTGTGCTTGTATTGGTTGCCGGTAGCTCCTTGGCTGTAAATTGGGAAAACGAACATCTTCCTGCCATTGTCAATGCTTGGTATCCGGGTGAACAGGGTGGTACTGCCGTAGCCGAAGTATTGTTTGGTGATTACAATCCGGCCGGTCGTTTGCCTTTGACATATTACAAATCGCTCGACAATCTGCCTGCCTTCGATGATTATGATGTAACCAATGGTCGTACTTATAAGTACTTCAAGGATGAAGTTCTTTATCCTTTCGGTTACGGACTAAGTTACACCAGCTTTAAGTACAGTAACTTACAGCTGAAAGATAAGGACGCGTTTGTGGACGTCACCTTTACTTTAAAGAACACCGGTCGCTGTGATGGCGATGAAGTGGCACAGGTTTATGTGAAGTTGCCGGAATATGGTGGTGTGGCTCCTATTAAGGAACTGAAAGGCTTCAAGCGTGAAACTTTGAAGAAGGGTGAAAGCAAGAAGATAACCATTTCGTTGGACAAGAGCTTGCTCCGTTATTGGGATGAAGCGAAGAAAGGATTTGTCACTCCATCGGGCGAGTATCAAATCTTCGTTGGAGCTTCTTCAAGTGATATTCGTATGACCGGAACGATTAATCTTTAATATATAGGGGCTGTGTCAAAATAGGATTTCTCTATCAATGTGTCATCCTGAGCATTGCGAAGGATCTGATTACATCCACTTTATGTAAACAGATTCTTCACTTCGTTCAGAATGACACGATATAATGATAGCATGTTTTCATTTTGACACAGCCCCTCTCTTTTTATATTAGACGTTGGATGATGCTTTGGGGGGTTAGTTGTTCGTTCGTGAAGTCGTAGTGAGAGATGTGCCAGGCATAAACCAGACTTGCCGTTGGCTGCATGTTTTCTTCCAATAATTCCCTCAGCGTATTTCTTCGGATAATTTCTAATCCATTTGATAAAAAGATAATTCCTCCTATCCATTCCGTGAAAGGATTCTCTGTTTGAAGTGTATCGTACTTTCTCACCTGCCCTAGTTCGTCAATCGTAAGAGTTGCCATCTTGATGTATACAGAAGGGCTGATATAAAGGCGATGGCAAGCATAATTCTTCATGCTCGTTTTCAGATTTACTTGGTTTCCGTTTTAACCAGGGTTGTGGTGTCGGCCGGTGCGTGGTAACGCATGAGCGACAAGTCGTTTATCAGTACGTTAGGCTTCTGGATAGAGTCTTGATGCAGATGAATAAATCCATTGATGCTTTTCAGTTGATATGCCGAATCCGGTTGTAAACGAAGCGTTTGCTTTCCTGATTGCGAAACGGTTAAAGTCTGTCCTAATACCGAATCATTCTCGAATTGTAGGTTCAGACCCATTGTAGCTTTACCTTCTGAAAGGAAAGTATAATTGGCGGTCCACACGAATTCATCCTTGGGGAGGAAGTTGGAGTCCGACTTTATCTCAAATCTGATAAGGTCGCTTAATGGTGTACCGGCCAGCCATTGTATGTCCGGATATACCCAAATGTTTACCGAATCTCCCGTTAAAGTTTTGATGTCGGTTGCTTCTCTTTCACTGGTAAGCCGGTGGATACGTTCTTCTTCTTTCTTGAATCGTTCGCTCAAGTTGGTATAGATTTCGGCCAGCAACTTTGAATTGCGTGTATACCACACCATGGACGAATCGAATTCAGCTTCCGTGATGTGATGTTTCTTGAATACATATTTTCGGTAAGCCTCTTTCTGTACATTGGTCTGAGTAGCGGTCATGCCTCCTGCTAAATGATAATCGTACAGCACACTTTCCATTTCTTGTGGCTGTATAATGTCTTTGGGTATCTGCTTTCCACATCCGGCTAACATCATACCTGACATTAAAAGGGCAACGAACTTATTCTTCATCTTATTTTTGGGCTTCTTTTTCAGAGTGACCGATTACTTCATTCAAATATTTACCATAAAATAATATCATGGCAATGATTCCACAACTGATAGCTGCATCGGCAAAGTTGAAGATAGGGCTGAAGAAGATGAAATGGTTTCCCCCGATGAAAGGCATCCATTCGGGCCAATCCGTTTCAATGATGGGGAAATAGAACATGTCTACCACCTTGCCGTAGAACCATTCAGAATAGCCCTCTCCTATGGGTACAAACGTGGCCAATGTGCTGTGTGTGCTCTCACTGAATATTTCGCCGTAGAGAACACAATCAATGATATTACCCACTGCTCCGGCCAGAATCAGCGATACGCATACAATGAATCCTGTCTTATAGTTTTGCTTGACATATTTGGCCAGCAACCATGCGATGGCACAAGCAGCTACTATACGGAAACAGGTCAGGAACATCTTGTCAAAGATTTCCATACCGAAAGCCATACCATTATTTTCGGTGAAATAAATATAGAACCAATCGGTAATGCGAATACTTTCATGCCAGTACATATTAGTCTTGACCCATATCTTAATGATTTGGTCGATGATGAGTACGGCAATCACGATGGAAGCCGAGAGTTGTCCTTTAGAGAGAAATTTCTTCATTCAGTTTTTGTTTAATAGGTGTTTGTTATATCAACAAATGTGTCATTCTGAGCATAGCGAAAAATCTGAATCCCTTTTCTTTATGTATTCAGATCCTTCACTACGTTCAGGATGACACGATGTTTGGATAGTGCATATACACCATTTAGGTTTGTTACTTGGTTCCTCCTTGCTTAGCTTCGATGCTGAGTGTAGCATGAGGCACGGCACGGAGTCGGCCAGCCGGAATCAGCTTACCGGTTTCACGACAGATGCCGTAAGTCTTGTTTTCGATGCGAACCAAAGCTGCCTGAAGGCTCTGGATAAACTTAAGCTGGCGGGCAGCCAAACGGGTTGTTTCTTCCTTGGTGAGCGTGCTTGCACCTTCTTCCAATACTTTGAATGTAGGTGAAGTATCGTCTACATCGTTGCCGTCCTTGTTCATGAGACTACTTTTCAGTCTATCATAATCGCGTTGGGCCAATTCGAGTTTTTCCATGATAATGGCACGAAATTCTTCCAATTCCGCATCTGTGTATCTTGTCTTTTCTGCCATAACATTTAGGTATTAATTAGGTTAATTATTAGTGTATTTCAGGTTATGCTTTCACGACATTTACATCGAGTGTAAATCCGTCAAATTCCAATGTTGTCGCATCGGCCACTTCATCGACAATCTGCAATGAGTTTGCCAACACTTGGTTGCAAATATAAGCATTATATTCATTAATAGCATCATTTGTGCTATCATTTTTAGCAACCGTCACGTTAATCTTGTCCGTAATCTCGAAACCGTTACCCTTACGGATGTTCTGAATCTTGCTTACCAATTCGCGGGCGATACCTTCGCGACGGAGTTCGTCGGTCACTACGGTGTCCATAGCTACGGTCAGCGTACCTTCGTTGGCCACTACCCAACCCGG
>SUXX01000093.1 GCA_015060735.1 Bacteroides sp.
TTGATTTTGAGTAAGATTGATGAAATTCCTGACTATGATACAGCTGAAAAGAACAAGGTATTGGGTCAGACTTATTTCTTCCGTGCTTTCCATTACTTTGACTTGATCCGTACGTTCGGTGATGTTCCTTACATTGACAAGCCGTTGACTTTGGCTGATCAGGAAGGTATTACTCGTACTCCTCGTGCTGAAGTGTATAGCAAGATAATGGCTGACTTTGACAAGGCTATCGAATACTTGCCTGTTACTTGGGACGGTTCCAACTATGGCCGTATCACTAAGGGTGCTGCCTTGGCTATGAAGGCTCGTGCTGCCTTGTATTATGGTGAATGGCAGGTAGCTGCAGACAATGCCAAGAAGTGTATGGACTTGGGTGTTTACGAATTGTATGACAAGGACAACACTGGTAAGTATGCAGAATTGTTCTGGGAAGTATCTGACGGTTGTGATGAATTTATCTGTGTTAGACAATATGAAGCAGGTGTAAACGGTAGTTATTTGATTGGTTGGGATGCATTCCCGACATTGGGATGGGGTGGTATCAACCCGACTCAGAGCTTGGTTGAAGCTTTCGAAGATATCGAAGGTGCACCGATTGCTAAATCAACTATTTATGATCCAACCAATCCGTTTGAAAACCGTGACCCACGTTTGGAAGTAAACGTATTGCATGATGGTGAAGTAATGTATGGCCAGACTATCAAGGTTGCTCCATTGCCATCAAGCGGTAACACTGGTATCGGTCAGCATGGTGATGCTACAGCTACAGGTTACTACCAACAGAAGTGGTTGGATCCTTCTATCTATCCTTTGACAGATGGTTGGGATATGGGTAAGGACGGTGTCGTTATCCGTTATGCAGAAGTTCTGTTGACATACGCTGAAGCAAAGAACGAATTGGCAGGTTTGGATGCCAGCGCATTCGATGCTGTAAACCAAGTTCGTAGTCGTGTAGGTATGCCTGCATTGCAGAACAGCGATCCAAGCAAACCGACATATTGTGCAACTCAAGACGACTTGCGTCAACGTATCCGCAATGAATGGCGTGTAGAATTCGCCCTTGAAGGTGGTAAGCGTCAGTGGGATATCCGTCGTTGGGGTATTGCTATCGACGTAATGAACAAGCCTCGTTATGGTTTGAAGTACGAAATTAATGGTGACCAATGCATCCTTTACCAAGGTAGCCAACAGGCTGTAGGTGAAGCAACTGCTTACAAGGAACATAACTATGTGTATCCGGTACCTCAGAAAGAAATCGACTTGAACCCGAGCTTGACACAAAATCCTGGCTATTAATGATATAGCGTAAAGATTGATAAACGGAAGTGGGAGCACTTACAAATATTTGTATAGTGTCTCCCACTTTATTGTTTTCTTACAAATATTTATAGACTTAATTATGAAACAATTATTTTTTCTTATATTTGCAGTCCCTTTTTTCGTTGGGTGTAACCATGACGATGAAGTGGATTATAGTAAAATGGAAGGTAAGTTCATTAAACAAGAATTAGTAGATAGAACTGGTGAACTTAATGAAGAACTTGTTGTCTTATCTAAAGGAGAACATCCTATCTTAGAAGATACATATCTTTTTGTACGATTCGAGGGGGGACAAAGACAATATTTTGTTCCGACTAATTTAGACGAAAAATATCTGACTGAGGACTATTTGTCCACACGATTTGTTATTGGTGGCAACTATAAATACTTGTATTCCCATACGTTGGATATCTTTGTGTGTGGAACTCCTTATCCTGAACCTGGTTATAATATTGTAGATGTTTATGAAATAGAGTTGTTTAACAAATAAAAGAGTAAACGGATTATCATACATGAACAAGAAACTGACATGCGGAATTTTTGCGATACTTTTCCTCTGCTATTTTATGGCCTATATGGGGAATTTGTCGCATATCATAGCCTACCATGAACAGCATCATCTGTTCTTATATACGGAAGCTTATTTTGAACAACAGTTGCAATCAGAGGGTTTCTTTTACTATCTGACTGCCTTTATCATCCAGTTCTTCTATTATCCATGGTTGGGTAGTGCCTTGTTGGCGTTGTTGCTTGCTTCCGTCTATGGGATGGTGGGCAATGTTCTCCGTTTCTTGTTCGGAAAGGAAGATTGGCTACATCTAAGTGTCATTCCGTCCTTGCTCTTGTTTTATTATACCATGGAAGCTAGCCATACACTCGTGCCGGTTACCGTTATCGTATTGAGTCTTGGCTTAGTTAATCTGATTCTGTGGATATTCCGTCACCGGATGCCATTGATACCTATCTTACAAAACACACATATACAGCAAAAGAAATTACGTATGGGACTGCAAGCTGTAGTTCTGTTTGTTTATGCAGGATATGGCTATTATCACTTTGTGACGAGCTATAACCGAAGTGAAGGCATCATGCTGAAAGCTGAGATGAATGTAAAAGCTAGAGATTGGGACAATGTGTTGAAATATACGAAGTTATATTTGGATAGCGGAAAGACCAACCATTTGATTGCCTATTTTCATCAGTTGGCACTGTATCATAAAGGGTTGTTGCCCTATCATTTGTTTGACTATCCTCAATACTTAGGTGTGAAAGCCCTTTATTTCCCATGGAACAGTGATAGCCGGGAAAGTGAATACGGACATTTTATTTACGAAGACTTGGGGCATATCAATGAGGCTCATCATTGGGAGTTCGAAGCCATGGCAGTATGGGGTGAAACGGCTCCTCATCTGTTGAATCTGGCACGATACAACATAGTGAACCATCGTCCCAAGGTGGCTCAACGCTTTATCAATAAGTTGAAACAATCCTTGTTCTATAAAGAAGAAGCTTTGCAATTGGAGCAAAATTTGGAAAGTGGAAAAGTGGAGGGATTGAGAAATGCCCTGTCGGGAGTGGTGGATGTACCTGCCCGTTTTTCGAATGCCAAGAATATCGGGCCGGAGTTGGAATACATCTGTAATCATGACCCCAAGAACCGCATGGCTTTTGAATATTTGATGAGTTACTTGTTGCTCAGTAACAATGTCATACGTTTTGTTGACAATTTGCATCGTATCCAGCATTTCGATTATTCTTCTTTGCCTGTTGCCTATGAAGAAGCCTTGCTGGTTTATAAGCTGAGAGTGGGAGAGGAAAAGTTCAAGGAGAGCGGATATAGTGTCAGTGCAGAGACAGAGGCCCGTTTTGCCCGCTATTATCAGTTGATGGAAAACCAACAGGTGCCCACTTTGCAAAAAGAATTTGGAAACACTTTCTGGTTCTACTTGAATTATATCAGTCCTTATGGAAAAAAAGTAATAGCCAATTAAAATAATGATAGACATGAAAATACAGAACTTGATATCTTTTCTCATCATCTTGCTTGGGATGACTGCTTGTGATAGCTATCACCCGGCAGATAAGGAAATGGAATCTTTTCCATCCATCTTTCCTGACTAT
>SUXX01000031.1 GCA_015060735.1 Bacteroides sp.
TGCATGTGTTAAGCCTGTAGCTAGCGTTCATCCTGAGCCAGGATCAAACTCTTCATTGTAATAATATCATGTTCACTTCCGCTAGGAAGTTGTTTTAATCTGCCCAAGAACCAAATCTATCTATATATACCTATTAATATAAGTATTGACGGTTTCTGTTTCTTACCTTAAGTAAGAATTGTACTACTTGCTTGTTTATATCTAAATCTTTCAAAGAACTCTTCTTTAATGCCGTTCCTTTCGGAAAGCGGATGCAAAGGTAAAGCTTATTTTTGAACCAACAAAACTTTTCCAAGAAAAAAATGAGGAATTTTTAAACACATAACCTAAAAGACTGATTTACAAGTATGTTTTATAGCATAAATTCTTATCAATGATACAGGAACATTACGCAGATATATACCTTATTATATATTATAAGGCCAAAGACAATATCTATTTTGTCAACCACCCCCGTTACAAACTTAACCACAATCTTTTACTGGTGATAAAAGCTATGTCGACAAATGAAGGAGTTTATCACTCAAGTTAAAGACCGGTTATCTGCCTCTATCTTCTTGAACTTCCAGCTGGAACATCCTCAAAAATTCATGCAAACAACTTGATAAACAAACCGTTTCACTTGAGTGAATCGACCGAGTCACTCTAGTGAAACAATTGACTCACTGGAGTGAAACGACCGCTTTACTCCAGTGACACGATTTTTAGAACAAGAAAATAAAATTAATTCGTCAAAGAAAATTGCATTGAGTTGATTTAAGAAACCACTAAAAAACTTGCGAATGACTTCAATTCAGTCACCCGCAATCCACTGATAACGTGTCAATTAACGAACAAGGATTAATTAACATTATTTTTTAGATGTAAATAGATTCAGCAAAGGAAGATAACAAAATAATTGATATACCTCATTCAATACCCCATCACTGATGTTCATCCATTCGGGCAACCGCGTATATACCAATACTGAGAAAAACTGCACAATAAAGAATAAAGTAACAAAATAAGATGCTTGACGAGCAATTAAGCAAGACATGGCCTCTACTACTTGGGAGACTCTATGAAAAGCATCCGACACATAACCATAAGCCATCCCCGACAGCCCTAAACCAACCGAAAGAATATATACCAAGCCTTTGGAAAAAGGAGAATGTAGCCAAGAACCCGTTACACTCTGAAGGAAATTCCACGGTAACATCACAGCTACCAATACCGTAATTCCGTAAACTACGAACACCATTATGGCCATCATCAAAGCTCTCCGCTCTTTCCTTGACAACATCTTTTTCTGCCAAGCACGACGCTTCAGAGCTTCGTACAAACCGGCTCGCACCCCGACACCCATCCCCATCAATGCTATCAGAACAATGCCCAATGCCGGTACCTGCACATAACTTTCCACCACATGTCCCAGCACCCATCGAACTCCTTCCGCACTCAACAAACTTTGCACACCTTCCCAGCCGTGAATACTAGCTATCCAGGAAAACAAAGCTACCCCTATGGTAAGAAACAAAAAGAGGACACTTAAATTAGAAATATTCCATTTATTCTTCATCCGGCTCTAAATGATCTATATCAATGATACGTAACTCCAAAGCACGGGTCACCAAACGACAAGCATTCACTCCGATACGTTCATCGGGAGCAAACAAACGGTTTATCAGTTCATTCTGCCGTTTTTCCAATGACTTCACCCCAAAAGGCATTCCTTTCAGATTGGTTATCATGTCTTTGGTATACCCCAAGGCCAAATGCCGCAACAAACGTTCATCATATTCGTCAATATCATAAGTAATGACCGCTTCCTGACGACGCATATCCTGCATAACAGCTTCTTTGAAACGTCTCACTATCTTCTCCAATATCGGATAGTTGAAGACCAATTTCTTACCATCCATCACGGCCTGTACATCCGTAGCAGTCAATAACTCACCCGTCTTCAAAATTATACCATCGGCACCTGCATTCAATGCATCCACCCAAAGTTTTTCATTCAGCACCTCGCCGGTAAATATCAAGACTTTGATGTCAGGATGGTTTTTATGCAAGGTCTTGCAGATGTCCACTCCGATTGTGGTAGAACCTCCCAGCCCTAAATCCAATAATACCATATCCGGCATCAACTCCTCCAACAAAGGCCAAAATTCGGCTTCAGTCATGGCTGTACCAATAACCTCAGCATCGGGTATTTCATGCCGGAAAATTTCCTGTGTTCCTTTCAACTCCAATTTGACATCTTCTACTATGATGACTTTGAATTTCTTTTTGTCCATATTTCTAATCTCTTTTATTCTATTCATTTAATCGGTATGGTAAACCAGACCATAAACCCACCTTCGGTAGCTTGACAAGCATTCATACGGCATCCACGACGACCTGCAAATTCGTCATGGTCACGAATAATCTGCTTACAAACCAAATATTCCAAACCTGTCAAGACATCTTCATTTCCACGCTTCATACGTACCAAATTCGGATAAAACAATTCATTCAATTCCTCTAGCGAAGGACAGCGTCTGCGATCAATAAAATCAAAACGGACGAACATTCCTTGTTTATAAATATGTAATTCCAACAAACCGCTCTCATTGTAAGTCAAGGCTTCATTCACCAAGTTTTCCAACATGAATTTCAGTTGTATAACATCCCCTATCATCTGAACAGATTCAGCTTCAACAACCAAATCCAAAGCCAATTTACTTTTCTTCCTCATTCGCTTGAAATAACGTTCAACTGATTCCTTCAAATCATCCGAATGAACTACACTGCGACGGAAAGTGACTTCTTCCAACTGACGGGCAGCACACGAACTTAATATCGTAAAAACATCCTTATAATAACCGATAAGTTCTGCAATTGTATCTACTTGCCTACGTTCTTCATCCTTCGATGAACCGATAAACAATCTGTCTATAATTTGTTTTATACGATTAGGATAATAGATCGTTTCATGTTTAATGGTGGACAAACAATTGTCGAGAACCAGATTCTGTACATGAAGCTGATTCTCCTCGCGTTGTACCCGTCTGGCATCATCTTGCACCGTCTCAATATCACGATACTTCTGTGCCACGATTTCTATTGCATTATATACGATGATAGCTACATAGCCGGCAACCAACTCCAACATCAATCGGTCATCCTCGCGACCGGCCTGCGAAGAACATCTAAAGGCCAAGACACCTACACATACTCTTTCTTTCCCCACTTCCAAACAAAGTGGTAAATATTTATCTTTTTCCTCTTTTTCCCATATAGTCGTTTTTGTTTCGTAACACTGATTCATTCTTTGTCTCATCTTCTCCTCCTCTACATCCACCGATGAGAATACATGAAACAATCCACGAACTTCCTCGCTATATACGCCTATACCTAACAAATCAATAGACACCAACTCATTTACCTCTGCATATATTTCTGCTACCAGAGCAGCAGTAAATTCCATCGCCCCTTTTTGAGGAGTTGTGGGTACGCCCAATATCCGACGATTGATTTCCAACACCTGTTCCAAACCGTAACGATAGGCCAACCGATGCCGCAAATAGAACAAATAATAACCAATCAACACGGCCAACAACAAGGCTATACATAAAATTATAGCTACCATTTTATCCGTTGATGATTGTTGCATACGTACACAATATTCCTCTAGTGAAGAGTCGACACTGATTTGTTTATACAAAGAGGTATATGCTTGATTATTATATTGATATGCATCCAATTCTCCTAAAGCCAAATAAGCTACTGCCGCCTCATTGCGGATATCCAACAAGGCATAATAATCCGTATCAAAACGATTGGAAAACCAAGTCAGTTCGGCTGAAGCCCCCTCTCCCACTAATTGTAGCATTGGAGCTACCTGTAAAGCATATTTCAAATAATGGTTATTCAAGCACATCAAAGCACTATCCGCATAAAGCAATGCATCCAAATATTGTCCCTCCAAATTGGCGTGATAAACCTGATTGGCAAATTGATTGGCTCCATACAACAATGAATCATTCAAAACCGGGGAAACAATGGTAGAATCCTCCTCCATGCCTTCTGAGTTTACAATCGCTTCGCCACATCCATAAAATGCAGAAACCAATAAAAAGACCCCTATATTCCACATTCGTCGTATCCCTTTCGGCAACCGGAAATAAAAGCGACTGCCTTTCCCTGGTTCACTATCAATTCGGAAACAACACACTTTAAAAATATCATTGGTCTTCCGGTATTTTTCAATGATTCCTTTGCAGTTCATCAAACCAAAACCACTCCCTTTATGCCTTTTCAACTCGTCTACATCAAGGGCAGTCTGCAAACCGATCTTACCTGAATCATAGATCTTCTCATCCAAAATGCGGCTGACATCTTCCGAGGAAAGCCCCGGTCCATTATCCTGAACTGATATTTCTACATAATCATCTTTTTCGCATGCATAAACCTGTATTTCTCCACCCGATTGGGTATATTTTCGTGCATTCTCCGTTAAAGTATTTATCATAAAAAGCGTCAAAGCCTTATCTGCTTTAACCAAAGCGTCCGTTCGTTTCACCGAAAACGTCTGAGCCTTCAACTCAAAATTCCTTCGCCCCTTCTGTAAAACCTCAAATAATGAATCCAACTCAAACGTCTCAATATTCAAGTTCAAAGAGCCTTGTCGCATCTTAATCCAAATAGAAAGAATATCGTTATACTCATTGATTCGGTTTATGAGTTCCTCTATGTATTTGTATTTACTTTCTTTGATTTCTTTGTCTGCCAGGTAATTCAAAGAAACAAGTTTATGCACTTCATTCACCACTCTATCTATATAAGGTGTAATGCTAGTTACTAAAAACAAGCAAGCCTTTTTTATCAGATTCTGTCGTTTATTCTCTATCAAACGCTGTTCGTATACATATTGTTCCTTCTCCAAATAACGTCGCTTATCTCCTAAAGATATGATAGCTAATCCGTTCTCCAATGTCCAGGAAAGATAAGGTACTATAATTTCCAGTAATGCTCTGTCATCCTTCTTCAATCCATTCTCTGTCTTTAACAACCACATGCCCAACAACTTACCTTCAGAATTCGTTAAGTCGAAAGATATCATGCCGTTCTCATGAATTGGTTCTTTTTTATCCATCAAACAGATTTCCATATCCAAAGCACCGACCAATTGCAACACTTTATTTTTGAATGATGTTATCACAGCTTCAATCACATCCTCTTCCTTCTCGGCATTCGATGGAATAGACGCTGTTATAAGTTTACAAATATCAAAAGTTATTCCTAGCTTATCTACTTGTGTAGCATAACGGATACGCCAACGCTTCCCTAAAAGCCAAATCAACAATATAACTCCAATCAAGCCACCAATTACCAATCCCAACATGACACTCAGTATGTTCGACTCACTTTCCAACAACATGTATCGGCTTTCCAACTCCTTATCCTGGCGAGTATAGTCAAGAATATCCAAATAGATATTGCGGTTATAATCCGACTGTGGCTTCATCCCCAAAGCTGCATAGGTTACGCTCAACTGCTCGCGAAATCGAGCAATCCATTCAGGTACAGTCATAATGCCTTCTGCATTAATCCATTCCAATTCCGTAGAATTGGTTGCCATAGGTATATATGGCTTCAGCCTGTCAAGCGTATCCGAGCAATGATAAAATCTTTCATGATGAAGGTTTACATACGATAATGCTTTCGTCAGCTCTTCTAAAGCCTGTTCATGCTTTCCTAATTCATTATAACAAGAAGCCAATGTCCGATAAGTTCCAGATATTTGATACCAATCTCCATATTCCATAAAAAGTGTCAAGGCATTATCCGCTAGCGAAACAATCAGTTCTTCCCAAGATAAATCGTGAAGGTTGACAACCCGCATCATCCTTGAACGCTTTTCATTAAGCAAAGTATAATTCTTCTTGTTCTTCAATAGTTCAGCCATTGCTTGCAAGGCGTTAGCTTCAAAATAGACATAGCCCTGTTCACGACTCAACAAAAGACAATTCATCAAATAATCGAATTCTCCCAGCGTTATTTCGTCCCTAGTATCGGCTTCATACATTCCTCCAGAGCCTTTCATATAATAATAATAGAGACGTTGTGCTGTATCCTCTTCCAATTCTTTCTCTACATCTATTTCATTAATTGCTTCCAACGATTGAGTCTCTTGCTGAAGATAATAATAATAAATGGATGAAGTAATGGAAAACTCTGAGCAAGCATAATTAAAACGATGCTGAATGTTATTATCCAACAAAGCTACCCGATCTTCTTCGATACGTCGAATGCGTCTCAACGCACTATTTCGGTAATCATAAAACTCCTTGTTCATGGCTGTACGCTGACATATCTTCATCATACCGACATCTGCCACCAAGCACTCCAGTTCATTCGCCGTTTCGCGATAAACTTCTTTTAACAGACTATCTGCCCGTTCGAAATCCATTTGCATAAAAGCACAGAAAGCCAAGTTATTCAGAGCTTCTGCTTTAACAGAAGAAAAATTCTCTCCTACTAACAGTGCTTTTTCGGCCACCTCCTGTGACAGAGCAAGATTCTTATATCTGATTTCATAAGCCAATCGATTCAAGGAGTCGGCCTGCACAACAATATCCACCTCTTTCCCTTCTCTACACGAGATAAAAGAAGTCGAAATCAAACAACCAATTAGGCCAACAACCAATAGAAATATTTTTTTCATGTATACACCTTAAACAATAGCCATACGAGATGAAACAAAATTAAGAAAATTCTACTATTTAATAAAGTAAAACAGGTTAATAAAAAAGAAAAGCCATCCACAAAATTGGGACGGCTCCTAAAATCATTCTGAAAATACGTGAATTATTTCTTTGATTCTTCCAGAGAAACTTTTCTAAATTCTTTCAAAACTTTTTCCAATTCCAAAGATGCCTTACGTGCACGAGTACCAGCAGCCTTGTTACCCTTTTCAGCCTGAGCTGCAGCATCAATCAACAATGCTTCGTTGAGTTCCTTGATTTTTGCAATTAATTCGTTCATAATGTTTTAGGTTTTTAGATTTATAAATCATTTCAAATTAACATCTTTTTCATGAAAAAGTCTATCCAACTTCCATTTTCAGCTCACTTCACTTTTTCGGGGGCTAAGATACGAAAAAAGAGTATAAAACAAGCATTTACGCAAAAAAAACATAAAAAATTTACCAACAATTTTATATATCTGGCAATCCTTCTCGTGTTTACAACCTTTTTTATTCTATTCAATCTTTCGAACAGGGTCGCATGTCAATCCTACTCCCAGTTTTTTGAAAATCTTTTGGTCTACATCACTCAACATAACCGTTGAATGAATTTGACATCCTTTCAATTTGGGTAATTGGTCCAAAGCCTTCCGACAATTTTCATCGCGATTACTGAGTAACGAAAGAGCCACCAACACTTCGTCTGTATGCAAGCGAGGATTCCGTCCATGCAGATATTCCACTTTGGTCTTCTGTATCGGAGCAATCAATTCTTCCGGAATTAACTTCACAGGATGAGGAATTTCA
The DNA here is from genome assembly GCA_015060735.1 of Bacteroides sp. GTDB lineage: Bacteria > Bacteroidota > Bacteroidia > Bacteroidales > Bacteroidaceae > Phocaeicola. The sequence continues at coordinate 7,517 of SUXX01000031.1, forward strand.
GCCAAATGTTTGGTTGCATTCAATATCAATGCTGCACTAGGTCCCAACAAAGGAGTGGAACGTGATGTGATAATAGTACCATCCTGCAACTCGATAGCAGCAGATGCCACACCAGACAATTCCTTTCTTTCGTGAGCAGCCACCGTTGTCCGACGATATTCTGTCGTAAGTTTTGCCTGCTTCATGATAAGTGCAATCTTATTGACCTCATTTTCATTGCTGCCTTTCTCTGCCAAATTACACAATGCATAATAATATCTTCTGATAATTTCATCTCTGGCAGCATTACAACAAACATCCTCATCACTCATACAGAAACCAATCATGTTGACTCCCATATCCGTAGGTGACTTATAAGGACTTTCACCATAAATTCCTTCAAAAAGAGCATTCAGCACTGGGAATATTTCGATGTCGCGGTTATAATTAACCGCTATTTTTCCGTAAGCTTCCAAATGGAAAGGGTCAATCATGTTCACATCATTAAGGTCGGCAGTAGCAGCTTCATAAGCTATGTTCACCGGATGCTTAAGAGGCAAACTCCACACCGGAAAGGTTTCAAATTTGGCATAACCAGCCTTGACTCCCCGTTTATTTTCATGATAAAGCTGACTGAGACAAACAGCCATCTTACCACTTCCCGGCCCCGGTGCCGTCACGACCACCAACGGACGAGTTGTCTCTACATAATCATTCTTACCAAAACCCTCATCGGAATCTATGAGAGCTACATTATTGGGATAACCCTCGATGGTGTAATGGTAATACACCTTAATACCCAAACGTTCTAAGCGAGACCGATAAGCATCGGCACTGGACTGTCCGTTATAATGCGTAATAACTACACTACTTACATAAAGCCCGACTTTTTCAAACTCCATACGAAGACGAAGTACGTCTTCATCGTAAGTAATACCCAAATCACCTCGCATCTTATTCTTCTCAATGTCGAGAGCACTAATGACAAACAATATTTCAGCATAATCACGCAACTGCATCAACATTTGCAGTTTACTGTCCGGTTGGAATCCAGGCAACACGCGACTGGCATGATTGTCATCAAATAACTTACCTCCGAACTCGAGGTATAACTTGTCACCGAACTGAGCGATACGCTCTTTAATTCGTTCGGACTGTATTCTGAGATATTTCTCGTTGTCAAAACCTATTTTCATATGGAATACAAAAGTAATATTTCTTGTTTCGACTACAAAAAAACAAGGAAAAAAAAGCAGGTAGTTACATCAGTTTTTTTTCAATTCCACAACATCTGCGTCCTATCGGCTTCATCACTGACGAAAGCGTTTCGTAACAACAGCATAACCACAACGACGACAAAGAGGCTCCACGGCTTCATGACGTGTAAATCCATCATACATGGCTTGAGCACGGGCTGATGACAATATATCGTCCAAAGACTGACGAAACAGATTTCCAAGAACAAGTTCACCAGCATGATCAAGACAACAGGGAACGACACTCCCATCGACCAATACGCCTATCTGATTACGGAGTGCATAACAAAAGACATCCGCTTCTTTATATTCTTCATGATCGGCATCAGGCCACTCAAACATACGGTCATATTCGATATAAAGATTTTCCGCCAGCTTCCATCCATCTGAACGTGATTTCCAAGGACCGGGTTGATATTGAGCAATCAAATCTAAAATATAATTATTACTGTTATCATATCCCCCTTGATTCCACAGACGGAGAACAATTAAAACACCTTTCAATACAGCTTCATGAGCAAAAGCCATAATTTCGCGGATGTACTCTTCCGGATGTTCCTTGCCATTGCCTTCGTGTGAATGAAGTGATATTTGTATTTTATGGGGATGAGCCTCTATTATCCTCTGCCCTTCCGACAAGAGGGTGCCATTGGTTGTAAGAATAGGTATAAATCCTTTTCTACGGGCAATCTCAATAAATTCGGGTAACTGCGGATGAAGGAATGGCTCGCCCATCAAATGAAAATAGAGGAATTTCACCTGCCCTTGAAGTTTCTCTGTCAGTTGTTCAAACTCGTTTAAGGTTAAACGATGCTTTGCCCTGTTCGTTTTCGGACAGAACTTGCAACTGAGATTGCAAATATTGGTTATTTCAAGATAGCATCGGGTAATCATGAGAATTCGCATCAGTTACGAAAAAAGGACTTCGCTATGAAGTCCTTCTTTCTTGGTGATCCGCTTGGATTTTGAACCTTTCGGTTTTATCCAAGCGTTATTTCTCTGTTTCCTAAGGTCCTACACCTCAGTATAAAAGGGTTCAATATCATGGTGTAACACAAAAAGTGTAACACATTAATTAACTCGCATGTGGTTTGAAGTATCTCTAACCACAATGCAAAGGTACAAAATAAATTCTTCCCACGAACAACAAATAGAACAAAACATTTATAAATGCAATAAATGTTTTTATTTGGTGAACCTTTTAGAATTTATTCTGTTACACTTCAACAATCTTCACTATCCGTTGTTCTACGAAAGGAATATCCTTCTGCAATAAAAACATCTTTCAATTATACCGTTATGCACCAAGGCTATTCTTCCTGATTGCGAGATATGAGGATGTGCATTACAATCATTAGGCTCTCCATGTGTAGCCCATCTTGTATGTGCTATTCCAATGGAAGCATAAGTATCCTTTCCCTCAATATGTTTTTCTAAATTAGCAACCCGGCCCTTGCATTTGTAAACATTCATATTTCCATCACATTGAACCAATGCCATGCCAGCACCGTCATACCCCCTGTATTCCATGCGATGAAGTCCGTTCAATATAATCGGTGTAGCATTTCTATTGCCGATATAGCCAACAATTCCACACATAATTCTTACTTTTTTGAAATTATACTCTTGATAAAAGCCATAAACAGCGGATTGGGGTGAAGGACGGTTCCCGAATATTCCGGATGGAACTGAACACCGACATACCAACGACAAGCCGGTATTTCAACTATCTCAACCAAACTACTGTCGGGATTTATACCTGTACATAACATTCCCGCTTGCTCGAATTGTTGGCGATAGGGACTGCTGAACTCATAACGGTGACGATGCCGCTCCTCGATATGCGATTTTCCATAAGCTTCATAGACTTTTGACCCTTTGACCAACTCACATGCATAAGCCCCCAATCTCATAGTCCCACCCATTTGAGTGATACTCTTTTGCTCCTCCATCAAATCTATTACATTGTAGGGGGTAGAAGAATCCATTTCACGGGAATTGGCATTATCCAGACCTAATACATGACGGGCAAATTCAATGACCATCATCTGCATACCCAGACAGATTCCCAATGTCGGTACATCATGTGTACGACAATATTCAGCGGTCACAATCTTACCTTCCGTCCCCCTTTGCCCGAATCCCGGACATATCACTACACCGTCCATCGAAGAAAGGTTATCCGCAATATTATCGCACGTCAGATTCTCACTCTGGATAAAGTGTGTTTTTACCTTGCAGTCATTGTAAGTCGCAGCCTGTGACAAACACTCCAATATCGATTTATAAGCATCCTGTAAATCATATTTCCCGACAAGGGCTATGTTGATTTCTCTGCTTGCCTGCAATCTACGGTTGATAAATTCCTGCCAGTCGCCTAATTGGAGTGCCGTATCGCACGTTATACCGAATTTACGAAGTATCACTGCATCCAAATACTGCTCCGCCATCTTGACCGGCACTTCATAAATAGTCGGCAGGTCAACGCTTTGTACCACACAATCCTTTTCCACATTACAGAAATGTCCGACTTTATCAAGCACTCCCCGTCCAAGCTCACGGTCAGTTCTCAGCACAAGCACATCCGGCTGGAGACCAAGTCCCTGCAACTCTTTTACAGAATGTTGTGACGGTTTGGTTTTCAATTCGCCCGCTGCAGCTATATAAGGCACGTACGTCAGGTGAACACAAACGGCATTACGTCCAAGTTCCCATTTAAGCTGTCGGATAGCTTCCAAGAATGGAAGACCTTCGATGTCTCCAACCGTGCCTCCAATTTCAGTGATGATAAAATCATAGTCACCCACTGTTCCTAATTGAAGCATCCTTCTTTTTATCTCGTCCGTAATATGAGGAACCACTTGAACGGTTCGACCCAAATATTCACCTTTGCGTTCACGTTCGATGACGGTTTGGTAAATCTTGCCTGTCGTGACATTATTTGCCGAGGTCGTCCGAATATCAGTAAACCGTTCGTAATGTCCCAAATCCAAGTCTGTCTCACATCCATCAGTTGTTACATAGCACTCTCCGTGTTCGTATGGATTGAGCGTACCCGGATCTATGTTGATGTACGGGTCGAATTTTTGAATAGTGATTTTATAACCACGTGCCAGCAGCAACCTGCCGATGGAAGCTGCAATGATTCCCTTACCAAGAGAACTCACTACGCCACCAGTTACGAATATATATTTGGGTTGATTCATATTTATCATTTAATTTATGTTTATTATCCAATTCCAGTTACTCCCATTCTATCGTTGCTGGTGGTTTGGAAGATATGTCATAACATACACGGTTGATTCCCTTTACCTTATTTATTATTTCATTGCTCACTTGAGCTAGGAACTCGTATGGTAATTGTGCCCAATCTGCTGACATCGCATCCGTACTTGTTACAGCACGTAATGCCAAAGCTTGTTCATAAGTCCGTTCGTCACCCATAACGCCTACACTTTGCACGGGCAGGAGTATGACGCCTGCTTGCCATACTTCGTCATAAAGAGAATGACCGTCAGAACAATGCCATCGATGTAATGCATTGATAAATATCTCATCGGCCTCTTGCAAAATATGGATTTTTTCGCGAGTAACTTCCCCTAATACACGTACAGCTAGACCTGGGCCAGGGAAGGGATGTCTTGTTATCAAATGTTCTGGCATACCCAATTGGCGACCGACCCGACGCACCTCATCCTTGAACAACCAACGTAACGGTTCGCAAAGCTTCAGTTGCATCTTCTCCGGCAGCCCGCCGACATTATGATGGCTTTTTATAACCTTTCCTGTTATGTTCATACTTTCAATGCAATCAGGATAAATAGTACCTTGTGCCAACCATCGCACACCATCTATCTTTTTAGCTTCCTCCTCGAACACCTCAATGAATTTCGCCCCTATGATTTTTCGTTTTTCTTCGGGAGAGTTGATACCCTTCAATGCCGAAAAGAACATCTCGCTGGCATCTACTCCTATGACATTAAGTCCCAAACATTTGTAGTCACGCATGACTCGTTCATATTCTCCTTTGCGAAGCAAACCGTGATTCACAAATATGCAAATCAGATTGTTGCCGATGGCTTTATTCAACAGAACTGCAGCAACAGAAGAATCTACTCCTCCGGACAAACCAAGTATTATACGGTCATTGCAAAGTTGCGATTTCAATGCCTCAACGGATGATTCGATAAATGAGACCGGACTCCAATCCTGACGGCTGCCACATATATCCACCACAAAATTCTTTAACAGCAATTTGCCTTGTTTCGAATGAAAAACTTCCGGATGAAATTGTACGCCCCACAAGGTTCCGTCTTCTGCCTGATAAGCAGCGTATCTGACCTTTTCCGTAGAAGCTATGACCCGAAATCCGTCGGGTAATGCCGTAATAGTGTCACCATGACTCATCCAGACTTGGGAGCCTTCCTGAAAACCTTTGAAAAGCGGATTCTCCCGTTCAAAATCCTGTAGTCTGGCCCTGCCATATTCACGCGAATCCGTAGCTTCCACACTACCTCCATAAAGTTGTGCCATAAATTGAGCGCCATAACAGATTCCCAATATGGGATAACGGCCTCGGATATTGGATAAATCCACCTTAAAGGCATTCGGAGCATAAACGCTGTAAGGAGAACCGGAAAGAATGACACCAATGATGCCCTCATCTTCATACGGGAACTTATTATAAGGAACAATCTCGCAGAATGTGTCAAGTTCCCGCAAACGACGACCTATCAGCTGTGTAGTCTGAGAGCCAAAATCAATAATAATAATTTTTTGTTGCGCCATATCTAACATTTATTTTCGTTTTCATATTCTGCCCAACTTTTGATGATAAGGTCATCTACCGACAAGGTACAAAATGCACTGATGAATGCACTGGCAAGGCGTGCATTGGTGAAAAGTGGAATGTTCAAGTCCACAGCTGCACGTCGTATCCGATAACCATTATCCAATTCACCAGTCGTCAAGTCTTTAGGTATGTTTACAACCATATCTATTTCTTTTCGGTGAAGCAAATCAAGAGCTTGGGGTTGTGATTTTTCGTTAGGCCAATAGACCAATGTGTTAGGAATTCCGTTTTCAGTCAAATAACGGGAAGTCCCTCCTGTTGCAAAGAGTGAATATCCCTTTTGTTGGAGCAGATGTGCAGCAGAAAGCATCTCCACTTTTTGCTTGGCATCACCTGTTGATAATAGAATATTCTTCTTGGGGATTCGATAACCTACCGATAACATCGCTTTCAAAATGGCACACTGCGTATCTTCACCCAAGCAACCGACTTCACCCGTAGATGCCATATCCACTCCTAATACAGGGTCTGCATTTTGTAAACGGTTGAAAGAGAATTGACTGGCCTTGATACCTACATAATCGATGTCAAACAAGTTCTTGAACGGTTTCTCCACCTTCTTCCCAAGCATAATACGAGTTGCCAAATCAATGAAATTCAATTTGAGCACTTTGCTTACAAAAGGAAAAGAACGCGAAGCACGCAGATTACATTCAATGACTTTGATGTCATTGTCCCGTGCAAGGTATTGAATGTTGAACGGACCTGAAATCCTAAGTTCTTCTGCTATCTTACGCGATATACGTTTGATTCTCCGTATAGTCTCGATATACGTTTTCTGTGGTGGGAACTGAATGGTGGCATCACCTGAATGTACACCTGCAAATTCAATATGTTCACTGATGGCATAGGCGATTATCTCCCCATTTTGTGCCACTGCGTCCATTTCAATTTCTTTGGCATTCTCAATGAAACGACTGACAACTACCGGATGTTTCTTTGAAACATTAGCAGCCAATTTCAAGAAACGGTTCAGCTCGTCATTATTTGAACATACATTCATTGCCGCACCGGACAGTACATACGAAGGACGCACCAAAACGGGGAAACCCACTTTATCGATAAATGCAGCAATATCCTCCATTGAGGTCAAAGCCCGCCATTCAGGTTGATCCACACCGATTCTATCAAGCATCGCTGAAAACTTGTCCCTGTCTTCTGCATTGTCGATGGATGCCGCACTTGTTCCAAGAATAGGTACATCCAGATTATCCAATTGCATTGCAAGATTGTTGGGTATTTGTCCTCCGGTAGAAACAATCACTCCGTGCGGATGCTCTTTCTCTATGATATCCATTACTCGCTCAAAAGTAAGTTCATCGAAATACAGCCTGTCACAGATGTCATAATCAGTAGAGACAGTTTCGGGATTATAGTTAATCATCACACTCCGATAACCATCTTTACGAATCGTATTAAGAGCTTGAACACTACACCAATCAAATTCGACAGATGATCCTATGCGATAAGCACCTGAGCCTAGAACGATAACCGAACGGTGGTCATCCGCATACTCTACTTCATCTTCTGTGCCGGAGTAAGTCAGATACAGATAGTTCGTCTGTGCCGGATATTCTGCGGCAAGCGTATCAATCTGTTTTACTACAGGGAGAACCCCAAATGCCTTTCTATATTCGCGGATTTTCAGTGAGCCTTGTTCCATGTCATCCAAACCGATGGCACGTGCTATCTGAAAATCAGAGAATCCTTGTAGCTTGGCCTTATACAATAAACCGATCGGTATGGTTTGCAGCGTATGATGTGCGTGAAGCTGTTTGGATGTCTCCATAATATTATGCAATTTATGCAAGAACCATTTATCTATTTTTGTCAATGAATGAATCTGTTCAACTGTATAACCGGCACGCAAAGCTTTACTGATAACGAATATCCGCTTATCGGTCGGTTCCCGAAGTGCTTTATCAATATCCGTGATTTTCAGTTCCTGATTTTCTACAAAGCCATGCATTCCTTGTCCAATCATACGCAGTCCTTTTTGAATAGCCTCTTCAAAAGTCCGGCCTATAGCCATTACCTCTCCGACTGATTTCATAGAAGAACCTATCTCACGTTCCACACCATGAAATTTCCCTAAATCCCAACGAGGTATTTTACAGACAACATAATCCAATGCAGGTTCAAAGAAAGCGGACGTTGATTTTGTAACGGTATTCTCCAAGTCAAACAAACCATATCCCAAGCTCAACTTTGCCGCAATAAATGCCAACGGATAGCCTGTAGCCTTTGACGCCAAGGCGGAAGACCGGCTCAATCTGGCATTCACTTCTATCACCCGATAGTCTTCCGATTCCGGGTCAAGGGCGTATTGGACATTACATTCACCGACAATGCCTATATGACGGATGATGCGAATGGCCAACTCACGTAATTTATGGTATTCGCTATTGGATAGCGTTTGTGAAGGGGCAACGACAATGGATTCCCCCGTATGAACGCCCAACGGGTCAAAGTTCTCCATGTTACAAACTGTTATACAGTTATCATAACGGTCACGAACCACTTCATATTCAATCTCCTTCCACCCCTTCAAACTCTTTTCCACCAAAACCTGTGATGAAAACGAGAAGGCTTTCTCACAGAGAGCATCCAACTCCTGTTCGTCATCGCAAAAACCGGAGCCGAGACCTCCCAATGCGTATGCAGCACGTATGATTACGGGATAACCTAATCGAACTGCGGCACAACGTGCTTGCTCGGTGTTGCAGACCGCTTCGCTACGGATGGTCTTGACTCCAATTTCATCAAGTCGCTGCACGAACTTTTCCCTGTCTTCAGTATCTATGATTGCCTGGACAGGTGTTCCCAATACCTGAATATTGTATCGTGCCAGTACTCCTTTTTCATATAATTCCACCCCACAGTTGAGCGCTGTCTGTCCTCCAAACGAAAGCAAGATAGCATCGGGACGTTCCTTGTCAACAACCCGTTCAACAAAATAAGGGGTGACAGGTAAAAAATAGACGTTGTCCGCTATACCTTCTGATGTTTGTACGGTAGCAATGTTTGGATTGATGAGTACTGTTTCAATACCCTCTTCTTTCAATGCCTTCAGGGCTTGTGAACCCGAATAATCAAATTCACCGGCTTCGCCTATCTTCAAAGCTCCAGACCCTAAAAGCAAGACCTTTTTTATACTGTATCGTGCCATTGTCATAATAGTTTTATAAATTCATCGAATAGGAATTCCGTATCTGTCGGTCCCGCCGCAGCTTCCGGGTGGAACTGTACCGAAAACCAAGGCTTGTAACGGTGACGTATTCCTTCATTAGAACCGTCGTTCATATTCTCGAACAGCGGTAACCATTCTTCGTTCAGCGTTGTACCGTCAACCGCATAACCGTGATTTTGGCTGGTTATGAAACATCGTTCAGTACCAACCATTCTTACCGGCTGGTTATGGCTCCGATGTCCGTATTTCAGTTTATAGACAGTCGCTCCGCTTGCCTTGGCAAGAAGCTGGTTACCCATACAGATTCCGAACACGGGTTTGTTGTTCTGCATAGCACGTTGAATATGATTTACCGTTACTTGACAATTGTCCGGATTGCCCGGTCCGTTGGAAATCAACAGACCGTCAAAATCCAAAGAATTGAAATCATAATCCCATGGTACTCTAATAATTTCAACACCACGCTTCATCAGACAGCGGATTATATTGGTCTTGACACCACAATCAATGAGAACCACCCGTTCTTCCGCTCCTTCATTATAACGGATAATATCCTGACAACTGACGGTTTCTACATAGTTGATGACACCATAATCCAGATCCAATGATGTATCCTCAACCCCTTCAATTTCTATCCGTCCCATCATCACACCCCGTTCACGCAACAGCCGGGTAAGGGCACGGGTATCTATGCCAGTTATTGCAGGACGTTGTTCGCGCTTCAGCCAATCACCCAGGCTCTCTTTTGCATTCCAATGACTGTAGTCCTCACTATAGTCACTGACAATGAGTGCTTCAGCATGGATTTGAGTACTTTCCCATAAATCATTTGCTGGGACACCGTAGTTACCAATCAACGGATAGGTCAATACCATTATCTGACCGGCATAAGAAGGGTCTGTCAGACTTTCAGGATAGCCAGTCATAGCTGTATTAAAGACTACTTCACCGCCAATGTTTCTGAAGGCTCCGAAAGAATGGCCGCAGAACCGGGTGCCATCATCAAGAATCAATGTCGCTTTTCTCATTTTCTATATAATCTATAAATGCTTTATTCAGAAGTTTCAATCCTCCAGAAGTCGGATAGTTGCCGCTAAAATACCAGTCGCCCGTATGCTTTGGACACGCCTCGTGCAATCCGTCTAATGTCTGATAAATAATCTTTACATCGGCTTGCGTCGATTCGGGAGTCAGCAATTGAGCCGTCTTGATTGAAATCTGCTCGTCCGTAAACGGCTCATAAATCGCTTTGACATAATTCCGCATCTGCTCTTTGGGTAAATGTTCCTGTGCCTTGCAATGTTGATAAACGTTTGTGATTATATCCTCTTTCCCTTGCTCTTTGAGTAATTCTATCGCTGCACGGAAGGCTATGAATTGGTCCATACTTGACATATCAATGCCATAATAGTCAGGATAACGCACTTGTGGCGATGAAGATACAATGAATATCTTGCGAGGACGCAAACGGTCGAGTATTCCTATAATGCTCTGTTTTAATGTGGTTCCCCGGACAATGCTGTCATCAATGATGACCAGATTGTCAATATCGGGCCGCAGACTTCCGTAAGTTATATCATAGACGTGGGCTGCAAGGTCATTGCGTGTGTTGCCTTCGGTAATGAAGGTTCTCAACTTTATATCCTTGATAGCTACCTTCTCGCTGCGTACACGCATCGAAAGGATTCGCTCCAGTTCATTATGCTGGGGATGATGAGCAAGAGCTTCAATTTCCTGTATCTTTAACTGGTTCAAGTAATTGTCCAGCCCTTCCAACATCCCATAAAATGCCACTTCGGCCGTATTGGGAATAAAGGAAAAAACGGTATGTTCCACATCATAATCAATGGCTTGCAAAATGGAAGGTGTCAGATTTTGCCCCAAACGCTTGCGCTCATTGTAAATGTCCTTATCACCGCCACGGGAAAAGTATATCCGTTCAAAGGAACAAGCCCGCAACTTCTGCGGCGGATTGATCTGAGCCAGACGCATCTTCCCGAACTTGTCAAGTATGATAGCCTCTCCCGGTTGTAACTCGTGTATAGTTTCCATAGGAACATTCAGAGCTGTCTGGATAACCGGACGTTCTGAAGCAAGAACCATTACTTCATCATCCAGATAATAAAAAGCCGTACGTATGCCCCAAGGATCACGCACGGCAAAAGAGTCTCCGCTACCGATTATGCCGCAAATGACATAACCTCCGTCCCATTGAGGACTGGATGTCTGCAATACATTTTGGAGATCAATTCTTTCCTCTATTCGTGCTGTCAGCTCCCGTCCTTTCCATCCTTCGTTACGGCACTCTTTATAAAGCCTTTCAACTTCCCTGTCAAGTCGATGTCCAAGCTGTTCCAATATAATATATGTGTCGGCATATTTTCGGGGATGTTGTCCCTCTGCGGAGATACAGGCAAAAACTTCATCCACATTGGTAAGATTGAAATTTCCACAAACAGCAAGATTCTTTGCCCGATAGTTGTTCCGACGCAAGAACGGATGGATATAATCCAAACCGCTCTTTCCGGTAGTGGAATATCTCAAGTGCCCCATATATAATTCCCCTGCAAACGGCAAAGTCTGTTCCGCAAAAAGAGCGTCTTGCAGTTGTTCCTTTTTCAGAGAGCAGTAATGGTGATGTATCGTATTGAATATTTCCGATATGGCATTTGTACCGATAGCCCGTTCCCTGAACATGTATTCTTCGCCGGACGAGGCATTTAGCTTTACGCAAGCCATTCCTGCTCCTTCCTGTCCACGATTATGCTGCTTCTCCATTAACAGATAGAGCTTGTTGAGCCCCCACATCCAAGTTCCATACTTGTGTTGGTAGTACTCTAATGGCTTGAGTAAACGCACCATAGCCACACCACATTCATGTTTTAACTGTTCCATATCTATTGAATTATGATGCAAAATTACTCTATATGACATAATCATATTCTTCAAAAGGAATGTTTTGAAAAAACAAAATGGAAAAACTTTAATTATTAAAGCTAATACGTTTATTTAATTGAATTATTAAAGCGAATAACCAGCATTTTGTCGAATATTTCAAATTATTCAATTTTATTTCTGAAATATCACGGTGCGAATATTACAACTTTTAATCTATCTCACTAATTTTGCAGCGTGATAATGATAACTCAGGCAGAAATGGAAAAAACATCAAATATATCATCAACAAAATACTCTATATACAAAATTGAGTATGTGTATGATAATGTTTTTCCCTATTTCTTTAAGGTACTCTTGCCTGACAGAATCTTATAACCCTTAATGCACTTGCGTATGGCACTTTTGAATGAATACTTTTTAGAATTACCAAGCGAAGATTTATTCTCGGATGTGAAGAAAAGAATCAATACATTCAAAGTCTTGCACCCGCATGCAGAACTTATTGACTTGGGAATAAATGATGTCACCAGCCCTTTACCTTCATCTGTTGTTGAAGCTATGCATAAAGCCGTTGATGACATGGCGGATTCAACAAGATTTCACGGATATGGTCCAGAACAAGGATATGAATTTCTTAGAGACGCAATCATCAAAAACGATTTCAACACAAGAGGAATCCATCTGATGCCTAATGAAGTTTTCATAAATGACGGGGTAAAGAGTGAAATAGGTAATATCGGAGACCTCTTGCGCAGTGACAATACTATCGGAGTTATTGATCCGATATACCCTGTTTATATAGAAAGTAATGTCATATCAGGACGTGCAGGAATATTTGAAAAGGGGCGTTGGAGCAATGTCTGTTATCTGAATTGCAATGAAAGCAACGGTTTTACACCAATGCCACCGGAATTCCCTATAGATATAGTATATTTATGTTCGCCAGACAATCCTACCGGAGCCGCATATAGTAAGGGACAACTCAAGAAATGGGTGGATTATGCGATCAAGAACAATACGTTGATACTGTTTGATGCATCCTACGAAGCATATATACAATCACCTAATATTCCTCATTCTATCTATGAAATTCGTGGAGCCAAGAAAGTTGCGATAGAACTTCGAAGTTTTTCCCGTACTGCCGGATTTACTGGATTAAGATGTGGATATACCATTATCCCAAAAGAATTAACTATACAGAAATTGGATGGACGGAAAATTCAGATGAATACTTTGTGGAGCCGCCGTCAAAATATCAGATTCAATGGAGTGTCGTATGTCACTCAATGTGCAGCAACTGCGACATATTCAGTATTAGGAAAAGAGCAACTTCGTCAGACCATAGAATATTATATGGAAAATGTTCGTATGATGAGACGTGTTTTGTCTCCATTGAATTTAAGAATATATGGCGGTGAGCATATTCCCTATTTATGGATTAAGATTCCCCGACAATCGTCATCATGGGAGTTCTTCGAATCCATGCTATACAGTGCCAAAATAATTTGTACTCCGGGTGTTGTTTTTGGTCCGGGTGGTGAAGGCTATGTAAGATTAAGCGCATTTGCCAAACGTCAGGATTGCGAGAATGCAGCAAATAGGTTAAAAGATTGGTTAGAATAACATTTTATTAGTTAGGTTATGTCTGAGTTAAGATTTAATGTAGTGGAGAGTGCTTTCTATAAGAAAGCCGCTACGGTGGATATTCCGGAAGGACGTCCGTGTGATTATTTCGGCAAGTATGTTTTTGGTCGTGAACAGATGTTTCATTATCTGAGCGCTGATACTTACGCTTCATTGATTGATGTCATTGACAATGGAGCTGAACTTGACCGGAAAGTGGCAGATGAAGTGGCAGAAGGTATGCATCGCTGGGCGGCAGAGTTTGGTGTTACACACTATACCCATTGGTTCCAGCCTCTCACAGAAGGGACAGCCGAAAAGCACGATTCTTTTTTTGACCCCAACGGCAAAGGAGGACTGATTGAAGAGTTTTCAGGCAAGTTGCTTGTTCAGCAGGAACCGGATGCTTCCTCTTTTCCCAACGGAGGTATCCGTAATACATTCGAAGCAAGAGGCTATTCGGCCTGGGACCCTTCATCACCTGTTTTTGTGGTTGATGACACCTTGTGCATCCCGACCATATTCATTGCCTATACCGGTGAAGCACTTGACTATAAAGCCCCTTTGTTGCGTGCATTAAGTGCCGTAAATAAAGCTGCTACGGATGTCTGCCATTATTTCAATCCTGAAGTTAAAAAAGTTCTGGCTTATTTAGGATGGGAACAGGAGTATTTCTTGGTTGACGAAGGATTGTATGCTGCACGCCCCGACCTGTTGATGACCGGACGTACCTTGATGGGGCACGAAGCATCAAAGAACCAACAGTTGGAAGACCATTACTTCGGAGCAATTCCACAAAGGGTGGCAGCCTTTATGAAAGATTTGGAAATACAGGCATTACAACTGGGCATTCCGGTCAAGACCCGTCACAATGAAGTCGCTCCCAATCAGTTTGAATTGGCTCCTGTATTTGAAGAATGCAACCTTGCGGTAGATCACAATATGCTCATTATGTCACTGATGCGTAATGTAGCACGCAATCACGGATTCAGAGTCCTGTTGCATGAGAAACCTTTCAAAGGAGTCAATGGCTCCGGAAAGCACAACAACTGGTCGCTTGGCACCGATACGGGCATACTTCTTATGTCGCCTGGTAAGACGGCCGAAGAAAATCTCCGCTTCATCACCTTTGTCGTGAATACATTGATGGCGGTATATCATCATAATGGCTTGATTAAAGCCTCCATTATGAGTGCCGACAATGCCCATCGGTTGGGTGCAAACGAAGCACCTCCGGCTATTATCTCTTCCTTCCTTGGTTCACAATTGTCGGAGGTTTTGAAGCATCTTGCAGAAAACGACAGTGACGATGTCATCTCTTTAAGCGGCAAACAGGAAATGAAACTTGACATACCTCAGATTCCTGAACTTATGATTGACAATACGGACCGTAACCGTACTTCACCGTTTGCATTTACAGGTAACCGTTTTGAATTCCGTGCTGTAGGTTCTTCTGCAAACTGCGCCAGTGCAATGATTGCCCTGAACACAGCAGTGGCAGACCATTTGCTCACATTCAAGAAGGATGTGGATACCCTTATCAGTAGCGGAGAGCAGAAGATGAAAGCCATTGTCAAGGTAATTCGCCGTTACATAAAAGAGTGTGCTCCGATTTGCTTTGACGGCAATGGATACTCGGATGAATGGAAAGAGGAGGCAGCTCGAAGAGGATTGGATTGTGAAACAAGTTGCCCTGTCATTTTCGATAACTATTTGAAACCGGAAAGCATTTCGATGTTTGAGAATACGGGAGTAATGAACCTAAAAGAACTGAAGGCCCGCAATGAGGTTAAATGGGAAATCTATACAAAGAAAATTCAGATAGAGGCAAGAGTGCTGGGTGATTTGGCAATGAATCACATCATTCCTGTCGCAACCGAATATCAGAGCAAGTTGATTGACAATGTACACAAGATGATGGACATCTATACTTTGGAGGTTGCCGACAAACTGTCTGTAGAAAACAAACGGTTGATAGAGGAGATAGCAGAGCATACCATCTATATTACTGGCCATGTTAATGCAATGATCGAAGCACGCAAAAGTGCAAATAAAATTTCAGATGAGAGAGAAAAGGCTATTGCTTACCATGATACTATCGCTCCAATGTTGGAACAGATTCGCTATCACATTGACAAGCTTGAACTCATAGTCGATAATCGGATGTGGCCCTTGCCGAAATATAGAGAATTACTATTTATTCGATAAATTCATTAGGTGTTAGTTTCAGGTAAAAAGATTGATTAAGAGAGAATGTAGAGTGAAAGGAAAGAGGGAATCTCTTTCCTTTCCTGTAATAAGACAAGCAGCAAACCATAAAAGAGAATCAAACAAATGTCAAAAATAATTCGATTCACAAAAATGCACGGACTTGGCAATGATTATATTTATGTCAATTCTTCCTTATATCCGATAAAGAATCCTTCTGCTGCCTCCGTCAAATGGAGTAACCGTCACAAAGGAATAGGTGCAGACGGTTTGGTATTGATAGGAAAAAGCACAGTAGCAGACTTTTCGATGCGGATATTCAATGCTGACGGTTCAGAAGCGATGATGTGCGGTAATGCCAGCCGTTGCATCGGTAAGTTCGTTTATGAAAACGCACTGACAAGAAAGAATGAAATATCCCTTGAAACGTTATCCGGCATCAAACGCCTCATGTTAGACGTGTCAAATAACAAGGTTAAGTCTGTTAGTGTAGATATGGGAACTCCTTCCTTTTCTAATCCCCAACAAGTGGCAACAACGGATGGAAGTTTTCACGAAAAGGAATTTGAAGTGAATGGGACGACCTATTATGGCACATATATCTGTATGGGCAATCCCCATCTTGTCATTTGGGTAGAAGATGTAGAATCTGTTCCATTGCAAGATATAGGTCCTCTATTGGAGAGCCATCCTCTATTTCCGGAAAAGACCAATGTCGAGTTCGCAGAAATAAAACCTGACGGCAACATCCGTATGAGAGTTTGGGAACGAGGCTCCGGTATTACCCAAGCCTGTGGCACCGGTGCCTGCGCTACTGCTGTTGCCGCATTATCTTCCAATAAAGCCAACAATGAAGTGCGTATTGTTATGGATGGAGGGTATTTGTCTGTATTTTGGGATGATACAGATAAGCATATTTATATGAAAGGAAGTGCCGAGAAAGTATTTGATGGAACAATTGAATTAGAAGAATAAAACTGGAACATTATGGCAACAATCAATGAAAATTTTCTCAAACTCTTCAATAATTACCTTTTCTCGGAAATAGCAAGGAAAGTCAAGGCGTTCAAAGAGAACCATCCAGATAGAAATGTTATTAGTTTGGGAATAGGAGATGTAACCCAGCCTTTGCCCAAAGCATCGGTCGATGCTATGGCGAGGGCAGTCAAGGATATGGAAAACATTACGACCTTCAGAGGCTATGGTCCTGAACACGGATATGATTTTCTCATCAATGCCATTATAAAAAATGATTATTTACCGCATGGCATCGAACTCTCACCTTCAGAAGTATTCATCAGTGATGGTGCAAAAAGTGATTGTGGTAACATCGGCGATATTTTAAGCATAAATAATAGTGTCGGCGTGACAGATCCCGTATATCCTGTTTATGTGGACAGCAATGTCATTAGCGGACGTGCCGGAAACCGTACAAATGCAGGATGGAGCAATGTGATATATATGCCGTGCAATGCGGAGAATCATTTCAAGCCCCGGATTCCTCAAAGGCATATCGACATCATCTATTTATGCTTTCCGAATAACCCGATGGGAGTTGTCCTGAACAAAGAAGAATTGAGAGAATGGGTGGATTATGCGTTGGAAAATGACTCCATCATTCTGTATGATGCAGCATACGAAGCTTATATTCAGGAAGAGGACATTCCGCACTCCATCTATGAAATAGCCGGAGCAAAGGAATGTGCCATCGAGTTCCGCAGTTTCTCCAAAACGGCAGGATTTACCGGTGTCCGATGTGGTTATACCATCGTACCCGAAAGCCTTACCGCATCTGCACCGGACGGCAGACGGGTTTCATTGAACCAACTGTGGAATCGCCGTCAGTGTACAAAGTTCAATGGAACAAGCTATATCACACAGAGAGGTGCTGAGGCTATTTATACAGAACAAGGCAAAGAGCAGGTCAGAAATACCATAAACTATTATATGACCAATGCGATGTTGATGAGAAACGGATTCGAGGAACTTGGCGTACATGTTTATGGAGGAGAAAACGCACCTTATCTATGGATAAAGACTCCGGATGGGATTTCCTCCTGGAATTTTTTCGACCAAATGCTCCACGAAGCGAATGTCGTGGTGACACCCGGCATCGGTTTTGGCCCAAGCGGTGAGGGATATGTCCGTTTGACAGCTTTCGGACATAGAGAGGATTGTGAAGAAGCCATGAAACGTATCAAACAATGGATGAATTGAAAAGCATACGCTTATGAAAGGTTTTATAAAGGTTGCGTCTGCAATTCCAAAAGTGAAGGTAGCCGATTGCAGACATAATGTTGTCGAGATAATTCATTTGATTGGCAAGGCGGCTACTTCCGGTGTACAGATTGTCGTTTTCCCGGAACTCTCCATCACCGGTTATACTTGTGGAGACTTGTTTCTTCAACAGACACTTCAGGAAGAGGCGTTATCTGGAATGTTGGAGATTGCAGAACGTACTGCACATCTGGACATCCTTTCCATTGTCGGGCTTCCGGTTGTGATAGGACAACAGCTGTTGAATGTGGCCGCAGTTATACAGCAAGGTCATATCTTGGGCTTGGTACCCAAAAGTTACTTGCCTAATTATAAGGAATTTTATGAACAGCGATGGTTTACTTCCGCCTTCGATAATCCTCTGCAAACGTGTGACATTCAAGGGATACAAATTCCTGTCGGAAATGATTTGTTGTTCTC
>SUXX01000003.1 GCA_015060735.1 Bacteroides sp.
AATCAATCAACTGATATATTCCGAATGGTTAGGGATATCGATGAAAATGCCTTTATCTCGCAAAGTAATGTAGTAGGGGTTTATGGTGAAGGATTCGATAAGCTGAAGATTAAGAAGAAAAAAGCATAAAAAAACAGGCTGTTTCTCAAAACAGCCTGTTTTTTTATATCCTATCAATTACTTAATAAATACAGGTTCTACGCCTTCGAAAGTAATCTTCACTGGCTTGATATAACCATTTTCATCGAATTCCATCTTGTCAATACATACCTGACGTTCACTAGCACCGGTATGACCCAATGGACGACGGTGATATACAATGTAATATTCATCCTTACCAGGAACCTGGATTACTGAATGGTGACCTGCACCGGTAGCCACTTCAGGATCTTGTTGGAGAATCTTTCCAATACGGTTGAAAGGACCCATTGGCGAATCGGCAATGGCATAAGCCACGCTATAGTGAGGACCACCCCAGCCACCTTCTGACCACATGAAGTAATACTTGCCATTACGCTTCATCATGAAAGGACCTTCTACATACTTTTCAGGAGTTACTTCCTTATAATATTCACCATCTTCGAAGGGCTTCAAACTCAATAAATCATCATTCAATTTCACGACATTACAATGACGCCATCCACCATAATACATATAATATTGGCCATCATCATCACGGAACACGAATTGGTCGATTGGTTGTGCCTTGTTTACAATCTTCGAAATCAATGGTTTTCCCAATGCATCTTTGAAAGGACCTTCCGGCTTATCGGCTACAGCTACACCAATACCGCCTACTTGGTCTTCATTCTGAATGTCATTACCGCCAAAGAAAATGTAATACTTATCATTAGCGTGAATGATGGAAGGTGCCCACAAAGCATATTTCACCCATTTTACATCGTCAATATGAAGTACTCTCGGATGCTTGGTCCAATTCACTAAATCCTTAGATGAAAAGGCATCCATGTGTGTCTGTAAGTTATAATCCGGATTAATGGCATCAGTCTTTCTTTCTACATCTGCTTTATAAGTCAATGTATCTTCGCCATAAAGCAAAGAAAGTGTCGGATAAATCCAATATTCATCACCAAACACAATACCTTCCGGATCGGCATACCATCCCGGAAAAACCGGATTACCACTTGTCTTCTTCTCCTCAACTTGTTGTTGTTGTTTTTGAGTACAGGACATCAACATACAAAAACATCCTACCCACGTAAAAAATTGAATTGCTTTCATAATTATTAAATGTTAATGTTTTTCTGCTAAATAAACACCTCCGATAATACAAAGAGCTCCAACCAAAGAAGTAACCGTAATGACTTCGGAAAGAATGATGGAAGAAAGCACCAATGTACTCATAGGTTGTACATAAATATAATTGGCGGTCTGTGATGGACCCAAAACTTTTACAGCAGCATTCCAAGCTATAAAACAAAGCATAGAAGCCACTATTCCTAAAAATAGTAAGTTAAAAACAACTGTTGGATGAAACAACACAGTAGTTTTCACTTCCAACGGATCGAATAAAAAATAAAGAAGCAATGAAACTATACTATAAAAAAATACTTTTCGAGTAATGAAAGCAGTAGGATACCTACCACCCAAAGGCTTGAGTACCAAACAATAAAAAGCCCACATCAATGAAGCTACAATACTCAGAAAATCACCCAATGGATTGATTTTCAGTAAAACACTTCCACTGAAAACAACCAAAGCTACACCAATCAAGGCTATCAAGGAACCAAATATCATATTTTTCCGCAAAGGCTCCTTATAAATCCATCGGGCAAACAAAGCAGTAAAAATAGGTGTTGTACAAACCAACAAAGCCACATTTGAGGCTTGGGTTATTTCAAGAGCTGTATTTTCAGCGATAAAATAAAGTGTTCCTCCCGTTAATCCTGCTAATATCAACAGAAATTCATCTTTTAGATTATCTGCCCAAATCCGTTTATGTGAAATAAGAAGAATACCAATATAAGCCAAAAGGAATCGATAAAACATAATTCCAATCGGAGTCAATCCATGATGCAACAATACTTTGGTAGAAACAAAAGTAGTCCCCCAAATAATAACCGTAGCTGCCGTGATAAGATGAAACAATAAAATACTATTCTTAAACATTTTTTAGTTAAACATATTTTACATGCAAAAATAATACTTTTCTTATATAAACCTATCAAACATAATTTTATTTCTCATGTTATAACTTAAAATACTAATTATTGAAACAATGAACAATAAATTATCCACATTCTTATTAACCATTATGGGATTAATAACACAAGTACCAACCAGTGCCTGTACAGGTATTACATTGAAAAGTAAAGATGGAGCTACAATAGCTGCCCGAACCATCGAATGGGCAGAAAGTGTTATGAACAGTCTTTATGTAATTGTTCCCAGAAACCAAAAACTCCAATCAATGACTCCTTCAGGAATGGATGGAATCAAATTCACAGCCAAACATGGATATGTAGGTCTGTCAGTAGAACAAAAGGAATTTATGGTAGAAGGAGTGAATGAAAAAGGCTTGTCAGCCGGATTATTCTATTTTCCAAATTATGGCAAATACCAACCATTCGAAGAAAAACATAAAGATAAAAGTTTGGCCGATTTCCAAGTAGTTTCTTATGTATTGTCTCAATGCAGTACAGTAGATGAAGTAAAAGAAGAATTGATGAAAGTACGTATCATCAACATCGATCCACGTTCATCAACCGTTCATTGGCGTTTTACTGAACCTTCCGGAAGACAAATTGTATTGGAAATAGTTAACGAAACATTAAACTTTTATGAAAATCCGCTGGGAGTCTTAACCAACTCACCAGGCATTGAATGGCATTGGACAAACTTGAACAATTACATCAACTTAATGCCAGGTACATCACCCGAACATAATTTTGGCCCGATCGATTCAAAATCTTTTGGACACGGAAGCGGTTTACTCGGACTTCCGGGCGATTTTACTCCTCCATCCAGATTTGTTCGAGCCACTTTCTTTCAATTAACAGCTGCTCAACAACCAACAGCCGAAGAATCCATCATTCAAGCCTTCCATATCCTAAACAATTTCGACATTCCAACAGGAACCGAATTCACATGGGGAAAATCACCGGCCAATGTACCGAGTAGTACTCAATTTACAGTAGCTACAGATATTAAAAATCGCATGATTTATTATCGAACCATGTATAACAGCAATATTCGATGCATCGATTTAAAGAACATTGATTTCGATAAAGTTCAATATCAATCCAAGCCTTTGGATTCAATCAAGAAACAACCTATTGAATTTATTCAGATAAAATAAACTTGATTATTTATTCTTTCATTCAGATACATTCGTAATTTTTCCTACAATTACGAATGTTTTTTTTATATTTGTCAGAACCAAATAATTCCTATTATGATGAAAAGAAAATTAGTATTTGCAACAAACAATGCACATAAATTGGAAGAAATTTCTTCCATTTTAGGAGAAAAAATAGAATTGTTAAGTTTGAAAGATATTGAATGTGAAGCAGACATTCCTGAAACAGCTGATACATTAGAAGGAAATGCGACACAAAAAGCAGAATATATTTACAAAAATTATGGATTGGACTGTTTTGCCGATGATACCGGTTTGGAAGTAGAAGCCTTAAACGGTGCACCTGGAATTTATTCGGCACGCTATGCCGGAGACGGACATGATTCAGAAGCAAACATGAAAAAACTCCTTGAAAACTTGCAAGGAAAAGAAAACAGAAAAGCACAATTCAGAACAGCTATTTGCTTGATTATGAATGGAGAAAAATATTTATTCGAAGGTATAGTAAAAGGAGAAATCATTCAAGAAAAACGAGGAGGAGCAGGATTTGGATACGACCCTATCTTTGTACCCGAAGAATATAATTTGACCTTTGCCGAATTGGGAAATGACATTAAAAATACCATTAGCCACCGTGCTAAAGCCGTAGAAAAACTTTGCGATTTTTTAAACAAATAATATAACCCTGATTATTATGAAAAATCAACTCCAACAACGATTGGAATCATTGGATGTACTTCGAGGATTCGACTTGTTCTGTCTCGTAGCATTAGGAAAAATTGTACATAAATTGGCAGATGCTACTCAAGCTCCTGTTTTCGATTCCATTCTTCCTTGTTTCAACCATGTTCATTGGGAAGGATTTTCCAGTTGGGATTTGGTTATGCCTCTTTTCATGTTCATGTCGGGTATCACCATTCCCTTTGCTCTTTCCCGATACAAAACAGAAAAGAATAAACAGTCAGTGTATAAACGAATCATTAAACGAGTTGTGCTATTATGGATATTCGGAATGATGTGTCAAGGAAACTTGCTTTCTTTAGATCCAAATCATCTCTATCTTTATTCCAATACTTTACAAGCTATTGCCATGGGATATTTGATTTCTGCCTTGTTCTTTTTACATACTAGCATTCGCACACAAATCATCAGTGCCATAATTTTGCTACTTACTTATTGGATAGCTATGGAGTTTATTACTATCGGAAATTACGGTGGAGGAAATTATACACCAGACGGGAACCTGGCCGAATGGATAGATAGGGAAGTATTGGGCAGATTCCGGGATGGAGCAAGCCTGATGAATGGAGAAACAATATTTTCAGAAGGATACCGATATACATGGATACTCAGCAGTTTGACATTTGGTGTAACCGCCATGACTGGTACATTTGCCGGATATATTCTAAAACATAAAGAAATCATGCCCAAGCGTAAAATGATGTTATTAACTACAATAGGATTGGGAATGGTCGTTTTGGGATGGACGTGGGGTATCCAACATCCGGTCATTAAAAAAATATGGACCGGCTCAATGACTTTGGTAAGCAGTGGTTATTGTTTCTTATTAATGGCCTTGTTCTATTATGTCATCGACTATAAAGGTTATCGGAAATATACCGGCTGGCTGAAAGTATATGGCATGAATTCCATTGTAGCCTATATGCTTACCCAATGCATTAACTTCAGTAGCATCAGCCAATCTGTTTTCCGTGGATTGGAACAATACATCGGTAACTATTATCCTTTATTAATCACACTAAGCAATATTGCCATCATTTATGCTATCCTCTATTGGATGTATAAAAAACAAATTTTCCTCAGAGTGTAATATTCCATAAAACATATAAAAAACTTCTGTGTTAGAAACAGAAGAAAAAGTTAATCATAACTTATGATTCTATAATCATAAGTTGTAATTACAGAATTATAAGTTGTGATTCGCCAATCATAAGTTATGATTAACGAATGAATATTGAAAAGTCAAACTTTTCAACTTGATAAAAAGAATTAAATGATTGCTACCATACCACTTATAATCATCATAGCATAAACAATGAGTTTCAAGGTATGGTTACTGATAATTTCGAAACATTGTGCACCTAATGAAGAACCAATAATGGCTCCCCCTATCCCTGCTATCCACCAAAGTAACAAATCATCCGAATAGAAACCGGCCTTGAGACGGAAAATAGTATAAAATACATTGAATACTACAGAAAATGCTTGCAAGGTAGTGACGTATTCACGTTTATCTTCCAAAGTACTAATGCAATAAAGCACTAAAGGAGGACCCGGCATAGCAAACATTCCTCCCATCACACCACTAATGCTTCCGATAGCAACTTGTGCAGGCTTCGACTTGAACATTCTTCCCATCCGTCCTTCACCAAATAAAAAATATAAAGCTATAAGAATAAGTACCACTCCCAAACATTGTTTCAGAGTATCATTACTCATACTACGCATATACTCAGTAGCCAAAAAAGAAAACAACACATTAAAGAAAGTAACAACCCCCATCAATCTCCAACGGATGTATTTCCAGTTCTTTACGGTAATCATGAATGCCGTACTTCCCGCCAACAATCCCGAAAGCATCACCGACTCACCATAAGAAGGAAGAAAAAAAGGGAAGAACATCATCACAAAAATACCGAAACCAAAACCACTTACTCGCTGAATAAAACTGGCTATAACAGTGAGGAGAAAAATGAATGTACAAATAATCATAACCTTTTTAGACCTATATTATAAATGTCATTCTGAGCAAAACGAAGAATCTGAGTACATTCAAGTTTATGTATTCAGATTCTTCGCTTTGTTCAAAATGACACAATTATATTTTTATCAATTACAATCCCAGCTTTTCCGAGATTTCCAGCATTCGCTGAATAGGCTTCACAGCTTCCTTGGCTATTTCAGGATCAACGTTCACTTCCGGCCATTCATACTTCAACGTGTTATAAAGTTTTTCAAGTGTATTCAAACGCATGAAGTTACATTCATTGCATGAACAAGTACCATCTTCGGGTGGAACAGGAATGAAGTTCTTTTCCGGACATTGTTTACGCATCTCATGAAGGATACCACTTTCAGTAGCTACGATGAAATCCTTCTTTGGACTATTTACTGCATGTTTCAACAAACCGGCAGTAGAAGCGACCTTATCAGCCAATTTAGCCACCGCACCCTTGCATTCGGGATGTACTAACACATCTGCATCCGGATATTGCTTTTTCAACTCCACAATCTTTTCCACAGAGAATTGTTCGTGTACATGACAAGCACCATTCCAAAGCAACATTTCACGACCGGTGATGGAGTTGATGTAATTACCTAGATTTCTGTCCGGACCAAAGATAATTTTTTCGTCCTGCGGAAAACTATCCACTATCTGCTTGGCATTGGTAGATGTCACTACTACATCGGTTACTGCCTTAACAGCTGCCGTAGTATTGACATACGAAATAACCGTATGATCGGGATGTTCCTTCACGAACTTGGCAAATTCATCGGCCGGACAACTGTCTGCCAACGAACATCCGGCATTAAAGTCAGGTACCAGTACCTTTTTGTTTGGACAAAGTACCTTGGCCGTTTCACCCATAAAGTGAACTCCGCACATCACAATGATATCTGCATCCGTTTTGGCTGCCCATTGTGACAAAGCAAGACTATCGCCTACAAAGTCGGCTATATCTTGAATTTCACCCGACTGGTAGTAATGGCCAAGAATAACGGCATTCTTTTCCTTACGCAGTCTGTCTATCTCAGCTTTTAAATCGAGGCCTTTGTCTACCGATTCGGTAACATACCCCTTTTTCAACCATTCCTCTTTATTCATTATTAATATATTTTTCTTCTTTTCTCAAAAAAGAGATTTATGCTAATGATAATTGTCGGTTAATAGTGTTTATAAAAAGTATCTTGTTTTTTTGTCCAATAAGTTATTTATCTAAGAATTGTAGATATGAGTAAATAACTAACAGGCTTATCTATTGATACTACTCGTTTTACATACTTTATTAACCAACTGTTGATAATATGCAAAGTTAAAAACTTTATGGTTATGAACATCAAAATTTAGGGTGAAAAAGTGTTGATATTGGTTGTTTAAGTTTTAGCTTATTATTTTGGAAAGTTTATTTCTTTATTGCTATATACAGGCTTTTGAATTATGCAAATTTATTTTTCAGAAAATATGATGAAAGTTTTTACGGGTTTTTCAACAGTTATCAACAGGGTTATGAGAATTAGTTAGTATCTTTGGGCATTGAATAACAAAGATAAGAAAAATAATGAGAAAACTCAAGATAACGGAGCTAAATAGGTTGACTGTGGATGAATTCAAGCAAGCAGAAAAGTTGCCATTGGTAGTTGTACTTGATGAAGTCCGTAGTTTGCATAATATAGGTTCTGTGTTTCGTACTTCAGATGCTTTTTTGGTGAATTGTATTTATTTATGTGGGATTACGGCTACTCCTCCACATCCCGAAATGCATAAAACAGCTTTAGGAGCTGAAGATACGGTAGACTGGATATATAAAAAACATACATTGGAGGCTGTAGAAGAACTTCATAATAAGGGATATACTGTCTTGGCTATTGAACAGGTGGAAGGAAGTACCTTATTGAATGACTTGTCATTGGAATCTGGAAAGAAATATGCCATTGTAATGGGAAACGAAGTGAAGGGAGTGCAACAAGAGGTGGTGAATGCTTGTGATGGATGTATTGAAATTCCTCAATACGGTACCAAACATTCCTTGAATGTATCAGTAACAACCGGTATCGTTCTTTGGGAATTTGCTAAAAAGTTATTGGCATTTTAAAGTTGTCCGCTTTCAACCAGTAAAACAACTTGTTCTATGAGGGCATCGTCGCCTTCAGGATGATATTCCTTTTTTAAACTGGCACCGAATAATGCGGCAAAGGCTTGATAAAAACCCGCTTTGAAAGGGCCTAAAAAGGCTTTTACTAATTCATAGGAGGAAGAATCCGTTTCACGGTTTATTAACTTTATCAACAGTTTTCCTTGTGAGAAAGTTAGTTTCTTCAATCGGGGGGTGTATTGTTCCTTGACACTTTTTTCCACTCGGCTGAGGTGTTTTTGGCGGGTTTTTTCATCCGGGAGTGTCTGTAAATATTCGTAGGTTTCGATGATAGCACGATTTACTTCCTTGGCAATGGGTAAAGTACGTTTTACGTTGCGTACCAATCGGTTATAAGATTGTTGTTGTTTCTTATTCTTGAAAACCAAAGGTTTGAAAACATACAGAGTAGGCATACGAAAAGAAGCTATGGTATCGCCTTCGTAAATACAAGCAGGTACCATATAACCTTTTAAATCCTTTGTTTCTTCTTGGGCAGAAGCATCCAAAATAATAGAAAAAAGGAAAAGTATGTAGCACAAAATTCTCTTCATCCGGTGTAAAAGTAATAAAGAAATGTGATAATACATATACTTAATAAAGTTCTTTAACTTAAATACTCGTTTATAAACTACTTATGAACCGTTGGTGGATAATTATATTAATAACTTGTTTATCAGTTGTTTTTCCGGTTAATAATATTTGTGCACAGAATTCATTAGAAGAAGTGCTCGAACAATTGGTGAACAATGATGAAGAAAATGTTTATCAATGGGAAAGTCTTTTTGAAGAATTGTCCGAATGGAAAGAAAATCCACTTGACATCAATTCAGCCACTAAAGAACAGTTGGAGAGATTTCCTTTTTTAAGTGATGAATTGATAGAAAATATTCTTTATTACTTATATAAATATGGTCCTATGCTTTCAACTGGTGAATTAATGGCAGTTCAAGGAATGGATTTATATACTTCTCGACTTTTAAAACAACTCATTGTCATTCGGCAACCTGTGGAAAAACCACGTATTCCTACTTTGAAGAATATATTGAAATATGGCAAGCAAGAAATTTCTACTCGGATAGATATTCCTCTTTATACTCGTGAAGGTTATCGTCCGTTCACTTCCGAGTACATTCAGGCACATCCCAACAAGCGTTATTTAGGGCCTTCCCTTTATCACAATGTTCGTTATCAATTTCGTTATAGTGATAAGGTGTATGTCGGGTTGACCGCTGAAAAAGATGCCGGTGAACCTTTTTTTGCTGGAAAGAACAAAAAAGGATATGATTATTATTCACCTTATATATATATTCGAGATATAGGAAGAATTAATGCATTAGCCTTGGGGAACTATCGGTTGAATTACGGGTATGGTTTAGTAATGAATACGGATTTCGGTATGGGTAAAACAGCAATGATTTCAACACTCGAAAACAAAGTAAGAGGTATTAAGAAACATTCGTCAACGGATGAATATAATTATTTCCAGGGAATTGCCGGAAGTATTCATCTTACAAAACGACTTACGGCAGATGCTTTTTATTCCTATCGACAGATGGATGGAATTGTTGATAACCGGTTTATAACTTCTATAAAAGAAGATGGTTATCATCGTATTCCAAGGGATTATGAGAAGAAAAATACGTTTACTAATCAGCTGATAGGCAGTCATATAAATTATAGTGGAAGATATTTTCAACTTGGATTAACAGCTGTTCATAATGTTTTCAACAAGGTGTTGAAACCTGCTAATCGGACATATAATAAATATTATCCACGTGGACGTGATTTTTTTAATGTAGGGATAAATTATAAGTTCTATTTAAGAGATTTTACCTGGATGGGTGAAACAGCTGTCGATAAAGATGGACGACTGGCTACAATAAATATGATTCGTTATATACCAAGTTGGAAAGTTCATTTTTTAGCTATGCACCGATTTTATGATGTAGCTTATCAAAGTATGTATGCTCGTTCGATTGGCGAAGGAAGCATGGTACAAAATGAAAGTGGTTTTTATTTGGGAGTTGAAGTGGTTGAATTGAGTCGTTTCAATCTATCGGCATATAGTGATTTCTTTTATTTTCCGTGGAAAAAATATCAGTTGAGTAAAAATGGAACTCACGGAGTGGATGGGGTGTTACAAGTAACTTATTCACCCAATGATGATCTGAATATGTTCATAAGGTATCGTTACAAGAACAAATATAAAGACTTTACTCCCGATAATGGAGAAAAATTGACTATTCCATATATCCAACAAAAAGGAAGGTATCAGTTGAGTTATACACCGACAGATAGTTTGGTGTTGAAAACTACAGTGGATATAGTTCATAACTCTTATCGCCAAAAAGAACCTTCAAAAGGTATTTTGATTGGACAGAGTATAGGATATAAATTAAAGAATTTGCCTTTGCAACTTGATGGTAGTGTTGCTTGGTTTCAAACCGATGATTATGCTTCCCGCATCACCCGTTATGAAAAAGGATTGCTGTATAGTTTTTCTATGCCTTCTTTTTACGGAAAGGGTGAGCGGTTCGCTTTGAATGTTCGTTATGAACTGAACGAACACTTTATTTTTCAAGGTAAATATGCCTGTACGCATTATCGTGATAGAGAAGTTATCAGTTCAGGATTGGAACAGATTGAAGGAAATTTGAAGAGTGACCTTTATTTTCAATTGCGATTTAAATTCTGATAGTTTATTGTTCTACAAAAATCAGTTTTGTCAAGTCGTATCCTCGTTTCTTGAGGTTTTCCAAACATTTATCCAATATATCTTTTGACAATTCGGGTGTGCGGCTCAATATCCATAAATAATCATCCGAACTGCTTCCTATTAGAGTATATTGATAGTCCTTATCTATTTCCAAAATATAATAATCGGAGTAAAACCAAAGAAAGAATGATACTTTGAGTCGTCCGGGAAATTTTTGTGGATTAAGTTGTTTGGCTTTACCTGTAATCTCTTTTACTTCTCCGTTTTTAATACCTTTGTTTACTACACGGATTTTTCCATTTTCCATTAAAGAATAGTCGGCAGTAACGTGTGTCATTCCTTTTTCAAAGAAATGATTGTATCGGGCTATCTCATACCATTTGCCCATAAATTGTGAGATATCCAGTTGTTTTACCGTACTATTGTTTATTTCTGTACGGTTGTTGCTTTGACATGCAAAGAGTGTTAACCATCCCACCATGAGGAAAAATAATTTTAAATGTTTCATATATTTTAGGGTTTGTGTCTTTTCCATAGTAACAAAAAATAGTTGTTTTTTGTTTGTCTATGTTTATCTTTGTGGTAGTGTTATCAATTTGAAAAGAGAAAATGAAATCTGAATTTGAAAAGATGCGAGGTGGAGAATTGTATTCTTTTGCTGATGAGAAAGTGACGGATAGTATTTTTCATGCACAAAAGTTATGTGCCCGTTTGCGTATGATGTCCATTTATGATGATAATTATCGTGAAGTAATAGAGGAACTAATACCAGGTATTCCGGTTGATTCTACCATTTGTCCACCTTTTCATTGTGATCATGGAACGGGGATTATTTTAGGTGAAAATGTATTTATCAATTATAATGCCACGATGTTGGATAGTGGTTTTATTCGTATTGGTAAGAACACCAAAGTAGGTCCTAATTGTCAATTTTATACTCCCAATCATCCGATGAATTATGTAGAGCGTCAAAAACCGCAGGAAACAGCTTATCCTATCACTATTGGAGAAGATTGTTGGATTGCCGGAGGAGTCATCATCTGTCCGGGAGTGACGATTGGAAACCGTTGCATTATTGCAGCTGGTAGTGTGGTAACGAGGGATATTCCTGATGATTCGTTAGCAGCCGGTTGTCCGGCGGTAGTGAAGCGTAAGCTCTAAAAGTTATATTGATTATTATTCATTCATGTCATTCTGAATATTTTTCAGAATGACATGAATAATATTTTAATTTCTTATTCAGCAGTAGCCAATGGCGATGGAGTGTTGTACACTCGTGCAGCCAATTCCTTGTCCAGCATATACATGCCATACTTGTTGCCTTCTACGGCTTCTACGGCAGCAATCATGTCACGAGCCGATTCTTCTTCTTCCACTTGTTCGTCGATGAACCATACGAGGCGATTGATGGATGCAAAATCACGGTCTTCGTTGGCAATGAAGGCAAGATTGTTGATGAGTGAAGTCACCTTCTTTTCGTGTTCGAGAGTTTGCTTGTACATGTCGAGTACAGTGTCCCAAGTAGCCGGTACTTCATCGATTGGAAGTAAAGTTACTTTTGCATCGCGTGAGTTTAGGTAATTCATGAAGATGCGTGCATGGTCTTGTTCTTCTTGGAATTGTACGTAGAACCAGTTGGCTACACCTTTATAACCCTTGTTTTCGGCATCCATTGACATAGCCAAATAGAGATAAGCTGACCACAATTCGGCATTGATCTGTGCATTGATAGCATCGTGTAATTTCTTGCTTAACATAAATACGTTCCTCCTTTTATTAGTTATTAATCTTTATCACAAATATAACAAATAAATTTAGTTTTGTATCATTTTTAACGATAGAAAAAAACAATAACCTGATAAACATTTTCTATAACGGTGATGTTATCCTTACTGATTTTTAATTTTAAACTCATTTGGACAATGAAAAAATTGATGTTGTTGGCCGCAGTTGTTGTGGCTTTTGCTTCTTGCCAATCAAACAAGAAGAATGTAGAAAGTGTAGATGATAGCTTTACTCCTGTATCATCTCCGTATGTAGAAGTGGACGAAGAAATATTCACAGGTACTTTGCCTGCTGCCGATGGTCCGGGTGTGGATTATGTATTGACATTGGGGGCTGCAACTGATGGTACAGATACCATCTATACACTCGATATGACTTACTTGGATGCTAATGGTCCTGGTCAGCATCAGACTTTCAAAACGAAAGGCAAACAACAAAAGGTACAGAAGGTGGTAAAGAATCAGCCCAAAAAGGCTGTAAAGTTGACTCCGGATACTGGTGATGAACCTGTTTATTTCCTGATTGTGAATGATACCACTTTGCGTTTAATCAATGATTCAACATTGGAAGAAACCATCGAACAATCAGTTTACGACATCACTAAAGTAAAGAATAAATAATT
Source organism: Bacteroides sp. (assembly GCA_015060735.1). Lineage (GTDB taxonomy): Bacteria > Bacteroidota > Bacteroidia > Bacteroidales > Bacteroidaceae > Phocaeicola. Next base: position 13,320 of record SUXX01000003.1, read on the forward strand.
TTAATGGAGAATGAAAAAATGATGAATGAAGAATTTTCACTTACATGAGATTCTTCATTCATCATTTTTCATTCTTCATTTTTTTATCTTTATCTTTGCCGGAAAAGAAACGAACTTATGTCAACAGTTATCTATCCTTCTCCTATTTTTGGCCCGGTGCATAGTCGCCGTTTGGGTGTGTCGTTAGGCATCAACCTACTTCCGGCTGATGGAAAATTTTGCACATTCGATTGTGTTTATTGTGAATGTGGTTTCAATGCCGACCATCGTCCGCATCAGAAATTGCCCACTCGTGAAGAAGTTTATCATGCTTTAGAAACCCGTTTGCAAGCCATGAAGCAACATGGCCCCAAGCCTGATGTATTGACTTTTGCGGGAAATGGAGAACCGACAGCACATCCTCAGTTTTCCGCCATCATGGAAGACACATTATGCCTTCGCGAAAAATATTTTCCCGAAGCCAAAGTCAGTGTGTTGAGCAATGCCACATTTATTCACAAGCCCGATGTATTTGAAGCTTTGAACAAGGTAGATAACAATATCTTGAAGCTGGATACCATCGATGCTGTTTATATAAATAAGGTGGACCGTCCTACGGGGCATTATGATGTACAGCAAATCATTGATGGTATGAAGGCTTTCAAGGGAAATTTGATTATCCAGACACTTTTTATGAAGGGCACCTTCGAAGGCGAAAGTGTAGACAACACCACGGATAATTATGTTCTTCCTTGGTTGGAAGTGGTAAAGGAAATTTCTCCTCGCCAAGTGATGATTTATACCATTGACCGTGAAACTCCTGCCCCTGATTTACTCAAGGCTACGCCCGAAGAATTGGATAGAATAGGCGAATTAGTCCGTCAAGCTGGCCTTCCTTGTTCGGTTTCATATTGATGAAGATATTCAAGTTTCGTACTCACGAAACTTGAACTTTCGTCTTTTTCATTTGTTCCCATCTGAAAAAGAAACAAATGAAAGAAAAGTTACTCCATAAAAAGGTGTTTCGATACATCTTCTATATGCTTCCGGGTATAGTGCTTTATTATCTCTTACCCTTTACCATCACCACCCGCTTTTGCGAAGTGTACATCATCGGATGCATCCTGTTTGCTATTAATAGCCTGATTTTAGCTATATTCGACCTTTATAATCATAAGGATAAGCGGAGAAGCAGACCAATAAAGGGGCTTGTTCAAGTCTTCCAAGTGTTGCTTTTCTTTGTAGGAGGTATCCTTATGGTGTCGGTACTCATCAACAAATCGCCCACAGCTCTTTTTGCCGGATTAGGTGCTTCGGCAGCTGTCCTGATGCTTATCTTCAAAGATAGCATTGTGGGATTTGTAGCAGGAGTTCAGCTTACGGCTAATGATATGCTTCGCATCGGTGATTGGATTCAGCTTTCGGATGGGTCAGCCAATGGTATTGTACAAGAAATCACCCTCAATACGGTGAAGATTCAAAATTGGGACAATACGATTTCTACGGTTCCTCCATCTACGCTAGTCAATACCACCTTCAAGAATTGGCGAGGTATGCAAGAAAGTGGAGGCCGGAGAGTAGATAAGAGTATTAAACTGGATATGAATACGTTGAAACTCTGTACACCTGAGATGATAGCTCGTATATCTTTGTTGAAGGATATGAACTTTCAGGAAATGCCTACCAATGCTCAGCTTTTTCGATTTTATATAGAGCGATATCTCCGTTTGCATCCCATGGTGAATACAAATTTGGATTTGATTGTTACGCAAAAAGAACCTACTTCTTACGGTCTTCCTATTCAAGTGTATTTTTTCCTCAGCGACAAAGTATGGAAGGAATACGAACAGATTCAATCGGACATTTTCGACCACTTGTTGGTAATGGTTCAGGAATTTGATTTGAAGTTGTATCAGTATTCATAAAAAACGCCTTGTCATTCGAAGCAAAATGACAAGGCGTTTTGATTAAAATGACAAGGCGTTTTTATTTTGCCTCCACAATATTCTTTGCTCTTTCTAAAGCAGCATTGATATTCGGACAAATATTGTCTTTGCCTAGCAAGGTATAAAGGAAACCGGTTTTTTCCAATACCTTGTGTACCTTTTCATTTACACCCGAGAGTACTACTTGGATGTTGTCTTTGTGACACATTTCGCAAAGGTTAGTCAGGTTGTGTACACCGGTAGAATCGATGAATGGCACCTTACGCATACGAACGATACGAACTTTCGGACGGTCGCCCATGTTTGCCATCATTTCCTCGAACTTAGTAGCGATACCGAAGAAGTATGGACCATTGATTTCATACACTTCCACGCCTTCGGGTATGATGAGATGTTCTTCGTGAACTTCGAGATCGGATTCCTTATTCGGGTCGATTTCATCCTTGATAACCGAGATTTCGGTCGTTTCCATGACACGACGCATGAACAATACACAAGCAATGACCAAACCCCATTCGATGGCAATGGTCAGGTCGAAAATAACGGTTAGGAAGAAGGTAATGAGTAATACCGATACGTCCGACTTCGGGTTCTTCAGCAACCCTTTGAACGTACGCCAACCGCTCATGTTGTAAGATACAATCACCAACACACCTGCCAAGCAAGCCATTGGGATGTATTGTGCCAACGGCATCAGGAGCAAGAGGATGAGGAGTAATACTATCGCATGGATGATACCGGCCACCGGAGTTTTACCACCATTGTTAATGTTAGTCATGGTTCGGGCAATGGCACCTGTGGCAGGGATACCACCAAAAATAGGAGTCACTACATTGGCCACACCCTGTGCGATGAGTTCGGTATTCGAATCGTGACGATCGCTAATCACACCATCGGCCACAGCTGCTGAAAGCAACGATTCGATAGCACCTAAAACGGCAATAGTGATAGCTACGGGGAACAAATTCTTGATAGCTTCCCAATTCAACTCAGGCACCACGGCATCCGGCAATTCCGATTGGATAGTGAAGCGATCACCAATAGTATCAATACAAGTAATACCACCATACATCTTCATCAGATAAACCACCAAAGTAACTAATACGATGGCTACCAATGATCCCGGTATCTTCTTTGAAAACTTAGGAGTAATGGCAATGATAATGATACTGATGATGCTGAAAAGTGTATTCCACCAATTAATGCTTTCAAAATGTTGGAAGTAGGTTATCCATTTTCCCATGAAATCACCGGGAGTTTTAAGTGGAACAAGAATTTCTTGTCCGTTGGTATCAAGTATAGTTTCGGTCAGTCCAAATACATCACCAATCTGAGTCGTGAAAATGGTCAATGCAATCCCACTGGTAAACCCGACGATAATGGGATAAGGAATAAACTTAATGACAGCACCCAGTTTAAATACTCCTAAAAGGATAAGGAGTACACCCGCCATGAGTGTAGCTACGGTCAATCCGTTGATTCCGTAATCCTGAATGATACCATAAATAATAACGATGAAGGCACCCGTAGGGCCGCCAATCTGTACCTTGCTACCTCCTAAAAACGAAATGATGAAACCTGCCACGATAGCTGTGATAATACCCTTTTCGGGCGAAACACCCGAAGCGATGCCAAACGCAATGGCAAGTGGAAGTGCAACAATACCTACAATGATACCGGCCATGAGGTCGGCCATGAAATTCTCCTTAGAATAATTTTTCAGTGTACTAAGGAGCTTTGGTTTGAATTCAAAAGCTTTCATTGCTTACCTTACTTTATGCTATGATTTAAATGATTTGCAAAATTAGTTATTTTTCATGTTTTGGAATCTTTTTTATCAGAAAAAAGAACTATCTTTGTTTTATCATTTAACTAATAACATGAACGATTATGGAAAAAAGCATCAAAGGTACACAAACTGAAAAGAACTTGTTGACTTCATTTGCTGGTGAATCACAAGCGAGAATGCGTTATACATATTTTGCAAGTGTAGCCAAGAAGGAAGGTTATGAACAGATTGCAGCAATCTTCACCGAAACAGCCGATCAAGAAAAAGAACATGCAAAGCGTATGTTCAAGTGGTTAGAAGGTGGTATGGTAGAAATCACCGCTTCTTATCCGGCCGGTATCATTGGTACAACTGCTGAAAACTTAAAGGCTGCTGCTGCCGGTGAAAACGAAGAATGGACAACCGACTATCCTCACTTTGCTGATGTAGCTGACGAAGAAGGTTTTCCTGCTATTGCTATTATGTATCGCAACATCGCCATTGCCGAAAAGGGTCATGAAGAAAGATATTTGGCTTTGTTGAATAATGTAGAAAACGGCACAGTGTTTAAGAAGGCAGAAGAAACCGTATGGCAATGTCGTAATTGTGGTTACATCCATGTAGGTACAGAAGCTCCTGAAGTATGTCCGGCATGTATTCATCCACAGGCTCACTTCGAAGTGAAGAAGAACAATTATTAATGAATTCAGGTAAAAATAAAAGAGGGTGTTTTTTTGACACCCTCTTTTATTTTTATCAGTTCATTAACTTGATTTCGATTCCTTCAGATGGAGGAATAGCATCTTCGCCTATACCCCATTGCTTATTTGGACGATTACCCATAACAAGCACTAAAGTGCCACCATTCAGGATATCTTCGTGCGAGAAATAAGTCTTATTATAAGGTTGACCGTTTAGCTCTGCCGATTGGATATACTTATTTTCATCCGAGTTGTTCTTGGCAATTACTGTGAAAGTTTTGCCATTATCCAGATGGATGGAAGACTCATTAAACAATGGGCTACCAATGACATAATAGGGCAAACCGGCAGTAACTGGATAGAATCCCATGGCTGAGAATACATAATAAGCCGACATACCGCCACCGTCTTCATCACCACATACCCCCATCAAGTCATTGCGGAACCAACTTTCCATCAACATGCGGATACGTTTTTGAGCTTTCCAAGGTTCTCCGGCGTAATTATATAAATAAGGTATATGGAAGCTAGGTTCGTTACCCGCTACATATTGGCCTACATTGCCGGTTGCATCCGGGTTTGTAGCATAATATTGCCACTTGGAGCGTTTCATTCCTTCTACAAACAACTGATCCAATTTGTCGATAAATGCTTGCTTGCTTCCAAATAGATGAATCAAGTCTGCAATGTTGTGATGAACATTCCAAATGTATGTCCAAGCATTGTTTTCAGCAAACCAGGCTCGTGCACCGATACCATCACAGAAGATAGGGTCGAATGGTTCAATGAACTTTCCGTTTTTATCTTTTGGTTGGAAGAATCCTGTTTCCTTGTTAAACAGGTGGCGATAGTTGAATGCACGGTTAATGTGGAAGTTATATTCCTCTTTCTTTCCCAAATGTTTGGCCATTTGTGCGATAGACCAGTCATCGTATGAGGCAGCTTGTGTAACGGCTACTGATTGGCGACGTTCGAAAGCACTTACTTGAGGAATGGTTTCTTTTTCTCCTGGATACAATCCTGGGAACCATCCGTTTTCATGGTAGAAATCGTCCAGAACGGTTTTAGGACCTCGACTCCAAGGAATCATGGTTTCGTTTAAAACAGTATGACGCATACCCTCGAAAGCCTTGTTTACATCAAACTTCAAACCTTTGGCCAAAGCATCAGCAAACATGGCTGAAGCATGATTGCCGTTCATACAATGAGCATCACCGAATACACATGGGAAAGTAGGCATCCAACCCGAATGTTCGTACATGCGAATGTAAGAAGCTAATTTTTCTTCTTCGGCTGCTGGGTTCAGAATAATTTGCAATGGATGCAAAGCATGGTAATTATCCCAAATCCAGTCGTCTGTCCAAAAGTCTACACCTTCATCATCGTGTACTTTGCCATCGAATCCACTGAAATACTTGCCATCTTCAGAGATGTTGATCATACGTTCGTGTGAACGATACAAAGCGGTATAAAATGCTGTCTTTTGGTCTTCGCTACCACCGGTTACATCTATTTTGCCCAAAACCTTGTTCCATTCATTGCGGGCAGTCAAAGCCAAGGCTTCCAAATTGAAATCCTTGATTTCATTTTCCAAATTCTTTTTAGCTTGTTCTACACTGATGTAAGACACACCATACCGCATGTTCACCTTCTTCACATTCTTATCGAATTGTGCATAATTCAGAGCAGTGCCATTTCCTTTTTCAGAAAATGCAATCGGAGTTTGGTCGAACTCTGCATAGAAATAATGCTTGGTATGTTCATTGACATACACATCATGTCCATAAAGTGTGTTTCCTTCTCCTTTAATTTCACCCTTACCCGTTGCACGAAGCTGGATGAAACGATTACCGTCTTCTTCGAAAGTTAAAGAAAACATGGCTGCTTTTTTTCCAGGGGCAAATTCTACAAATACTCCATAGTCATCAAATAAAACAGAGTATTTATAAGGAGAAGTCTTTTCGTGGTCGTATCGGTAAGCTATTTTGGATGTGAGTCCAGTTATATCTCCACAATAAGGCATTAAAAAAAGTACCGAACCCTGGCGATGTGAAGGCACGTTTAGAGGAAGCCCTTCCATACGGTCGGTCACAAACTCATTATGCCCCGGATTCATACGAATCATGCTATTGGGCTGATGACAAGTCGGAAAAGTCGGAACGAGCAAATGACTAATGTTACCAATACGATTGTTTACATAGTCTACCGGTTCTTTTTCTGACAGTTCGGCTTGTTGCGGATTATTACATCCGCATAACAAGCCAAGAGTGAGTAGAATGGCGAATAAATGTTTCATTTTTATCTCACGTTAGTTTTTCGGATATTCGTTGCACAACAGATAGGCTTTCGGTTCATCTTCGATGATTTCCGGATAGCGTCCCAATGGTGCATAGAAACGGTTATCGCCCGAGTCATCATTAACTTTGGAAACTTCGCCAATCATACATGGTTCACCTTCTGCCCAGAAACAGTGGTAGATGTACGGTTCCAGAGTGATACTTTCTCCCGGTTGCAAACGTACTTTTTCGCCGGCTGTCAAGTGGTGAGTTACGCCATCTATTTGTACGGTAAACGGTTCGTCAGTCTTGTTTTCTTCCTTGTCTGCTTTCCATAATTGGATAACTAAAGTACCTCCGGCACGGTTAATGATGTCTTCCATTTTGTTCCAATGGAAATGCATCGGAGTTTCTTGATTTACGTATGAAATCATGATTTTTTCACAATATGTCTTACCGTTTGCCCCTTGTTTTTGTGAACCATTGCGAACGGTGAACAAGCTTAAACCTTCTTTTAAGAAATCGTTCTTTGCGAAGTCGGTAATGTCCCAACCCAATTGGTTTTCGATGATTTCATTGTAATTGCCAGTTGCAGCCATCTTTTCCCATTCTTCGGGAGTAGCTGTAGCCCATATCGGAAGTTTGAAGTTATTCTTGTCAAAGAATTCGATCGCTTGCTTGATGTATTGGTTGATTTCTGCTCTTTTCATAGTTTTTCAATTTTAAATATTTTGGTCTAAAAAGTCTTGAATTTGTTGAAGAGTAGGAGCACCTGCTGTGCTGGTTGCATTGCTTAAGTTGAATTTGGCACTAGCATTGGCAAATTGGAGAGCCTTTTCGATAGGATATTCTTCGTGGATGGCATAGAGCATACCTGCACAGAATGCATCGCCGGCTCCTACAGTTGATACGATATCTTTAGCTTCTGTTTTGAATGAAGGAACGAATGCTTGCTCTCCATTCTTTTTGATAGTAAAACCGCCTTCCGGGAAGTGGATAGTAACTTGACCGCTTACACCTTTATTTAATATATATTCAGCCGATGCTTTCAAATTGTCCATATCAAATGAACCGTCCGGCATCCGGATTGGCATATTCGAACATTTGGCTGCTTCGATTTCATTGATAATTAAATAGTCAATGTATGGGAGGCAAGGAAGGATAATCTTGGCAAAACGGTCACTTTCTTCGGATACGACATCAACTGAAGTCTTATACCCTTTTTTTTGCAACATATCCAATGCACGGGCTGCTCTTACACCATATTCATCGTCAGCAGCATCTAGTTTATCTAATAAAAGTAAGTAGCCTAGATGGAAGATGCGGGCATCAGTATCCATGGTTTCGAGATGGCAGATATCCAAATGAGCATTGGCACCTCTGTAATGGAAGAAAGTACGGGTGCAAGCCGTTTTATCTGACATGACATCTGTGTAAGAAGTATATTCACCGGGGATGGTAATCATATACTTACTGTCAATGTGATGTTTTTCTATTTCGCGGAGTACATATTTACCGTTGTCATCATCTCCAATACATCCTCCGGCATACAAGGGTAGGCCTGATTCCATCTTGGCTAGGTCCACCAATGTGTTGTGTGAACATCCACCTAATCCTACTTCAATGGATTCGATAGTAACTAGGTTTCCCGGAGCCGGATATTTTTCTATCATTTTTACGAAGTCAACCAGCCAGTTGCCGGCCGAAACAAATCCTTTTCTCATGGTTATTACTTCTTAGGTCATTAAAATGCTTTGTTTACACTTTCGAACAATTCAATGTGGTATGTAGCAGCTTCTTCCGAAGCTTCCATCATCTTCCATTTCATGTCGATATAATTAGGTTTGGTTGCGGTAGCCAAATACTCTTGAATTTTCTTGGTAATAGCCATTTGAACGGCTGTGGCTACATTAACTTTAGCAATACCATTATGAGCACAGGCTTTGAAATCTTCTTCGCTTGTGCCTGAACCACCGTGCAAAACCAAAGGCAAATTGTTTCGTTCACGGATTTCTTTCAAACGTTGGATATTCAATTTTGGGGTTGCAATGTAGTTACCATGCAAATTACCGATGGCAATAGCCAATGCATCAATACCGGTTTCGGCAATGAATGAAGCCGATTCTTCTACATCTGTAAATACATCAGCTGTTGAGGCATCGCCGGTTCCTTCTCCGCCATCGCCAGTGTCACCTACCTTACCTAATTCTGCTTCTACGTCTACTCCCACAGCTTTGGCCATGCGAACTACATCTGATGTGATACGTACGTTTTCTTCGTATGGCAAACAAGCACCGTCGAACATTACACTGTTGAAGCCGAGTTTAATGGCTTTGGCACATGTTTCAAAGCTTTGGCCATGATCCAAATGTACGGCTACGGGTACTTTGCTTTCATGTGCTGCTTTGAGGAACATAGGAGCCATCAGTTCCATGGGTGAATAGGGGAATTGTACTTCCGCCAATTGTAAGATAACAGGAGAATTTAATTTTTCGGCAGCTTTGATTACGCCGATTACGTTTTCAAGGCTGAGGCAATTGAAGGCACCTACTGCGTAGTTTCCTTCAAATGCTTTTTCTAGAATGGTTTTGTAAGATACTAACATATAGTTTATTTTTAGTTTTAATTATTCATATGAAAGAGGTGATTTTAAAAGTTCATCCACGGTGCGTACATGGTCCGTAATTCTAGCAACAGGTCTGTTTTCAGGAGCAGCTCCGAATGCTTTGTTTGGTTCATTACTCATGACCATTTTTAGCGTACCTCCGTTAGCCAACATGTCAGCGGTAATGTACGATTTGTGATAAGGTTCTCCGTTCCAATATACTTCTTTTACATAGAAGTTGGTATCCGATACATTTTCTGCTTCAATGTTGAATGACTTACCGTTAGCCAATGCAATGCTGGTTTTAGGGAAGCGAGGGGTACCCAATACATATATATTCGATGCAGGAGCTACTTGATAGAATCCCATGGTGCTGAGGATGTACCAAGCTGACATTTGTCCGCAATCCTCGTTACCACATAAACCTTCGCGTGTGTCGTTGTACATTTCGTCGATGATTTGTTTTACACGCATCTGGGTTTTCCAGGGTTGTCCGGCATAGGCATATAAATAAGGTACTTGATGTGATGGTTCGTTTCCATGGGTGTATTGTCCGATGGATCCGGTTACATCCACTACACCGTCTGCGGTGTCACCTAAATTTTCGCCTTCAAACATTTCGTCAATTTTGTTTGCGTAGGCTTCATCTCCACCCATCATTTCGATGTGGGTATTGACGTCTTGTGGAACATAGAAGGCGTAATGCCAAGCGTTTCCTTCTACATAATAACCGGTACTATGATGGTGGACAGCTGTTGGGTCAAATCCTTCGCGGCGGAATTTTCCATCCGAATAACGTCCTTTCAAGAAGTTGTCGGTAGGGTCGAAATAATACTTATAATATTGAGCTCGAACGATAGCACGTTCGTAAATATCCTTTTCGCCCATTTCTTTTGCCATTTGGGCAACACACCAGTCATCGTAAGCATACTCCACTGCTTTAGCTACGGTTCGTGTATCTTTATCGGCCGGTATGTATCCATATTTTTTGATTAAGGCTACTCCATCGTAATATTCGTCATCCATGGTGTAGGCGATGGCTTTCAATCCTTCTTTTACATCAAAATTGCGTTGTCCCTTCATGTAAGCGTCTGCGATTACCGGGATGGCGTGATAGCCTATCATGCAATAGGTGTCATTACTATGAAGTTCCCATTTGGGCAGATGTCCGAAGCGTTTCCATTTGTCGATGATTGATCGTACGAAAGCTTCATTGCGTTCTGGCTCGATGACTGTATAAAGTGGATGGGCTGCACGGTAAGTATCCCATAAAGAGAATAGGGCATAGTGAGAATCTTCTCCACAATTGTGGATTTGGTTATCAATTCCTCTATAGTTACCATCCACATCATTGAAGATATTGGGTACGACCAGTGCGTGATAAAGGGATGTGTAGAAGATGCGTTTGTCTTTTTCCGAAGCATTGATTTTTACTCTGGCCAATTCTTTGTTCCAACATTCGAAACCTTCTTTTCTGATTTCATCGAATGTTTTGTTGGCTGCTTCGGCCAAGAAGTTTTTCTTGGCACCTTCTTCACTTACCATGGAGATGCCTACTTTGACAACAATTTCCTTAACGGGTTTTTGATAGTTGACAGCAAGAATTATTTTTTTGCCTTCGCCCGATTGAATTTTGTCTGTTTCTTTATCATCGATGGAAGCAGTTATGTCTGAAAAGGGTTCAGAGAATTCTGCATAATAGAAAATGGAACGATCCTTTGCCCATCCGTTTACGCGTCTGACACCTTGGATAGTCTTTTCGTTGACCACTTGGAAACTTGCTTCGTAAGCTTTATTATTGTTTCCGTGATTCAAGTCTAATATGATATGTTGATTTTTGGGGTCATCGAATTGGTAACGATGAATACCACAACGCAGTGTAGTGGTTAGTTCTGCCTTTACCTTTGGCTCATCCAAATAAACGGAATAATAATTGGCTTCAGCCTTTTCGCTTTGAGGATTGAATTTGGAGCGATAACCTTCTTCAGGTTTATCGGCTGTCCCAACATTGAACTGGATGTTTCCCGTTGCAGGCATTAGTAAGATGTCACATAAGTCTTGTACACCGGTGCCGCTGATATGTGTATGCGAAAAACCTTTGATGGTGCTATCAGAGGCATGATATCCTCCGCACCAGTCCCAGGCAAATCCGTCAGGTCCGTTGTCCGGACTTAATTGCACCATACCGTGAGGTAGTGTTGGTCCCGGATAGGTATGTGCGTGACCGGCCGTACCAATCATCGGGTCTATCCATTGAGCTAGAGGTTCTTGTTCAAAGCTTTCATTAGAGTTTTGTTGGCAACCATAGCCCAAGAATAGTATAGCTATGGCAAATAAAAAGAAGAATCCTTTTTTCATTTAAAGTATAGATTTACGAAGGTTAATTGTAATGATAAAATGTTTTGTGTACGAATATATAAACGTAACGTACAAAATTATAAAATAAATATGGATTTTATTTGTTTTTTAGGAAAAAATTAAGCTATTTTCTTTAAGTCTTTTTTAGATTAAATAAATTGTCTTATCTTTGTCAAATAATCTTTCTTTCAGGAATTTATCTAAAATCAATCATTATATGAAAAAGAAATCTTTACTTTGTGTTGTGGCTTTTTTGATGGGAGTTACAACTTTGTTTGCTCAGCAGACTAAGACACCGGTGGATTATGTGAATCCGTTGATGGGTACTGATTCAAAGGTAGCCCTTTCCAATGGTAACACTTATCCGGCTATTGCTTTGCCTTGGGGTATGAACTTTTGGGTTCCTCAAACAGGAACTATGGGACACGGATGGATTTACACGTATGCTTCGGATAAAATTCGAGGTTTTAAGCAGACCCATCAGCCTAGTCCTTGGATTAATGACTACGGTCAGTTCTCTATCATGCCAATGTCAAAGGCTTTGAAAATTGATGAAGATTCTCGTGCTTCTTGGTTCTCTCATAAGTCAGAAAAGGCTACGCCGTACTATTATAGCGTATATTTGTCTGAGTATGATTTGACAACTGAAATTACACCTACAGAACGTTGTGCATATTTCCGTTTCACTTTCCCTGAAACAGATAAGGCATTTGTAGTGGTGGATGCATTTGATAAAGGTTCTTATGTAAAGATTATCCCTGAAGAAAATAAGATTGTAGGTTATACAACCAAGAATAGTGGTAGTCTTCCTGAAAACTTCAAGAACTATTTTGTGGTTGAATTTGACAAGCCATTTACTTTCAATAAAGTTTGGGCTGGTAAGACATTGGTTGACGGAATGTTGGAGTTAAAGTCTGATCATAGTGGTGCAGCTATCGGTTTTGCAACTAAGAGAGGAGAAAAAGTACATGCTCGTGTATCTTCTTCTTTCATTAGCTTGGAGCAAGCAGAACGTAACTTGCAAGAAATTGGTGACAAGACTTTCGATCAAGTAAAACAAGCTGGCCGTGATACTTGGAACGATGTGTTGGGTAGAATCACTATCGAAAGTGATGATACAGACAGAATGCGTACATTCTATTCTTGCTACTATCGTTCAGTACTCTTCCCACGTTCATTGTTCGAATACGATGAGAATGGAAAACCTGTACACTATAGCCCATATAACGGTAAGGTTCTTCCGGGTTATATGTTTACTGATACTGGTTTCTGGGATACTTTCCGTTGTCTTTTCCCATTTGTTAACTTGGTTTATCCTTCTATGGGCGAAAAGATGCAGGAAGGTTTGTTGAACGCTTACTTGGAAAGTGGCTTCTATCCGGAATGGGCTTCTCCAGGTCATCGTAACTGCATGGTTGGTAATAACTCGGCTTCTGTTGTAGCAGATGCATTTATGAAAAATGTAACTAAGGCCGATGCTCAAAAAATGTACGAAGGTTTGTTGGTTGGCGCTAATAACAATCATCCTACAGTTAAGTCAACTGGTCGTTTAGGTTATCAATATTACAATGAATTGGGTTATGTTCCTTACGATGTGAATATCAATGAAAACGTAGCTCGTACATTGGAATATGCTTATAACGACTGGTGTATCTATCAAATGGGTAAGAAGTTAGGTCGTCCGGCTGAAGAATTGGAATTGTACAAGAAGAGAAGCCAAAACTTCCGCAACGTATTCGATGCTGAAACTAAGTTAATGCGTGGTAAGAATAAGGATGGTAAGTTCCAAACTCCGTTCAATCCATTGAAGTGGGGTGATGCATTTACTGAAGGAAACAGCTGGCACTACACTTGGTCAGTATTCCACGATGTACAAGGTTTGATTGATTTGATGGGTGGTAAAGAAACATTTGTTAGCATGCTCGACTCTGTATTCTCTGTACCTCCTGTATATGATGAAAGTTACTATCGTCGTGTGATTCATGAAATTCGCGAAATGGAAATTATGAACATGGGTAATTATGCTCACGGAAACCAACCTGTTCAACATATGATTTACCTATATAATTATGCAGGTCAGCCATGGAAGGCTCAGTATTGGTTGCGTGAAGTGATGAATCGTTTGTACATGCCGACTCCGGATGGTTATTGTGGTGACGAAGACAACGGTCAGACTTCTGCATGGTATGTGTTCACCGCATTAGGTTTCTATCCTGTTTGCCCGGGTAGCAATCAATATGTATTGGGTGCACCTTATTTCCAAAAGGCTACTTTGACTTTGGAAAATGGCAAAAAGATTGAAATTACTGCTCCTAAGAATAGCGATGATAATCGTTATATCAATAAGATGACTTACAACGGAAAGAACTATACAAAGAACTATTTGGATCACTTTGAATTGCTGAAGGGTGCTAAGCTTGTATTCGATATGGGTAATCAACCAACTACAGCAAGAGGTACAAAAGATAGTGACTTCCCATATTCATTCTCTAACTCAGCAGAATAATTATAAAAAGAAAATATGAATAAAAGATTTAAATCATTTCTAGTAGTTGCTGCCTTGTCGGCAACTACTATTGCACAAGTACAGTATGTAAATCCGATGATTGGTACTGACGGGATGGGACATACGTTTCCCGGTGCTTGTGTGCCTTTCGGTATTGTTCAGTTAAGTCCGGATACGGATACCATTCCTCATAATGTGAATGGTACTTATCAAAAAAGAACTTATGAATACTGTGCTGGTTATCAGTATCATGACAAGACTATTGTAGGTTTTAGCCACACTCACTTTAGTGGTACAGGTCACTCGGATTTGGGGGATATTTTGGTGATGCCTACTACTGGTCCTTTGAAGCTTAACCCGGGTACTTCAGACAATCCGGATGCAGGTTATCGTTCTCGTTTCTCACACGAAACAGAAAAGGCTGTTCCTGGTTACTATGAAGTACAGTTGGACGACTACAAAGTAAAGGCACAGTTGACAGCTACCCCACGTGTAGGTGTACACAAGTATACTTTCCCTAAGGATGGTGATGGTCGTATCGTTTTGGACTTGAATCATGGTATTTACAACTACGATGGTAAGACTTTGTGGGCATTCCTTCGTGTTGAAAATGATACATTGTTGACTGGTTATCGCATTACTAATGGTTGGGCACGTACTAACTATACTTATTTTGCGATTTCTTTCTCACAACCTATCAAGAACTATGGTTATAAGGATCATCAACGCATTTTGTACAACGGATGGTGGAGAAAGTTCCCGGTAAACAACAATTTCCCTGAAATGGCAGGACGTAAGGTGGTTTCTTATTTCGAGTTTGATACGGAAAAGAATCCGGAAGTAGTTGTCAAGGTTGCTTTGTCTGCAACAAGCACAGAAGGTGCGGTGAAGAACTTGATGGCTGAGGCTGCTTCGAAAGATTTCGATACCATTGTACGCGAAGCATCCGATAGTTGGAACAAGCAATTGGCTTCGATCGAAATAGAAGGTACGGAAGATCAAAAGGCCATGTTCTATACTTCATATTATCATACCATGATTAACCCTTCGGTTTACATGGACGTGGATGGAAAATATCGCGGATTGGATCACAATATTCATCAAGCCAAAGGTTTCAATAACTATACCATTTTCTCTTTATGGGATACTTATCGTGCAGAGCATCCGTTCTTGATGTTGATGAAGCCTGCTGAGGCTCGTGACATGGTGATGTCTATGATTCGTCATCAGCAACAGAGTGTACACGGTTTATTACCGGTATGGAGTCACATGGCGAACGATAACTGGTGTATGAGTGGTTATCATGCTACTTCTGTGTTGGCTGATGCTATTACAAAGGGAGCTGATGTTGACAAGAACGAAGCTTTGAAAGCAATGGTTACTACATCTAATGTTGGATATTTCGAAGGTGTAGGCGATTATGTGAAGTTGGGTTATGTGCCTTTGGAAGTAAATAGTACAGCAGCATCTACTACTTTGGAATATTGCTATGACGACTGGACTATCTATAAGACAGCTTTGAATGCCGGTAACGAAGAAGTAGCTAAGCAATATAAGGAACGTGCTTTGAATTATCGTCGTCTCTTTGATAAGGAATTAGGTTTTGCTCGTCCTCGTTATAAGGATGGTAGCTTCAAGAAAGAATTTGATGTTCTTCAAACTCATGGCGAAGGTTTCATTGAAGGTAATTCCTGGAACTTCTCTTTCCATGTACCACACGATGTATTTGGTTTGATTAACCAAATGGGTGGTGAAAAGGATTTCTTGCGTAAGTTGGACGAATTGTTCGAAATGCATCTTCCTGAAAAGTACTACGAAGCTAACGAAGACATTACAGCTGATTGCTTGATTGGTGGTTATGTTCATGGTAACGAACCTTCTCATCACATCCCTTATTTGTATGCTTGGACATCACAACCGTGGAAGACTCAATATTGGGTACGTGAAGTAATGAATAAGATGTACAAGAACCATATTCGCGGACTCGGTGGTAATGACGACTGTGGTCAGATGTCGGCATGGTATCTCTTTACTGCTATGGGCTTCTACCCTGTTTGTCCGGGTACCGATCAATATGTATTGGGAGCACCATACTTGCCTTATCTGAAGATGTCTTTGCCTAATGGAAAGACGATGGAAATCAAGGCTCCGGGTGCAAGTGATAAGAAGCGTTATGTAAAGGCTGTACGTTTGAATGGAAAGCCATATACAAAGACTTACATTACTCATAGCGATTTGATGAATGGTGGTACTTTGGAATTTGTCATGAGTTCAACACCAAATAAGAAACGTGGTTTGGCTAAGGCTGATAAGCCTTATTCATTAACCGATGGCGAATAATCGATTGATATGAAGAAAACCATTATTATATCTATGTGCATGCTGGCAGGTTTGTCAGCATGTACTTCAAAAGGCACACAAGCAACAGTAGAAAAAGCCTCGTCTTGTGCTGAATGTGTGTGGAAGGATTACTTCGTGGGAAACATCCTTTTTGAAGACAAAGCACCGGAGAGTGAAGGTTCCCGAATTTATCATAGCATCATTACCGATCCAAAGGCTTATATCACCGAACAGGCTCATGTGGTATTGAATACACTCTATTTCAGTCCAAAAGATAGTATCGTGCCGGTAAACAATCTTCATTATACTTTGGAAGATTCGGAAGGTATCTCAGCAAAAGGGGGTGGAAATGGTGAAATCGGCATCTTTTATAGCACTCGTCATGTAGCGAAATCGTTTGCCGGTAATGATACAGCCAAAGTTGATTTTGAAACCAGAGGAGTGTTATTACATGAATTGACACATGCTTATCAGTTGGAACCCCAAGGTATTGGCAATTACGGAAACAGCAAGGTATTCTGGGCCTTTATCGAAGGTATGGCCGATGCTGTACGTGTAGCGAATGGTGGTTTCCATGGTGAAGCCGATCGCCCGAAGGGTGGAAACTATATGGATGGTTATCGTCGTGCCGGATATTTCTTTGTTTGGTTACGCGATAATAAGGATCCTGACTTCTTGCGTAAGTTTAATCGTAGTACACTCGAAGTGGTGCCTTGGTCGTTCGATGGTGCTATCAAACATGTGTTAGGTAAAGAATATAATATTGACGACTTGTGGAAAGAATATCAACTGGCCATGGGTGATATCAAGGAAGGAGAATCCAAATGAGAAAAATTTTTAGTATGTTAGCTTGTGTGCTAGTGTTGAATGCCCTGGCACAAGAACGTTTGACCCAGTATGTGAACCCGTTTGTAGGTACAGATGGTTATGGCAATGTATACCCAGGAGCACAAATTCCATTCGGAGGTATTCAGATTAGTCCTGATACGGATTCTGATTTCTATGATGCAGCTGCCGGTTACAAGTATTCTCATCCTACATTATTGGGTTTCAGTTTGACTCACTTAAGTGGAACCGGTATTCCTGATTTGGGAGATTTTTTGTTTATTCCGGGTACAGGTGAAATCAAGACCGTTCCGGGGACACATGAAAATCCGGATGAAGGTTATCGCTCACGTTATTCTCATGATAAGGAATGGGCTTCACCGGGTTATTACGGAGTAGAACTCACCGATTATGGAGTAAAGGCCGAAATGACTTCGGCTTTGCGAAGTGGTATGTTTCGCTTCACGTATCCAAAATCCGAGAAGGCGTTTTTGATGATTGACATGAATCATACCTTGTGGCAGAAATGCCCTTGGGCCAATCTTCGTCAAATCAATGACTCCACCATTGTAGGTTATAAGTTGGTGAAGGGTTGGGGACCTGAACGTCATGTTTATTTTGCTGCAACTTTCTCTTGTAAGTTGGATGGCTTTAATATTCTTCAAGATGGTAAGCCGGTTATATATAACACCAGTCGTTTCCGTAGTCACATGGAAGCATGGGGAGCAAACCTGATGGCTTGTCTTCGCTTCAAATCTACTGAAGGACAGGAAATATATGTCAAGACAGCCATTTCGGGTGTCAGCACAGCCGGAGCTTTGGAAAATATGAAGGAATTGGATGGATTGACCTTTGAAGATGTTCGCAAGAATGCCGACCAACTTTGGGAAAAAGAATTAGGAAAATATCAGATGAAGGGTGATCTGAAGACAAAGCAAACATTCTATACCAGTGTTTATCACACAGCACTTCATCCGTTTATTTTCCAAGATTCAGACGGAAGCTATCGTGGTTTGGACAAGAACATTGAAAAGGCTGATGGCTTTACCAACTATACTACTTTCTCTTTGTGGGACACCTATCGTGCTTTCCATCCGTTGTTGAACTTGGTTAATCAACCATTACAGGCCGATATCGCCAATTCGATGTTGGCTCATTACGATAAGAGCGTAGAACACATGCTTCCATTCTGGTCGTTTTATGGTAACGAAACTTGGTGTATGATTGGCTATCACTCATGTTCGGTATTGGCCGATATGATGGTGAAAGGCGTGAAAGGGTTCGATTACGAACGTGCTTACGAGGCCATGAAGACTACAGCCATGAATCCTCATTACGATTGCTTGCCTGAATATCGTGAATTGGGCTATGTACCTTTCGACAAGGAAGCAGAATCTGTTTCAAAGACTTTGGAATATGCTTATGATGACTATTGCATCGCTCAGGCTGCTAAACTTTTGGGTAAGACCGAAGACTATGAATATTTCATGAAGCGTTCCAAGCATTATCAGAATTTGGTGGATCCTGAAACCAAATACATGCGTGGTCGCGATTCGAAAGGAAATTGGCGTACTCCATTTAGTCCGATTGCTTATCAAGGACCGGGTTCCGTACATGGCTGGGGCGATATTACCGAAGGCTTCACCATGCAATACACTTGGACTGTTCCACACGATTTTGAAGGTTATATGGAAATGGCCGGACGCGACTTGTTGTTGAAGCGTCTCGACGATATGTTCACTACCGAAATGGATAAGGACATTCCGGGAGCACACGACATTCAAGGTCGTATCGGTGCTTATTGGCATGGTAACGAGCCATGTCATCATGTAGCTTACCTATATAATTGGTTTGGTGAACCATGGAAGTGCCAGAAATGGGTACGTATCATTGCCGATAGTTTCTATGGTAACGAGCCGGGTTCTTTGAGCGGTAACGACGATTGCGGCCAGATGTCGGCTTGGCACATCTTCAATTGTATGGGTTTCTATCCGGTGGCTCCAAGCAGTAACAAGTATAGCATTGGTTCTCCATGCGTAGAAGCGGTAACTACTACAATGAGTAATGGAAAGAAAATTGAGGTAACTACCGAAAACTGGTCACCGAAGAATGTCTATGTTAAAGCACTTTATGTAAACGGAAAGCGTCATAAATCTCCGTTCTTGAACTACGAAGATGTTCGCGAGGGTGTGAAACTGCACTTTGTGATGAGTAGCAAACCAAATCGTAGTGTGTTTCGTTGATAGAGTAAGATAAAAATAGAAAAGGGGCTTTTTGAAAGAATTGCCCCTTTTTTTATGCTTTCTGAGGAATTTTCTCTTTCTTTGTATATCTATAAATCTAATTGTACTACTTATGAAAAAACTATTTCTATTGCTTCTTATTGGGATGATGGTAGTTTCTTGTACTCCAAAGCAGGAGCAGGAGGCTAAACAGTGGAAGGCTGAACATGTGTTTTTGGTAGCCTTTGATGGTTGGGGGTCGTATTGCATGGATTCGGTTCAGATGCCGAACACCCGTACCTTAATGGCTAATGGTGCCTATACATTCAAGAAGCGTACGGTATTACCATCGGATAGTTCGCCCAACTGGGCTTCGATGTTTGCCGGTGCTCCTACAGAATTTCATGGATGGTCGAACAATGGCGATGGTCCTGATGTAGAACCTATTTATCTTACAGAAAACGGTACTTTTCCTACGGTTTTCTATTTACTTCGCAAGCAATTTCCTGAGGCAGTGATTGGTGGTATTTATGAATGGGGTGGTATTAAACCATTGATTGATTATAAGTCGTTTAACTATTGTGTACAGGAGGATCCTGCAAAGATTGCTGCCAATTCTGTGGCTTATATCAAGGAACATAAACCTAACTTAATGGCTATCATCTACGATGATCCAGATCATGTAGGCCATTCTGCTGGACATGACACACCGGCTTACTATCAAAGAATGGAAGAGTTGGATGCTTGTTTAGGTGAAATTATTGCAGCAGTGAAAGAAGCAGGAATATACGATAATAGCATCTTCATCATTACTTCCGATCATGGTGGCTTTAAGACAGGTCATGGTGGACGTACCAACATGGAGATGAACACTCCTTTCATCATTGCAGGAAAGAACGTGAAGAAATGTGGTGAGTTTGCAGAAGCAATGATGCAGTATGATACGGCTCATACGATTGCTGAAATTTTTGACTTGGATATTCCGCAAGTATGGAATGGACAATCTATGTCTCACGTATTTGAATAAATAAGAATGGTGCTAATAGGAAAACTAAAAACTTATGTGTGGGGCCTGATTTGGACTATAGGCTTAATGATAATGTGTTCATGTACTGAATCAAGTATCCAACCCATGCAGCTTACTTGTGAATATGAGGCTAATGCTTTCATTGATATTCAGAATCCACGTTTGTCCTGGATAAATAGGAATGTAAAACAAGTTTCTGGAGCAGCTCAATCTGCTTATCAAATCAGAGTTGCTCTTTGTTCGGATGATTTCAGTAATCCGGTTTGGGATTCTGGAAAAGTTCTTTCAGAGGAATCAGCTTTTATTGAATATGAAGGTGCTCCTTTGCAGTCACGTACCACTTATTATTGGCAAGTGAAGGTTTGGGACGAACAAGGAAATGAGTCTTCGTGGAGTTCTCCGGCTTCTTGGCATGTAGGTTTGCTTTCAGCCGATGAATGGAAAGGACGATGGATTGGTGCTCCTTGGCAAGGAGTCGAATCTTATGATACAATGTCTTCTTCGGGTGAAACTCAGTATCGGATAGAAGATAATAGTAAACGGGCACTTCCGGCTCCGCTTTTACGAAAGTCTTTCTCATTGGATAAGCCGATAAAGCAGGCACGATTTTATGGCACCGGACTTGGATACTTCGAACTCTATATCAACGGACAACGTATTGGAGAAGATTATCTTTCACCGAATCAGACCAATTACGATGTGCGTCCGAAATTGGGAACCCGCAACATTGTGGTGGAAGACCCGTTCGAGGAATATTTGGTCATGTATCTTACGCATGATTTGACGGAGGTAGTTGCTCAAGGTGAAAATGTATTTGGGGTGATTTTGGGTAATGGGTTTTATGACATGATTGAGCATTGGCCACCGATGGGTTACGGTACACCTCGTTTTATGGGACAAATTGAAGTAACCTATGCAGATGGAACGACAGATGTGATAGCTTCCGATGAGAGCTGGAAGATAGAACGTAGTGCCATTGTTAGTGATCAGATATTCTTGGGTGAACATTACGATGCACGGTTAGAGCATGAAGGATGGGCTACAGCCGGTTACGATGATTCTCAATGGGTGTCAGTAGCCTTGAAACCTGCTCCGTGTGGTAAGTTGATACCTCAAAATGGTCCTGCCGACCGAATTACAGAACGCTATCATCCGGTCAGCATAAAGAAACAAGAGAATGGCTCGTTCAAGGTCAAATTCCCGGTAGAAGTTTCAGGATGGGTAGCACTGAAAAATATCCAGGCGAAAGAAGGTCAAAAGATTGAGATTAAATATATTAGCGAATCCGGTAATGGTGCGAATACTTATATAGCTAAAGGTTCGGGTAATGAATCTTATCATGCACGTTTCACTTGGTTTGTTTTCTCGGAAGTGGAGATTCATGGACTCGACAATCTGACTTCAGAACAAATCGAAGCTCATTTGGTATGTAGCGATGTAGAGGAAGCCGGTACGTTCCGTACTTCCAACGATTTGTTTAACCAAATCAATCAAATTTGGCAACAAAGTCAGCTTGACAATATGCACGGTGCTATTGCTAGCGATTGTCCGCATCGCGAGCGTTCTCCTTATACCGGCGACGGACAAATAGCTTGTGCTACTGTGATGTACAATTACAAGGCTCAGACATTCTATAACAAATGGATTCGCGATATACGCGGAGCACAAACGGCTGATGGTTATGTACCTAACTCTGCCCCTTGGCAACCCGGTTGTGGAGGTGGTATTGGTTGGGGGGCAGCCATCGAAATCATGCCGTGGGAATTCTATCGTCATTATGGCGATGTTCGGATGCTCGAACAAAATTTCAATGCCATGCAACGACATGTCCGTTGGATGCTGAAGTGGGTGAATCCGGAAACAGGTGTCATGCTTTCACAAGATCCTCAAAGTTGGAAGAATTTGGGTGACTGGTTGCCTCCTCGCCAGCTTCCTCAAGCCGATTTGGTTCATACTTTCTTGCTTTGGAATAGTGCCGATATCGTGGTGAAAGTGGCCGAAGTGCTTGGTCAAGGTGCTTCAGAATTCAAGAACATTCGCGACAATGCTTATCGGGCATTCCATCAGGCATTTTATGATGAAGAAACCGGTTCTTATGGAAAACATGGTAGCAATGTACTTGCTTTGCAAATGGGTGTGCCGGCCGATCGGCGTGAGAAGGTGGTTGCTGCTCTTAAAGCAAATATTGCCGAAGTGAATGACCATTTGGACACAGGTATCATCGGAACGCGTTATTTGTTTGAAGTGCTTAGTGACAATGGCTTGACTGATTTGGCATATACCATTATGAACCAGCGTGATTTCCCAAGTTATGGTTGGTGGATTGAGCAAGGAGCCACTACTACTTGGGAAAATTGGGACGGTCGCGATTCTCGCAATCACCCGATGTTTGGTGGTGGTTTGGGTTGGTATTACCGTGATTTGGCCGGTCTTCGTTGTAAAGAAGCAGGTTTTAAGACGTTCGATATTCGTCCGGTTGTTCCTAAAGACTTGGAATGGGTAGAATATACACACGAAACGACTTATGGTGAAATAGCTATCAAGTGGGAACAAAAGGATGGTCAATTCAAGTTGGATTGTACCATTCCGGTGGGTACTAAAGCTACTGTTTGGATGCCATCAAAAGATGGTTATCAACCACACGAAGTCGTCTCGGGCTGTTATTCGTTTGAATCAAACCTTTAATAAAAAACCGGGCATGTATTCATGCCCGGTTTTTTATTAAAAAGTTTGATTCATGTTTGTTATTATTTCAATACAATCGTTTGTGGTTTTCCTCGAGTGATAAACCGTACCTGTATGTCAGGGGTTGTATCGTCTATCGGTTCGCATGAGAAAATTACATGCGAATCTCCGGTTGGCATTTCGGCCACTCCTTGGGGAGTAACGTCTGTAATTACCCGATAATTCTTGTCCGTAACAGTTGCTTTCCCTTCGTAGGTGTAAAGTAAATATTGGTCGGTTTCCAGTGTACAAGGAAATACGATTGTTCCTTTGGTGGTTTGGATTTTCGGATTTTCAATAGCTCCATCTCCTTCCACTTTCAGGCGGAAAGCATATTTCCCACCATACGATGTGTTTACTACCCAATCTGAGCCACCTGTTTGTCCCGGTTGCATTTCCGATAAAGCACAATGGAAGTACTTCGTAATGTTCAACGGATAGAGTAAGAATTCTTTTTCATTCTTTTTTTCCAGGTGCCATTCTGTTTCTACCTTTTTCAATTCCTCCATTTGTTCGGGTGTGAAACATTGTTTTTCACGGAGCATATCCCAATGCTTGATAGCTGTTAGCAGTTGGTCTATTTGTCCATGGTTTTTCAATGTTCGCACATTGATGCTCATGGCATATCCGGCGTCGAATCCGGCCGATTCAGACAAGGCCCATTCCAGGTCTTCCAGCGTAGTGGCTTCAAACTTGCGGTCGGCCAAACGAATCAAGAACCAACCCAACATCCGAGGGAACAAATTTCGTTGGAAGAATTTCTGATTCTTGATACGGTTTTTCACTTGTCCGGTTCGCATGGCTTCTCCCCATGGTTCTCCCCAATTCATACGGGTGTGAATATGCCAGTTAAAATGGTTAAGTCTGCTTGCGTCGTTTAATACATTATGTTTTACACCTTGGTAAAATCGTTTCACGAAGTGCGAGGTCGAATAATCTTCATGTCCGGTATACATGCATCCTTCCAATCCATCGAATGATATTTGTTTCAATCCTGTTTTATTGAAGATTTCAATCAGTCGGGCAGCATACGCATCTTGTAGCTCCAGGTCAGGGAAGAATGTCTTGTATGGATAGTCCCATAGTTTATATAGTGGAGTTTCTATAGTATGTGTTGCTGCAGTGGTGCCAAATGCTCCTCGGGTACACCCTGTCAGCAGCATTGTTTCACCTTCCTGCTTTACTTCTCCATAGGTAATCAATTCTTGGTCTATCATCAGGCCATTCAGCGTCATGGGTAATTCGAAATAGTTTGAATTCTGGATACGTATTTCCGTTTGTTTGTCATCAATGCCGGATGTGAGTTGCAATGCTCCTTGTTTTAGCAAGTGGGTAGAGGGTATAGGGGTTACGTAGGCATCGTTGGTCGTGGTGAAGTTGGTCAGTGTATGAATTCCCATGGCGATACCTCTTTGAGCAGCTTTTTTCACTAGTGCTGCAACTTTTTCATCTCCTCCTTCTACAAATTTTTTGCTCCATCGGAAGTGCCCCCATTCTTCAAAAGGATCGGAATGATAGATGTATTTGAATCCGGCTTTTTCTGCTTTGTCCAGTATGAAGTCAAAATCCTTTTCTCCGAAATTTGAGATAAGGTATGAGTTCATGGCTGCCCGGCTTGTTTTTCCCCATTCACCATCAAATAAAGGATGTGGTAATCCTTGTTCTTGTTCAATGGCAGCTATTCTTGTTAAGGCTTCACTTTGTGAAGCTCCCCAGATGGCGATTTTTGCCCCTTTGATGTGTGCATCTTCTCCTTTCACCGGTTCAATCTGCATGTCCTTTAATTGGAAGATCGTTCGTTGTTCGGCTTGTGAACGGTTTCGGCAGAATAGTTGGAAGGCAGCTCCATCTGTTAGGTCTACGGCTGCCAGCCGATGTATAGGGATGGTTCCTACCGACAATTCGGTTTCTTTTCCTTTTATCTTGAAGTATGTCTGCACTTGTTCGGCATATTCTTCGGGTACTCCGGCTGTGGTTTTGGTGTTCATACTTTGCATGCCCATGGCTATTCCGTTTCCTTGTACTACTCCTACGATGTCGCCCACCTGTTCATGCATTTGTATACTGATAGGGCCGAAGATGATGGCTTCATAATGTGAAGGCACTTCATGAGCTTCTAAAGTGATGCAATGAGGTGTTTCTGTATATGCCAATTCTACTATCGAATGGTCGGACATCGTTACTTGAAGCTTGTCTTGATTCTTCGTTAGCTGTATAGGGGTAATCAGTTGCTTGTCGTTGCATGCGGTCAGTATAGGTGATGATTCTTCTTTCATGACCTCTTTATCGGCTATCCGGATGGATTGGTAATATCCTTTTTCATTCAGTGTTATCTCCAGGTTTTTGGATTGCAACAAGATGTTGTTTTGTGCTTGTATAGTCGATAGACTGTTTCCTATACAAAGGGCAATCAGTATACTTTTGAGAATGTTTTTCATGGTGATAAGCAATTGTTAAATAATAGATTTGCACAAAGGTATGGAAATCTTTCATGAAAAAAAAGTAGATGTACTTTTTTGAGCACATCTACTTGGATATAGTTTGTTGGTTAAGTCTAGAAATTTCCTCTCATCCGGTCGTCGAAGGCTGATAGGGCAGCTTTGGCTCCTTCACCCATGGCGATGATGATTTGCTTGTAGGGTACCGACGATACATCTCCAGCGGCATATACTCCCAGCAAGTTAGTTCGACAATGGGTATCAATCATGATTTCGCCGATAGGGGATGTTTCCAATTCCTCGCAGAAAGGCTGGCTGTTGGCACTCAGCCCGATTTGTACGAACACCCCGTCCAAAGGCAAGTTTCTTTCTTCCCCGTTTCCGCGATTCTTCAGGCGAAGGCTCGTTACTTTTTCGCCATCGCCTATGACCTCGGTCGTCTGCGTGAAAGTAATGATTTCTACGTTTGACAGACTTCGAGCCTTGTCTTGCAACACTTGGTCGGCTTTCAATGTATCGAGGAATTCAATCACCGTTACTTTTTTGCAGATACCGGCCAGGTCGATGGCTGCTTCAATTCCTGAGTTTCCTCCACCTACTACGGCCACTTCCTTTCCGGCATAGAAAGGCCCGTCGCAATGCGGACAGAAAGCCACTCCACGGCCGATGTATTCGGCTTCTCCGGGCACGTTGAGGCGTCTCCAACCGGCTCCGGTGGCGATGATTACCGCCGGGGCACTGAATGTTTCTCCACCTTTTACGAGGATTTGCTTGTCTTTGCCCTTCAAGTCAGCCGATTCTACCCGTCGGTTTTCGAACAATTCAATCGGGTATTGAGTGAGGTGTGTGCGGAGGTCATCTGCCAATTGGCTTCCGGTGGTGTGCGGTACCGAAATCAGGTTCTCGATACCTACCGTTTCTTTTACTTGTCCACCGATGCGTTCGGCTATCACACCTACCTTCAAGCCTTTTCTAGCCGAATAGATAGCTGCTGAGGCTCCGGCCGGTCCACCACCCACCACCAATACGTCAAAGGTCCGATGTACGGGCTGACTATTGACATCTATCGGTGTCGAAGGATAGACGGCTTCCAATTTTTCGAGGAGTTCCCCCATCGAACCTCGTCCCACATGTAGTAACTTTCCGTTGGCAAAGACCGAAGGTACAGCCTGTACGCCCTGTTTGTTCACTTCGTCTTGAAAGAGAGCACCATCCACCATCTCGTGACGGATGTTCGGGTTAGCCAAAGACATGATGTTCAAGGTTTGTACTACATCGGGGCAATTCGTGCAAGTCAGCGACACGTAAGTTTGCAGATGAATATCCCCCTGCAAGGCACGGATGCGTCGGGCAATGCCTTCATCGGGCAAGTTCTTTCCCTTGCCGTCGGCATTCAGTACGGCCAGTAGCAAGGAGGTAAATTCATGTCCGTTAGGGATGCCCCTGAAGGTGATACCGGTGTCCTTTCCGTTTTTCAGGATTGTAAAACTCAGGTCATCGGTTTCGGCTTCGTGCTTCTCTACGTTCAGACGGGCAGATGTACTTGCAAAGTCATTCAGAAACGCTATGAGCTGATTGCTTTCCTCACGCAGAGGGGCATAGCTGATGCGGAATGTATAATCGGCTTCCAGGTTGCGGAAGATTTCGGTTACTTGTTGAAGGGTTGAGGTATCTAACATAATTAGTTGATGAGTTTTGATGGTCGTGTCATCCTAAGCAGTGCTTAGGATGACACAAATGGTGCAAATAATACTTTAGATTTTTCCTACCAGGTCGATGCTGGGTTTCAATGTTTCGGCACCCTGTTGCCACTTAGCCGGACATACTTCGCCCGGGTGGTTGGCTACGAAGATAGCCGCTTCTACCTTGCGGACAAGCTCGTCGGCATTTCGTCCGATGCTGTTGTCTTGAATTTCGGCAATCTTGATTTTTCCTTCCGGATTCACGAGGAAGGTACCGCGATAAGCCATGCCGTCTTCTTCAATCATCACGCCAAATCCACGGCTCAATACGCCTGTCGGGTCGGCCAACATCGGGTAATTGATTTTTCGGATACTTTCCGATGCATCGTGCCATGCTTTGTGTACAAAGTGTGAGTCTGTGCTGACGGAATATACGTCTACGCCAAGGCTTTGCAGTTTTTCGTACTTCTCGGCCAAGTCAACCAATTCGGTTGGGCAAACAAAAGTGAAGTCAGCCGGGTAGAAGAAGAAAATGGCCCACTTGCCCTTTACGTCGTCGCTTGATAGGGTAGTGAAGTTACCGTTGTGATATGCCTGTACTTTAAATTCAGGAAGCTGTGCATTGATAATTGGTGTCATAATCGTTTTTTTGTTTTAATGTTATTACTAGTTTTCCTTATTTTCGTGCTACAAAAATATAGCAAAATTTGGGAGTAAAACAAAAAATCCGATTGAAAGGTTTTATGAGGATATAGAAGAAATCTATCTTGACCGTCTGAAGAAGCACTCCAGCAAAGTACGTTCCCGAATGATGACCTTGGCCGTACCTCTGGTTTCCTTTACCAGCGAAAGTACCGCCCACATCGACACTCCTTCGCGGGTGATGAACGACCGTTCGCGAAGCGTTTGCAAGGAATATCGCTTGCCGTAATATCGGGCAATCATCTGCAAACAGGTAGGACCACAGTCCATCGCATCGTGTTGGCGGTAGTGGGGGAAAGGTTTGAACATAGATTAATTCATTTTCTTTTTACGACAAAGCATTAATAATACATTCGTATCGTAATTCCAGTCATCCACAATTTTTTCTAATTGAGGAGAAAGTTTATAATCGTCCTCTTCTATTTTCTTTTTATAAGAATAAGGATCTATCATTCCAATATAATGGTCATCTGTTACCCAATACGGCCAAATGGAAGGACCGCCTAAAATATCATCCGTTATTTTCTCATTTTTATCTTCGTTCATCTGAAACCCAATACGTTCCTTTTTATCGTACATTAGGTATCTATAAATATCGTCTCTATTACCCCTATCACCATTCAAAGGGGCATACCGTTGAGCCAAGATAAAAAGATATCGTTCATCCTCTGCGATTGCCGGAATATTCCAGTAGTGGTAACCGTTTTTCCAATGTGCCTCGTAATTATACCAAGCTTGGTATTTTAATGGAAGTTTGTATTTTCCCATATTAAATGCAGCATAGACTCTACATTGACTGCCTTTTAGTTGATAAATTGTATCATTGGCTCCAGGACCATTCATATAAAGAGTTTTGGCATAATGGTAAAACGGCTTATAAAGTGACATATAACTGACTCCACCTGCACTTTGCGGTTTAATGCCATAATAAAAATTAGGAATAGAATATATTGTGTCGCGTAATCTGTTTAATCCATAAAGCATATATTTGTCTCGATGTAACGCCATATCTGTTCCCCACAATACTCCATCAGAAAAATCAGCATCCAGAAGGGAGCCTTCTTTATTCTCCATTCGTATGAAATTTCCATCAAAATCAAAAAAGATTAGCTTTGTATAGTCATTAATCACAAATTCTTTATGTACCGTATCAACTGCTATTCCACACAGCGTAGAATATTCACTAGGACCTTGCCCTTTCCCACTGATTTTTGTAATATATTCCCCTTTGTTGGTAAATTTATAAATACCTTCACTTGCATGTATATACCAGTAGTCTCCAACAGTTATAAATTGCCAAATCATACTTACCGGCAATTCTTCCGGTGTCTTTAACTCTACCAATTCTATCGTATCGGCAATATCCGAGATTTTGATGTTTCGTGCATTAGTTATGCATTGCTCAAAATCTATTATGAAAGGTAAGCCGTCTTGAGTGTCTTTGGGCTTATCAACGCAAGCAACAATGAAAGAACAAGAAAGTATGATTACCCATAAATAAACTTTTTTCATTTTCATTGTGTTTTTTAGTTAATAAATAGATTATTTATAATGTTATTTACTTTTTTTCCGACAAAACATTAAGATTACATTCGTATCGTGATTCCAGCTATCCACCAGTTTCTGTAATTTAGGAGAAAGTGTATAATTACCGTCCTTAATTTTTTTTGTGTAACTATAAGAACCTATCACACTGACAAAAGAGTCGTCCGTAGTCCAAATCGGCCAAATATCGGGACCACCTAAAATATCATCGGTTATGGTTCGTTCCTTATTTTCATTTACCAAGAAACCTTGTCGTGTTTGCTTGTCATACATAATGAATCTTGTACCATCTTCACTGGGTGCCATTCGTTGGGCACGCATGAAAAAATACTGTTCCGATTCACACATGGCAGGAATACCAAAGTGATTTCCACCATGTTTCCTGAATGCTTCATAATTATACCAAGGCATGTATTCCAAAGGCTGTTTGTATTGTCCCATATCAAAAATCGCATAAGGTTTGCATTGAGTCCCTTTCAATTGATATATAGTATCATTGACATAAGGCCCGTTCAAATAAAGGTCATCTTTGTAATAATAGAATTCTTTGGCTTTATCCATAATAACATATCCTCCACCATGGTCTTTTGATTTAATACCGTAATATGGATTTATAACAGAAAAAATGGTATCACGGTGTTCGTTCAATCCATAAAACATATATTTGTCGGTATTTTCCCCTGTGTCAGTTATCCATAATATGGAATCAGAAAAGGCTGCATTCTTCATGCGTCCACTTTTATTTTCCATGCGAAGATAGTTCCCGTCCAAATCGTAATATAAAACCCGGTGATAAGCATTTATTATAAACTCTTTATGATACTTATCTACCGAAATATCAAACACACTTGGATATTCACCTGGTCCCTGTCCAGGTTTTCCTATCGTGGTTACGTACTCTCCTTTATTGGTAAACTTAAATACTCCTTCACGAGTATATAAAAACCAATAATCCTCAAAAGGAATAAATTGCCAAATCATGCTAATTGGAATTTCTTCCGGACTTTTTAATTCTATCAGTTCAATGGTATCAGCAATATCCGAAATTTTGATATTTCGGGCATTGGATATGCATTGCTCAAAATCAATAAGATAAGGTAAGCTGGTATCTTGTAAATCTGACGATTTATTACTACAGTTTATTAGAAGCATACTTTGGATTATGCAGCAGAATAAATAAATTCGTTTCATCACTCTTTTTTTTATAGGCGAAACTACGAAAAAAACTTCTATCCGAGAAATTGGAATAATTTGTGTTGTTACAATGTAATGTGTTGTTATATAGGTATGTAGGAATGTAACTAAACTGAAAATAAGGCCGTTTTGTTACACGATTTTAAAAAAAATTATCTTTTCAGAAAGAGGTGATATAGTCTTTGAACTTGTGCTTATCGCTCTCAATTCCCAATTTGGAGCATGAACGGTAGATGTTTTGATTGATGGAAGTTGTCTTGACTTGCATAATGGTAGCCATCTTTTCGTGTGAAAAGCCAAGACGTTGCAGACAGCAGGTGTTGATTTCTGTGCTAGTAAGTCGTGGGTATCGATCGCGTAAGCGGTAAGCAAAGTGGTTGGATGTGCGGTTTAGCCAATGCATCAGGCCGGGCAAATCTGTGTGGATGGAGTAGATGTAAGGAGCCTGTTGAAGACGGAGATAAACCGACAAGGCTTCGATGTCTTGCTTAGTGGCCAGTTGCATGATTTGGTCGTATTCTTGTTTGACCAACTTGCTTTGAACTAGCAAAGCCTGTAATTTTGAGATTTCACCTTTATCTATTTCGGCAGAGCGTGTGATTTTGCCTATTTGAGTTTGTAGTTCTTGTAATTGTTTTTGTCCTTTCTTTTTCTGATGCCATATAACGGTGATAACCAACCCTGTCAAGAACAAACAACTTGCCAAAAGGTGGTATAGTTGGTTTTCGGTTTCGTTTTTTTTAGTCAAAATGGTTTCTTGGTCGTATTGATGCAAGTTTTCTGTTATTTGTTTGGATTCGTAATGGGTGAAGAAGTCGAAAATAGCAGCTTTCTTTAATTGTTGCATATAGGTGATGGCACTGTCCGTGAACGCCTGGTATGAAAGGGCTTGAGCATCGCTCAGTTTGCCTATATGCCATTCATAATGGTCGTGCTGCAAATGAATGTGCAAAGCCTTTTTATAATAGGTTAGAGCTGTGTCGTAATTTTCGGCTATACGGTTCAGGTAACTCAAACTACTCAATATCTGTGTCTGAATGTATGGTTTTTCTATTTCGTTCAGTAGTTTCTCGGCCTCTCTTAAGGGATAGACGGCTTTGGAGTATTGCTCTGTTTCCATGTACACCCCTGCCCAGTAAAGTAAAGATTTCGCTTTTCGCTCTATTTCGTCAGAGTTTTTATAGTACTCCACAGCAATGCGAATTAGGGAGTCTGAGGTGGGAGAAAGGTGATTGCGGAATTTGGCTTGGGTCATCAGCAGGGCGTAGTCGGCCTGTGCCTGTCCGGTGAGTTGCTTGGGGTCGGGGATGGCTTGGAGAAGGTGCAGGGCCGAGTCGGGATGGGTGTACATCAGGCTTTCGGCTTCCGCAAAGACGGAAGTCGGCCCTTGGTTTGGCTTGCAACTGCTCATCAGCAGGCCTAACGCAACAATCAGTCCGAAAAACCGGGATGCATGCTTCATGGGTGCAAAGATAAAAAATTAACTTGATGAATCGGGCAACGCATCAAGGTGTTTTTAAAAAACGCCTTGGCGTTTTGCCTCAAACCCCAAAGGGTTTTGCCTCGAATGCCTTGGCGTTTCACCTTGTTCTTGAAATTCGTTGCAAAATCTGCCAAATCTGCAACGAGTGTATAAGTGTTTGACTATTAGGATGTTGATGTGGCAGATTTTGTGCAACGTGGCAGATTATCTGCCACCGTATCTTGCTGAATGCTTGGACGTTACAGGTCGGTTGCAGATATTGCAGGTGTGGTTGAAAAATCATGCCGGAAGACGGGGCTTGGTCTTCTAGCATGACGCACGTCCGTCTTCTAGCATGACCGGCCTCGGTCTTCTGGCATGACGAAGCCGGGTCTGCATTTAGAACAATACATACCTTTTAACAACCATTCATCTGTTATCTCGTTTTTCTTTCGTATCTTTGCGGCCGTTAACGAACTAAATTGATTTCATGAAACAGTACAAACTAGTGAACAATCTGACCGGATGGTTCGCTTTCTTGGTTGCAGCCATTACTTATTGTGTAACCGTGGAGCCGACGGCCAGCTTTTGGGATTGCCCGGAATTCATTACCACCGGATATAAACTCGAAGTGGGACACCCGCCCGGTGCTCCTTTCTTTATGCTTGTAGCCAACCTCTTCAGCCAATTTGCCGGCGACCCTTCGCAAGTGGCTCTGATGGTGAACATCATGAATGCCTTGATGAGTGCGGCCTGTATCCTTTTCTTGTTTTGGAGCATTACACACCTGGTGAAGAAACTGGTGTGCCCCGATGATACGCAGATGACCATCGGTAAGCTCATTACCATCATGGGTTCCGGTTTGGTGGGTGCCTTGGCCTATACGTGGAGCGACACCTTCTGGTATAGTGCCGTGGAAGGCGAAGTGTATGCCTTCTCCAGTTTGTTCACAGCGGTGGTTTTCTGGCTCATCCTGAAGTGGGAGAATGTGGCCGACGAGCCTCATAGCGACCGTTGGCTGATTCTGATTGCTTACCTCACGGGTTTGAGCATCGGGGTTCACTTGCTGAACTTGCTCTGCATCCCGGCCATTGTACTGGTGTATTATTATAAAAAGAATCCGAATGCCGACTTGAAGGGCAGCTTGCTGGCCTTGGCAGGTTCGGCCGTACTGGTGGCCGTGGTGCTTTATGGCATTGTGCCGGGCGTGGTGAAGGTAGGCGGATGGTTCGAATTGCTGTTTGTGAACAGCCTCGGTATGCCGTTCAATACGGGTGTTATTGTGTACATTATCCTCTTGGCAGCATCCATCATTTGGGGTGTTTATGAAAGCTTTACCGAACGTAGCCGTAAGCGGATGAATATCTCTTTCCTCGTGACCATCGCCATGCTGGGTATTCCGTTTTATGGTCATGGCTTCGGAAGCATCGTCATCGGGCTGATAGTGCTGGGTGCTTTGGGAGCTTACTTGTTTGCCAACTTGAGCAAAAAGTGGCAAATCAGTGCCCGTACGCTGAATACTTCCCTGCTTTGCATCATGATGATTATGGTGGGCTATTCGTCGTATGCTCTTATCGTGATTCGTTCGGCAGCCAATACGCCGATGGACCAGAACTCACCCGAAGACATCTTCACTTTGGGCGAATACCTCGGTCGTGAGCAATACGGAACCCGCCCCTTGTTCTACGGACAGACATACGGTTCGAAGCCGGCCTTGATTGAACAGGACGGAGGATGTGTGTACGATGTAGTGGAAGGTGCTCCCGTTTATCAACGCAAGGAAAAGGAATCGGCCGACGAAAAGGACAGCTACGAAATCGTGCGTCACAAGACCGATTACCGATATGCACAAAACATGTTCTTCCCACGTATGTATAGCGAAGCCCATACTCAGGCTTACGAAGACTGGTTGGGAGGTGTGGAAGGCCGCACCGTGCCTTACGACCAATGTGGCGAAATGCTGATGGTGAAGATTCCGACCCAATGGGATAACATCAAATTCTTCTTCTCTTATCAGGTGAACTTCATGTACTGGCGTTACTTTATGTGGAACTTTGCCGGTCGTCAGAACGACATCCAGAGCCACGGAGAAATCGAACATGGCAATTGGATTACGGGTATTCCGTTCATCGACAATTTCCTGGTGGGCGATCAAGAACTGCTGCCTACCGACTTGAAGAACAACAAGGGACGCAATGTATTCTTCTGCCTGCCTTTGATATTGGGTTTGATTGGTCTCTTCTGGCAAGCCTATAAGGACGAGAAGGGCGTACAACAGTTCTGGGTGGTGTTCTTCCTGTTCTTCATGACAGGTTTGGCCATCGTGCTTTACCTGAACCAAACACCGCTCCAACCGCGTGAACGCGATTATGCCTATGCCGGTTCGTTCTATGCCTTTGCCATCTGGATAGGGATGGGTGTGGCCGGAGTGGCTCAATGGCTGGAAAAGAAAATCGGTGAAAAGCCGGCAGCTATTCTGGCTACCGTGCTCTGTCTGTTCGTGCCGGTGCAGATGGTGAGCCAGACATGGGACGACCACGACCGTAGCGGACGCTATACTTGTAGCGATTTCGGCTCGAACTACCTGAACAGTGTGCCCGAAGAAGGTTATCCGATTATCTTTACCAATGGCGACAACGATACCTTCCCACTTTGGTACAACCAGGAGGTGGAAGAAAACCGTACCGATGTGCGTGTTTGTAACCTCAGCTACTTGCAGACCGACTGGTACATCGACCAGATGAAGCGTGATTCATACGACTCGCCGGCAGTGCCTATCGAATGGGATCGTTTGGAATATGTACAAGGACATAACGAAGCCGTAGCTGTTCGTCCGGAAATGATGCAGACCATCAATAACTTCTACAAGCAGAATCCGAAAGAAGCAGCCGAGGAGTTCGGTGACAATCCATACGAGCTGAAGAACATTATCCGTCATTGGATTCGTAACCCGAAAATCGGTCAGCAGGTGATTCCGACCGACAGCATCGTGTTGAAGTTGGATAAGGAAGCCATCAAGCGTTCGGGCATGATGATTCCGGACTCGCTACATGGCGAAATTCCTGAATACATGCACATTTCGCTGAAAGGCAAGCGAGTGTTGTACAAGAGTGAAATGATGATGCTGGAAATGCTGGCCAATACCAATTGGGAACGTCCGATGTACATGGCCATTACCGTAGGTCAGGAAAATCACTTGAACTTGGGTAACAATTTCATGCAAGAAGGATTGGCTTACCGCATTACTCCATTCAATACGACAGCCCTGGGTGCCCGTATCGATTCGGAAAAAATGTACGATAACTTGATGCACAAGTTCAAGTTCGGTGGTATCGACAAGGAAGGTATCTATCTGGATGAAACCGTACTCCGTATGTCGCAGACACACCGCCGTATGTTTGTACAGTTGGCTACCGAATTGATTAAGGAAGGCAAGTACGACAAGGCGTTGAAGGCATTGGATTATTGCCAACAGGTGATTCCGGGCAGCAACGTGCCACACGACTATATCATGAGCAGTTCGAAGGAAATGGCCGACAACTATATGGCGTTGGGTGAAACAGCCAAAGCAGAGGCAATTTTGGAAGAACTGGCTAACAAGTCGATAGAATATATCACTTGGTACATGAGTTTGGATGATGAAAAGCTGGCCAGCGTATATGAAAATTGTGTACGCAACTTCTACATGTTGGATGAAATCAACCAAAGCCTCATCAAGGCGGCAGAAACAGCCGATGAAGCCGATGAAGAAATGGCAGCCGTTTCAGAAAAGGCTTTGCACTATACCAAGAAGTTTGAAGAACTTTACGGTCTGTTTAACGACCGTGTTGGAAAGAAATAAGCTATGCTGATAGAACAACCCCCTTTGTTGCTCCGTTGGTTGTACCCACGTGCCTTGTGGCGAATGGACAAGAACGTGAAGGCCGTCTATCTGACTTTTGATGACGGCCCCATCCCTGAGGTTACTCCTTGGGTGCTGGACGTATTGGATCATTACGGCATCAAGGCGACGTTCTTTCTGGTGGGTGACAATGTGCGGAAACATCCGAAGGAGTTCCAAATGATACTGGAACGGGGACATCGGGTAGGAAACCATACCTTCAACCACATCGGGGGATTCAAACATTTAAGTTACAATTATCTGGCCAATACGAACGAAGCCGATGCATTGATTCAGAGCAACCTGTTCCGTCCGCCACACGGATGGATGCGGTGGGGGCAATACATGGTGTTGAGAAAACACTATCAGATTGTAATGTGGGACTTGGTGACCCGTGACTACAGCAAGCGACTGAACGCGCCGCAGGTGTTGCAGAAGGTGAAGAAGTATGTGCGGAACGGTTCCATTATCACCTTCCACGATTCATTGAAGTCGGAAAAGAACTTGAAATATGCCTTGCCAAAAGCCATTGAGTGGCTTTTGGAGCAGGGCTATGAATTTAAGGTGTTCGATTGATTCTTTATTGGCAAAGCAACTGGCAAATGCGGTCCTGGAAGACCCGTGCCTGTCGCAGTTTCATGACATTTTGATTAATGATGACAAAAGCCAGCTGATGCCCGTTGGCGGCTTTGGCATATCCGGCTAGTGAACTGACACCTGTTACCGAGCCGGTTTTGGCATGTACTTTTCGGTAGGCAGCCGTTTTCTTCATGCGGTATTGCAGGGTGCCATCGATACCGGCTATCGGCAAGGATTCATAGAACGGATGGAAGATGTCCGGATGGTAATACGCATACTTCAAATATTCCAGTAGTAACCGGGGGGATACATAATTATATAAGGATATTCCACTACCATCGGCTATTCGGTAGTTTTCCGGATTGAAACCCAGATTCTTTTTCATGAAGTCGTTGATGGCATCTGTGCCGTCTTCGAAACTTACCCGGTTGTGGAAAGCGTATTGTTTGGCCAAATGATGGAAAAGAGCCTCGGCACAGAGGTTGTCACTTTCCTTTAAAGCTTGCTTCAGCACTTGCCGGATGGGGCGTTGGTGTACGTATAGCGGAGTGATGGTTAGGGAATCATTCGGTATCGGGCAATCGGCATAAGCAGTAGCCGAGACGGTTATTCCCCGTTCTTTCAATCGGTTGGCAAAGGTATGGAAAAAGAATGCCTTGGAGTCATACAAACTCAAGGTTTCGGTTGTTGTTCGGCTGACATTACCGGAAACCTGAATCAGGTTGCCTCCGTGTAACCAATTACGGGTAATCTTCAGCTTGCCTGCAAACGGTGTATGGCTGACTCCTAGGTTGCTGACTTGGTAATAGTCGGAAGCTGGAGAACAAACGATGTCGGGTAACGAATCTTTGGCTGTGGGTGAGACGGTGACATCCACACATCCCCGGTTCAGCATCAGAGGCGATAGATAGGGTTGGAAAGAGTTGGGTACATCATCCCACGACCATCCCGGTCCCCAATAGATGGAATCCATCATGGAAACGTCGGCTGCCAGGGTGTCGGTAATGTGGCGGATACCGCTTTGGGCAATGGCGTCGACCAATGAATCCAAATCAGCCTCCATGAATTCGGGGTCAAAACCACCTATCAGATACAGACTGCCTTTCAAAGTATCGTTTTCAATGCTTCCCGTATATTGGAGTCGGGTATCCAAGGTGTAATTCGTACCCAGTTGGGCCAAAGCTGTGACCGAAGTAATCACTTTCTCCGTAGAGGCCGGGCGATAAAGTTTCTCGTCTTGATGTCTGTAGAGAGATTTGCCTTCTGTCAAGTCGAAAACGGCAATACCCACTTCCGATGTTTTCAGTAAAGGGTTGTTCAATAAAGAATCCAGTCGCTGGGCAAGTGACTGGGCAATGGTAATCTGACAAAAGGTTGTTAATAAAGAGAGAAGAAATAGCTTTTTCATTCAGTATATTTTGTGCATAAGCACGAATTACATGGAAAACACGGTATTAGAAATTATTAAAACCGTGTTCATCCGTGTAATCCGTGTCTACATATAAATTCTTTAAAATTCACGGAATATTTCTCCGGCAGTAGGATGTGGGAATACGTAACGCTTCCAATCTTCGAGTTTCTTACCGTCTTCGATAGCCATGCCGGCTATGATAATCAGCTCGGAAGCCGGATTACCCAACATGCTGGCACCCAAAACGGTTTTGTCTTCGCCTACCAAGACTTTGCAAACACCGTTTACACCTTCGTTTTCGGCAACGAAACGGCCGGAGTAGGCCATTGGGAGCTTGATGGCTTCGTAAGCTATTCCGGCAGCCTTCAAAGCTTCTTCGCTTTGACCTACCGAAGCAATTTCAGGATTGGTATAAACCACTCCCGGGATGGCACGGTAGCTCATGCTATCTTCTTTACCAATGATATGGTGTACGGCTACTTCGGCTTCGCGGACAGCAGTGTGTGCCAACAGAGAGAAACCGTTCAAGTCACCACAGACATACACACCCGGAACGGACGACTGCAGATGTTCGTCTACTTGGATGCATTTGCGTTCGGTCAGTGCAAGGTTCAGGTTTTCTAATCCCAATCCCTTCATTACCGGCCGGCGGCCTACGCTCATCAACAGCTTTTCGGCCGTTACACTACCTGGTCCTTCAGCGTTTTCGAACGAAACAGTGATGCCATTTTCATCTTGAGAAAGCCCAACCACCTTGGTACTCAACAAGAATTTAATGCCTTTCTTGGCATATTCGGCACGGAGCATGCCTGACAATTCTTTGTCCATGCCACCCAAAATTTCGTCCATCATTTCTACTACAGTAACTTTCACGCCCAGGCTGCAGAAGAAAGAAGCAAATTCCATTCCGATAACTCCACCACCAACAATTGCCAACGATGCCGGTACCTCCTTATTGTCGAGGGCATCCCGATGAGTCCAGTAATTCACGTTCTCTACTCCCGGAATAGGAGGGATGAAGGTGTCGCTTCCGGCACAAAGCAATAGGTTATCGCATTCGTAAGTTTCTTCGCCGCATTTTATGGTATTTTTGTCGATGACGGTTGCTTCTCCCGTAACGATATTCACACCATGAGCCGTCAGCTTGGCCTTGATGCCCAATACCAGTTTGCGGACAACCTTCTGCTTACGAGCTACAATTTTGCCCAAGTCGAAGGAGGCCTCGGGAACTGTTACTGCATATTTTGATGCATGCTTGGCATAATCATAAACCTTGGCCGAGTAAAGCAAGGTCTTGGTTGGGATACAACCTTCGTTCAGACATACACCACCGAGACTTTTTTTCTCGAACAAGACGACACTCAATCCAGCCTTTCCGGCTGCTTCGGCAGCTGTATATCCTGCGGGACCGCCACCTATAATTGCCAATTGATATTTCATAATACTTAAAATTTTTGTCTGCAAGATAATAATTTTCCATTAGATAGTACAACGAAAAGAGGAATTTTATACATTTGTATAGTAAACTTAAATCGATTAATCTATGAAAAACCAACGTTTGATGTCGCTCGATGCCTTGCGAGGCTTTGACATGCTTTTTATTATGGGATTTTCGGGGCTTGTGGCCAATTTATGTGCTTTGTCTCCAGGAGTTGTAACCGATGAAATAGCCCGCCAAATGGATCATGTGGATTGGAATGGTTTGGCTCATCACGATACCATTTTCCCATTGTTCTTGTTTTTGGCAGGTGTCTCTTTCCCATTTTCTTTAGCTAATCAGCGTCGGATGGGAGCGAGTAGTTGGGATATTCATAAAAAGATTCTTCGTAGAATGTTGATGTTGATTCTGTTTGGCTTGATTTATAATGGTCTTTTCCAATTTAATTTTGATACATTCCGTTGTGCCAGTGTGTTGGCTCGTATTGGTATAGCCTGGGCCGGAGCCGCTATTTTGTTTGTACACTTCGGTTTGCGTACCCGTATTGTCATTGCGGCCACCATTCTTATCGGTTATGGTTTGTTGAGTAAGTTTGTTGCAGCTCCCGATGTGCCGGGAGGAGATCCGCTTTCTATCGAAGGCTGTTTGGTTGGATACATCGACCGTTTGTTCATGCCGGGTCGGTTGTTGTACAATAAGGGAAGTTTCGACCCGGAAGGATTGCTTTCGGCTTTGCCGGCTGTAGTAACAGCCATGTTGGGAGTGTTTACCGGTGAGCTGATTCGTAACAACAAAGTTTCGGGCAATCAGAAAACTTTGTGGATGTTGGGCAGTGCCTTGGTATTGGCCTTGTTGGCTTGGGCGTTCGATGGTGTGTTGCCAATCAACAAGAAATTGTGGTCGAGCACATTTGTTTGTGCCGTAGGTGCTTATTCATTGATTATGATGGCTTTGTTCTATTATATTGTTGATGTACGCGGTTGGCAGAAATGGACCTTTGCTTTCCGTATCATTGGTATGAACTCCATTACTATTTATATGGTACAACGAATCGTTGATTTTGGCCGTATCGAAAAATTCTTCTTGGGCGGCGTGGCTAATCTTTGTCCGGAAGACTGGGCAGCCGTTATCCATTCGGCAGGTTTTGTAATGGTAGGATGGTTATTCCTTTACTTCTTGTATCGTCAGAAGATTTTCTTGAAAATCTAACATCTGTCTGAAATATAATCAGAGATTCGCATTTTTTTGTACTTTTGCATAACTAAGCTTATTGATTATGGTAAGAAAATTCGATTTCCTTGTTATCGGTTCAGGAATAGCCGGTATGAGTTTCGCTTTAAAAGTGGCTCACAAGGGTAAGGTAGCTTTGATATGTAAAGCCGGATTGGAAGAAGCCAATACCTATTATGCACAAGGGGGAATTGCTTCGGTTACCGACTTGAAAGTAGACAATTTCGAGAAGCACATCGAAGATACGATGATTGCAGGAGACTGGATCAGCGATCGTACAGCTGTGGAGAAAGTAGTTAGGGAAGCTCCGGCTCAGATTGAAGAACTCATCAAGTGGGGAGTGGACTTCGACAAGAAGGAAAACGGGGAATTCGACCTTCATAAAGAAGGTGGACACTCCGAGTTTCGCATTCTTCATCACAAAGACAATACAGGTGCAGAAATTCAAACCAGTCTGATTGAAGCAGTAAAGGCACACCCCAACATTACTGTGTTCACTAATTTCTTTGCGGTAGAAATCATTACCCAACATCATTTGGGTATTATTGTGACTCGTCATACTCCGGGTATCAAATGTTACGGTGCATACGTGTTGAATGAAGAAACCGGTGAAGTAGATACCTTCCTATCGAAGGTAACGGTCATGGCAACAGGAGGTTGTGAAGCTGTTTATCGGCAGACTACCAATCCGTTGGTGGCAACCGGTGATGGTATTGCCATGGTGTATCGCGCCAAAGGTGTGGTGAAGGACATGGAGTTTATCCAGTTCCATCCGACAGCTCTTTTCCATCCGGGTGACCGTCCCAGTTACCTTATTACCGAGGCCATGCGTGGTTATGGTGGTGTGTTGAAGACCAAAGATGGCAAGGAGTTTATGCAGAAGTATGATGCTCGTCTGTCGTTGGCACCGCGTGACATTGTGGCTCGGGCTATTGACAATGAGATGAAGCTTCGAGGGGAAGATCATGTGTATTTGGATGTTACCCATAAAGATCCGGAAGAAACCAAGAAACATTTCCCGAACATTTATAAGAAATGCTTGAGCATTGGAGTGGATATCACTAAAGACTATATTCCGGTGGCTCCGGCTGCCCATTACCTTTGTGGAGGTATCAAGGTCGATTTGGACGGGCAAAGTAGTATCGGAAGACTTTATGCTATCGGTGAATGTTCGTGTACCGGTTTGCATGGCGGCAACCGTTTGGCCTCCAACTCATTGATTGAAGCGGTAGTATATGCTGATGCGGCAGCCAAGCATGCTTTGAGTGTGGTAGACCGGTATGAGTGTAACGAAGATATTCCGGAGTGGAATGCAGAAGGTACGATGAACCCCGAAGAACGGGTACTCATCACCCAAAGTATGAAAGAGGTGAATCAAATTATGGAAGCTTATGTCGGTATTGTACGTAGCAACATTCGTCTGATTCGTGCTTGGAATCGTTTGGATATTCTTTACGAAGAAACTGAGCGTCTTTTCAAGCGGTGCAAGGCCTCTCGCGAACTTTGCGAACTTCGTAATATGATTAACATAGGTTATCTGATTACCCGTCAGGCGATGGAACGCAAGGAAAGTCGAGGTTTGCATTATACCATTGATTATCCGAAAGAGAATATATAAAAAAATGGGGGTGTATCACACCCCCATTTTTTTTATCTGCCGCCTGCCGGAAGATTCTTCAGCCAGAAGTCGGCCATGCTGCGACGAAGATGAAGAGTGGTACCTTGACGTTCGCTGATGCC
Source organism: Bacteroides sp. (assembly GCA_015060735.1). Taxonomy (GTDB): domain Bacteria; phylum Bacteroidota; class Bacteroidia; order Bacteroidales; family Bacteroidaceae; genus Phocaeicola. The sequence goes on from SUXX01000003.1 coordinate 55,898, forward strand.
ATGTGTACGCATCGGGTACGACAATTGGTAGAACACTTTGCCCAAACGAACAAGTTCGTTTACCAACATTTCACAGCTCTGGTAGTGAACATTGTCATCGCCAGTACCGTGGATGAGCAATAAGTTACCCTTCAAGCCGGATGCATAACCGATAGGAGAGCCTTTACGGTAGCCTTCCGGGTTGGCTTGAGGAGTATTCATGTAGCGTTCTTCGTAGATGGTATCGTACAAGCGGTAATCCGAAACGAAAGCAACGGCAATACCGGTATGGAACACATCCGGATAACGGAACATACAGTTCAATGTCTGACTGCCACCGCCACTCCAGCCGGTTACACCAATACGGGAAGCATCGATGAAAGAGTATTGACGAGCCAAATCTTTCACACCATTCGATTGGTCGAGACTAGCCAATGTGCCGATTTCACCGTAGATACATTTACGCCATTCGCGTCCACGTGGTACATTCGCACCACGGTTGTCGATACTGATGACGATGTAGCCCAAGTTGGCCAAATATTGATGCCACATGCTTCCGCTCCAAGAGTCTTGAACGGTAGAACTAGCCGGTTCACCATAGATGTCGAGGATAACCGGATATTTCTTGGTAGCATCGAAGTTTACCGGTTTAATCATCCAACCGTCCAAAGTCCAGTTGCCCGACTGCACTTTAAAGAACTCCTTGCTATTCAAGCCTAATGCTTTCCATTGTTCTTTAGCCTTGGCATTGTCGGTGATAAGGCGTACACTCTTGTGGTTAGGGAAGGAAACCATGTCAATTACCGGTGGAGTCTGTGCGTTGCTGAAAGTGTGTACAGCCCATTTACCGGTAGGAGACATGTTGTAACGGTGTTGTCCTGCCTGGTCGGCCGGGCTAAGACGTTTCACTTCACCTTTGCCAAACAATTTGGCTTGATATAAATAGCGTTGGGTAAAGTTTTCGGGAGTAGCCATGAAATAAACCAGTCCTTTGCCCATATCGAGCCCTACTTCACTAATGTAGTCGAAATCGCCTTTAGTGATAGGTTGGATGTCCTTACCGTCGCGGCTCACACGGTACAAATGGCGATAACCGCTACGTTCGCTTTCCCAAGTAAAGAACTTGTTGCCTTTTAACCAGTGAATGTTGTCATTGGTTTCTACCCAAGCGGCATCGGTATCTGTAAAGATGTTTGTTGGATTGTTTTCACCAATCTTAGCAATCCAAACCTTGTTGGTATTTTGCTGGCGATTCATCTGTTGGATAAACAATTCATTGCTTTCGGGGATGAACTCCATTCGAGGAATATAGTTGTTACGGGCATCTCCAGGGATGTTAATCCAAGTGGTAGTTCCACCGTTGGCCGACACATAACCCACCTTTACTGCTGAGTTGGTAGTGCCTGCTTTCGGATAGGGGAAGCGTTGGATGGTAGGATAAATGGAATCGACATTGTTGATGATATCAAACCATCCTGTACCGTTGGTATCGCTTTGCCAATAAGCGATGTATTGGCCATCAGGACTCCAACGGAAACCGTCACGGCAACCGAATTCTTCTTCGTATACCCAGTCGAAAGTACCGTTTACAATCTTTTCACTTCCGTCTTTGGTCACTTGTACGACAGAAGCATCGGCCAATGTTTCTACGTAGATGTTGTTTTCGGATACATAAGCTACACGGCTACCGTCGGGTGAAAACTTGGCAAACATCAGGGTTGCTTCTGGACGAGCTTTGCCTAATTGTTGCAATTTGCCTGTCTGGATATTCAGTACCCAATAGTCGCCACGGGTATCCATACGCCATACACGGCGAGTATTGGTGTAAATGAGTACCTGATTGTTGTCTTCGCTAAAGGTGAAGCTACGGACAGAGATAGGCTTTCCTGTAGCGGGGTTTACTAACTTTTCAGCAGGAATCAACACTTCCTTGCTGTTGTCTTTAGCACTATAAGCCATCACATCGAAACCACCGGAAGCATTCTTCTCAATTTTGGAATAATGTTCACCGTCTTTCATCCAATTTACGGATCCGCCACCTTCGGTCCGAATCAAGCCGCCATATACGGCTTCTTCCAAAGTAGGAATGTGCTGGGCGTGCACCATAAGAGCAGCACACCACAAGCAGAGGATTGATAATACACTTTTTTTCATAACTTTAATATTTGTAGTAGATTATTTATTTTTTCGTTAAAAATGTTCCTTTAACACCCGATGAGGCAGATGTCCGTGCCCCAATAGCTCAATGGGACAGCCAAAATGAGCTTCCAACCACTCAGCTGAGACTTCAGTAGAGGGATGATAGTGGAGAGTTTCGTTTACACATGCAATGGTCTTTACGTTCTGTAGCACCGTACCGATGTCGTGGCTCACCAGAATGATGGCCCGTTCGCGGTTAATCTCTTCAAGCAATTCATATAACTGTGCTTCAAAGCGTTTGTCGATGTAGGTATTAGGCTCATCCAGAATAATCACTTCGGGATTAGAGACTAAGGCCCTTCCAAGTAAGGCACGTTGTAACTGACCGCCACTAAGTTGGCCGATAGCACGATTTTCAAAACCTTCCAATCCCATACGTGAGATGATATGGCGGACTTGTTCGTGGTGTTCCTTGTTATATCGTTGGAACAATGTTTTTTGTTTGCTAAGTCCTGACAGCACCACTTCGTAAACGGATATGGGGAATTTATGATCAATGCGGTTATATTGTGGTAGATAGCCCATATTGAGGTCGGTTGTTTCCTTTCCTGTTCGGAAGAAACGGATGTTCCCTTTATCAGGCCGATGAAGTCCGAGGATACTTTTCATAAGTGTGGTCTTTCCGCCACCGTTTGGGCCAATGACACCAAGAAAGTCTTGTTCGTAGACAGTCAAGTTGATATGGCTTAATACGGTTTTACCATCGTATGAAGCAGACAAATCGGTTATTTGAATGAGAGGGAAGGCCATGTTTATTTATTAGGGGTTAAAGATTGGGCTATGTGAATCATCTCTGTAGGCCAGTCGTAACTTAATGGCTGGATAGGAATAATGTCAAGTTCCAATTCATCGGCAATAATCCGAGCATTGCGAGTATCAAATTCTTGTTGTACAAAGATGACATGTATATTCTCTTTACGGCAAGTTTCTATCATTTTCTTTAATTGTGCCGGTGAAGGTTCTTTTCCTTCATCTTCCATACTGATTTGTTTTAATCCATAATCGCGGGCAAAATAACTCAAAGCCGGATGATAGATAAGGAAGGTACGGTCGGCTGTTCGAAGCAGTTGGCGGATACGTAGGTCGGTCTCTTGGATTATTTGTTTCAGACTGTCTGTACGATGTTGATAAAATGTTTGGTTGGCAGGGTCTAATTCTATTAGAGCCGTACAGATATTGTCGGCAATGGTTTGAGCGTTTTCAGTAGAGTTCCAAATGTGCGGTTCAATACCTCCTTCGTGGTAATGGTCTCCGTGGTGATGTCCGACCGAACGAATTAGGTCAACTCCTTTGGATGTATCGAATACTTTCATTGTTGGAACGGTAGTTGTCAGTTTTTCCATCCATGCTTGTTCAAATCCGATGTAGCCAATGCGTAGATAGCCCTGGCTTTGACTCAAGGAAACGAGTTGTTGCGGAGTGGGATCGTATGTTTCGGGACTACTACCTTTGGGTACCATACTTACTACTTGAAACTTGTCACCGGCAATGGTTTCAGTAAAATATCGCAATGGCTCTAGCGTTACGGTCAGTACAGGAGTATCTCCCGACGAGGGTGAGGGTCGGCAGGCTGTCATGACAAACAGGATAAGGGCATAAATATATACAATAGATTTCATCATTTTATTTTGGTGGCTCTTAATATTTCTCTTTTGCCTCCCGGAGGACCGGGCAGACGTTCTACTGTAAATCCGGCAGTTTGCAACATCCGTCTTACTATTCCTTTGGCACAGTAGGTGGTCAAGATGCCGCCGGGACTTACTATCTTATATAACATTTGGAAAAGCGATTGTTCCCACATTTCGGGTTGTTTTTCAGGAGCAAAGGCATCGAAATATACTATATCGTAGCTTTCTTGGAAAGTATATTGCGTAAAGTCACCCTGTATCTTGTGCAGGGTGAAGAAAGGAGATAAAAGTATGTCTTTCTCCCATTCAGAGCGATGGATAGCAGTGAAAATCTCTTCCTGTCCTTTTCCTATCAAAGATGGATAAGCCAGTTTTTCCAATGTGTCTGTATCCAGCGGATAGCGTTCGATACCTGTATAATGGATGCTCCGTCCTTGTTCGTAAGCTGTCAGATAAGTGAGAAAACAGTTCAGTCCTGTTCCTAATCCAATTTCCAGAATACGCGGACATGGCACATTACTATGATTTAGTCCCATGTCGATGAAGATATGTTGCGATTCGGTCAAGGCACCTTTCACCGAATGGTAATGTTCATCCAGTTCCGGTACATAGAGTGTATAGCTTCCGTCAGCAGTCTGTTCCAATTCCATATTCTATAATTGAGTCATGAGTGAAGAAGCTTCTACGATACCCCATACCAACAAGGCGTAGCGAAGTATCTTTCCTAGAGTCATTGAAAATATCACAATCCAAATATTGGCTCGCATCATACCCAGTACAATGGAGATGGCACTTCCCAGAATAGGGATGAAAGCGAAAAAAGCCATCCAGGCTCCGCGGCCGTGTACAAATCGTTCGGCTCGGTCTAGTTTCTCTTTCTTAACGTGGAAATATTTTTCTATCCATTCCATCTTTCCTAAATGCCCCATCCAATAGCAGGTCATACCTCCGGCTACATTCCCGGCTGTAGCAGCCAAAGTGCTGACATAGGGGTCTAATCCCAAAGGGCCTACACAAGCAGCCAATACAGCTTCTGAGCTAAAGGGGATGACACTTCCGGCTACAAAAGAGCCTACAAATAAGCCCCAATATCCCCAGTCTATCAAGAATTGTAGAATAGCATCCATAGGTTAAAACATGTTAGTGTAATTAGTGCCACAAAGGTAATGATGAAGTAGATACCAATCATTCGGTTTCGTGTTAAAGTAAATGAATGGGTGGCTAAAAATGATGTTCCCAACAGCTGAACGGGCCACAATACCGATAAATGTTGTGGCTGAAGTAGGATAAATACGGTGGTCCATAAGCTTGTCCCAACGATGAACGACAAGTAGATGCGGGTACGGTTTTTATTTTGATAGGCCACTTGTAGGTAATGCATGATATATCCTATCAGCAGTGTAGTGGTAACTATCCATCCTGTCCATTCATGGATGGGTATAGTTGAATAAGAGATGGTATGGAAATGTATCAGTTCTTGAAATGGGTGATAGAATAAAGACATTTCTTCGTGCCAAAAAGCATGACCGAATAAGAACCAATATGGCGTTGCCAATCCCAATAATCCTCCCAATATGCTTTTGATACTTAGAGCACGGAAACTTGCCATGTAGCACAAAAACAACGGAATATAATAAAGTAAGGGCGGAAAGAGCAGACTTCCAGCAGCCAAAAAGAGGAAACTGTGGAAAACATGGGAAGGAGCCTCTGAGGATTCATAGCTTGCAAAGAACTTGTAAACAGATAAGATAAAGAATATCGGTACAAAATGAGTCCATTCGAAGGCATGAAGATAAAATAGGCTTGACATCAAATACCAGAAGAAAGCTACATGAAAGACAGTCCGGGTACGAATTAGACTGAAGGCTGTGTTTAATTCAATCATCAAGTATCCGGTTAGAGCCAAGATACCTATGCTACCCCAATCGCTCCATTGCTGGAAACTGACCGCCCAAAGCAATAGGCAAAAAAGTACTACAACGGGAAGGGTAAGCCTTCCCGTTGTCACTTGTGTCTGTAGTCTGATGATGTCATTCATGTGCCGTTACAGGTCAAATCCGATATCTGAACGGAAGTATTTCTTTTCGAAATTAATCTTTTGTGCACCTGCGAACGACTGTGCCAGGGCCTCTTCCTTATTGGCACCATAGGAGCTGACGGCAATGACACGGCCACCGGCTGTAACCACTTGTCCGTCCTTTAGGGAAGTGCCTGCGTGGAACACGATGCTGTCCTTCACTTCGTTCAGTCCTGTGATGGCATAACCTTTGTCGTAAGCTTCGGGATAACCGCCTGATACAAGCATGACGCACACCGCTGCACGTTCGTCGATTTCGAGGGTCTTTTCATCGAGGTTTCCTGCAGCTACTCCTTCGAAGAGTTCCACCAAGTCGCTCTTGATGCGGAGCATGACGCTTTCCGTTTCCGGGTCACCCATGCGGACATTGTATTCAATCACCATCGGTTCGCCCTTCACGTTGATAAGGCCGAAGAAGATGAAGCCTTTGTAATCGATACCTTCTGTGGCAAGGCCTTCCACAGTGGGGCGAATGATTCGGTCTTCCACTTTTTGCATCCATTCCTTGTTAGCGAACGGAACCGGAGAGATACTACCCATACCGCCGGTATTCAATCCCTTGTCGCCTTCACCGATACGCTTGTAGTCCTTGGCTTCGGGCAGAATCTTGTAGTTCTTTCCGTCGGTCAACACGAATACCGAACATTCGATACCACTTAAAAATTCTTCGATAACCACGGTTGCTGATGCACCACCGAACATGCCGCCCAACATTTCCTTCAGTTCCTTCTTGGCTTCTTCCAGTGTGGGGAGGATGAGTACTCCCTTTCCTGCACAAAGGCCGTCGGCCTTCAGAACGTAAGGAGCTTCGAGGGTTTCGAGGAAGGCAAGGCCTTCTTCCAAGTTGTCAGCAGTGATGCTCTTGTAGCCTGCTGTTGGGATGTTGTGACGCATCATGAACTCTTTGGCAAATTCTTTGCTGCCTTCTAATACGGCACCTGTACGACTTGGACCGATGACAGGGACATTCTTCAGGGCCTCGTCTTCCTTGAAGAAGTCATAGACGCCCTTTACCAATGGGTCTTCGGGACCTACCACGACCATGTTGATATCGTTCGCTACGACGAATGCTTTGATGGCTTCAAAATCGTCTGCCTTGATGGCTATGTTTTCGCCTACGTTTTGTGTTCCGGCATTACCTGGGGCGATGTACAGTTTCTCGATTTTCGGGCTTTGGGCAATTTTCCAAGCCAAGGCGTGTTCACGTCCGCCTGATCCTAATAAGAGTAATTTCATATTTCTGGTTTTAATATCTTGTAGGGGCATCCCTTGCGGATGCCCGAAAACAGTTTTAATTTACTTCAAGTAGTCTTCAAAATACTGCGTGATACGTTCGTGCAAGTGGATACGGTCACGTCCTGCCATGTTGTGTCCGTCACCCGGATAGATGAAGTAGTCGGGATGTGTACCTGCATCGATGCACGCACGGAGGAAGGCGATGCTGTGTTGTGGCACGCACACCGGGTCGTTTGCTCCAATGATGATTTGCAGTTTACCCTTCAAGTCGCCGGCACGCTGGGTGAGGTCAGAGTTCTTGTAACCTTCCGGATTGTCTTGCGGAGTATCCATGTAGCGTTCACCGTACATCACTTCATACATCTTCCAGTCGATGACCGGACCACCGGCTACACCCACTTTGAATGTATCGTTGTAGGTTAACATCAGGTTGGTGGTCATGAAGCCACCGAAACTCCAGCCATGTACACCAATACGGTTGGCATCCACATAGTTTAATGACTTTAAAAGTTCCACACCCTTCATCTGGTCCTTCATTTCCTCTACACCGAGTTGGCGATGTGTTACGTTCTCGAATTCAAGGCCACGATTTGAACTTCCACGATTGTCGACAGTAAGCATTACATAACCTTTCTGTGCCATGTAGAGATCCCATCCACGGACACCGTAATTATAGGTATCAGTGATGTTTTGTGCGTGCGGTCCGCCATATACATAAATGATGGCCGGATATTTTTTATTGGCATCGAAATCCACAGGTTTCACCAGGCGATAATACAAGTCTGTTTTTCCATCGGCTGCCTTGATGGTACCGAGAGTGATTTCCGGCATGTTGTAGGCCTTCATCGGATGTTCGGCATCAAGTAGGCTGATGGTCTTTCCTTTACCGGAAGTTGGTATGATACCAATACGTCGGGCCACATTATGAGCGGTGTAGTTGTCAATGATGTATCGTCCACTTTCCGACAATTGTACACGGTGTGTTCCCTCTGCTGCTCCTATCAGGCGTGTCTTTCCTGTTTTCAAATTTACCGCAAAAGCATTGCTTTGCAAAGGTGAAATCTCTGTACTCATGATGATGACTTCTTTGGCCTTTTCATTGAAGCCAACTACACTTTTTACAATCCATTCTCCTTTGGTGATTTGTTGTTGTGGGATGTGTAGAATGTTCGGTCCTTCTGTTTCGATGGGGTGCATTAATCCATTAGCCAAGTCGAACAAATAAAGGTGGTTGTATCCGTCACGTTGGCTTTGGTAGATGAATTTTGTTTCATCCCAAGGCAAGAAGATGATTGGATTTTGAGGTTCCACATATTTTGGATGCTTTTCTTCGTACAACATAGCCTCCTGTTCGCCAGTGGTGGCATTGTATCGCATCAGTTGTGCATGGTTTTGGTCGCGATTCAGTTCAATGACATAAATGCTTTGTCCATCCGGGCTCCAACTGACGTTAGTGAAATAGCGGTCTGTCGGGTCGCCTGCTTTCAGATAAATGGTTTGTTGGGTAGATGGATTGAAAACACCAATCGTTACTTTATGGCTTGTCATTCCTGCCATTGGGTATTTATCCGGTTCCAATGTAGCAATACGGGTGGATGTATTTACTTGCGGATAGTCGGTTACCATGCTTTGATCCATACGGTAGAAGGCGAGCATGTTTCCTTTCGGGCTCCAGAATGTTCCTTTGTGAATACCGAATTCATCGCGGTGTACACTTTGTCCACAGAGTATACCGTCAGCTTCATTGGTTACTTGAGTTTCCTTTCCATCAGCAGTGGTTACGTACAGGTTGTTGCCTATTGTGTAAGCCAATGCACGGCTTTCCTTGTTCCAGTCTTGGTTAGCGGCCTTGGTAGGAATAGGTTGATTCCAAATTACTTCTTTTTTGTCGACATCCAATAGTATCCGATGGTTTCTTGTATTGAGGAGTAACCACTTTTCAGCGTAAGGCATGGAAACACTATAGAAATGGTGAATCTTACCTAAGTTCTTGGTTGCAAGTGCATCGTTCACCTCTTTCAATGTTATCAGCGTATTTTTTTTGCCATTGGCCGGGTTGATTGTTTGCAACTCGTCAATTTCGCCTTGCAAACAGAGGTCACCCCACCAACGGAGTCCCTGAATGTTCTTTGGCTGAAGATTGAAATAATTGTTTCCTCCCGGCATCAAGTCTTCCAGTGTGAAGCTTTTCTTGTCTTGTGCCATCATCACGGATGTAGTCATAAGGATGATTGCTAACAGGTTAAGTATTCTTTTCATTTTCTTTTTTATGTTTTTTATTTCACCACAGGTAACACGAGAGTTTCACTGAGCTGTTATTTTTCAACAAAAGTGTAATCTATGGCTTATTATTCATTATTTATCAAATTTTCTCGATCCCTTGAAGTCCCGTTTACCCTCGAAGCGTTTTCCTTCAAACCTGCGTTCGTTTTTGTCAAAACGCTTAGGCGTTTCGGGACGGTTGTTATTGCGTCGTGATCGTACTTCCTCCCGTCGAGGCTTGAATGCCTTGCCATCGTTTTCTTGGCGGAAGGCCTTGTACTTACCGTCAAACAATTGATATTTTCGGAACTGGCATTCCAATGCACCGTTATAAAGTTCTACCTTGATGGATGGTTTCAAACCAATTTGGTCGAAACACTCGTCGCGATAGCTCAGTATCCAGGCGTCGTTACCGGCAAAAGCATGTTTCAGTCGTTCACCAATCATTTGGTATAGTCCCAGCAAATCATCGGTTGAGATTCGTTCGCCATACGGCGGATTGGTGATGATGATGCTCTTTTCCTTGGGTTGCTCGAATTGTTGGAACGGTTGCAGCTTCAGCACGATGTCTTTGCTCAATCCGGCTGCTTTTACATTATGAGTTGCGATTTCATTGGCTTTCGGGTTGTTGTCGTAACCATAAATCTTGTGGTTGAATTCGCGTTCCTGTGAATCATCGTTATAGATAGCATCGAACAAATCTTGATCGAAGTCTACCCATTTTTCAAAGGCGAATTCTTTGCGGAACACTCCTGGAGCGATGTTTCGTGCAATGAGGGCTGCTTCGATGGGGATTGTACCCGAACCGCACATTGGGTCGATGAGGTCGCATTCGCCTTTCCATCCAGTCATCAGAATCATACCGGCAGCTAATACTTCGTTCAGTGGAGCTTCTACAGCTTCTTGACGATAGCCACGACGGTGGAGCGATTCGCCCGAGCTGTCGAGCGATAACGTACAACGGTCTTCGGCAATGTGGATATTCAGCAATACATCCGGATTGTTGATGCGTACCGAAGGGCGTTCACCAGTCTTGTCGCGGAAATAGTCCACAATAGCATCCTTCACTTTATAGGCTACGAATTTGGAGTGGCGGAATTCGTTGGAGAAAACTACAGCATCCACGGCAAAACTTTTGGTGTTGTCCAAATAGGTTTCCCAAGCAATGGATTTGATGTTTTCGTACACTTCATCGGCGGTGTTGGCTTTAAAGTGTTTGATTGGTTTCAAGATACGGATGGCGGTGCGTAGGCAGAAGTTTGCCTTATACATCAATGTCTTGTCGCCGGTAAAAGCCACCATTCGGTTTCCTATCTCAATGTTACTGGCTCCCAGCTCAGTAAGTTCTTTTGCCAAGACTTCTTCCAAGCCGTGAAAAGTTTTGGCAATTAACTCGAATTCTTCCTTCATAAGGGTATGATAATTACGTAATTTCAATAGAGGTTGCAAAGATAGTAATAAAAATGAAAAGACAGGTTTTTTACAAGGCACTTTCGTAAGGTCCGTAAATAGCCTTGACTATCATTTGCTCATCCTCGGCAGAGAGGATGTATACCTTGTATTTTTGTCCTTGGTCGTATACTTTAACTACGATGTGTCCTTGTTCAATTACTTTTTGCGTCCATTCTTCTCCTTTGTGTTTAGCCATTTGTTCCGGCCACAGGTATTGATGGAAAACTAGGCAGTCGCTTTTCGAAAGCATTCGTTGGAAGATTTTGGGTTGTGTATGTTGTAAGTCCCAAGTGCATCCAATGTAATGTTTGGCTTTGATAGCTTCCAGGAAATCCTCGTGCATGGAGTCCAAGTAGGAGTGATGGTTGGTTTTACATACATCGACAGTTCCGCATGCTTCTCCGGTTTTAGCTTCTATATTTACAGAGTTACCGTCTGCATCTTTCACAGCTCCGGTCAGGTCTCCTCCGGTGTAATAGCTGAATGGTCCGAAGTCGATTCGGATAGCGATACTTTTCGTGTTCTCGTTTTGGCGACCTTCCGTATTTGCCGGATTCAAATCATAATACCGCGTGGTTTTTTCCGCCTCTCCTTGCCAAATCTCTCCGTTGGCGGCAAGGTTACGGATGGAAAACAGATTTGCATAAGCCTCAGGCTGATGTCGTAATGCAATCTGATTCAGTTTTCCTACTTTGAATTCTTCTTGTTTCAAACCTTTGTTTTCCATTTGGTGCTTTAGGAAAGCCCGGTAATTTTCGGTATGAACATCGTTTATCATCGTTGGATAGTTGTAGTGTGGGTAACCTCTATCAAGGGCAGTGCCGAATGTAATCCATTCGCCCACTTCTGCAAGGCCAACCAATTTGTAATCAGGGTTTCGGCCCGAAGTCATTTTCCCATTGGAATGGATGCTTCCCGTATGGTCGCTGTGGAAATGTGATGCCATCAGATAATCCACTTGGTCTTTATGTGGATTCACTCGTGCAATATATCGTGCAATCCATTCACCGGGGCGGCGTGATTTGTCGGGCATGGATGGGTTCATGTAAGGGAAATCTTCGTAGGCCGGGTCATGGTCGCCTGCATCAATCAGCATGGATGTTGCATCCGGGAAGATAAAGAAGTTAGCTTCTCCATGTCCGGTGTAAATGTGGTGAATATCCATTTCTCCTTTTTGCCAGCCGCGGTAAGGCTTTCCTACTTGATCCTTTGCTGTGCATGAGCAAAGAAAAAAGGCGATTAAAATTGCTAAATTTCTCATTCTGAAAGGTTTTTTATGCTTGCAAAAATAATCAATTCTTTTCTTAAAAGCAATAAAGACTGTCGGAATGAAAAAAATACATTATTTTTGTGAAAAAGTAAACGATATGCCAAGTAAGAATCCATTTGCCTTTAAGGCCAAGCAACAGGGAAAGAAGAAATCCACTGGCAAGCGTGTGGGAAAATCAAAACCCGAGAAAGCGAACAATCAGTTGAACAGGCGAGTAAAATGAATGAGGCTGTGTAGAAAATTCTATCAAGTGTCATTCTATACTTCGCTTAGAATGACACTTGATAGGGAAATTTATTCCACCAACGCAAAGTTCAGTTGCTTCCGTTCCAAGTTGGCACGAGTCACAATGACGCGGACAGCGTCACCCAAACTGTATCTCTTATGGAAACGGCGGCCGGTAAGGCAATAAGCCTTTTCGTCAAAATCATAGAAGTCGTCATCCAGTTCGTGCATTGGAATCATGCCTTCGCACTTATTTTCGTTGATTTCTACATATATTCCCCACTCAGTGACACCCGAGATGGTACCATCGAATTCTTGTCCCATGCGTTCGCTCATAAATTCCACTTGCTTGTATTTGATAGAAGCTCGTTCGGCATTGGCGGCTATCTGCTCCATTTCCGAGCTGTGTTCGCACAGGTCTTCGTATTTGGTCTGCATGACAGTGCGTCCACCAGCCAAATAGCGGGCCAACAAGCGATGTACCATCATGTCTGGGAATCGGCGGATGGGTGAGGTAAAGTGGGTGTAATAATCGAATGCCAAGCCGTAGTGGCCGATATTTATGGTGGAATACTTGGCCTTCTGCATGGTTTTCAGCGATACCATTTCTACCACGTTCTGTTCTTTCTTTCCGCGTATTTGATGCAACAACTTGTTGAGTGACTTAGCCACTTCCGTTTTGCTGCCTGAGGTACGGATTTTGTAACCGAAACGGTTGACGAACCAGTTAAGATTTTCCAGTTTGTCGGGGTCGGGAAGGTCGTGGATGCGGTACGGGAATACCTTGGCTTTCTTGTCTTTGGGAACCTTGCCGATGCATTCAGCCACGGTACGGTTGGCCAGCAACATGAACTCCTCGATGAGTTTGTTGGCCTCTTTCGATTCCTTGAAGTAGACGCTCAACGGTTTGCCCGTTTCGTCGATTTCGAAGCGTACTTCCACCCGGTCAAAGTCTACGGCACCGGCGGCCATACGGTTCTTGCGAAGGATTTGTGCCAGTTCATTCAATTTAAGGATTTCATCCTTGAATTCGCCTTCGCCCGTTTCGATAACGGCTTGAGCTTCTTCGTAAGTGAAGCGGCGATCACTCTTGATAACCGTCTTGACGATACGCGATTTCTTCACTTCTGCCTTATCGTTCATTTCGAAGATGACCGAATATGCCAGCTTTTCTTCGTTGGGACGGAGCGAGCAGAGCAGGTTGCAGAGTCGTTCGGGAAGCATCGGGATGGTTCTGTCGACGAGATAAATCGATGTGGCACGCTTCTCAGCTTCCTTGTCAATGCTACTTCCTTCCTTGACGTAGTGGGTCACATCGGCTATGTGTACGCCCACTTCCCATAGCCCCGGTTTGAGCGGACGGATAGAGAGGGCATCGTCAAAGTCCTTGGCATCTTTCGGGTCGATGGTAAAGGTTGTGATGGAGCGGAAGTCTTCGCGTTCGGCATAATCTTCGGGAGTGATGATGTCCGGGATATTGTCGGCAGCATTTTCCACATGTTTAGGATAAACGTAAGGTAAGCCGAATTCGGCCAAGATGGCGTGCATTTCGGTGGTATTGTCGCCGGCTTGTCCCAGGATGTCGATGACCTTTCCGATGGGGTTTTTGGCATCTTCAGGCCATTTTATTACCTTCACAACGGCTTTATCACCATCTTTTCCGCCTTTCAGTAAGTCGCGGGGAATAAAGATGTCGTTGGCCAGGGTGCGGTCTTCGGTAAGGAGGAAGGCGTAATATTTATCCACTTTCAGCGTGCCGACGAAGGTTTCTTTGGCTCGCTCGATGATTTCAATGACCTCACCTTCCACCTTGCGTCCTCTACGTTTGGCAGTGAGGGCTATTTTCACCTTGTCGCCATGCATAGCATGTCTCGAACGGCGTTCGGCGATGAAGATGGCTTCGCTTCCATCATCCGGTATGAACATGTTCTTACCGTTTTTTTTGCGTTCGAAGGTTCCTGTCAGGATGATACCGTGGTTGTTCAGTTTGAAATGTCCGTTTTCCATCACTTGCAGGAAGTCATCTTCCGCCATTTCATTCAATATGTCCACGCAAAGCATTTTCAGCGGATGGGTGGTAAGGTTCAATCCGCGGAATATCTGCTTGAGGGCAAAATCTTCGCCCGGTCGCATTTGCATCCAAGTCATCAGTTGTTCGGCCAGTTCGCTCTTTCTCATGTGCTTTCCGGCCTTTTTTTCTTTTTTCTTTGTCATAGCGGAACTGTTTTTATGTTTCTTGTTACAAAGTAAACAATTTTATTGAAAAGTTCGTTGGTTTTTGGATGTTTTTTTGAGGTATGATGGACATTTGAACACTTGTATGCAAATTGTTATTTAAAAAAAAATTTGAATGTAAGGAATAATTCTTATCTTTATCCGCTGAAATAAACCAATAAAATAAACCAGTAAAATAAAATTTGATTATGAAAAGACATTTCTTTCCTTTAATTGTTGTTTTGTTTGCCGCGTTTATGGTGGCTTGTTCCGAGGATTCCTCTGAAACTCCTCCGGTAACTCCGGAAATACCTACTACACCTTCAACTCCAGTCCCGGAAGAAACCGTTAAAAATGGATCTATAGAAGGTAAAATTATAGGAACGCAATGGTCGGTTGATTATGATAATAATAATGCAAAAAGCGATCGTGTGAATACGAAAGGAAATGTGTTTGATGGAGATTTCAATACTTACTTTGCTTCTTATGACCGCTCAGGTACTTGGGTCGGCCTTGATTTGGGTGAGAAGTATGTAATCAATAAAATTGGGTATTCGCCACGTATCTCTCAGAAGGATAGGGTTCGTTTGGCTGTTATCGAGGGAGCCAATGAAGCTGATTTTAGTGATGCGATACCTATTTATCTCATTAAGGAAGAAGGCGTAGAGAATCAGATGACTTATGCAGAAATAAATTGTTCGCGTGGTTTCCGTTATGTCCGTTACGTTGGACCGAATGATGATAGATGTAATTTGGCTGAACTGGCCTTTTATGGAGAAAAAGGCGAGGGAGATGATTCACAATTTTATCAAATAACCAACTTGCCTATAGTAGTCATCAATACGGAAGGAGCACAAGAAGTAACATCCAAAGAAGATGAGTTGTCATCGGTGGTGTATATCATCTCAGAAGAAGGGAAAAAACTATTGGCTACTAAAGATACCGGAGTACGTGGCCGTGGTAATGCTAGTTGGGGCTTCCCAAAAAAGCCTTATCGGTTGAAGTTTGATGAAAAACAACAGTTGTTGGATGCTCCGGCAAAGGCTAAAAAATGGACGCTGATTAATAATTATGGTGACAAGACGTTGATGCGTAACATGATTGCTTTTGAAATCAGCCGTCGGTTGGGATTGGCATATACGCCTTATTGTCATCCGGTAGATGTAGTTTTGAATGGTGAATATCGGGGATGTTATCAGCTTTGCGACCAGATTGAGGTGAACAAAAATCGCGTGAACATCACGGAAATGGAACCGGAAGACACGGCTCTGCCTGAGCTGAGCGGTGGATATTTGATAGAAATCGATGCATATGCTTCGGGCGAAGCTTCGCATTTTTATTCTAACCAGGGAGCACCAGTTACCATCAAATCGCCGGATGATGATGAGATTGTTTCTGTACAAACCCGCTACATTACCGATTACTTTAATAAGATGGAGAATACTATATTCTCTGCCAGCTATGCCAACGAAGAAAAAGGTTATCGCAGATATCTCGATTTGGATAGCTTCTTGAAGCATTTTATGGTAGGAGAATTGAGTGGGAATACGGATACGTATTGGAGTGTTTACATGACGAAGGACCGTGAGAGCGACAAGTTCTTTACGGGACCGGTATGGGATTTCGATATCGCATTCGATAATGACCAGCGAACATACCCTGTTGACCACTTGCCTGATTTTATCTATGCAACCGTCGGTTCTGTGGCATCAGAATCAGTGCGTAACATGGTCAATGTCATTATCAAAAAAGATGAGGCTGCCCGTCAGCGTCTGTTGGAGTTGTGGAACATTGCCCGTAACGAACAGGGGATTGATGAAGCTTCTTTGCTTGATTATGTAAATCAGACCGCAGAACTGTTGGATGAGTCACAAAGGTTAAACTTTTTGCGTTGGGACATTTTAAGTCAACGAGTACACGAGAATCCTCAAGCCCTTGGGACTTATGAAAAAGAAGTGGATGTGGTGAGAAACTTCATTAACAAGCGTGTTCCCAAAATGGATGCCTTGATAGGAAGATAATTACCGAATGAAAAGAAATCAAGCAATTTCTGCTATAAAATCCGCTGCCTTTATGCCTGAACAATGATGGATTTCCTGTATCTTTGCAAACTGATTTCAATCGAATAAGCATGGAAGGAAAAAAAGTATTGGTGACTGGAGCCAGCGGATTTATCGGCAGTTTTTTGGTAGAGGGAGGCTTGGAAAGAGGAATGCAGATATGGGCCGGAGTGCGTCGTACCAGCAGCCGGAAATATCTGCAAGATGAACGAATCCGTTTTGCTGAATTAAACTTTGGTGACAAGCAAAAGTTGAAGGAGCAATTAGCCGTACATAAGAAAGAGCATGAGGGATGGGATTACATTATCCATTGTGCCGGGGTGACAAAATGTCTGCACAAAGAAGATTTCGACAGGGGGAATTATCAGGCAACCGTAAACTTAGTGGAAACACTGAGAGAACTTGATATGGTGCCCGAGCGTTTCATGTACATCAGTTCGTTGAGTATCTTTGGACCGATTCATGAAAAGGACTATCAGCCTATCAGCGAACAGGATGTAGCACAGCCCAATACGGCTTATGGAGTCAGTAAATTGAAATCAGAAAAATATCTGCAAGGGTTGACCGACTTTCCGTATGTAATCTATCGTCCGACAGGAGTATATGGTCCTCGCGAACGTGATTATTTCCTAATGGCACAAAGCATCAGACAGCATGTGGATTTTGCTGCCGGTTTCAAGCGTCAGGACATTACTTTCATTTATGTAAAAGATTTGGTGCAGGCTGTTTATCTTGGGATGAAGCCTGAGGCATTACGTCGTGCTTATTTTGTTAGCGATGGGGAAGTGTATGAGAGCCGTACTTTCTCGGATTTAATTCAGAAAGAATTGGGAAATCCATGGTTATTACGTATAAAATGTCCGTTAATTCTGTTAAAATTCATATCTTTGTTGGCCGAATTCGGAGCGAGGTGTGTAGGTAAGACCAGTACGCTAAATCGAGACAAGTATAATATCATGAAACAGCGTAACTGGCGGTGTGACATTTCACCGATAATTAATGAACTGGGTTTCCAACCGAAGTATTTGTTGGAAAAAGGAGTAAAGGAAACCATGGACTGGTATAAAAAAGAAGGATGGCTTTAGATTGGTTTAAAAAAGTAGAAACATCGAAAGGACTGTTTGCGGTAGAACGCATCAGCCTGATATACAATGCAATCACAACACTGCTGATTGTATTGCTTTTCTCGCAGATGGATCATCCGGGCAGGATGCTCATTGAGCGTGTGGGGATTGTGGCTATTACTTTTGCCCTCATTTATCTATACCAGAAATATCCGTGTCGTTTGTCTGCCTTTGTGCGTATGGCAGTTCAGATGTCCTTTCTTATCTATTGGTATCCCGACACGTTTGAGTTCAACCGCCTTTTCCCGAATTTGGATCATCTTTTTGCTTCGGCAGAGCAAGCCTTGTTCGGGTGTCAGCCGGCTTTGGAGTTCATGAACTTATGTCCCTCCATTTGGTTCAGCGAACCGTTTAATATGGGATATTTTTGTTATTATCCGATGATTGCGATAGTGGTGATTTATTATTTCATTTTCCGTTTCGAATGGTTCGAGAAAGTATCGTTCGTCATGGTCACTTCGTTTTTTATTTATTATCTGATATACATTTTTCTTCCGGTAGCCGGACCTCAATTCTATTTCCCGGCCATTGGGATGGACAATGTGGTGGAACAGAACTTTCTTTCCATCGGAGACTATTTCAATAACAATGCCATATTATTGCCTGGTCCATGGTTTGAACAAGGATTTTTCTATGAATTGGTAGAGGCTTCACAAGAAGTCGGTGAGCGTCCTACGGCTGCTTTCCCTTCATCGCATGTCGGTATATCTACCATTTGTATGATAATGGCCTGGCGAGTGAACCGGAAGTTGTGTTACGGGCTGTTGCCTTTTTATGTCTTGCTCTGTGGGGCTACAGTATATATTCAGGCTCATTATTTGATTGATGTCTTCGCCGGTTGGGTTTCGGCAATAGGTATTTATATCTTATCGACTTGGATGTACAAGCATTGGTTTGCTTCGCGTGATTTTCGTCTGGTTTTGAATCGCTAACAGATAATATTGAAAAAAAGTGCCGGTCGTTGCAACGATTGGCACTTTTTTTACGTCTATAAGATAAAGAAACACAAAATTAAATATATATGAAGAAAAATCTTTTATTACTGGCCATGATTGCCATTGCATTTACCTCTTGTGCCGTACAAGCAGAAACCATTGTACCCAGTAAGAATTATATCACTAAGAAGGTGAAAGTAGATAGCTTTGACGGTATTTCGACCGCTACTTCCATCAATGTGGTTTATACTCAGGTCTCGGGTAGCCCGGATGTCGAAGTCTATGCCCCGGAGAATCTGATGGAATATGTGAAGGTGGAGGTAGAAGACGATATGCTGAAAGTAAAGTTCCAATCAAAAGACAATCCGTTCAATGGCGTCAACATTAGCGGTAAGCATCAAACAGAAGTACGGGTGTCGGCTCCGGCTGTTCATGTTTTGCATGCATCCAGTAGCGGGGATATTGTTTTGAAGAACGGTCTTCGGATTCAAGGGCAGGTTACCATGAAATCGTCCAGTAGTGGAGACATCGAAGGAGGCGAAGTAGTGTGTGATGAATTGATAGCCTCGGCTTCGAGTAGTGGTGATGTAATCTTGAATCAGGTAGAATGCACTTCGATGCATGCGGATGCAAGCAGTTCCGGTGATGTGGAAATCAAGTACTTGGTAGCGGAAACGGTACAAGCAGATGCCAGTTCGTCGGGCGATGTCATTCTTGGCGGTGAATGTCGTTCGGCTAACTTATCTGCTTCGAGCAGTGGCGATGTGCAGGCCAAGGACTTGAAGGCGAACAAGGTTGTTGCCCGTGCCAGTTCGGCAGGTGACGTGACTTGTTATCCTGTGGAATCCTTAGAGGCTACAGCATCCAGCAGTGGAAGCGTGAACTACAAGGGAGATCCCAAACACATCGACTTCCATCCGAAGAAAGGATTAAACAAGATTGATTAAATGGCATAATTTCCTTTAATATAATCCAGGATGCTAAACAGGTCCTTCACTGTTTCGGCACGAAGCATGGCGATGCGAGTTTCCTTGAAGTTAGGGATACCCTTGAACATCGGCGAGTTGGCCAAGTGACGACGTACATGAAGGATGCCCCGGCGTTCGTCCAATAACTTGACACTATCCAACACTTGCTGGCGGAGAGTTTCCATTTTCCAGTCGAAAGACAATGGTGGAAGCTCTTCGCCGGTTTCCAGATAGTGTTTTACTTCCTTGAAAATCCATGGCCGACCGAAGCTGGCACGACCAATCATGATACCATCTACCCCATACTTGTCGAAACACTCTTTGGCCCGCTGAGGGGAAGTCACATCTCCATTACCAATAATTGGGATGTGAATGCGTGGATTCTTCTTGATGTCACCTATCAGTGTCCAATCGGCTTCACCGGTGTACATCTGGGCACGGGTACGGCCATGAACAGTCAAGGCTTCGATGCCACAATCTTGTAATTGCTCTGCAAGGTCGACAATGATGCGATGATCATGATCCCATCCAAGGCGTGTCTTCACGGTTACGGGAATCTTCACCGCATCCACCACTGCTTTGGTAATTTCCAACATCAAAGGGATATTCTGTAACATCCCTGCACCTGCTCCCTTGCCGGCTACTCGCTTTACGGGGCAACCAAAGTT
Source organism: Bacteroides sp. (assembly GCA_015060735.1). Taxonomy (GTDB): domain Bacteria; phylum Bacteroidota; class Bacteroidia; order Bacteroidales; family Bacteroidaceae; genus Phocaeicola. Next base: position 76,195 of record SUXX01000003.1, read on the forward strand.
CAAGTCAAGAATATCAGGCTTGGCTTCTTCTACAATCTTGGCGGCCTCAACCATAGTTGGGACGTCCTTGCCATATATCTGAATGGCTACCGGTCGTTCCTGTTCGTCGATGTTCAGTTTCGCCATGGTTTTGTTCACCGAGCGTATCAAGGCATCAGCCGAAACGAATTCTGTATAAACCATATCTGCTCCAAACCTTTTGCACATCAGTCGGAAAGCCGGATCGGTTACATCTTCCATCGGAGCCAACACAACGGGTTGCTCACCTAAGTCTATATTTCTGATTTTCATTGTGGTCATTTATTGTTTTTGCGTGTCATTCTGAACATAGTGAAGAATCTAGAGGCATAAAGTAAATGTTATCAGATCCTTTGCTTTGCTCAGGATGACACGGAGAGAAATCGATTTATAACATTTCCGCTGCAAAAATACAGAAAAAACCGCTACCTTTGCACACAACTTCAACAAAACGTGTTATGTACGATATAAAAGACTTTGAAATCATGGCTCCTGTCGGCTCGCGTGAGTCGTTGGCGGCCGCTATCCAGGCAGGTGCCGATTCCATTTATTTTGGCATTGAAAGTTTGAACATGCGTGCTCGTTCGGCCAGTACGTTCACTATTAACGATTTGCGTGAAATCGCACAGATTTGCGATGAGCATGGCATCAAGAGCTATCTCACTATTAATACCATCATTTATGATGAGGACGTGAAGTTGATGCGTACCATTGTCGATGCGGCAAAGGAAGCCGGCATCAGTGCGGTGATTGCGGCCGATGTAGCGGTGATGTCCTATTGCAACGAGGTAGGTCAAGAAGTGCATCTTTCTACTCAACTCAACATCAGCAATGCCGAAGCCTTGAAGTTCTATGCCCGCTTTGCCGATGTGGTGGTGCTGGCTCGTGAACTTAACTTGAAGCAGGTGCGTGAAATCTATGAAGTGATTCAGAAGGAACAAATCAAGGGTCCGAAGGGTGAGTTGATTCGCATCGAAATGTTCTGTCATGGAGCACTTTGCATGGCGGTATCGGGTAAATGCTATTTGAGTTTGCACGAAATGAATGCATCGGCTAATCGGGGTGCTTGCATGCAGATTTGTCGTCGTGCCTACGAAGTGCGTGATAAGGATAGCGAAATCGAGCTTGAAGTCGATAACAAATACATCATGTCGCCCAAGGACTTGAAGACCATTCATTTCATGGACGAGATGATTGAAGCCGGAGTGCGGGTATTCAAGATTGAAGGCCGTGCTCGTGGTCCTGAATATGTCCGTACGGTGGTGGAATGTTACAAGGAAGCCATCCGTTCCTATTTGGAAGGTACCTTCACAGACGAAAAGAAGGAAGCGTGGGACACTCGCTTGAAGACCGTCTTCAACCGTGGATTCTGGAATGGTTATTATCTGGGTCAGCGTTTGGGCGAATGGAGCCGCAACTATGGTTCGGAAGCTACCGAACGCAAGGTCTATGTAGGTAAAGGCATCCGTTATTTCTCCAACATCGGCGTAGCCGAGTTCTTGGTAGAAGCAGCCGAAATGAAGGTGGGCGACAAACTCTTGATAACTGGTCCTACTACTGGTGCCTTGTTCTTGACACTCGATGAGGCTCGCGTGGATTTGAAACCGGTGGATGTCGTGAAGAAGGGTGAACGTGTATCTTTCAAGGTATCTGAAAAGATTCGTCCGAGCGACAAGCTTTATAAGTTGGTTGCTCCGGAGGATTTGAAGAAGAAATAATCTATTTTAATAAAAAGTGGCGATAGAGCTGCCGTAACCCCTTAAAAATGAGTTACGGTGGTTCTATCGCCATTTTTTAATTTCTGACTACTCACATTCTTCTATATGCCTATGCATAAGCTCTAAAAAGTCTTCATAATTAATATGTTTTCGTCTGTTTTAACATACATACTTTAAGTTGTAATTATTGGCATTGTAGAATGCTTGTTTTTACGACTTTTTTGTATTTTTGCGGATGGTTAGAGATTTACTCTTCCAATACATTAAAGAAAAATAAGAAGCGTTATGCATATCTTGTACTTGAAAACGTAGGAAATTTTCAATTAGGATACAAAGATGGCATAGTGGTTCTCACGCTATAGCGTGGGCTACTATTGTTACATCTGTATCCGAGGTTTCCTACGACCTTCAAGTAAGAGTGTGGCATAGAGTTCACGCTTTTTTGTCGAAATAATAAATTTAAAGGAATTAATAAACAAATGAGAAAGCTTTTAATCACATTGCTATCGATTGTCTGTCTATTGGGATTAGTGGTTGTCTTGTCTGCTACAGTTTTTAAGAAAGAATTGACAAAGTGGGTCATAGAACAGAAAATGAAGAAATATGAGCAACTCAAGATGTATTATGTTTCCGAAATACCTGTTGAACCAGAAAATTTCGCAGAAGATTTCAAGAGCATTCATAAACAAGTGCTGAAAGAATGTTCACTATACGAACAGAAAGGAATCAATATGGATTCTCTTTATGCCGCATTCGCTAAACGCATAGGCAATGAGGTCAAGACAAAAGCGGATTATGGGTTGTTGGTTTGTGAATATATTGCAGCACTGAATATCGGTCATGCCAATGCACACTTGGATGTCTATTGGTCGATGTACTCTCCAACCGTTGTTGAAGGGAGATTGTTCATTGACAACCCCAATGAATATATGACAAACTATGGCTTTTGCGACAAAGATGAAATCATAGCAATCAACAACACTCCGATTGAGCAATATGTAAATAGTCGCAAAAAATATACTCACGCATCTACGGAGGATGCTCGGATGCACCTTACTCGTCGTTGGGCTTTACGTTCGCATACCGATTCCTTGATTGTTTGCGATGTCCTTAGAGACGGTGATACATTGAAGTTGGAGTTGCCATTGACAAGAGACTTTCCTACAGGAAATAAAGACGAGCTAATGGCAAAAGGCAAAATGCTGAATGATAGCGTGGGCTACATAAGTATAGAGTCTATGATGGGCAATGTGGTGGAAGATTTCAAACAAGCCTATCAACAAGTTTGTGAACTTCCGTATCTAATTATTGATATTCGTAACAATGGGGGTGGCAATAGCATTGACGGACGAATGATAGCCGAGTATTTAGTTCGTAATCCGCAGCAGCATTGTCTTGGTGGGGATATGGTTCCACAGTCCAATGCTTACAAAGGAAAGTTGTTTCTGTTGACAAGTAATTTTACGTTTTCGGCTGCTGAAAGTTTTGCTATTGATATGAAAGAAAGTGGCAATGCAATTCTTGTAGGAGAAGCGACGGCTGGTGATACTGGTAACGGTCCCGATTTCTTTGTGTCAAAATATGGAATCTATTTCAGAGTTCCGACACGTGAACCTCATGTTTCACCGCAAGGTTTCCCGTTGGAAGGTGTAGGAGTAGAACCCCATCATAAAGTGCAACAGACTGTTGGGGATTTCTTTGACAACAAAGACACCATCATTGAGTATGTATTAAATGGACTCATAAACAACAAATAATTAATGATGAAACATCTTCTTTTTCTCTTTATATCACTCTTGTTGATGACAGGATGTCAAAAAGGCAATGGTCAAGAAACCGTAACAATCACTGGACGAGTAACCGACTTTGAAGGTCATCCCATAGATAGTTGCAGCATTTGGTGGAAAACACCATCGTTTGAAAATGTAATGGAAGTCTTCACCAACAAGGAAGGATATTACACAGCCTGTGTTCCGAAAGGAAAATATCAAAGTGTAGCAGCCATCCATATGCCCTCGTATGCTTCTGTAGCTATGCAAGAGGGAAAACTGGATGAAGAGGATTATCGTTTGGAGTTTTGGGCATGGGACTTTGTTGCCGATAGGGACACAACATTAGATATACGTTATCACCGGATGGAAGCATACGGCCTTCGGGCTTTCCGCATACCTGGCGCTACTCCTGCATATCAGATTTATGTCCGACCGATTAGCCTGACACGTAGTTTGGCTTGGATGAAATTGGATGCGAAGGAGCGAGGAAAAGAATGTCAATGGGCACCACATCCGGAACATTTGTCTATCAAAATATGGATAGATGGTGAGGAAGTTCCCGTCTTAATGAAACAAGAAATCAAGGAATATCTGAAAACGGATGAATACTGCAATGCTTATTTGCTTACAGTAGATATACCCAAACAATCGCGGGAAGATTTACCCTATCTGACCTTCAAGGTGGAGCTGACGGATTTGGAAAACGGTGACCGAGGCGAAGGACTTTATTTTATGGATAGAGAAGATTACGTAAAGTAATTCTTTCATCGTAAGTTCGATGTATTTTAAGTGGTTAAAAACGCCTCGACATTTTCTATTATACGTGCGGACGTATTTGAAAAACGTCTGCAAAAAAACTAAGGATAAAAACAGCCTTCACAAGTTTCACCAGAGTATAACTTGCTGATTCACAACATTTACGTGTGAACCTTCAGGCTTCAAAGAAGCTTCACCAAGTTTCACAAAAAATCTTATGGTGAAACTTGTGAATCTTGGTGAAACCCGTTAAGTTTCACATGGAGGAACTATCAATTAGGCAGTTATGAATCGGTGAAACTTGTGAAGGCTATTTTATGACATTATTGTGTTGTAATTGGATGGAAATGATTATTTTTGTCCTACCTTTTAAAATTAAGATACATCCGTATGAAAGCAATCATTACATACCTCCGTCAGTTACAAGCCAACAACAACCGCGAGTGGTTCAACGCTCACAAGGATGAGTTCTTGAAACACCAAGCTCGTTTCTATGAGTTGGTGGAAGAAGTCATCAAGGAAATATCAGTATTCGACCCGGCGATGGCGAACCTCACTCCCAAGGATTGCACTTATCGTATCTATCGGGATGTCCGGTTCTCGTCCGACAAGAGTCCGTACAAGTGTCACTTCGGAGCATTCATTGCGAAAGGTGGAAAGAAGTCGGGCAACTCGGGATATTATTTCCACATCAGTACAGGAGGTGGCGAGGAATATCCGTATTGTCACATGCTGGCAGCTGGCGATTATTGTTGTGACCCCGAGGTGTTGAAAATCCTTCGCGAGGACATCGTGAACGGTGATGGTGATTTCGACCAAGTGGTGAAGCAAGCCGACAGCACGTTTCATCTCGAACGTGAAGGTGCTTTGAAGAGAAACCCAAAGGGTTTTCCTGCGGACGCTCCTTATTCGGAATACCTTCGCCTGAAGTATTATTGCCTGACCAGTTTGCCAAACGATGACTTTTGGGAAGGTGAAGACTTGGCCAAGCGTATCGCCGCCAAATTTGCTACCACCAAGCCTTTCTTGGATTACATCAATCGGGCGATTGAATTTTCACGCGAAGAATAAGGTGAATTGAAGCAAAACCTCTATCTTTGCAATTCAATTGAAAATAAGTACTTATAACAATATGAATATCGAACAAAAACTGACCGCAACCGCGATTGCGGCATTGAATACACTTTATGGTCAGGAAGTGCCTGAAAAGATGGTGCAACTCCAAAAGACCAAGAAGGAATTTGAAGGTCACTTGACCCTCGTCGTTTTCCCTTTCCTCAAGATGAGCAAGAAGGGTCCTGAACAGACCGCTCAGGAAATTGGTGAATACTTGAAGCAGAATGCACCGGAACTCGTGTCGAACTACAACGCCGTGAAGGGTTTCTTGAACCTCACCATCGCTTCGGATTGTTGGGTTGAACTCCTCAACAGCATTCACGCTGATGCAGAATATGGTATTACCAAGGCTACCGACGAATCTCCGTTGGTAATGATTGAATATTCTTCTCCGAATACCAACAAGCCACTCCACTTGGGACACGTCCGCAACAACCTCCTCGGTTGGGCATTGGCCAATGTGATGGCGGCAAACGGCAACAAAGTGGTGAAGACCAACATTGTGAACGACCGTGGTATCCACATCTGTAAGTCCATGTTGGCTTGGTTGAAGTATGGTAATGGTGAAACTCCGGAATCGAGCGGTAAGAAGGGAGATCACCTCATCGGCGATTACTATGTAGCTTTCGACAAGCATTACAAGGCAGAAGTGAAGGAATTGATGACTCAATATCAAGCGGAAGGTCTCGGTGAAGAAGAAGCAAAGGCGAAGGCCGAAGCCAACTCTCCTTTGATGCTCGAAGCCCGTGAAATGCTCCGCAAGTGGGAAGCCAACGATCCGGAAGTACGTGGCCTTTGGGAAAAGATGAACAACTGGGTATATGCTGGTTTTGATGAAACATACGCTCAGATGGGGGTCGGTTTCGATAAGATATATTATGAATCACAGACTTATCTTGAAGGTAAGGAAAAGGTCATGGAAGGCCTCGAAAAGGGATTCTTCTTCCGTAAGGAAGATGGTTCTGTATGGGCTGACTTGACCGCCGAAGGTCTTGACCATAAGCTTTTGCTTCGTGCTGATGGTACTTCGGTATATATGACTCAGGACATCGGTACGGCCAAGCTCCGCTTCCAGGATTTCCCCATCGACAAGATGATTTATGTGGTAGGTAACGAACAGAATTACCACTTCCAGGTATTGTCTATCTTGTTGGATAAGCTCGGTTTCGAATGGGGTAAAGGATTGGTTCATTTCTCATATGGTATGGTGGAATTGCCTGAAGGCAAGATGAAGAGTCGCGAAGGTACCGTGGTGGATGCCGATGACTTGATGGCTGCCATGATTGAAACCGCCAAGGAAACTTCTGCCGAACTTGGCAAGCTCGATGGTTTGACTCAGGAAGAAGCCGATAACATTGCCCGCATCGTAGGTCTCGGTGCGTTGAAGTACTTTATCTTGAAAGTGGATGCCCGCAAGAACATGACTTTCAATCCGAAGGAATCTATCGACTTCAATGGCAATACCGGCCCGTTCATCCAATATACTTACGCACGTATTCAGTCAGTACTCCGCAAGGCTGCTGAACAAGGCATCGAAATCCCTGCCGTAATTCCTGCCGGTTTGGAACTCAGTACCAAGGAAGAAGGTTTGATTCAGATGTTGGCCGAGTTCAAGAATACCGTAAAGCAGGCAGGTACCGACTACAATCCGTCGGTTATCGCCAATTATGCTTACGACCTCGTGAAGGAATACAACCAGTTCTATCACGATTTCAGCATCTTGCGTGAAGAAAACGAAGCCCTCAAAGTCTTCCGTTTGGCTTTGAGTCAGAACGTAGGAAAGATTGTGAAGCTTGCTATGGGCTTGTTGGGAATTGAAGTTCCTGAACGCATGTAAGATTCATTGCTATAAATGGGGAGCCCGGAAGTAGAGAAACTTTCGGGCTTCTTTGTTTTTATTAGGTTTAAAAACATGGAAGCTGAATCTTTAAACAATAGTTGGCAAAAGGTATACATTTCGTTTCTTTGTTGTATCTTTGCTCGCAGAAAAGAAGAGCGTTATAAATGGCAAAAAAGCAGAAGTTTTATGTGGTGTGGAAGGGAGTGAATCCGGGGGTGTATACTTCGTGGACGGATTGTCAACTCCAAACCAAGGGGTACGAAGGAGCACAATACAAGAGCTTCGATACTCTGGAAGAAGCAGAACGTGCCTTTGCCGACTCGGCTTTTCATTACATCGGGAAGAATGCTCCCAAGAAGGAAGAGACTCCGAAAAAATTGCCCGAAAACTTCGACATGAACTGTGTGGCGGTGGATGCTGCTTGCAGTGGTAATCCAGGCCCCATGGAGTATCGGGGTGTTTATCTTTTGACGGGACAGGAAATCTTCCACTTCGGTCCGGTGCATGGCACGAACAATATCGGGGAGTTCCTCGCCATTGTTCATGCTTTGGCTTTGATGAAGCAGAAAGGCATCTGTATGACCATTTACTCGGATAGCCGGAATGCCCTCAGTTGGGTGAAGCAAAAGAAATGCAAGACGAAGTTGGAGCGAACTTCCAACACCGAAGCATTGTTCCAAATGATAGAGCGTGCCGAAAACTGGCTCAAGTCGAATAACTATGAGGACATTCCTATTTTGAAATGGGAAACCGAACAATGGGGTGAAGTGCCGGCTGATTTCGGAAGAAAATAAATGTAAAAAATGAAAGTAATCGTAGATAATAAGATTCCTTATATCGCCGGTGAGATAGAAAAGATTGCCGATGAAGTGGTGTATTTGCCGGGAGATGCCTTCACGAAAGAGGACGTGAAGGAAGCGGATGCTTTGGTGGTCCGTACCCGTACACATTGTAATCGTGATTTGCTGGAAGGAAGCAAGGTGAAGTTCATCGTTACGGCTACAATCGGTTTCGACCATATCGATACGGATTATTGTCGTGAGGCGGGAATTGCTTGGACGAATTGTCCCGGATGCAATGCCGATTCGGTAGAGCAATATATACACTCCGTGCTTCTGCTCTTGAAGCGAGAAAAGGGTTTGAAGTTTGAAGAAGCTACCTTGGGTATTGTAGGTGTAGGTCATGTGGGAAGCCGAGTGAAGCGTATGGCCGAAGGCTTGGGGATGAAGGTTTTACTGAACGACCCTCCTCGGGCCGACAGGGGAGAGAAAGGTTTTGTGGACTTGACGGAGATAGCTGAAAAGTGTGATGTCATCACCTTCCATACACCTTTATATATAGAGGGACAATATCGCACCTATCATTTGGTCGATGAGGATTTCCTTTTCAGCTTGAAGCGTACACCTTATATTATAAACTCCAGTCGTGGGGAAGTGGTGGATACAGCTTCGTTGCTGGCTTCTTTGGCTTCCGGAAAGGTGCAGGATGCCGTTATCGACACATGGGAATATGAGCCGGAAATCAGTCGTGAGCTTCTGGAAGTCGCTTTCCTGGCTACTCCACACATTGCCGGCTATTCGGCAGATGGAAAGGCCAATGCCACCCGGATGTCATTGGAGGCTTTGGCTCGATTCTTTGGGTTGGAGGCAGCATTCAGTGTTGTGCCACCTGAGGTTTCGGACATGTTGTTCTCAGACGACCCGGAAGAAGCCTATCTTCAGGCTTACAATCCGACGCGAGATAGTGAATGGCTGAAAGCTTCTCCACGGAAGTTCGAATGGTTTAGGGGAAACTATCCGTTGAGAAGGGAAAGAGGATAACATGCGAAGGCGTTTGTAAAAAACGCCTTCGCATGTTTATCTAAACAAGCAGTTGTTCAATCACTTTCGGGAAGTGTTCATACTCCAGCTGATGCACTCGTGTAGCCAAGGAGTCGGGTGTGTCGTCCGGAAGGACGGGGCATTTGGCTTGAAGAATGATGTCGCCCTCGTCATAATGCCCGTCGATATAGTGAATGGTGATGCCGCTCTCTGTTTCATGAGCTGCCAATACAGCTTCGTGTACATGGCTTCCGTACATTCCCTTACCGCCATACTTGGGAAGCAGAGAAGGATGGATGTTGATGATACGTTGAGGGTATTCATTCAGGATTTCATCGGGAACCCGGAGCAGGAATCCGGCCAGTAGGATGAAGTCCGTCTGATACTGATGGAGAATCTTGGTCGCTTCTCCTTCCTTGAATCCTTTGGCAGGAACAAACTCTACGGGTATCCCCAGATTCTTGGCTCGCCGGATGACACCGGCCTCGGCCTTGTTGGTAATGACCAGAACTATCTTGACCGAAGTACTATCGGCAAAATATCGGATGATTCGTTCGGCGTTTGTGCCTTCGCCGGAGGCTAGAATGGTTACTCTTTTCATGGCTTTCAAGGTTTTCTGGTGCACATAAAAGCTAAAATTGTGCAAAAAATTGCATTTATTTGCTTGAATATTTGCTCAACTTAGGAAATATTTATTCCTTTGCAAACGCAAAGAAAATAAAATAATTCGATTATTAACTAAAAAATTGAAAGTTATGTCTGAAATTCAAGAAAGAGTAAAAGCTATCATCGTTGATAAATTGGGTGTAGAAGAATCAGAAGTTACAATGGAAGCAAGCTTCACTAACGACCTTGGTGCTGATTCATTGGATACAGTAGAATTGATCATGGAATTCGAAAAGGAATTCGGTATCTCTATTCCAGACGATCAAGCTGAAAAGATTGGCTCAGTAGGTGATGCTGTTGCTTATATCGAAGCTAACGCATAATAACCATCTCTCCCTTTATATTTTATAATGGAATTGAAGAGAGTAGTAGTAACAGGTCTTGGTGCTCTTACTCCTGTTGGCAATACGGTTGCCGAAACTTGGGAAAACCTTTTGAACGGAGTAAGCGGAGCAGGGCCTATTACTCATTTTGATGCATCCAAATTCAAGACTCAATTTGCATGCGAAGTGAAGGGATTCAATCCCAACAATCATTTCGATCGTAAGGAAGCCCGCAAGATGGACTTGTATGCCCAATATGCTATTGTGGCAGCTAAGGAAGCGATAGAGGACGCAGCAATGGATCTTGACAAGGAGGACAAGACAAAGATTGGCGTTATTTACGGAGTAGGTATTGGTGGTATCCGTACTTTTGAAGACGAAATGATTGCTTATGCCGGTACTAAAGATACGATAGGACCTAAGTTTAATCCGTTCTTCATCCCTAAGATGATTGCCGACATTGCTTCCGGCCATATTTCCATCATGTATGGTTTCCATGGACCGAATTTCACTACTACATCTGCATGTGCTTCTTCATCGAATGCCATTGCCGATGCATTCAATTATATCCGTTTGGGTAAGGCGAATGTCATTGTGGCTGGTGGTGCTGAAGCAGCTATCTCTCCGGGTGGAGTAGGTGGTTTCAATGCGATGCATGCTTTGTCTACTCGCAATGATGACCCGGCTCGTGCCTCTCGTCCGTTTAGTGCAAGTCGCGATGGATTTGTAATGGCCGAAGGTGCAGGTTGCTTGATTTTGGAAGAATTGGAACATGCCAAGGCTCGTGGTGCCAAGATATATGCCGAATTGGTAGGTGCAGGTTTGTCAGCCGATGCCCATCACCTCACTGCCTCTCATCCCGAAGGGTTGGGTGCCAAGTTAGTGATGCTGAATGCATTGGAAGATGCAAACTTGAAGCCAGAAGACATCGATTATATCAATGTTCATGGAACATCGACCCCGGTAGGCGATATCTCGGAAGCCAAAGCCATCAAGGATGTATTTGGTGAACATGCTTATAAACTGAACATCAGTTCTACCAAGTCTATGACCGGACACCTCTTGGGTGCTGCCGGTGCGATAGAAGCTTTGGTCAGCGTCTTGGCAGTAAAGAACGACATTGTTCCTCCGACCATCAACCATGAAGAAGGTGACAACGATGAAAACATCGACTATAACCTGAACTTCACATTTGGAAAAGCTCAGAAACGCGAAGTTCGTGCTGCACTGAGCAATACATTCGGTTTCGGTGGACACAATGCATGTGTAATTGTTAAGAAATACGCAGAATAATCGTGTTTGGGAATGTAAATGACAGAATAAGGCTTCTCTTCCGAAAGGACAAGAAGTCTTATTCTTGTTTCTATAAAATGTTAGGTTTCTACCCTCGTAATATCCATTATTACGAGCAGGCATTGTTGCATAAATCGGTTTCTGCCCGGTCGGAGAAGGGACGCCCATTAAACAATGAGCGTTTGGAATTCTTGGGTGACGCCATCTTGGATGCCGTAGTAGCTGATATTGTTTATCAGAAATTCGAAGGCAAGCGAGAAGGTTTCTTGACCAATACCCGTGCGAAAATGGTATCACGCGAGACATTGAACCGTTTGGCAGAACAGATAGGATTGTCCAAGCTGATAAAATTCAGTGCCCGTCAGTCGGCACACAACAGCTACATGGGCGGAAATGCATTCGAAGCTTTGATTGGTGCTATTTATTTGGATAGAGGATATGCCTATTGCAAATATTTCATGGAGCATCGCATCATCGGTACTTTCTTAAATCTGGAGAAGTTATCCCGCAAGGAGGTAAATTTCAAATCTAGGTTGTTAGAATGGAGCCAGAAGAATAAATTCGAATTAGTCTTTGAATTGACTCAAGAATCGCATGATGAATTTAATAGCCCTATTTTCGAAACCGAAGTTTTGGTAGAAGGAATCCATGCCGGGAGAGGTAAGGGATATTCAAAGAAGGAATCCCAGCAGATGGCTGCCCATGAAACATGGAATAAAATTAAGAAAGATTCGGCTTTTGTGGAAAGTGTGTGGACAGCAAAAGGCTTGCGGGAACATCCGGAAGGAGAGCATACTCAGGTAGAGGTTGGACAGCATGAGAAACCGGCCCAGGTTATGATTGTTGAGGTTGTTCGACGCTCGGACGAGGCAGAACGAATCATTAGTGAAGCCGAAGAAGCTGCTTTTAGGGATTTGGAGGCTTAAACTTAAAAAGGAGGTGGATGCGTATTTGACGCATCCACCTCCTTTTTTTAACCGAAGCAAATACCCAATCGTTTGCCTTGTATAATCAAATCATGATTCTCATTGACGGTTTTCAACTTTCCGGCCACTTCCGATAAAGGGATAGAGCCGATGTTTGAACCTTGCAGTGCAACCATTCTACCGAATTGTCCATTAGCTATCAGTTCAGTAGCATGACCTCCCATGCGGGTGGCTAAGTTCCGGTCGAAAGCAGTTGGTGAACCTCCTCGTTGGATATATCCCAATACGGTTTCTCTGGTTTCAAAGCCGGTTTCATATTCTATTTCTTGTGCAATGTATTCGGCAGCCTTTTTCCCGTCAGGTGTTTTGATACCTTCTGCTACCACAACGATGGAATATGTTTTTCCCTTTTTCAGACGTTCAATGATGGTATTGCCGATGTTGCGGATATTATAAGGCATTTCGGGAAGCAGAATTACATCACCTCCTCCAGCCATGCCCGAATAGAGAGCAATCCAACCTGCCTTGTGCCCCATGACTTCAATCACCATAACTCGTTGGTGTGAACTAGCGGTCGAGTGCAATCGGTCTATGGCTTCTGTAGCAATGGTTACGGCCGAATCGAATCCGAAAGATGTGTCAGTTCCCCAAACGTCATTGTCGATGGTTTTAGGGATAGATACCACATTTACACCTGCTTGAGATAATTTGGCCGCAGTTTTTTGTGTACCGTTTCCTCCGATGCAGACGATACAATCCAATTGTAAGTCTTGGATATTCTTAAGCATCAATGCCGGTTTGTTGTTCTCGGAGGATGCAGCGTGACGTTTTTTGAACGGTTTTTCTCTCGACGTTCCTAAAATGGTACCGCCCATATTCAATAGGCCGGTCAAGTCTTTATCTGTCAATGGAACGATATCGTTGTCCAACAAACCACGAAATCCGCTATGGATTCCATATACTTCCATGCCGTAATGGTTGATTGCCGTTTTACAAACGCCTCTGATGGTAGCGTTTATACCCGGGCAGTCGCCTCCTGATGTTAAGATTCCTATTCTCATGGTATTTGTTATTTGAATTGTCACATAATTTATCGCGTAAAGATAAGAAAAAATAAAAGTAATGTAGAAAAGTCTAAAAAAAATAATTTCATAAGGGCTATTAAAATAGAAAAGGTTAATTTTGCAAGATGTAATCAAGAACGATACGTAAAATGATTAATGAAACGAAATTGATAGGACTTGGCTTTAAATATCGTCAAAAAGCCATTGCTAAATATGCCTCGCAAACCGAGGCAATACAGGATAATGTGCTCCAAAACCTCTTGCATAAAGCAGAGAAAACAGAGTGGGGAAAGAAATATGATTATCCGACAATAAAGGGGTATCAAGATTTTCAACAACGTGTTCCCGTTCAGACTTACGAAGAAATAAAGGGTTATGTAGACCGTATGCGTCATGGCGAAAAGGATATTTTGTGGCCGGGCGAAGTGGTATGGTATGCTAAATCATCCGGAACAACCAATGACAAGAGCAAATTTATTCCTGTCAGCAAGGAGGGGCTTCAGACTGTACACTATGCCGGTGGACGTGATGCCGTGGCTTTGTATCTGCAACAGAATCCGGATAGTCGTATATTTTCAGGACGAACTTTGATATTAGGCGGTAGCCATGCTCCCAACTATAATTTAAAGAATAGTTTGGTGGGAGATCTTTCAGCTATCTTGATTGAGAATATTAATCCTTTGGTAAACCTTATCCGTGTCCCTCGAAAAGAGATTGCCTTATTGAGCGATTTTGAAGAAAAGATGGAGAAGATTGCTCGGGTGGCTATGGATAAGGATATAACCAATATCTCGGGAGTGCCTTCATGGATGTTGGCCGTAGTGAAGCGAGTAATGGAGCTAAAAGGTACAGACAATCTGGCTGAGGTCTGGCCAAATCTGGAAGTCTTCTTTCACGGGGGAGTGGCTTTTACTCCTTATCGTGAACAATATAAGCAGATTATACGTAGTAGTAAAATGCATTATATGGAGACTTACAATGCCAGCGAAGGTTTCTTTGGCTTGCAAAACGACCCGGCTGATCCGGCTATGATGCTGATGATTGATTATGGAGTGTTCTATGAATTCTTGCCGATGGACGAATTTGATTCACCGAATCCGCATATCGTTCCTTTGACAGGTGTTGAAGTGGGAAAGAATTATGCCCTTTTGATTAGTACGGCTTGTGGTTTGTGGCGTTATATGATTGGTGATACGGTGAAGTTTACATCCAAGGATCCATATAAGTTTATCATCACCGGACGTACCAAGCATTTCATCAATGCTTTTGGCGAGGAATTGATGGTGGACAATGCTGAACAGGGATTGGCTCGGGCTTGCAAGGAAACGGGAGCACAAGTGGCAGAGTATTCAGCAGCTCCGGTGTTTATGGATGCCGATGCCAAGTGCCGTCACCAGTGGTTGATAGAGTTTGCCGTGATGCCCGACTCGCTGGAGAAGTTTGCTGAGGTTTTAGATAAGACATTGCAGGAAATCAATTCGGACTATGAAGCAAAACGGCATAAGAACATTACTTTGCAACCTTTGGAAATAGTGGTGGCTCGTCCGAAACTTTTCCATGATTGGTTGAAGGAGAAAGGAAAATTGGGTGGACAACATAAGGTGCCCAGATTGAGTAATTCGCGTGATTACATAGAAGAAATGTTAAGACTGAATCAGTAGGATGAAGGACTGGAAAAAACATAGATTACCGATAATCCTGTTATTGGTTATTTTAGGATATTCGTGTGCAAGTATTGGTACTCCTGATGGAGGACCATACGATGAGATGCCTCCTAAGTTTATCGGGAGTACGCCTGCCTTGCATGCTGTGAATGCCAAGGAAAATAAATTGGAGTTGGAGTTTGATGAATTCATCAAGTTGGAGAAAGCAGCAGAAAAGGTGGTGGTTTCTCCTCCTCAGTTGGAACAACCCGAAATCAAGGTTTCCGGAAAGAAGGTGGTGGTAGAGTTAGTTGATACGTTGAAAGATGCCACTACCTATACCATTGATTTTTCGGATGCGATTGTAGACAACAATGAGGGTAATCCGATGGGGCATTTTACCTATTCTTTCTCTACGGGTGATGTTATAGATACGATGGAAGTAGCTGGAACTGTGTTGAATGCAGCCGATTTGGAGCCTATCAAAGGAATGTTGGTGGGTTTGCAGAAAAATCTGAACGATAGTGCTTTCAAGACATTGCCTTTCGACCGGGTTTCACGTACTGATAGCCGTGGAAGGTTTATAATACGTGGGGTGGCACCGGGTGAATACCGCATTTATGCATTGATGGATGGTAATCAGAATTATTTGTTTGATTCCAAGACGGAGATGATTGCATTTAGCGATTCCATAATTGTACCTTCCATGACCGGAGCTGTTCGTCAGGATACGATTTGGAAAGATACATTGACCGTGGATACTATCAAGACCGTAAACTATACTCGTTTTTTGCCGGATGATGTTATCCTAAGGGCATTTAAAGAAGAAAATGACCGTCAATATTTTTCGAGGAGTCAGCGAGACAAGGAAAACCATTTTATTTTGAAATTCAGTGCAAAAGCTGACACTTTACCTCGTTTGAAGGGATTGAACTTTGATGAAAAGGATGCTTTTATTGTCGAAGCAAATGAGGGAAATGATTCCATTTGCTATTGGATTAAGGATTCATTGCTTGTTCAGATGGATACGCTAGTTGTTCAGATGGATTATCTCTATACTGATACATTGAATCAGCTTGTTCCTAAAACAGATACACTTTATTTAGCCAACAAAATGACGAAGGAACAACGCGAAAAGCTCCAGAAACAGGCTGAAGAAGAGAAAGAGAAGGAACGTAAAAAAAGAGAGCGAAAGGGGCTTGAGCCTATTGCTGAAAAGACTCCTTTCCTGACAATGAAAGTGAATGCTTCTTCCTCATTTGATGTCAATCAGAATGTCCAACTCTCTTTCGATGAACCGGTGGCTCGGATAGACACCTCGGCCATTCATGTTTGTATCAAGGAAGATTCTACGTGGATAGAAACTCCTTTCCTGTTTATGGCAGATTCGGTAACTCCTCGTCAGTATGAAATCTTGGCAGAGTGGCAACCCGAAAGAGAATATCAACTGAAGATAGACTCAACGGCTATTGTAGGCATTTATGGTCTGCATACCGATAAGGTGGAGCAAACTTTCAAAGTGAAGGGATTAAATGAGTATGGCACTATCCTGTTAAATATCTTAGGTGCTCCTGAAACGGGTGTTGTCGAGTTATTGGATAATGGTGGAAATGTGCTCCGTCAGCAACCTATCAGCAATGGTACAGCAGACTTTTATTATTTGAAGCCTGATACGAAGTATTATATCCGAATGTTCGATGACCGAAACCGGAATGGGAAGTGGGATACTGGAAACTTTGAGCAAGGAATTCAGGCTGAGGAGGTTTATTATTTCCCGAAAGTGTGGGAGATGAAGGCAAATTTCGAGTTTGAGGAGTCATGGAACATTCATGAAGTGCCTGCCGACAAACAAAAGTTGGATGAAATCAAGAAACAGAAGCCTGAACAAGAAAAACAAGTCAGGGAACGAAACAAGGAACGGGCTAGAAAACTGGGACGCTTATGATGAAGAGAATCATTCTTTTAGGAATAGGTATGTTATGCCTTTGGATGGGGGCATACTCGGCCAAAGCACAATGTGCAGCTAAGAATGAGGCCATTCAGCCTGGCGAACGATTAACGTATGAGTTAAAGTTCAATTGGAAATTCATTTGGGTGAATGCCGGAGATGCCAGAATGGACTTATTGCCCGTAGAATATGAGGGGAAATCGTGTTATCAAACCACGCTTTATTCCATTAGTAACAAAACGGTGGACATGTTTTTCAAAATGCGTGACACCCTGACATGTATCACGACCGACCGTTTGGAGCCGGTATATTTCCGTAAAGGAGCCGAGGAAGGAAGTCGTTATACGGTGGACGAGGTTCATTTCGGTTATCAGGATGGTAAATGTATTGTAGACCAATCCCGATGGAGAAAAGACCGTAAGACCATTTATGCCAAGGATACACTTGATTATTGTGTGTTCGATATGCTTAGTATCTTGTTACAAGCTCGTTCGTTTGATCCTACTTCTTATAAGGTAGGCGATAAGATACTTTTCCCGATGGCTACGGGGGCCAAGGTAGAGGAACAAACATTGATTTATCGAGGGAAGAAGAACTTTAAGGCCGAGAACGACGTGAAGTATCGATGCTTGGTGTTTTCTTTGGTGGAATATGATAAGAAGGGAAAGGAAAAAGAGGTCATTACTTTTTATGTGACTGATGATAAGAACCATCTGCCTGTTCGTTTGGACTTGTACTTGAATTTCGGTTCGGCCAAGGCTTTCCTAAAAACGGTGGAAGGCAATCGGCATCCGTTGACCTCCATTATAGATGATTGAGTGGTAATATCTTTGGCATAAGCCTCAATAATGGTCGTCCTTACAAAAATGAGGACGACTTTTTGTAAAATATCCACACTTTTCTGCACGAGTTTCTAGATGCCATCGGCGAGAATCAACTTAGTCAAGTACTTCTACGGAAAGATTGGGGTATCCTGTCCGTCTTCCACGACAAGCTGAGGAGAACCTCCAGGCAAAAAGTCTTTCAACTTTTGTGAAGAAGAACAACGACGGACTACATGACATCCGGTTCTCCATGTCACCTTATCGCGAACAGGACTGGATGACCAATATCCCTCTTTATACCGTCTGGTCTGGTTTATAGGGTGAACTAAAATAACCTTCACTTTTTTTAGGAAGTTCAAATGCGAAGGTTATACAGCTGTTCCCGAATGAAGTTCCTTAATATCCCGGATTTTGAACTATGTTTGCAAAATGAGCGTGAGCCTTTGAGTCCGCAAGTGTGTCCGTTATGAGAAAGAAACGAGCCAAGAGGATTTGACTTTTCCTCCTGGCTCGTATTCTAATTATTCATCAACGGAGTGGAACCACTATTTGGTTCTTTCCTTTCATGGCATCTCGCCAAGTGCCTTTGATGATAGTTGGCGGACGATGATTTTTGGCGTATTCCCGTTTTTCAGATTCCGTGAATGGCTTGATGGCTGAACGGGATACAGTATTACGGTTGATAGCATCGTACTTCACGAATTCTTCATAATCATATTTCCAGTCTTCACCATAAGCCAACTTATGGATTCTGTAATATATCGCTTCGCGTGATGGAGCATTAAAACCACCTGTATGATAGTGCATAATTGATTCTTTTGTCGCTCGCCATACACCACTCGAATAATAAAGTGCTCCCTCATATATACCCAGACCATCATAGGCATATCGCTCATCAGAAAGGAAGTGACTCCATCCAACCTCATTAGGATCGTTAGTTAAATCTATATTTTTATACCACCCATACGCTGATTTAACACCTTTAATATATTCTATGCTACTTTCTGGAATAGCTCCATATCCTTTCTGCACATACTCATCTGCCAATTTCGCAAAACCATGACCTGCTGCTTCGTGAAGCAATAAATCTGTAAAATCAGAATAATTATCACTAACAGTCATGTAGGATATAGAGGTTCCATTGCCCCAATCGCCATAGTCTTCATTAGTTGGATCAAACAGTACGCATGCACCATCATAGGCTTTAGTATTAAACATTACAACAATCAAAGCATTATCCATGCGTTCCTCGCTAATAGCCTTTTTAGCATACGAAAGTATACGTGAATTATTTGCTCCTATTCGATTGGAGAAGTTCCCTTCAAAGACTGTTGAAGAAGTTCCGGTGTATACTTCATTTTTAGACACAGCTTTTACGCAATAAACATTGAAATGGTCTCGGAAGGATTTGTACGGTTCTTCTGTGAAGAATGTTTCCATTGCTGTATTCATTACCCGATCATATGTTCCGTCTGCAATCAAACGATCTGAATATGCATCCCCCATTAATATAATGTCTATACCATTACCCTTTGTTGCTGTTTGCAATAGTTTAATTTTACCATCTTCTGAATAGTCAGTAGACTCATAGGCTTCAAGTATAAATCCATAACCATTTTGTTGAGGTAACAAATATTTTAAAGCAGCACTCCAACGTTGCCAATTTTCAGAATTTGTAATTTTAGATGAAATTACACCACTCATTCTATTTCCATATAATACTGGAGCATTATAATATAAGTTGGGATTATATGCAAAACATTCTGGGAATTCCCCTGTTATATTATTGTTGGCTAATGAAATATAGGATAAATTAGTAAGTGCTGATATGTTTTCTGGAATATCACCGCTAATAGAATTAAACTGCGTTTCTCTATCAAATTTAATCTCTATTCCATTACTGATTTTTAATTTATCAAAATTTGCAATGTTAAAACTTAATAAAGTTGTCAATTCACATATTTCTTCAGGTATTTTCCCTGAAAGTGAATTATTTCTTAAATCTAACACTTTAAGACTATGTGCGTTCTTTATTGCTGGCGATAATTCTCCAGTTAAATAATTACCTTTTAAATCAACCTCTTCAAGAGTTTGAATATCCCATAACTCATCAGGTATCTTACCTGTAAGTTGTAAACATGTCATATAAAATACTCTAAGATTAGATAATTGGGAGATATCTGGAGATATGCTCCCCGAAAATTTATTCAATTGATTACTTTCATAGTTCCAATTGGGATTTTTGTATGAATTTCCTAAATTTAAATTTTCAAGCTTTGTAAGACACCAAAGTTCGTTAGGCAACTCTCCATACATGCAATTATTACATAGCCATAACTTATGTAGTTCCTTTGCATTACCAATAGAAGATGTTAATTCTCCAGTAAAATAATTAACACTGAGGTCTATTTCTTTAAGTGTCGATATTGTCCATAGTTCATCAGGTATAATACCAGATAAACGATTGAGTGCCACAGAGAATGTTTCTAATTTTCCCAAGGCACCAATCTCTTTAGGGAGGTATCCTACTAAATTATTTTTAGCCAAATCTAGACTAATAACATATCCCAACTTGTTTGTATAAACTCCATACCATTCGCTAATAGGCTTATCACTACACCAATTTGTATTATTCTTCCAATTATCACCATTCGTTGCTTTATAAAATTCAATCAAGGCAGTACGTTCAATTGCCTCATAGCCTAATTGTATAATCTTTATTGTTTGTTTCAAGTTCTCGAAAGTAATATAGATTTCACCTTCACGGGATTCCATGCCTTCATTTTCATCAATTGTAAAACTCAATTCCTTCCCCACCAAACCACGAGAATCCGTATTCTGCTTAATCCATTCCACAGAAGTAGAGACTTCAAAATCTACATTCGTACTGATTGTAAATTCCAGTTTTTCACCTTTCGGAGCAACTTCATATTCATTCTTTGCTACAATAATGGCATCCTTCTGTAATTGCGTAATGTTGATGCTGTCTTTCAATCCCTCAGCTTCGCTTTGGAAATAAACAACAGCACTACGTTGGTCGTAAGTTTCATTCGGAGCAATGGCGAGATAGTGGGTATAGGCACTAATCGCACGGGATTCTTCCTTGCTTATCCAATTCACTTGAGGTAAAGCCATCGTATAATTCACATTGCTCTTAAGTTCTATTTTGATGGTTTTTCCATCACTTCCCACTATGATGTCATCACTGGTGATTACCAATGTAGGACTATTTCCATCCTGGTAAACGGTAATGGTTTCGTTTAATCCATCACCACCTTTCAAGATAATATTTCCTTGCCGGTTTTCCTTCTCTTCATTGGCTTTAGCAGTAAATTTCAATGTTTTAGCTGTCAATCCACGGCTTTCACTAGCTGTAATCCAATCCTTGGCTGATTCTTCTATTTCAAATGTAACATTGACATTCGATTTAGCTTCAATCGAGAAGTTACCGCCATCAGCACCCACTTCTATTTTATTGGAAGTAACGGTCAATCCATCTTTTTGCTTTTGTGTAATCGTAAGATTTTGGCTCGCATTGCCTGCCTTGATGGTAAGGGTAGCATTACGTTCATCATACGTATCGTTTTCTTCCGTTGTAATGGTAAGGGTATGTGTACCCGCCGTACCACTTGTTGGAGAAACTTTCAGCCATGAGGTCGAAGTACCGATGCTGGCCGTCCATGCAGCATTGGTTGTGAAAGAAACACTTGCTGTTCCTCCCTTTTGTTCCACAACGGATGCAGAGGTACTTATTTCTATTTTATTGGTTTCTGGTTTCGGAGTCGGTGTAGGTGCGGGCACATCGTCTTCACCTCCTGAACAGCTCCAGCAACAAGCTATTGTTGCCAAAAACAAAATGCTTAGAATGTTTTTCATACTTACATAGAGTTGCAATGAATAATCGGATTGAACGATCAAAGGTATAGAAAACAAAGAGGATATACAAGAAAAAGTATGAAAAAAGCCTTCATAAGTTTCATCGATAGATAACTCGCTGATACATAACGTATCTGTGTGAAACTTTGAGCTTCACCAAGTTTTACCTGCAAATTTCAATAAAACGTAAGGACGTTTCGGTTGAAACATCGGGACATTTTCTATTAATCCTCTTCTGTTTATAAAAGCTTGAAGGACAGTGTATAAATTTAAAAACTCCTAGAACAAAACTTTAAAAGTCCTGCATCTATAAGCAAATCATCATCGTAGTTTAACGAAACTACGATGATGATTAATCAGTTATCAGTGTAGTTTCGTGAGTTTACGCTGATGATTTAGAAATGGATGCAGACATTTTGGAATTTGGACGGGGGTATTTTGAAGAATGGGTGTATGATGGACAAGTTTGTGTTACCGAGATCCTTCGCTTCGCTCTGGATGACAAATCGGATGGTGTGAAAGGAACGTGAAAGCAAAAATGGGGTGGGTTCACCGTAAGTGTCTGATATACAGAGTGTGTGAAACGTGAAAGGAAAAAACGGATAAATTGAAAAACTGATATAAAAACTCGATGAAATGGTGCATTTTGCACATTTCATCGAGTTTTCGGTTTATATTTTCAGGAACTTTACTTGTTCAGCTTCCAAGTGAAACCGTCCTTGGTATCTTTTACCTCGAAACCGAGGGCAGCCAATTCGTCACGAATCTTGTCGCTGGTAGCCCAGTCCTTGTTGGCTTTGGCCTTCATGCGTTGTTCAAGGAGCATATCCACCACTTTTCCGTAAGCTTCTTCGCGAGCCTCGTTGTTAGCGGTTTCTTCTTTCATACCCAGTACGTCGAACATGAACAGGTGGAACAAGTTCTTCAATTCTTCCAAGTCTTCAGCAGAAAGGGTGGCCTTCTTGTCGAGAACGGTGTTGATGATGCGGGCACCATCGAATAGGTGAGCGATTACAATCGGAGTGTTCAAGTCATCGTTCATAGCATCATAACACTTCTGGCGAAGCTCCTTCACGCCTTCGATGGTAGTTTGCTTGCCCGGAGTGATGCGTTCTAGTCCCTTCATGGCATCCTGAAGGCGTTGCAATCCCTTCTCGGCTGCTTGTAAGGCTTCGTTGCCGAAGTCTACGGTGCTACGGTAATGTGCTTGAAGGATGAAGAAGCGGATGGTCATCGGGCTATAGGCTTGGGTCAACAACGGATGCGAGCCGGCGAAGAATTCGCTCAGGTTGATGAAGTTGTTGTAGCTCTTGCCCATCTTCTGACCGTTGATGGTAATCATGTTGTTGTGCATCCAGTAATGAACCATGTCGTCGCCTTGTGATGCTACACTTTGCGCGATTTCACATTCGTGGTGAGGGAAGATGAGGTCCATGCCACCACCGTGGATGTCGAAATGATTACCTAAGTACTTGCGTCCCATGGCGGTACATTCGCAATGCCAACCTGGGAAACCGTCGCTCCAGGGCGAAGGCCAACGCATGATGTGTTCAGGCTGGGCACATTTCCAGAGGGCAAAGTCGGCCGGATTATGCTTTTCGCTTTGTCCGTCCAGTTCACGCCAGGTGTTCAACACATCGTCTAGGTTACGTCCGGAGAGTTTGCCATAGTGATGGTCTTTGTTATATTTTGCTACGTCGAAATATACCGAGCCTTGGCTTTCGTAAGCATAACCGTTTTTCAGGATTTCTTCTACCAGTTGGATTTGTTCGATGATGTGTCCCGAGGCATGAGGCTCGATGCTTGGAGGTAATACATTGAGTGCTTCCATGGCTTTATGATAGCGGTTCAAGTAATGTTGTACCACTTCCATGGGTTCAAGTTGTTCCAAACGTGCTTTTTTGGCAATCTTGTCTTCACCTTCATCGGCGTCGTGTTCCAGATGGCCTACGTCGGTGATGTTTCGTACGTAACGTACTTTATATCCCAGATGAGTGAGATAACGATACAGAATGTCGAATGTGATGGCCGGTCGGGCGTGTCCCAAATGGGCGTCACCGTATACGGTAGGCCCACAAACATACATGCCCACATGTGGAGCATGAAGCGGAACAAACAGCTCCTTACGGCGGGTCAATGTATTGTAGATGGTTAATTGATTTTCCATAATGCTTTTTTTGTTGTGATGCAAAGGTATAAATTTATTGCGATTATCCACAACTTATTATCATTTATTGTACTTTTGTCACATGATACAGAAACGGAAAGTATTGTTAGGAATGAGTGGGGGTACGGATAGCTCGGTAGCTGCTTTGCTCTTGCAGGACGCTGGTTATGATGTAACAGGTGTCACTTTCCGCTTTTATGAGAAGGATGGATGTATGGAATATCTGGAAGATGCCCGTGATTTGTGTACTCGTCTAGGTATTCCACATATAATATACGATGCTCGTGAGCTTTTTCGGGAGAGAATTATCGATTATTTCATTCGTGAATATATGGAGGGGCATACTCCGGTGCCTTGTACGTTGTGCAACAATTACTTGAAATGGCCTTTGTTAAGTCAATTGGCTGATGAACGGGGTATTTATCATATTTCAACGGGGCATTATGTCCGAAAGATAAAGGGAAATGACCATTGGTACATCCAATGCGGTAAAGATGCTGATAAAGACCAATCTTTTTTCTTGTGGGGATTGCCTCAGGAAATTTTAGAACGGATGCTTTTGCCGATGGGCGATTTGACCAAGGCAGAAGTACGTCAGATAGCGTTGGAGAGGGGATTTCTGAAAGCAGCTCAAAAGAAGGATAGCATTGGAGTCTGCTTCTGTCCGATGGATTATCGCTCTTTTTTGCGTATGGAAATCTCTGATGGAACCATTCAGCCGGGTAAGTTTTATGATACGGACGGGAATTACATTGCCAAACACGAAGGCTATCCGTTTTATACCATTGGCCAACGCAGAGGTTTAGGGATTGATTTGAATCGGGCCGTCTTTGTGAAGGAGATTATCCCTTCGGAGAATCGAGTTGTGTTGGGTGACTTGAAGTCTTTGGAAAGAATGGAATTTCGTTTGAAAGATTGGAAGATGGTATCTTCGGATGCATTGTTGGGAAAGGAAGATGTCATCGTGAAGATACGCTATCGCAAGCAGAGTAACCGGTGTAAAGTAACCTTGTTGTCCGATAATACCTTGCAAGTGACTTTGTTTGAGCCTCTTACGGCGATAGCTTCGGGACAGGCCGCGGCTTTTTATCGGGAAGACAAGGTGCTTGGTGGAGGAATTATTATTTAAAAAATGCAAGAAAGGGCTAGTAATGAATAAAAATGATTATTTTTGTCTTCCACTTCATGTGATGTAATGTTAATGTTTAAGAAACTGGACTATTTATGAATAATTTGCCTGCAATAACAAAGAATCTGTTGATTATTAATGCTCTATGCTTCTTTGGCACCATTGTTGCCCGTCGCTATGGGATAGACTTGGATAGTATGTTGGGATTACATTTTTTCCTGGCGTCCGATTTCAAGCTTTATCAGTTGATTACCTATATGTTCATGCATGCCAATTTAGAACATATTTTCTTCAATATGTTTGCCGTTTGGATGTTTGGACGTACGCTTGAACAAGTTTTTGGGCCGAAGCGTTTTCTTACCTATTATATGATATGTGGTATTGGAGCCGGGATTATTCAGGAAGTGGTGCAATATGCATTCTATGCAACAGAGTTGGTTCGTTATGATAGCGTAGATATAGGTTCAGCCATTATCCCGATGGGAGAATATCTGAATATGATGACAACGGTTGGTGCATCGGGAGCCGTATATGGCATCCTTTTAGCTTTCGGTATGATGTTTCCGAATAGTCAGATGTATGTATTCCCGATACCTTTTCCCATCAAGGCCAAATTCTTTGTGATAGGATATGCAGTTATCGAATTGATGTTGGGTTTGGGGCGTACAGCCGATGGAATTGCACATTTTGCCCATTTGGGAGGAATGATTTTCGGTTTCTTTATGATTATGTATTGGCGTAAAAAGAGTAGAGATAATGGGCAATTTTATTTCTGATATCAAGACTAATTTCCGGAAGGGAACCATCAGTCTTCAATATATATATATTAATATAGGTATATTTGTATTCACTTCGTTGATAGGAGTGCTATGGCTATTGTTCAATCATGACGGTACACTTTGGTTGCAATGGTTTGAGCTTCCCGCATGGATACCGCAATTTATTCGTCAGCCTTGGTCGTTACTGACTTATATGTTTCTTCATGCTCATGTTTTGCATCTTTTGTTCAACATGTTGTGGTTATATTGGTTTGGCCAATTGTTTTTGAATTTCTTCTCTGCTCGTCATTTTCGGGGGCTGTATTTGTTAGGAGGTATATGTGGAGGGCTTTTTTATTTGCTTGCTTATAATGTCTTCCCTTACTTTAATTCTTTCTTATATGGTTCTTATTTGTTAGGAGCCTCAGCCTCGGTATTAGCCATTGTTGTTGCCGTAGCTGTTCGTCAGCCCGATTATTCGGTAAACTTCATGTTCATAGGCTCGGTTCGTTTGAAATATGTGGCCTTGTTTATGGTTGTGACGGACTTATTGTTTGTTACTTCGGGCAATGGCGGTGGTCATATTGCCCATTTGGGAGGAGCTTTAGCCGGATGGTGGTTTACCTCCGGCTTGATGAAAGGAAGGGATGTCACCAAATGGATTAATCAGGTTTGGGATTTCTTGTCCGGTGGCTTAAAAAGAAAAAGTGCTCAAAAGCCTAAGATGAAGGCTCATCGGGGTGGTCGGATGCAAGATTACGATTACAATGCTCGCAAAAAGGCTCAAAGTGAAGAAATAGACCGCATTTTGGATAAATTGAAGAAGTCGGGCTATGGTAGTTTGACCGCAGAAGAGAAAAAACGATTGTTTGATGCTAGCAAGAAATAGTTATGCGGTGGGTTGGGCGTCTTTTAGCAGAAATTATGTTGGGCATCAATATCTTGATTGTGTTGATGCTCTTGTTGGCTGCTTATAGCTCCTATCTGAATCCCCAATCATTCCCCACTTTGTCTTGCATGGGATTGGCTTTTCCTGTTTTCTTGTTGGCAAATCTTTTATTCTTTTGCTTTTGGCTGTTTGTACATCGTAAGTATGCACTTCTTTCTTTTTTAGCTTTGATTGGATGTTGGGGAGCTATAACAACATATGTACCGTTAAATTGGTTCAAAGGGGATGCTCCGGATAATGCCGTTCGGATTTTATCTTATAATACAAGAGCTTTTGGTGAAAAGGCTTCTCATACGAAAGAAACTCCCAATGAGATATTGGCCTATTTGCAGCAAAGTGATGCAGACATTATATGCCTTCAAGAGTATATATGGGGGAATAAATTGAAAAAGAAGGATATAGACTATGCCATGAGGAAATATCCCTATAAGCATTATTACTCGTTGGCCGGAGGTTTAAACGGTTTGGGGTGTTATTCCCGTTTTCCGATACTCTCGGCTACACCTATTAAATATAAGAGTCGGAGAAATGGCTCCATTGCTTATCGAATAAAAGTAGAAGAAGACACCTTGTTGGTGATAAACAATCATCTGGAATCGTTTAAAATTGCAAGTTCCGATGTAAAGACTTACCAAGGGGTGATGGATTCGCCTGGAGACAAAAAGAATGCAGCAGGGTTGTGGAAGTTGGTAAAGAAATTGGCCGAAGGAACTTCTGCTCGTGCTAGCCAGGCCGATACGATTGCAAACATGGTAGGAACTATGGAAGGCCAGAAAGTGGTTGTTTGTGGTGATTTCAATGATTCGCCTATTTCATATACTCATCGGGTGTTGACTGATTGTTTGCAAGATGCCTTTGTGGAATCGGGAAATGGTTTTGGCTTTTCATATACACAGAATCGGATGTTCTTTCGGATAGACCATATTTTAATGAGTAAAGGCATGCGTGCTTATCAGTGTACGGTAGATCATACTATGTTGGCTTCCGATCATTATCCAATTTGGTGCGATGTAGCATGGGAATGATTGCTATCTAAGCATTTTCAATCCTATTTGGGCTTGTAGAGGGACACTCTATAGCCTTTTTTCTGCTTAAAAGGCTAAATATTTTCATTTTACAGCGTTGGATTGTGAAAAAAACTCTATATTTGCAACCTTGTATAAACTAGGAATCAATAAAAAGTAAAAATAATAAATTCAAACTAACATGCAAAACAAAGGATTTGTAAAGTTTTTCGCATTTGCACTTACCCTTGTGTGTCTGTTTTACCTTTCGTTCTCTTTTGTAACTAGCCATCATATGGCAAAGGCTGCAGAAGATCCAAAGGGTGAAACTCACTACCTTGATTCTATGCAGAATGAAAAGGTATGGTTGGGTGCATATACGTTAAAACAATGTCGTGAGATGGAAATCGGCCTCGGTTTGGACTTGAAGGGCGGTATGAACGTGATTCTTGAAGTTTCTGTTCCGGATGTTGTGAAGGCATTGGCCGACAACAAGACTGACGAAGCATTCAACAAAGCTGTGTCTGAAGCTGCTAAGCAATCTATCACCAGTCAGGATGACTTCATCACATTGTTTGTAAGAGAGTATAAGAAGCAGGCTCCTCAGGGAACATTGGCAGAGTTGTTCGCTACTCAACAGTTGAAAGATAAAGTCAATACTCGTAGCACTGACGCTGAAGTAGAAAAGGTGTTGCGTGAAGAAGTACAGACTGCTATCGACAACTCATACAATGTATTGCGTACTCGTATCGACCGTTTCGGTGTAGCTCAGCCAAACATCCAAACATTGGAAGGCAAGATGGGCCGTATCATGGTAGAACTTCCGGGTATCAAGGAACCGGAACGTGTTCGTAAGCTCCTCCAAGGTTCTGCAAATCTTGAATTCTGGGAAACTTACAATACAAATGAAATTGTACCTTTGTTAGGTTCTGTAGATAACAAGTTGCGTGAAGTGTTGGCTGTAGCTGATGGTGAAGAAGCTACTCCGGCTGAAACTGCTGAAAAAGCTGCCGTATCGGCTACAGATAGCTTGGCTGCTGCTTTGAAGGGTGAAGCTGCCAACAACGAAGCTGCTTTGGCTCAGTTGAAGAAGGAACACCCGTTGGCTTCTGTCCTTCAGTTTGCTAATGGTGCATACGGTTGTGTAGTAGGTTATGCTAATTACAAGGATACTGCTGAAGTAAACAAGTTGTTGGCAATGAAGGAAGCACAAGCTATTCTCCCGAAGGAACTTCGTTTGAAGTGGGGCGTAAAGGCTGCTGATTTTGACCCGTCTGCTCAAATCTATGAATTGTATGCCATCAAATCTACTGAACGCAATGGCAAGGCTCCGTTGGAAGGTGATGTAGTTACTGATGCAAGAGATGAATTCGACAATTTTGGTAAGCCAAGCGTAAGCATGTCAATGAATACAGACGGTGCTCGTCGTTGGGCTACTTTGACTAAGAATAATATTGGTAAGGCCATCGCTATCGTATTGGATGGTTATGTATACAGTGCACCGAATGTAAACGGTGAAATTACCGGCGGTAACTCACAAATTACCGGTAACTTTACTCCGGAAGTAACTAAGGACTTGGCGAACGTATTGAAGTCTGGTAAGATGCCGGCTCCTGCACGTATCGTTCAGGAAGACATTGTTGGTCCGTCACTCGGTCAGGAATCTATCAACCAGGGTATCGTGTCATTCGTGGTGGCATTGATTTTGTTGATGATTTACATGTGCTCTATGTACGGTGTTATCCCGGGCATGGTTGCTAACTGTGCTTTGTTCGTGAACTTCTTCTTCACATTGGGTATCCTTACTTCATTCCAAGCTGCCTTGACCATGTCAGGTATCGCCGGTATGGTGTTGTCACTTGGTATGGCCGTGGACGCCAACGTGTTGATTTACGAACGTACTAAGGAAGAATTGAGAGCCGGCAAGACCGTGAAGGCTGCTTTGGCTGATGGTTATTCTAACGCATTCTCAGCTATCTTCGACTCTAACTTGACATCTATCATCACAGGTATCATCTTGTTCTACTTCGGTACAGGTCCTATCCGTGGTTTTGCTACTACCTTGATTATCGGTATCCTCTGCTCGTTCTTTACAGCTGTGTTCTTGACACGTATCGTTTACGAACACTTCATGAACAAAGACAAGTGGTTGAACTTGACATTCACAACAGGTATTTCTAAGAACTTGATGCAGGGAACCAAGTATAACTTCATGGGTTCTGCTAAGAAGTCATTTACCGTATTCGGTGCTATCCTTGCTATCTGTATCATATCTTTCTTCGTTCGTGGCTTGGCTCAAAGTATTGACTTCACTGGTGGTCGTAACTTTGTAGTTCAGTTCGAACAACAAGTAGAACCGGAAACTGTTCGCGATCTTTTGAAGAAGAAGATTACCGAAGACAATGTACAGGCTATTGCTTTGGGTACTGACAAGAAGACAATCCGTATCACAACCAACTACCGTATCAATGAAGAATCATCTACTATCGACTCTGAAATTGAAGAATTCTTGTATCAATCATTGAAGGAAGGTAACTTGTTAGGTGCTGGTACTACATTGGATATTTTTATCGATCGTGATAACCGTACAGGTGGTTCTATCATCAGTTCACAAAAGGTGGGTCCAAGTATCGCTGACGATATTAAGACTTCAGCTATTTGGTCGGTATTGTTCGCTTTGATTGCCATCGGTGCTTACATCTTGTTGCGTTTCCGTAACATTGCTTACTCAGTAGGTGCTACAGCATCATTGGTACTCGAAACAACCATGATTATCGGTATGTATTCATTGTGTCACACTTGGATGCCGTTCTCTTTGGAAATCGACCAGACATTCATCGGTGCTATCTTGACAGCTATCGGTTACTCTATCAACGATAAGGTGGTAGTATTCGACCGTATCCGTGAATTCTTCGGTCTCTATCCGAAGCGTAACCGCTTCCAGTTGTTCAATGATTCTTTGAATACTACTTTGGCACGTACCATCAATACATCTGTAAGTACATTGGTAGTGTTGTTGTGTATCTTCATCCTCGGTGGTGACAGCATCCGCAGCTTCGCATTTGCCATGATTCTTGGTGTAGTATTTGGTACACTTGGTTCATTGTTTATTGCTGCTCCTGTGGCTTACTTGACAATGGGTAACAAGATGCCGGAAGAAAACAAGTAATCTGATATAAAAAAAGAGGGCTTCCAATTTGGAAGCCCTCTTTTTTTTGTATATTTGTCGTATTATAGGATGATGGAAAGTATTTAACTCATTAAATAACAGAACATGAAAGCTTTAGTTAAGAAACAACCCGGAAAGGGCATTTGGATGGAAGAAGTTCCAGTTCCGGAAGTGGGTGTAAACGACGTTCTTATCAAGATTAAGAAGACAGCCATTTGTGGTACTGACTTGCACATCTACAAGTGGGATGAATGGAGCCAGAAGACTATTAAGACTCCGATGACCATCGGTCATGAGTATGTAGGTATTGTAGCGGAAGTTGGCCCGGGGGTACGCAACATTCAGGTGGGCGACCGTGTGACTGGTGAAGGTCATATTGCTTGCGGACATTGTCGTAACTGTCGCCGTGGCTTACAGCACATTTGCGAAAACAGCATTGGTGTGGGTGTGAATCGTGACGGTGCATTTGCTGAATATCTCTGCATTCCTGAATCGAATGTGGTAAAGTTGGACGACCGTATTTCAGACGATATGGCGGCTATCATGGACCCATTTGGTAATGCCACTCATACTGCTCTTTCTTTCCCGCTTTTGGGTGAAGACGTGTTGATTACCGGTGCCGGTTTGATTGGTACTATGGCAACTGCTATTGCTCGCTTTGCAGGTGCCAAGAATGTTGTGGTAACCGACCTTAGCGACTATCGCTTGGATATTGCCAAGAAGATGGGTGCCACTATCACCGTTAATGCAGCCAAAGGTGAAACTGTTGCCGGAGCGATGGAACAACTCGGTATGCGTGGTTTCGACGTAGGTTTGGAAATGTCGGGTTCTCCAATTGCTTTCCGCGACATGGTGGCCAATATGTATAATGGTTCTAAGATTGCTCAGTTGGGTATCTTGCCTCCAACAACTACTGTAGACTGGAGTGAGATCATATTCAAGGCACTGACTATCAAGGGTATCTATGGTCGCGAAATGTGGGAAACTTGGTATAAGATGCAGCAGATGCTGATTTCCGGTCTTGACTTGACTCCGGTTATCACTCACCATTTCCCGATTGCTGAATTCCAGAAAGGTTTCGACGTGATGGAATCAGGTCAATGCGGTAAGGTTATCTTGGATTGGGAATAATTTTTGTCCTCGTGTCATCCTGAGCATCGCGAAGGATCTGAAGCATAAATTGATGTAAACAGATTCTTCACTACGTTCAGAATGACATAGTATATTCAATTTACAATAAATTAAAATCACATAATACTATGTACGGTAAAATGAAGGAGTTCCTCGCTCAGGAACTGGAAAATATCAAAGCAGCAGGGTTGTACAAGAACGAACGTATCATTACAACTCCGCAAAGTGCAGACATCAAGGTGAATGCCGGTCAGGGTGTGTTGAACTTCTGTGCCAACAACTATTTGGGTTTGGCAGATAACAAGCGTTTGATTGAAGCAGCCAAAGCTGCGATGGATTCACACGGTTACGGTATGTCTTCTGTACGTTTCATCTGCGGTACTCAGGATTTGCACAAGCAACTCGAAGCTGCTATCGCTGATTATTTCAAGACTGAAGACACCATTCTTTATGCGGCTTGTTTCGATGCTAACGGTGGTGTATTCGAACCTTTGTTCACTGAAGAAGATGCCATCATCTCGGATGCATTGAACCACGCTTCTATCATCGATGGGGTACGTCTTTGCAAGGCTAAACGCTATCGTTATGCCAATGCCGATATGGCCGATTTGGAACGCTGCTTGCAAGAAGCTCAAGCACAGCGTCACCGCATCATCGTAACCGATGGTGTATTCTCTATGGACGGCAACGTGGCTCCGATGGACAAGATTTGCGACTTGGCTGAAAAGTACGATGCACTTGTAATGGTGGACGAATCTCACTCGGCAGGTGTAGTAGGTGCAACCGGTCATGGTGTAGCCGAACAATACGACGTATACGGTCGTGTAGATATCTTCACCGGTACATTGGGTAAGGCATTCGGTGGTGCAATGGGTGGTTTTACAACCGGTCGCAAGGAAATCATCGACATGCTTCGTCAGCGTTCACGTCCTTACTTGTTCTCTAACTCTGTAGCTCCGGCTATCGTAGGTGCAAGTATCGAAATGTTCAAGATGTTGAAGGAAAGCAATGCCCTTCACGACAAGTTGATGAGCAATGTTACTTACTTCCGTGACAAGATGCTTGCTGCCGGTTTCGATATCAAGCCGACTCAGAGTGCTATCTGTGCCGTGATGTTGTACGATGCAAAGTTGTCTCAAGACTTTGCTGCTAAGATGCAAGAAGAAGGCATCTACGTAACCGGTTTCTACTATCCGGTAGTTCCGAAGGGTCAGGCTCGTATCCGCGTACAGCTCTCGGCAGCTCACGAACCTGAACATTTGGATAAGGCCATCGCTGCCTTCATCAAGGTGGGTAAGGAATTGGGTGTTATCAAGTAAGATATACCTTATATATTATAGATGGAAGTGGGTTACACGAAAGTGTACCCACTTTTATTTTACGAATGAAGGCAAAATAAAAAAACGTCAAGGCATTTTAAGTGAAACGCCTTGACGTTTTGCCTTAAACCCCTTGTCGTTTTTACAACGATACATTTTAATTCTTTCAAGTAGCCCCGAGGGGAATCGAACCCCTATCTAACGTTTAGGAAACGCTTGTTCTATCCGTTGAACTACAAGGCCGCCTTTCTGAGGAGACGGCAAAGGTAGCCTTTTTTATGAATTCTACCAATTAATATTTTGCTATTTCATAGAACTTTCCGAAATTTGCCGCGGAAAAAAGAACTATTACTTTAAACTTAAATATTATATGGCAGAAGAAATGGTAGTCAAGGAATTGGATCAGGTTGTGGTCCGTTTCTCAGGCGACTCAGGTGACGGTATGCAGTTGGCCGGAAATATTTTTTCGACTATCTCGGCAACAGTGGGAAATGACATCAGTACATTCCCCGATTATCCAGCAGATATCCGTGCCCCGCAAGGCTCTTTGACGGGGGTATCTGGTTTTCAAGTACACATCGGTGCGGACAAGGTATTTACTCCGGGCGATGAATGTGATGTATTGGTAGCCATGAATGCGGCAGCACTCAAGACTCAATACAAGTTTGCTAAGTCAACAGCTTGTATCATTATCGATACAGATTGCTTCCAGAAGTCCGATTTGGAAAAGGCAGCCTTCAAGACTGACAATCCGATTGAGGAAATGGGAATCAAGAACGATGTGATTGCAGCTCCAATCTCGCAGATGGTAAAGGATTGCTTGGCTGATTCGGGCATGGACAACAAGTCGATGCTGAAGTGCCGTAACATGTTTGCACTCGGTTTGGTGTGCTGGTTGTTCAACCGCGATTTGACTATCGCTGAAAACTTCCTCCGCGAAAAGTTTGCCAAGAAGCCGGCTATTGCAGAAGCAAACATCAAGGTCATCCATGCCGGTTACGACTATGGTCACAATACACACTCAAGTGTGGCCCATAC
Organism: Bacteroides sp.; assembly: GCA_015060735.1. Classification (GTDB taxonomy): domain Bacteria; phylum Bacteroidota; class Bacteroidia; order Bacteroidales; family Bacteroidaceae; genus Phocaeicola. The sequence goes on from SUXX01000003.1 coordinate 110,462, forward strand.
ATACAGAATCGAAAGCAAGACCGTGAATCCGGGCAAGTATATGGACATCACCGGTAACAAGGCGACTGCTTATGGTTTCATTGCTGCTGCTGAAAAGGCCGGCTTGAAGCTTTACTTGGGTTCTTATCCTATCACTCCGGCTACCGACGTGCTTCATGAATTGTCCAAGCACAAGTCACTGGGTGTGGTCACTGTTCAGTGTGAAGACGAAATTGCAGGTTGTGCCTCGGCTGTAGGTGCTTCTTACGCAGGTGCTTTGGCGGTGACTTCTACTTCAGGCCCTGGTATTTGTTTGAAGTCAGAAGCCATGAACTTGGCTGTGATTATGGAACTTCCGTTGGTGGTGCTCGACGTTCAGCGTGGTGGTCCTGCTACCGGTCTTCCTACCAAGAGTGAACAGGCCGACTTGTTGCAAGTTCTCTTCGGCCGTAATGGTGAAAGCCCGATGCCTGTATTGGCAGCTACTTCACCGACCGACTGCTTTGAAGCTGCTTTCGAAGCATCGAAGATGGCTCTTGAAAACATGACTCCGGTAGTTCTTTTGACTGATGCGTTCATTGCTAATGGCTCGGCTGCTTGGAAGCTTCCGAAGTTGGCAGAATATCCGGCTATCAATCCTCCGTATGTTCCGGCAGAATTGAAGGGTACATGGACTCCGTACCAACGTAATGAAGAAGGTGTACGTTATTGGGCAGTGCCGGGTACAGAAGGTTTCACTCACATCCTAGGCGGTTTGGAAAAGGACAATGCAACCGGTGCAATCTCTACCAATCCTGAAAATCACCATTTGATGACCCAACTCCGTCAGCAGAAGATTGATAACATCCAAGTTCCTGATGTAGTAGTAGAAGGTGACAAGGATGATGCCGAATTGCTCATCGTGGGCTTCGGTGGTACATACGGACATCTCCATGCAGCGATGGACGAAATGCGTACTGCTGGCAAGAAGGTAGCTTTGGCTCACTATAAGTACATCAATCCATTGCCAAAGAATACGGCTGAAGTGATGAAGAAGTATCCGAAGGTAGTGGTGGCTGAACAGAACATGGGTCAATTTGCAGGCTACTTGCGTATGAAGGTTGATGGTTTTGTACCTTATCAATATAATGAAGTAAAGGGTCAGCCGTTCGTTGTTAACGAACTCGTGGCTGCGTTCACCGAAATCTATAATAAATAAAAAGGAAAGTTATGTGCGAATTTACAGCAAAAGACTATAAGAAAGGACAACCTCGTTGGTGTCCGGGTTGCGGTGACCACTTCTTCTTGGCTTCACTGCACAAGGCGATGGCAGAAATCGGTGTAGCTCCATGGGATATTGCCGTTATTTCGGGTATCGGATGCTCCAGCCGTTTGCCTCATTATATGAATACGTATGGCATGAACACCATCCATGGCCGTTCGGCTGCGATTGCTACTGGTTGCAAGGTAGCCAATCCGAACTTGACCGTATGGCAGGTGTCAGGCGATGGCGACGGTCTCGCTATCGGTGGTAACCACTTCATCCATGCCAACCGTCGTAACATCAACTTGAACATGATTCTGCTCAACAACCGTATCTATGGTTTGACCAAGGGGCAGTACTCGCCGACTTCTCCACGTGGCTTTGTCAGCAAGTCGTCTCCTTACGGTACGGTAGAAGATCCGTTCTGCCCGGCTGAATTGTGCTTCGGTGCCCGTGGACACTTCTTTGCCCGTGCCGTTGCCACCGATGCTGCCGGTACGGTAGACATCTTGAAAGCTGCTTACAATCATAAAGGTTCTTCGGTTTGCGAAATCTTGCAGAACTGTGTAATCTTCAACCACGGAACTCACGAATCGGTATATACCAAGGAAGGTCGTGCCAAGAATGCTATTTATGTAGAACATGGCAAGCCGTTGTTGTTTGGCGAAAACAAGGAATTCGGCTTGATGCAGGAAGGCTTCGGATTGAAGGTGGTGAAGTTGGGTGAAAACGGAATTACAGAAAAGGATATTCTTGTTCACGATGCCCATTGCGAAGACAATACCCTTCAGTTGAAGTTGGCGTTTATGCAAGGTCCGGATTTCCCTATTGCACTCGGTGTGATTCGTGATGTAGAAGCTCCTACTTATGATGATAGTGTATATGCTCAAATAGATGATGTGGCAGAAAAAAAGAAATATCATAATTTCGAAGAACTGCTGATGACCAATGATATTTGGGAAGTGAAGTAATAGGCGAAATGATATTTTCCGGCAGTGTCATCCTGAGCAAGGCGAAGGAGCTGAGTGCATCCAGTGAATGTATTCAGATTCTTCACTGCGTTCAGAATGACACTGCTTTTTTATCACATTATTCATATAAACAAAGATGAAAAGTTTAAGAATTTTAGGAATTGGATTGCTGGTGGCAATACCGTTTCTGACCATGAAAGCACAAAAAGCCTTGACTCCACAGGATTTGGAGGCTTGGAAACGTATAACAGCCCGAGCTATTTCGGATGACGGGCAATGGGTATCTGCCGTCTTTTCACCCTGGAAAGGAGATGCAGAGGTACAGGTATTTTCGGCAGCCGGTAAGCAAATAAAGGCTTACACTCCGGCTTCAGAAGTGAAGTTTTCTTCTTCATCGCAATATGCTTTGATAAAGCAGGTACCGGCTTTGGCCTTGACTGATTCATTGAAATTGAAGAAAGCGAGAAAAGACAAGATGCCGATGGATGAATTGGTTGTCCTGAATCTGAAGAGTGGGTCGGAATGGAAAATCGATTCGTTGAAGTCTTATCGTTTGGCGGAAACCGGTGATTGGATGGCCTATCAACGTACTCGCAAAGATTCTTCGTTGGTGGTTACTTCATTGGATGGTATGAAAAAAATCGTGCTTCCTTCAGCTTCCGGTTATGGATTTGCCAAGGAAAGTCCAACATTGTATTTTGTGACCAAAGACACGATAAATGGTAAGCCGGGTATGTATGTTTGGACACCCGACAATTCACAGCCAGTATTAATAAAGGAAGGAAAAGGGCTCTTTTTACAGCCCACTTTCGACAAAACAGGTAATAAGCTGGCATTCCTTTATACCGATGACAAGAAGGAAAAAGATTATACCATGAGTCTATGGATAGCTGAAAATGCAGGCGAAGCCCGTGAACTTGCGACTCGTGCAACGATTGGTTTGCCGGGAGGTTGGGTGATTAGCCCGAATCAACGCTTGAGTTTCTCGGACGATGCTTCTCGTTTGTTCTTGGGAACAGCTCCGGCTCCGCTTCGCAAGGATACAACTGTTCTTGATGCCAATCGCCCCAATGTGCAAGTGTGGAATTGGGATGAACCGGTGCAATACACTGTGCAGCATTACAATGTGAAACGCGACTTAAAGAAAAGTTATGCGGCAGTTTATTGGTTGAATACTCAGAAATTGGTACAGATTGCAAACGAAGAATTGCCGGATGCCCAATTGCCGGTGAAAGGTATGGGCGATTGGGCCATTGTGTCTACTTCGAAGCCTTATTCGGTTTCTTCCATGTGGGAAGGTCGTACCCGTGCGGATTATTATAAGGTGTCGTTGGCTACCGGTGAACGTACCTTGATAGCTAAGGCAGATTATGCCGGTTATCGCTTGTCGCCTGCCGCCAAATATGCTGGCACTTACAATCAAACAGACAGTTGTTGGTATACCATCAGTTTGGCCGACAATCGTAAAATCCGTTTGACTACCCCTCAATCGTTCCCTGCTTGGGATGAAGAAAGCGATTATCCGGATTATCCGCGTCCCCATGGTTATGCCGGTTGGACCAAGGATGATGCAGCTCTTTTGATTTATGACCGTTATGACATTTGGTCGTTTGATCCGGAAGGCAAGAAGGCTCCGGTAAAATTGACTAAGAACGGTCGTGAGAACAAGATTACCTATCGTCGAATTAATTTGGATAGAGAACAAGAATTTGTTGATTTGACCAAGCCGGTGATGATGACAGGTTTTAATGAGGTAGGCAAGACGACTGGCATTTATCGTGCCCGACTGAATACACCGGTCAATCCGACATTACTGGCAGGTGGAAAGTATAACTTGGGTAATGTGGTGAAGGCCAAGAAGACCGACAAGTATATCTATACACGCGAAAATTATGAGGTTTATCCGGACATTTGGGCTACGGATGCTTCTTTCAAGAAAGGAATTCAGTTAACACAGGGAATCTCCCAGCAGGAACCTTATATTTGGGGAACAGCTGAATTGATATCATGGACATCATTGGATGGCAAGCCTTTGGAAGGTGTTATCTATAAGCCGGCTAATTTTGATCCGAACAAGAAATATCCGATGATTGTGAATTTCTATGAACGTAATTCGGAAACCTTGTATGAGTATCACATGCCGGAGGCTCACCGTTCAACCATTGATTATAGTTTGTATCTGAGTAACGGCTACATTGTGTTTAATCCGGATGTGCGTTACCGCGATGGTTATCCGGGCGAAAGCTGTTACAATTGTGTGATGCCCGGTATTGCAGAAGTCCTATCGCGTGGGTATGTAGATGCAGCTCGTATCGGAGCACAGGGACACAGCTGGGGAGGTTATCAAGTAGCTTATCTGGCTACTCGTACCCGTTTGTTTGCTGCCATCGAATCGGGTGCTCCGGTTGTGAACATGTTCAGTGCCTATGGTGGTATCCGTTGGGGATCAGGATTGGCTCGTTCTTTCCAATACGAACATACACAAAGCCGACTGGGAGCTACACCTTGGAGCGATCCTCGTCGTTATTATGAAAATTCACCGTTGTTCTTGATGGATAAGGTAGAAACACCTATATTAATTATGCACAACGACCAGGACGGCCATGTGCCCTGGTATCAAGGTATCGAATATTTTGTGGCATTGAAACGTCTAGGCAAGCCGGCTTGGATGTTGAACTATACCGGAGAACCACACTGGCCAACCAAATTGCCGAACAAACTTGACTTCCAGATTCGCATGAAGCAGTTCTTTGACCACTTCTTGAAAGGGGAAACAATGCCGAAATGGATGAAGGAAGGAGTACCGGCAGTGAAGCAACCATACGAATTAGGTTATTAGGAATAATTGTAATGTCTATATTACATAATTGTTATACAAATTTAAATCTTTGGTTAATAAGGAAATATTTCTCTAATATCTTCTTTGTTTGAAAATAAAACATTAAATTTGTAACGCCTTGAACAAGGCAGAGACGATTTTGCTTTGTTTTGGTAGCATAGAGAGTAAAAAACAAACAAATAATAACCCAATTAATCATTTAACAAATGGCAAATTTAGATTTAAGTAAGTACGGTATTACCGATGTGAAAGAAATTCTTCACAACCCTTCTTATGAAGTATTGTTTGAAGAAGAAACTAAGGCTGGTTTGGAAGGCTTCGAAGTGGGCAAGGAAACTGAGCTTGGTGCAGTAAACGTAATGACTGGTATCTACACTGGTCGTTCTCCTAAAGATAAGTTCTTTGTTAAGAATGAAGCTAGTGAAAACACAGTATGGTGGACTTCTGAAGAATATAAGAACGATAACAAGCCTTGCTCAGAAGAAGCTTGGGCTGACTTGAAGGCTAAGGCTGTGAAGCAGTTGAGTGGCAAGAAGTTGTACGTTATGGATACTTTCTGCGGTGCTAACGAAGGTACTCGCTTGAAAGTTCGTTTCATCATGGAAGTAGCATGGCAGGCTCACTTCGTGAAGAACATGTTCATCCGTCCGACAGAAGAAGAATTGGCTAACTATGGTGAACCTGATTTCGTATCATTCAATGCAGCTAAGGCAAGCGTTGATAACTACAAGGAATTGGGCTTGAACTCAGAAACTGCTACAGTATTCAACTTGAAGACTAACGAACAAGTTATCCTCAACACTTGGTACGGTGGTGAAATGAAGAAGGGTATCTTCTCATTGATGAACTACTTCAACCCATTGAAGGGTATCGCTTCTATGCACTGTTCTGCAAACACTAACATGGAAGGTACTG
>SUXX01000004.1 GCA_015060735.1 Bacteroides sp.
TTGTTTTATAATTTGCTGATTTTCAGCGTTTATTGCGGAGAGAGAGGGATTCGAACCCCCGGTACCTCTCAGTACAACGGTTTTCAAGACCGCCGCGATCGACCACTCTGCCATCTCTCCAAAACTCCTTTTCAGAAGTGCTTTTCGTTTAAAGCGATGCAAAGATACGACTTATTTTTAAATCTGCAAGTCTTTCAAGCATTTTTTTGAAGTTTTTTTCTTCTTTCCTCTAAAAACAAGCATTCAAAATACATGATATTATAAAGATTATTCTTACCTTTGCACCTAATTAATAATAACATAAAGAAAATAATCTAACTGTATGAAAAAAACATTCCTTTTAAGCTGTCTTCTGATGGTGTTGGGTCTAACTACAGCATTTGCTCAAATTCAGGACCCAGTTCAGTTTAAGACTGAATGGAAGAAGATTTCCGACACAGAGGCTCAAATTGTATTTACCGGTGACATTGATTCCGGATGGCATGTGTACTCCACCGACCTACCCGAGGGAGGTCCCATCTCGGCAACTTTCAACACCGACAAGATGGAAGGAATTGAACTGGACGGCAAGCTGATGCCGGAAGGCAAGGAAATCGAAGCTTTCGACAAGGTGTTTGAAATGAAGCTCCGCTACTTTGAAGGAAAAGCTACTTTCGTACAAAAACTCAAAATTACTGCTGCGACCTACTTTATCGAAGGTTACTTGCAATATGGCTCTTGTAATGATGAAAACTGTCTTCCCCCAACAGATGTAGAATTTTCATTCTCAGGCAAGGGTGCAGCAGGTGCTCCAGCCGTTTCAGGTGCTGAAGAAAAACCTACCACACCAGCCGTTTCATCCAACGTATCAACTGCTGACTATTGGGCACCGGTTATCGACAAGTTGAACGCTTTCGGTGAAGAAACCGCCCAAGCAGCCAACCAATCCTGGTTCTATATCTTCTTTGCCGGTTTCATCGGTGGTTTGCTCGCCTTGTTCACTCCGTGTGTATGGCCGATTATCCCGATGACCGTGAGCTTCTTCTTGAAGCGTAGCAAGGACAAGAAGAAAGGTATCCGCGATGCATGGACATACGGTGCTTCCATCGTGGTTATCTATGTGACTTTGGGCTTGGCCATTACCTTGATTTTCGGTGCCAGTGCCTTGAACGCCCTTTCCACCAATGCGGTGTTCAACATCTTGTTCTTCCTCATGTTGGTGGTATTTGCCGCTTCGTTCTTTGGTGCATTCGAAATCACTCTCCCATCGAAGTGGAGTAACGCCGTAGACAGCAAGGCCGAACAGACAAGCGGTCTCCTGAGTATCTTCTTGATGGCGTTTACCTTGTCATTGGTATCATTCTCTTGTACCGGTCCTATCATCGGTTTCTTGTTGGTAGAAGTTTCTACTACCGGTAGTGTGGTAGCTCCTGCCATCGGTATGTTGGGCTTTGCCTTAGCATTGGCTTTGCCTTTTACTCTGTTCGCTATGTTCCCGTCTTGGTTGAAGCAGATGCCGAAGTCAGGTGGTTGGATGAACGTGATTAAGGTTACGCTCGGTTTCTTGGAATTGGCATTCGCCTTGAAGTTCTTGTCGGTAGCCGACTTGGCTTACGGTTGGCGTATCCTCGACCGCGAAACATTCCTCGCCTTGTGGATTGTAATTTTCGGTTTGATGGGCTTCTACCTCTTGGGCAAGATTAAGTTCCCACACGATGACGATGATACTACTGTGAGCGTACCTCGCTTCTTCATGGCTCTCTGCTCGTTGGCATTTGCAGTATACATGGTGCCGGGCTTGTGGGGTGCTCCGTTGAAGGCAGTCAGTGCATTCGCTCCTCCTATGAATACTCAGGACTTCAACCTCTATAAGAACGAAGTACACGCTCAATTCGACGACTTCGATGCCGGTATGGAATATGCCCGTCGCAACGGCAAGCCGGTAATGCTCGACTTTACAGGTTATGGTTGTGTGAACTGCCGTAAGATGGAATTGGCTGTATGGACAGACTCTAAGGTAAGCAAACTGATCCAAGACGACTATGTATTGATTACCCTTTACGTGGACAACAAGACTCCGCTCCCTGAACACATCAAGGTGACAGAAAACGGTAAGGAACGCACACTCCGTACCCTCGGCGACAAGTGGAGCTACTTGCAACGCGTGAAGTTCGGTGCCAACGCACAACCGTTCTACGTATTGATAGACAACGATGGCAACCCATTGAACAAGTCTTATTCATACGATGAAGACATCAACAAGTACGTTGATTTCTTGGAAACCGGTTTGAATAATTATAAGAAATAAAAACCTCCTCTCCTTCGTGTCATCCTGAGCAACACGAAGGATCTGAATACATCAACTAACGCTTTTCAGATTCTTCACTTCGTTCAGAATGACACGAAGGGATGACTATAAATCATCATACTATGATAGACAAGTCAGAAAAAGAGCAAATCATTGCCCTCATCAACCGCGAAGTAGTTCCTGCCATCGGTTGTACAGAACCCATCGCTGTGGCACTCTGTGTGGCCAAGGCTACCGAAACCCTCGGATGCAAGCCCGAAAAGATTCAGGCATTGCTCAGTGCCAATATCTTGAAGAACGCCATGGGGGTAGGTATTCCCGGCACCGGCATGATCGGGCTTCCTATTGCCATCGCTCTCGGTGCCCTCATCGGCAAGAGCGAATACCAATTGGAAGTACTGAAAGACAGTACCCCCGAAGCTGTGGAAGAAGGCAAGAAGCTGATTGATGCACAGGCTATCAACATCGGTTTGAAGTACGGCATCGAAGAAAAGCTCTACATTGAAATCATCTGCGAGGCAGAAGGGAAAAAAGCTACCGCCATCATCAGCGGTGGACACACCAACTTCGTATATGTGGCACGTGATGAAGAAGTGCTGCTGAACAAGAAAGCTGCCTCCACCCACGGAACCGATGCAGACGAGGTAGAACTCACTCTTCGCAAGGTGTACGACTTTGCTATGACCTCTCCTATTGACGAGTTAAAATTCATCTTAGAAACCCGTAATCTGAATAAAAAAGCTGCCGAACGTTCCTTCAAGGGCAACTACGGTCACCAGCTAGGTAAGACGCTGAACAGCAAGAAGAACGAAAACTTGATGTTAGGCGACAACACCTTCACCCATATCCTTTCGTATACCTCGGCTGCTTGCGATGCCCGTATGGCAGGTGCCATGATTCCGGTGATGAGCAATTCAGGTAGCGGCAACCAAGGCATCACGGCCACCCTACCGGTAGTAGTTTATGCCGAAGATAACCACAAGAGCGAAGAAGAACTCATCCGTGCACTCACGCTGAGCCACCTCACCGTGATTTACATCAAGCAGAGCCTTGGTCGCCTCTCGGCCCTGTGCGGATGTGTGGTAGCAGCTACCGGCTCCAGTTGCGGCATCACTTACCTGATGGGCGGTAACTACGAGCAAGTAACCTATGCCGTAAAGAACATGATTGCCAACATCACCGGCATGATTTGCGACGGTGCCAAACCAAGTTGTGCTTTGAAACTCACCAGTGGTGTATCTACAGCCGTCCTCTCCGCCATCTTAGCGATGGAGAACAAGTGTGTCACCGCGGTAGAAGGTATCATCGACGATGACGTAGATAGAAGTATTCGCAACCTCACCCGTATCGGCTCTCAAGGCATGAACGAAACGGACAAATTAGTATTGGACATCATGACGCACAAACAGTGCGATTAAACCATAAAGCAAAAAGGCGTCTTATTTCAAGACACCTTTTTTGTTTTTAACCATTTTATAAGAAAGGATTGTTGCACTTTTTCTATCTTTGCAGCATGATGAAAACATTGAGCGATACACAATATATACAAAAACTCGTTTCGGAAGGCGAACACGAACATCAAGATTTCAAATTCGAGATTTCAGATGCCCGGAAGATAGCCAAAAGTCTTTCTGCTTTTGCCAACACGGAAGGTGGTAGGTTATTGGTAGGCGTAAAGGACAATGGCAAGATAGCCGGCATCCGTTCTGAAGAAGAAATCTATATGATTGAAGCCGCTGCCGAATTATATTGTCAACCACCCATCGTACCGGAAACAAAAACATACCTGGCCGAAGGAAAAACGGTACTCGAAGTGGACATCAAAGAAGCCGATATGAAGCCTGTCTATGCCCTGGATGAAGAAAACAACCAACGTGCTTACATCCGAATAGCTGATGAAAACATTTTGGCAACCCCAGTTCATTTGAAGATGTGGAAACAATATAAAAAGAGAGAAGGGACATTGGTAGCATTCACCGAAAAGGAACAACAATTAATCCATGCCCTTAAAAAGAACGGGAAATTGACACTGAACCAATGTTGCAGACAATGCCGGTTAAGCCGCCCAACTGTTTGCAGCCTATTGGCAGACTTCACCCGTTTTGGAGTAGTGAAAACAATATTCGAATCGCATAAATTTTATTTCAAACTCAACGAAGAATAACCATGGAAATAATGACCCAATGGATAACCTCCATCAACGACGTACTTTGGACTTACGTCCTTGTCATCATGCTGCTAGGATGTGCTGCATGGTTTACCCTAAAAACCCATTTTGTACAGTTCCGCATGTTTGGCGAAATGATTCGCCTGCTCGGAGAATCAACAGGGAAAAGCAAAGGCAACGAACACCACATTTCTTCCTTTCAGGCATTCGCTGTTTCGTTAGCCAGCCGTGTAGGAACCGGCAATTTGGCCGGAGTAGCCACAGCCATCACGATCGGAGGACCAGGAGCAGTCTTTTGGATGTGGATTATCGCCTTGCTTGGCTCCAGCAGTGCTTTCATCGAATCAACCCTCGCCCAATTATATAAGGTACGCGGGAAAGAATCCTATATCGGCGGCCCTGCCTACTACATGAAGAAAGGGTTGAAACAACCTTGGATGGGAGTTCTTTTTGCCATACTCATCATCTTTACCTTTGCCTTTGCCTTCAATACCGTACAGAGCAACACCGTTTGTGCTGCTTTTGAACAAGCCTTTCAGATAGACCATGTAACGATGGGAATCATTCTGACCTTACTCACGCTGGTCATTATCTTCGGAGGTATCCAACGCATAGCAAAGGTTAGCAGCATCATCGTTCCGGTCATGGCTTTAGGTTATATTCTGTTGGCACTCGTCATTGTCGGTATCAACATCCAACATTTGCCTGCTGTTATCAAGCTGATTGTCTCTCATGCTTTCGGCTGGGAACAAGCCTTGGGCGGTGGAATCGGTGTAGCCTTGATGCAAGGCATCAAACGCGGGTTGTTCAGCAACGAAGCCGGTATGGGTTCGGCACCCAATGTAGCAGCAACCGCTGATGTCACCCACCCTGTCAAGCAAGGACTTATCCAGACTTTGGGCGTATTCTCCGACACCTTGATTATCTGTACCTGTACCGCATTCATCATCTTGTTCAGCGGTGTCCCCTTGGGTGGTGAAGCCAACGGTGTGCAACTCACCCAAATGGCTTTGGACAACGAAATCGGTTCCGGCGGAAGCACATACGTAGCCATTGCCATCTTGTTCTTTGCCTTCAGCAGTATCATCGGTAACTACTATTACGGCGAAGCTAACTTGCGTTACATCACACACAACAAGGTAATAATGGTTCTTTTCCGTCTGATGACCGGGGCCATGGTACTATTCGGAGCTTTGGCTAGTCTCGATCTTGCTTGGAGTTTGGCCGACATCTGCATGGGCTTGATGACTATTTGCAACCTGATTGCCATCACTCTATTAGGCAAATACGCTTTCCGGTTGCTCGAAGACTATCGGAAACAAAAGCGTGCCGGCATCAAGGATCCGGTATTCACCAAAGACAAAATGAAAGATATTGAAGAAGATATTGAATGTTGGTAAAACAAATTCATTATCTTTGCAACCATATAACATTAAACAAGAAAACCCATGAGTATATTCTCCAAACTATTCGGCAAGAAACAGACCGAAAAAGAAACTCCCCGCGTAGGCGGCATGGAAGACTTCATGACATTAATCAGAGTGTATTATCAGGCTGTCATGGCCAGCAACATCGGCATTAGCAATATCAACTTCCTGCCGGATATGGCCGTATTCAAGCGTTCGCTGAAAATTCCTACCCAAAACAACAAGCTGGGTATTGCCGAAAAATCACGCTGCAAAAAGATGTTGGTAGACATTTATAACTTGCCCGATCCTTTCTTCAAGGAAATCGATGCATCTATCAAGAAGAATGTCAAGAACATCAACGATGTAAAGACCTATCTATTCATGTTCCAAGGCTTCAGTCAGGATTTGATGATGCTCATCGGCAATTTGATGCAATGGAAATTCCGCATGCCGGGTGTCTTCAAAAAACTGCTTCGTAGCATGACCGAAAAGGCTATTCAGGACATCATGCACAAGAACAGTTGGAAAGATGAAAGTGTCCACAAAACTTGCATGGCTATCCGCAAGTACCAACACGCATTGGGATACTCTGAAGTTTGGATGACTGAGTATGTTTACAACATCGTACTCTTAGCCAAGAAAGAACCGAAGCCAAAGGAATGATAGAACATCATCCGTTGGAACCTTTTCTGCCCAGCCATGCCAAGCTACTGATGCTGGGCAGTTTTCCTCCACCCCAAAAGCGTTGGAGCATGAATTTCTTTTATCCGAACCTACAAAACGATATGTGGAGAATCTTCGGCTTCCTTTTCTTTCAAGACAAGGAACATTTTCTCCGGCCGGACAAGAAATCATTCTGTCAGGAGGCTATTGTGAACTTTCTGACTGAAAAAGGCATCGCACTATACGATACGGCTACTGCTGTCCGACGCTTGCAAGACAATGCCTCCGATAAATTTCTAGAAGTAGTGGAACCGACCGACATCCGTCTACTACTAAAACAGCTTCCTCAGTGCCAAGCCATTGCCACTACCGGTCAAAAAGCCACAGACATTATCCGAAGCCAATTGGAAGTACAGGAACCCGCGGTAGGACATTGTGAACCGTTCGAATTCGAAGACAGAAATCTTCAACTATATCGTATGCCATCCTCCAGTCGTGCATACCCATTGGCTTTACAGAAAAAAGCCGATTCTTATCGATTCATGTTCAAGCATTTAGGACTTTTATAATATCAAAGGGACAAAAAAACGTGCAGAAATTTGATTATTCCAATTATTCACACTACATTTGCAGCCGCAAACACGGGAGTAGCTCAGTTGGTAGAGCACCGGTCTCCAAAACCGGGTGTCGGGAGTTCGAGCCTCTCCTCCCGTGCAGACAACAAAAGCTGTGAACCATATACGTTCACAGCTTTATTTTTTAGCCACCAAAAACAGCCATGAAATATTTACTCATCATCTTAGGAAGTTTCTCGTTAGCTTTGGGAATAATAGGTATTTTTCTTCCGCTTCTTCCCACCACCCCTTTTCTGCTTTTGTCGGCTGCCCTCTACGTCAGAAGTTCCGAAAAGCTCTATCTATGGCTCATCAACCAGAAATACTTGGGTACCTATATCCGCAATTTCCGTGAGCACAAAGCCATCCCATTGCGAGCTAAAATCATTTCCGTATCTCTCACTTGGATTACCTTAATTTATTGTGCCGCCACCATCAGCGAATTGTGGTTTGTCAAAATCAGCTTTCTTCTACTGGCCACAGGTATCTCCTGGCATATTTTGTCGTACAAGACCCTAAAATGAAAAGTATGCACGTTTTTTTTAGACTTTTTTCATAAAATCTCCTCAAAATATTTTCTGAAATCATTTCAATATTCTATATTTGTGTAGAATTTGGTATAAAATGACGGAAGAAGACAGAAAGCTTATAAAAACTTTTGAAGGAAAGCTGAGACATTTTATGATTTTATATGAAGAATTAGGTCAGGAAAATGCCAGACTCCAAGCACTTCTGCTTGAAAAGGATAAAGAAATCAAGCAACTGGAACAAAGCCGCCAGGAATTGGAAATCATGTATACCAATCTGAAAACAGCCCGTACAATCAGCTTGTATGATAAGGACATCAAAGACACCAAGCAACGATTGACGAGCCTTGTGCGTGAAATCGACAAATGCATCGCTTTATTAAATGAATAAAACCGATGGTTTATGGACGATATGATGAAAATAAATTTACTGATTGACTGCCAACGATACCCGTTGAACATCCGTCGGGAAGACGAATTGCTTTACCGGGATGCAGCCAAACTGATAGATAAAACGCTGAACAAGTATCGCAGTTGGAGACCCGAACTGAGTTCGAACCAGCATTGGGCTATGGCCGCTTTGGAATTGGCGTATGCTTTCATTTCGAACAAGGACAGGAACGATACACAACCCTATCTGAAAAAATTGGAAGAACTGACGGAAGAGTTGGACAATTACATCAGTAAAAAGTAAGATTATATAAAGAAAAGGTTCACGCACAATCTTTGCTGACAGGAGAAGAGTTTCTGGCAGAAAGAGGGTGCGTTTTTATTTTATATTTAAACAACAATGGTAACAATAGCAATAGCAGTCGCATGCTTCGTCATAGGTGCAGGATTGTCGTACATGCTTTTCAAATACGGCTTGAGAAGCAAATACGACAACATCATCAAGGAGGCACAGACCGAAGCAGAAGTCATCAAGAAGAACAAACTCTTGGAAGTAAAGGAAAAGTTCCTCAACAAGAAAGCCGATTTGGAAAAAGAAGTGGCCATCCGTAATCAAAAGATTCAGCAGGCCGAGAACAAGCTCAAGCAACGCGAGTTGGTACTGAACCAAAGACAGGAAGAAGTGCAACGCAAGCGTACAGAAGCCGAAGCCATCAAGGAAAACCTGGAGGCACAAATCGTTGTCATAGAAAAGAAAAAAGAAGAACTGGACAGACTCCACTCACAAGAACGTGAAAAACTCGAAGCTCTCTCCGGACTCTCGGCCGAAGAAGCCAAGGAACGCTTGATAGATTCTTTGAAAGAAGAAGCCAAGACCGAAGCGGCTTCGTACATCAATGACATCATGGACGATGCCAAGATGACTGCCAACAAGGAAGCCAAACGTATCGTTATCCAGTCTATCCAGCGTGTAGCTACCGAAACGGCCATCGAAAACTCAGTAACCGTGTTCCACATCGACTCGGATGAAATCAAAGGACGCATCATCGGTCGCGAAGGTCGTAACATCCGTGCCCTCGAAGCAGCAACCGGTGTAGAAATCGTAGTAGATGACACTCCCGAAGCCATCGTGCTTTCGGCGTTCGACCCTGTTCGTCGCGAAATTGCTCGTTTGGCCCTGCACCAACTGGTGACCGACGGACGTATCCACCCGGCACGCATCGAAGAAGTGGTAGCCAAAGTAAAGAAACAAGTAGAAGAAGAAATCATCGAAACCGGCAAGCGTACTACCATCGACCTTGGTATCCACGGCTTGCATCCGGAATTGATTCGCATCATCGGTAAGATGAAATACCGTTCATCATACGGACAGAACCTGTTGCAGCATGCTCGCGAAACAGCCAACCTCTGTGCTGTAATGGCTGCTGAGTTAGGATTAAACCCAAAGAAAGCAAAACGTGCCGGCTTGTTGCACGACATCGGCAAGGTGCCCGATGAAGAAGGCGAATTGCCACACGCATTGTATGGTATGAAGATTGCTGAAAAGTACAAGGAAAAGGCCGACATCTGCAACGCCATCGGTGCCCACCACGACGAAGTGGAAATGACCAGCCTGCTTGCTCCTATCGTGCAAGTGTGTGATGCCATCTCCGGTGCCCGTCCGGGAGCACGCCGCGAAATTGTGGAAGCCTACATCAAACGCCTTAACGACCTCGAACAATTGGCCATGTCTTATCCGGGTGTAACAAAAACCTATGCCATCCAGGCCGGTCGTGAACTTCGCGTCATCGTAGGTGCCGACAAGATTGACGACAAGCAGACCGAAAGCCTGTCTGCCGAAATCGCCAAGAAGATTCAAGACGAAATGACTTACCCGGGCCAGGTGAAGATTACCGTCATCCGCGAAACCCGATCCGTAAGTTTTGCCAAGTAAAGACAACAACAAACAGATCCAATAGTGTCATTCTGAGTAAAGCTCAGAATGACACTTATTATATAAGACCATGAAATTCCCTCTCCTTCTCCTCACTTTCCTATTCATTACCGCTTGTACCTCCACCAACCGTAACTCAGAATGGGTGAAACAAGCAGAAGCACACTATAATGCAGGAAAAACAGACAGCGTACTGACCTACATCTATAAAATAAACGAAGAGAAGCTTGCAGAAGAAGAGCTACGCACCTTCCAACGAATTAAGTTCGCTACCTTCATACAAACCGAATCCGAAGGCTTCCGGCAAATGAGAGAACTAGCCGATTACTACCAACAACAGGAAGACACGACCCATCTGCAAACCCTACGGAAATCGCTCTTCCATAATTATAACTTTCGGGAGAAATACCCTCAGGCGGATTCCATCCTGAACGAAATACAACGAACCTACATTCATCAATGTGACTCCAACGGTATCCTTTGGACTTACTCCATGAAAGCCAGTCTCCACGAATCGGTCGGAAGTATTGATTCTGCCTTGTACTACATAAACAAACGTATGACAGGCGAGAAAAACCTTTCCATACGCAAGTACCGCTATTACCAAAAGGCACAGCTATTGATGAAAACACAAGCTTACACCAAAGCTGAAGCCTTACTAGACTCAGCCAAAACCTTTGCACTGAACGAAAAGGATGAAGATTTCCTGTATCATCTCTCTACGTACTATCACAAACTTTACACCGCACAAGGACAATATGCCAAAGCCCTGAAGACGATACAAGCATCACGAAAATACATGAAACGGAAAGATGCAGCTTCGCACAACCTTTACAAGGCACAGACCTTCGAACTGATGCATCGCGAAGACTCCGCTCAATATTATTATAAGGTGGTGGCCAAATCGGAGAATCTTTTTTTGGCTTCTGAGGCCATCTATCATCTTTCACGCTTGGCAGAAGCCGATGACAACCCGGAAAAAGCTTACCTTTATCATCAGGATGCCACGGGCTACATCGACCAAGTGTATCGGGCCTATCAATCGCAAGCCAAGAACAATGCTTTCAACGAGCTGAAGTGGCAAAGCGAGATAGACAATCTGAAAATCAGCCGACAACGATACATCATCATCGCCCTTTCGTTGGTGCTTGCCCTGTCTTTGCTGATTGCTTCGGGCACCATCCTCTTCCAACGAAAGAAACGCAAGGAGATGAAAACCCGTCAATTTATGATAGAGAAAGAAAACCAGCTTCTACGTCAAGCCGAAGAATTGAGCCAGCTACGCGAAAAGGCATCCATGCTTCGAGAAGAGCTTATCCGAAGGATGGACGTTTTCAAGAAAGTACCTTCGCTACAAGAGGAACCAATAGAAGACAAGCAATCCATCAGCCTAACCAAAGAAGACTGGAAGGAAATCAAGTCTTTGCTCGATAGCCAATACGACCAATTCACGACCCGACTTAAAAAAGCTATCCCAGAACTGAACACTTCGGACATCCAGTTCTGTTGCTTACTGAAAGTGAACATCAGCATGCAAGACTTGGCGAACATCTATCACATCAACAAGGAATCAATCAGTAGGAGAAAGCAACGCATCAAGGCTAAAATCGGAGCCGAACTACTGAAAGAAAACACTTTAGACGAATTCATCCAACATTTCTAGCATGAGAAAAATGATGATATACCTAATGATACTGATGACCTTGCCCGCTTGCCAGCCATCCGTCCACCAAGCACCTGCCACCATGTGGGAGGAACTTCCTATCGTGGCCGAACGGATGGATGTGAACGGACATCCGCTCATCGTATGCCATCCCGAGAAACTGACGGACAGCATCCGGATTCCCCTCAGCCAACTGGTAGAAGATCTTGAAATCGTCCGTTTGGAGAACAAGGATGAAGCCTACGTACGCAACACCAGCATCCGCGTATCCGACAATTACATTCTCATACATAGCAACCGGAATATGCCTTTCAAGCTATTCGACCGTCAGGGAAAGTTCGTTTGCGACATCGGTTCAGTAAGCAGTCTGCCCGGTGGATACTCACAAATATACGACTTCCAGTTGGACGAGGCACACAACCGCATCTATCTGATGCCATGGAATGCCACCGAACTGAAAGTTTACGACCTGCAAGGTCATGTACAACCCTCCATCCCTTTAAACAGCCCCGATGAGAAACCATGGGAATTGCCGAAATCCATCTTCCATGTGGATGGCGGCAAGCAAGAAGTGACCGTCTTTACCCTTCCGTGGGAAAACAATCCCCGTATGGTATGGGTACAGGACTTCCAAGGCCGTGTACTGAAGGAACAAGCACCCACTCCATTCAACTTGACAAACACATACAACTACGAAATCCATCACAACTACAACACACCGTATTTTGATTTCTCCCTGCTGGACTTCGCTCCACAAAAAGAAGATACACTTTATCATTACGAATCGGCTACCAACCGACTTCTCCCCGCTTTCACATTGCATTTTCCCGAAGGAAAAATACAAATTCACGACCATCAGGAACTGTCCACTTGCTTCATCGGCACCATCATTGGACGGATGGAAGAGATAGGACTTACCACCACCGAAACACGTGACCACATTGATTTCATCGTGGACAAGCGGACACTTCGTGGCGGACGTTACCAAGTGTACAACGACTTTTTGGGGAACACCCCGGTATATTGGCTGGACGAGTCTCGCCATGGATATTATGCCCGCAATCTCTCACCCGTCATGTTGAAAACCAACTTGGAAGAATCACTTCGTCGGAGCGACCTCACCCCAGCCATACGCCAAAAGGTTATGCACTTGCTTGAAAGCATCGATGTGGAAAGAGACAACAACTACCTGATGATTGGGAAACTGAAACAACACACCCATAAACAATAAATAAAAATCTGCTTTCACCCTTCAAATCCATTGAAGCACACCCCCTTACGCTGAAGGCAGACATTCTCCATCCTTCAGCCTCCTTTCAACCCTCTTCCTTGGCACCGTTTTTGCAAATGTACATCTACAAAAACGTCTTTTTACTGATTATCAGCGATTTGTAAAATTCAAATGTACATCTATATCCGATGCTTGTCACGACTGAAATCCTTAATTTTGTAGCATCAAACTAATCAACAAATAATACAATGATGAAAAAGTACTATTTAATCCTAACGTGCTTTGCCCTCTGTGCTTGTGGAAGTGGCAATACCAAGCAACAAGCATCCGCTACCGATAAAAATGTAACGGAAGAAAATTCTAACGAGCAAGTTTCTTCCCCTAAAGAACAAGTTTGGTATGATGGAGAAATCCCCATCATCTTCGATGCGTACAAGGATTATCCCATCACCGACATTAAGCTAAGCGAACTGGCCGATGCGGAATATATCGCATTGGAATCAACCGATGAGTCAGTACTTCGCCTGATAGGTACATGCCAAGGCAACGAATACCTACTGACCGATGATTACATCTACCTGGAAGACAGACAAGAGGAAATCTTTATCTTTACCCGTGAAGGAAAGTTCGTCCGCAAAATCAATCGCCGAGGCGGAGGTCCGGAAGAATATGCATGGATTGGTAGCTTTGCCGCCGACCCCAAACATAATGAAATCTTTGTGCAAGATCCTTTTTCCGCATCCGACCGTAAAGGAAAATCCGGAAAGACATACGTCTATGACATGGAAGGTAACTATAAAAGACATTTCAAAAACTATGCTTCGGAAATTGTCATCCTGAGCGACTCCTTGCTCTTAAATCACTTCCAATACAATCCCGGCGGGCCACGTTATTCCGTTGTTCGTAAAAGCGATGGAAGCGAAGTAAAGAAACTACCCATCCGATTCCCAACCAAACTTCCACACGATAGTGAAGGACGATTGGGATACGGAAAATTGATAACCAGTCCACAAGGTGCATTCATGTCACACCTGGGCAACGACACCGTATTCGAAATCAAACGTGATGATTTGAGTGTACGCCCACGAATCATCGACAAGAGTGATTATCCCACAACCTTTGCCCAAGCACACCCTACACTGGAAACTTCCCGTTACTTAATATTCTATATCCTTTGTAGCCATAACTACAAACCACACGTAGATCAGCATTTCTACATCTACGACAAGAAAGAACGCCAAATCTATCAGATGAAGGACTATAACGACAACGCCTATTGGGTTTTAATGGATGATTATCCGCATGTCACCAATTGGGAAAAGACACAGAACACGAACATAGCCGTCCGTACCCGTTCCATATATGCTGTACTTGAAGGAGAAGGAAAACATGGCGACAAAGCCATCAACAACCTTGCCAACTCATTGTCAGAAGACGACAACCCGATTCTTCAAGTGATGATATTCCACGATGTGGAAAGTGTGAAGCGATAAGAGGCATTGTTATATAACAATTATTCTATCATGCTTTTCTTCAAGAAGAATAAATAGTCCGTAATACTTTGTATATTTGTCCGAAGTATTTCGAATAATTATCCGTAATACTATGAACAATTATACGAAATATTATGGACGAACAATTCTTCAGCTAACAAATTCATATTCAAAGGCATGCTGACCACTTTATCTGTATATCCTTAGCGATTACCATCCATTTATGACTTGTAGTCCGTGCGAAGATGTAATTTGCATTTCACTCCATTTATTCTTTGATAAATCGTTTGTATTTCGACAAAAAAGCCATACTTTTGTATGTATGAAAACTAGATTCTCTTTACTTTTCATATTGCTGATTATCGGATGGAGCAGCTGTACAGACCGCCCCTGCTATCCCCTTGCCATGCAAGAAGCTGAAAGCTACATGAATAGCCGTCCTGATAGTGCCCTCTACCTTCTTGAAAGTTTGACAGACAGCATCTCGTCTTTCCCCGAAGAAACCCGCATGTATTATCATTTGCTTTGCATCCAGGCCAAAGACAAGCAATATATCGAGCACACCAGCGATTCGCTGATTAATCGCATCGTGAAATTCTACGAAGGCCACGACGATGTAGACAAACGGATGATGGCCTATTATTATCAAGGCAGCACCTATCGCGACATGAACGATGCTCCCCGAGCCTTGAAAGCTTTTCAACAAGCGGTGGATGTGAGTACGCAATACAATGTGTTACTACCTAAGGCTTACAACCAAATGGGAAGTTTGTTTATGTACCAAGGCCTGTATGACGAGGCGATAAAAATAAATCGAAAGAATATAGAGCTTTATACTAAATTAGGGCAACCCAACAAAACCTCGTATGCTTTAAGAGATATTGCACGAATGTATAGCATGAAAGAAGCATCCGACAGTACTTTACATTATTACAATAGAGCATGCGATGCAGCATTGGCAGATAAGGACTCAGCCAGATATTATAGCATTTTCAGTGAAATGGGAACATATTTTTATCAAATTGGAAAAATAAACTCTGCAAAACAAATTCTATTAGATGCAATTCTTCAAAATGAGATAAAAAATAAAGTGCATATTTATTTCACACTAGCCTATATTTACACCGATCTTCAGTTATTGGATTCAGCTCAATATTATTACAAAAAAACTCTAGAATGCAACGATTTAAAAAACAGCTATTATAGCTACAGAAATTTATTTTCCCTAAACAAAGAGCAGGGTAACCACCAATCAGCCATTACATACATCGAAAAAGCATTACAGCTAAAAGATAGTATTGACACCATAACCCAAACAGAAGCTATTGCCAAAATCAATTCACTCTATAACTATCAACACACGGAGGCAGAAAATTCTCAATTAAAATTAGATACTGAAAGACAAAAGAATTGGTTATTAACCTTATCTTTATTCTCTTTGCTTGTCATCTCACTTTGCGTATATCTTATACTTTACCACAAACAAAAGAGAACTGAAATCATACTTGAACAAAAGAGAAGGGAACAGATAGAGCAAGAAAAATACGACAATAGTTTAGCTGCAATACGGGATAATGAAACTAAAATTGCAGAATTAGATAAGCTGTTAAATAAAGCCACAACGGAGAACGACCTTCTAAAACAAGAGCTATTACAAGTTCAAAAGAGAAAATTGGAAGCAAAAAACGAAGAAATAATACAATACAAGAAAGAACAAGAGCTGCTTTTTGCCGAATTTAAAAAATCTGAGCTCTACAAAGAAATATGGCTAGCATCAAATAGTGAAGAAGCAAACTTAGGTTTAACCAAATCTCCAGAAAAATGGGTTTCGATACAAGAAAATATAGACCTCATTTTTCCTCATTTTACTAAAAGGATTAAAGACGTTTACACTTCTTTATCTGAAACAGAACTACAAGTATGCTGGTTGACAAAAATTGGTATTTCTCCTTCAGGCATAGCAAGAGTATTAAACTTAAGTAAACAAGCCATAACCAATATTCGAACTAGACTAACCAAAAAGATGAGAATCAAAGAAAACAATTGGAATAATTTCGATCATTTCATCGAAGAAATGTAATTTCTCCCTCGAATTCCCTCAATTGTGTACTCTTGTGTACCCAATTATATGCTATCTGACCTTACCTTTGTATTGTAACAAAGAAATTATTTAGATTACATGCAAGATTATAGCATACTCATTATTTATAAAAAGAGAACATTAAAACACACATGTCAAACTAAAACAAAGGTTTTATGAAAAGGATTGTATTTATCGCATTGCTACTCCTGACGGTATCGGCTCATGCCCAATTCCATTTGGGGGTTAAAGGTGGGGTCAGCATAACAAACATGAATGACAGACATGAAGGAGCCGTAGCCGGATGGTATATTGGACCGACAGCAGAATTCACCTTCCCTATTTTAGGCTTAGGTATAGATGCTGCTGCGGTATATCATAAAGTTGATTACTCTCAAAAAGACACTATGGAAGAATCACAAAGCATTGAAATACCCGTTCGCTTAAAATATTCGTTTGGACTTGGACGTACCTTGGGTGGATTCATAGCTGCAGGACCACAATTTACATTCCTATTCAACGATGATTACTGTAATGATTTTGCTACCAGTCTAAACGCATCAGCCGGAGTAAAGCTATTTAAACATCTACAAGCAGAAATCGGATATTTGTTTCCTTTAGGCCGAACTATAGATCAATTAATGCTAGGAGGTTCACCTAAAAAGGTCAAAAGAAAAGGCTGGCAACTCTCATTAGCGTATTTCTTTTGATTAACTCATACACATACACCGAGAATGACTTGGATTTTCCAATAATTTTCTTATTTTTGTAGCCATCCTAGTTTCGTAAAAGGACTAGGATGGCGACAAAAAGAAAAATAAGAGACTAAAAAGACATTATTATTAACTAATCAAACCAGCCCTATGAAAAAATTATTTTACCCTTTCTTCCTGATAACAATCGTTATAGGACTGATTTCTTGCAACAACGAAGACGATGAAAAAGTAATGTTACAAGACATTACTGCCATGACTAATTCGGAACCAATTCAACGATTTATTTATATGGATGGGAATCGTGTAGACGATGCATACGCCAAAGCTGTTTCGTTCAAGGTTTTGGATACCATTAGCAAATCTAATGATAAAATCTATGAAGCAGAAATGGAAATGCAACTCCCCGAAATGAGACGTATTTCGCTAGACGACATGACTTTTAGTATAATGACTTTTCACATCAACGCAAAAGCTACTGAGGAAAGGATAACTTTCAGCGGGGATGAAATCCACTCACTAGGCGAAACTAAATATACCGTTGAAGGATATATGAAACAAGGACTATCCTATGAACTGGATACATTGTTTGTTCAAGTGAAAAGAATATCACCAAAAGCAAGTTTCGCTGGTAACACTTACGAACTGACTTTTGATGAAAACACATTCAGTTATTCAGACTTTTCAGACAATGGTAATATAGACAACCGCCCCGTAATAGAATATGCACAAGAAGCTGTTCCCTATTATGCCAACTACCAAAGAGACAAAACAAACGGTGCAATATTTCGTTTGACCTTCCAAGAAGACGGTACTCTTGACATAAAGAAAAAGGATAATTCCATGACCGGTTTTGAATCTATCACAGAAAGTTTCAGATATTATATCACTTCCTCTAATTCTAATAAGGGAACCGGAATGATAGAAATGTCACGAGATACAGCTTTTGATTTAGAATGTTTCTTGCAAGGAGGATTATTAGAAGGGACAACATATTATTATAGTACCCCTAACCAGTTACCGATTTATACTTTCAACTTACCTTTTGAGTACGTTGAAAATGAGAAGGGAGAACTTGTGATTGCTATAGGTGACAAGATTACTCCGCAATATAAGATAAGAAATTCGATTAAAACATGGATGTACCACCATGCGGATGGTTATTATACACCCGGTGAAGCAGACCCGTTGAAGGTATTCTTAGATAATTGGAATATCCCTGCAAATAATTTATTAGACAACCTTTGGTGGAACTTAAAGAAAATATAAGCCTTCTTGCAAAAAAACATCGGAAACCGATGCAAGATTTCGGTTATGCTTGCATTTATAGAGTAAAGGTAACATTAAAATGAAAGATGTATGAAGACTATGAAACAATTATTCCTGTCGCTGAGTATCTGCATAACAGCACTCGGTTTCTATGCTTGTGATAAAGAAGGGTATGATGATGAAGTTCCGCCTAATAGGGAGAATACCGACAATGTTATTTGGGATATATATCCCATTAACCTATACTTCACCCTCACCGGTGAAGATGGGGAAGATTTACTTAACCCAGCCACTCCCGGCAACTATACCGGATTAAGCACTACTGCAACGTATGAAGAAAAAAACTATGTAAAGGATGTGTTTGAAGACAATAAAGTTCCATACGGACGAGCCTACCTGCCACACATGTACGGAATCTACTCCACACAGTTGAAAGACGGACAGTATGCTTTGAAATTTGGAGAACTGGACGGTGCAGGTAAATACGAGGATGCAACCATCGTACTTCATTGGGGAGACAATACGGAAGACATCATCACGATTTCTGCCGATTTGACATGGAAAGATCAAAAGCCTCAATTCAAACGAATCTTTAAGGTGAATGGAGAAACGGCAGCCGAGAATACCAGCAATCCGGTCATCGACATCAAGAAAAAGGCTCTTGAAAGTAAAAACAATCAATTGGATGGGGATGTCAGCCCGATTGTGTTCAACATCTATTTGACAGATACACTGGGTAATAATTTGCTTTACAAGTCGAAAGACAAGTATGCCGATAGGGATAGTGTCAAGGCTATCTTCCGGGGAGAGGAGTATTATATCAACATCAATGCTTCCAATACCCCCAGCTTGACACTTGCCAATTATCCTCAGACCATATACCCTCACCCGTTACAATTCGGTGCGTTGGACGGAACAGAAACATTCGAGGATGAAAACCTCATCATGGATTGGGGAAGTCTGGGCAAGGACACCATCACGTTCACCTCGAAGATAACTTGGGAGAACAATCGGCCTATCTTCGTCCGTCAATATTCGCTGAACGGAAAGGAAGTAGAGAAAGACCTCGCAAGACCATACATCCGAATCAAAAAATAATTCTTGGGCACACGGAACGGCACTCTCCCCCACTGATTATCAAGGGGTATGCCGTTCGTGAGCAAGTAAAAGCAACCTCAAGCTAAACTCTAAATAAAGAACAACGACACCCCTACCACACTGATGCAAGCTCCGACAATCTCTTTAAATGTGACCTTCTGCTTGAAGAAGAAGTAAGAAGGCCAGATGATAAAGACGGGAGTCAGAGCCATCAAGGTGGAGGCAATGCCGGCTTCGGTATATTGTACGGCCATAAGTGAGAGAGAAACCCCGATGAAAGGGCCTGTTATTGTAGCCCAAAGGGCAGCATTCATTCCCTTACGGTCGCGAACGGATGTGGCCAACGTATGAAACTGCTTCTGCATAGCCATCACACAGAGGAAACCAATGGCTCCCGTCACCGCACGGATAAATGTAGAAGCAAAGGGCATCAGGTCGGTCACCATCGCCTCACCAGAAGGAATAGACATTTCGTAATAGTTCATCCCCACCTTACTCAGCACCAAGCCAACACCCTGTCCTACTCCGGCACCGATGCCGAAAAGAACGCCTTTCAAAGGGAGTTTTAAAGAGAGTTTATGGGAAGTACCTTTGTTCAACACCGAGATACCAATACCCGTCAATGTCACCAACATGCCCAATAAGGCATTCCAAGACAAGGTTTCGCCCAGCATCAACCAACCGGCAATAGCTGCTGTGGGGGGTGCGAGGGTCATAAACAACTGACCGAAGCGGGAACCTATCCAGATATAGGAGTTAAACAGGCAATAATCGCCTAACAGATAGCCTACAAAACCAGACAAGGAAAGCCAGAACCAAGCCTTCCCATCCGCGTAGAGCGGATAAGGGCTACCCGTAAAATACCACAGGGTTGCCCCCAACATGAATAACGATAACAACATGCGGATGACATTCATCTGCAAGGAACCCAGACGCTTACTCCCTATCTCCGCAAAAAGAGCGGTAACCGTCCATGAGACAGCTACCGTCAACGATATAACTTCACCTAAATATTGCATAATTTATTAACTATTCATCACAGCATGAGCACATGCATATCCCTCTTCGTACAAGTCGGTTAACTTTTTCACACTGGTTTCCATGCGTCCTACCACAATTGGTTTCTTCGGACGGATAACCACGATTTTCCCTTCGTCTTCCAGACGCTCTACCAAGTCCAACTGCTCGTTGTAGATTTTATTACGGTTTCGTAAGGCAACTCGCAAGCGTGGATATTCCTTATAAATGAAGGCAGGCACCATCACTTCCTTCTCTGATTTTCGATAACCTCGATTGCGAGTGAGGACTACCACACATTTGTCATAACCTTGTTCGTAGGCACGGAGCAAAGGAATGGAATCGACAATTCCACCATCCAACATCGGATAGCCATCTACATAGCTCATGGGGCAAGCATATGGCAAACTGCTCGATGCTTTCACGATTTCAATAATCCGTTTCTCGTTATGCTTTTCTTCCCAATAGCAAGCCCGCCCGGTGCGACAATCGGTCGTTACCATTTCAAAACGAGCCGGATTCTCAGCATAAGCCTTATAATTATAAGGTAAAATCCGCTCGGGGAAACGATAAAACAATAATTGCTGGTCGATAAGCCCTCGTTTCTTGAGAAGCGGACGTATACCGATGTATTTATATTTGGCCAGAAGGTCGATGTTACTGAACTTTCCTCGACCCCGCTGGTGCGACATGTAAGAAAGACCATTGCACGCTCCGGCCGAAACCCCGATGGCATAGGGGAACTGGATTTTTTCATCCATCAAGTAGTCCAGCACTCCGCAAGTAAACACCCCACGCATGCCTCCTCCTTCCAACACCAAGGCTGTATTTTGATCAATTTTAAGCATAATTCCAATGATATAGATTACTTTTTTGAAAAAGTAACCACAAAGTTATCTTTTTAGTTGTAAAAAAACGTATAATTTAAGAAGAAATGTATTACTTTTGCACAACTAAGCATTAAAACTTATAATTATGTTCGATTCTACTACCTATATAAAACGCCGTGAATCGCTTCGAAAGAAAGTACAAAGCGGTATCATCCTTATCTTGGGGAACAATGAAGCTCCAGCCAACTATCCGGATAATTGCTATCACTTCCGTCAAGACAGTTCGTTCCTTTATTTCTTCGGCCAGTCGCATCCAGGATATGCTGGTGTGCTAGACATTGAAGCCGGCGAAGATATCTTCTTCGGAAATGATGTGGACATTGACGACATCATCTGGATGGGACCTCAACCCAGCATCAAGGACTTGGCGGCACAGGTGGGTGTACAAAAAAGCATGCCTTTCTGCAAGTTAAAGGAGGTAGTAGGACAAGCCATTGCACAAGGTCGGAAAGTTCACTTCTTGCCTCCATACCGCTACGACAACATGATGTTGTTGGAAGAACTAACCGGTATCCGTGCCTCAATGACCAAGAAATATGCTTCTTTGGAATTAATCAAAGCGGTAGTTGACCTCCGTTCGGTAAAGGAAGCTTGCGAAATTGCAGAATTAGACTTGGCTTGTAACATCGGTTACGAAATGCATACCACAGCGATGAAACTCTGCAAACCAGGCGTGAGCGAACAATACATCACCGGTGTGTTGGAAGGTATTGCTGCATCTTATGGAAGCAAGACTTCGTTTGCCACCATCTTGACCCAACACGGAGAAACGCTGCATAACCACGACCATAGCCATCTGTTGGAAGCAGGCAAGTTGATGCTGACCGATGCCGGTGCAGAACGTATCAGCAATTATTGTTCGGACCATACCCGTACCATTCCGGTGAGTGGTAAGTTCGACCAACGTCAGAAGGATATCTATAACATTGTATTGGCTTGTCATGGCAAGGCTTTGGAATTGACCCGCCCGGGTATCACTTACAAGGAAGTACACTTGGAAGTTTGCAAGGTTTTGGCACAAGGCTTGAAAGACCTGGGATTGATGAAGGGAAATGTAGAAGAAGCCGTAGCTTCAGGAGCACATGCCTTGTTCTTACCTCACGGATTGGGACACATGATGGGATTGGATGTACACGACATGGAGGATTTGGGACAAATCTATGTAGGTTATGATGACGAGACCCGCCCGTCCAACCAATTCGGATTGGCATCGCTCCGCATGGGACGTCGTTTGCAAGAAGGCTTCGTGATGACAGACGAACCTGGTTGCTACTTCATCCCTGCTCTCATCGACCAGTGGAAGGCTGAAAAGATGCACACAGACTTCTTGAACTACGAAGCCATCGAAAGTTTCAAGGACTTTGGAGGCATCCGTTTGGAAGACGACATTCTGATTACCCCGGAAGGTTCACGCTTCTTGGGCGAAAAGCGGATTCCAATCACCATCGACGAAGTAGAAGCAATCATGAATGAATAATCTTTAATCTCTTAAATAATAAACAAAATGAAAAAACTTTTAACAGTAGCCGCTCTTGGTATGTTCTGTATCAGCGGTATGGCTCAAGAAGCCAACAAGGAAGAAGGTTTCATCTTTACAACAGTAAAGGAAAATCCTATTACATCTATTAAGAATCAGAATCGTGCCGGTACTTGCTGGTGCTATTCTTCATTGGCATTCATCGAATCAGAATTGCTCCGCATGGGCAAGGGCGAACACGATTTGTCTGAAATGTTCTTGGTTCACAACACTTATTTGGATCGTGCCGACAAGGCTGTACGCACTCATGGTGACGTATCTTTCTCACAAGGTGGCTCATTCTACGATGTACTTTACGGAATGGAAACATTCGGTTTGGTACCTGAAGCAGAAATGCGTCCGGGTGTTATGTATGGCGACTCTTTGAGTAACCACACTGAATTGTCAGCAGTAAGTGATGCTGTTGTAGCAGCTATCGCTAAGGGCAGACTCCGTAGCTTGCAAAAAGACAACAACAACCAATTGTTGTGGAAGAAGGCTATCGAATCAATTCATGACATCTACTTGGGTGAACGTCCTGAAAAGTTCACTTACCAAGGTAAGGAATATACTCCGAAGTCATTCTACCAATCATTGGGTTTGAATGCTGACGACTATGTTTCTTTGACTTCTTACACTCACCACCCATTCTATTCTTCATTCGTTCTCGAAATCCAAGACAACTGGCGTTGGGCTGAATCATACAACTTGCCTATCGACGAATTCATGCAGGTATTCGACAATGCCATCATGAACGGTTATACTATCGCATGGGGTTCTGACGTAAGTGAAAGTGGCTTTACTCGCAATGGTGTAGCTACTATGCCGGATGTTGAAAAGGCTCAGGAATTGAGTGGTTCGGATATGGCACACTGGTTGAAACTGAAACCAGAAGAAAAGCAATTGAACACTAAACCACAACCACAAAAGTGGGCTACTCAGGAAGAACGTCAATTGGCATACGACAACTATGAAACTACTGACGACCACGGTATGCAAATCTTCGGTATCGCTAAGGACCAAGCCGGTAACGAATATTACATGGTGAAGAACTCATGGGGTACTAACAGCAAGTACAATGGTATTTGGTATGCATCAAAGGCATTTGTTCGTTACAAAACTATGAACATCGTAGTTCACAAGAATGCTCTTCCTAAGGAAATCGCTAAGAAATTAGGTATTAAATAATCCTTCATAAGGGCTTATTTTAAGTAATACCGTTAATTCCACTAAAATAAATGTGGAATTAACGGTATTTTTATTTGTTTTTTCCTAACTTTACGGATTGAATATGATAGGTTGCATAAATGTATCCTAATCATCCGGGAAAAGAAAAGAAAAAAATAATATATAAAATGAGTCACAAATGGAATTATCAACCTCCAAGCCAAGAACAGACCGAAGCAGCTAAGGCACTAGCAAAGGAGACAGGAATCAATCCTGTACTCTGCAAGTTGCTGTTAGAGAGAGGAATATCTTCAGCAGCAGAGGCCAAACGATTCTTCCGCCCACAGCTCAGCGAGTTGCACGACCCTTTCCTAATGAAGGACATGGACATAGCCGTGAACCGTTTGAATGAAGCCATGGGCAAGAAGGAACGTATCATGGTTTATGGGGATTACGATGTAGATGGTACAACTGCCGTTGCGTTAGTCTACAAGTTTCTCCAGCAATTCTATTCCAACATTGACTACTATATCCCCGACCGATACGAAGAAGGGTATGGAGTCTCTGTGAAAGGGGTAGATTATGCTTATGAAACAGGTGTAAAACTGATTATCGTATTGG
Source organism: Bacteroides sp. (assembly GCA_015060735.1). Classification (GTDB taxonomy): domain Bacteria; phylum Bacteroidota; class Bacteroidia; order Bacteroidales; family Bacteroidaceae; genus Phocaeicola. The sequence goes on from SUXX01000004.1 coordinate 24,749, forward strand.
ATTGCGGAATCAAAGCAGTAGATGAAATAGCCTATGCCAAGGAAAAAGGTATCGACTTTATCATCTGCGATCATCATGTGCCTGATGATGTATTGCCACCAGCAATAGCTATTTTGAATGCCAAGCAACCCGATTCAACTTATCCATACGAGCATCTTTCGGGTTGTGGTGTCGGGTTTAAATTCATGCAGGCCTTTGCCATCAACAATGGTATCGATGCCCACCAACTTACTCCCCTGCTCGATTTGGTAGCAGTAAGTGTGGCTTCGGACATTGTACCAATTATGGGTGAGAACCGTGTATTGACTTTCCACGGTCTGAAGCAATTGAACTCTAATCCGAGTGTAGGCTTGAAAGCGATTATCGATGTATGCGGATTAAGTGAAAAGGAAATCACCGTAGCAGACATTGTGTTTAAGATAGGACCTAGAATCAATGCATCCGGACGAATCCAAAACGGAAAAGAAGCGGTGGAATTGTTGATAGAAAAAGACTTCTCGACCGCATTGGAGAAGGCAAACCAAATCAACCAGTACAACGAAACCCGCAAGGATTTGGATAAAGCCATGACCGAAGAAGCCAATAAGATTGTGGACCAACTGGATGACTTGTCAGAGCGTCGTTCTATCGTCATTTACAACGAGGCATGGCACAAAGGCGTCATCGGCATTGTGGCCTCTCGCCTGACAGAAATATATTATCGCCCGGCCGTGGTCTTGACTAAAACGAATGACCTGGCAACCGGGTCAGCTCGTTCTGTATCTGGATTTGATGTATATAAAGCCATTGAGCATTGCCGTGATTTGCTGGAAAACTTTGGTGGACATACCTATGCAGCCGGATTGTCTATGAAGGCAGAGAATGTGGAAGCCTTTACCAAACGATTTGAGGATTATGTCACCCATCACATCTTGCCCGAGCAGACCAGTGCGGTGATTGACATCGATGCAGAGATTGATTTTCGCGATATTACCCCCCGTTTCCATTCGGACTTGAAGCGTTTCAATCCATTTGGTCCAGATAACCATAAGCCCATCTTCTGTACACACAACGTATATGATTATGGCACAAGCAAGGTAGTAGGACGTGACCAGGAACACATCAAGTTGGAATTGGTAGACAACAAATCGAACAATGTGATGAATGGTATCGCTTTTGGACAAAGTTCGCAAGCCAGATACATCAAGACCAAGCGTTCCTTCGACATCTGTTATACCATCGAAGAAAACACCCACAAGCGTGGCGAGGTACAATTACAGATTGAAGACATCAAACCTACCGAAGAGATAAATTAAAAGGCCTCGGGGGCAAAAGAACCCCTCCAAAAGTGTCATCCTGAGCAACGCGAAGAATCTGAATGCACCAAGCATATGTATCCAGATCCTTCACTTCGTTCAGGATGACACAACCTTTTAAAAGGAATGTTTCATTTGAGATATCTCCCATTTGTATGATAACCTACCAAGAAATACTAAAGCAATATTGGGGCTACGACCACTTCCGAGGCATACAGGAAGAAATTATCCAGAGCATTGGAAGTGGAAAAGATACCCTGGGACTTATGCCAACTGGAGGAGGAAAATCCATCACTTTTCAAGTTCCGGCCTTGGCACAAGAAGGACTTTGTATTGTCATCACTCCCTTGATAGCTTTGATGAAAGACCAAGTACGCAACCTTCGCGAGCGAGGCATCAAGGCTATTGCCGTATACTCGGGAATGACTCGTGAAGAAATTATCGTAGCCCTGGAGAATTGCATCTTTGGAGACTACAAATTTCTGTATATCTCTCCCGAGCGTTTGGATACCGAAATCTTTCAAGCCAAGCTCAGACGGATGAAAGTCAGCATGATAACGGTAGACGAATCGCATTGCATCTCCCAATGGGGATATGACTTCCGACCGGCCTATTTGAAGATTGCCGACATCCGACAAATGCTTCCCAACGTACCAGTCCTGGCCTTAACTGCTACTGCTACACCAGAGGTAGTGAATGACATCCAACAAAAACTTGCTTTCAAGGAAGGAAGCCAGACATTCCGAATGAGTTTTGAACGAAAGAATTTGGCTTACATCGTTCGCCATACGGAAGACAAGCAAAAAGAACTTATCCGCATCCTCCAAAAGATGCAAGGCTCGGCCATTGTGTACACACGCAATCGGAAACGCACTCGCGAAATCACCGAACTATTGAGTAATCACCAAATTACTGCTACGTTCTATCATGCAGGGCTGAACAATGATGCCAAAGACATCCGACAAAAGAGTTGGCAACAGGGCGAAACCCGAGTCATGGTAGCTACCAATGCATTCGGCATGGGGATAGACAAGCCCGATGTGCGTATCGTCATCCACATGGATATGCCCGATTCACCAGAAGCCTATTTTCAGGAGGCAGGACGAGCTGGACGTGATGGGCAAAAAGCTTATGCCGTACTGCTATATACTCCCCATGACAAGATGAACCTGAGCAAGCGGATTACAGATACGTTTCCCGACAAAGACTATATCCGCAAGGTGTACGAGGACATTCAATATTTCTTCCAAATGGCGATGGGCGATGGACTTGGTTGTTCGTATGCATTTAACATCGACGAGTTTTGTCGGAACTTCAAACACTTCCCCGTACAAGCAGATAGTGCCTTGAAGATACTGACCCGAGCAGGCTATCTGGAATATACTGATGAACAAGACAATGCCTCTCGATTGATGTTCACCCTCCGAAGGGATGAACTTTACAAACTTCAGGAATATGATGCCGACATTGAGAAGCTGATTCATATCATTCTGCGTTCATACACGGGACTTTTTACCGATTACGCCTACATCAACGAGGAGTCTTTAGCCATCCGTACCGGACTCTCTCGGGAACGAGTGTACGAGATTCTGGTGATGCTCACCCAACGCCATGTATTGCACTACATTCCACAAAAAAAGACACCTTATATTATATATACCCAAAAAAGAGTCGAAAAAGAAAGGCTTGTTATTGGACCTGAAGTCTACGAAAAGCGAAAAGAAAGTTATGCATTCCGCATCAAGGCCATGATAGATTATGCCACAACGGAAGAAAAATGCCGAAGCCGTATGTTGCTCTATTACTTCGGAGAGAAGGATGGGCATCATTGCGGACATTGCGACATTTGTCTGAAAAAACATCCGAGTGGAATCAGGTTTGGCGATTATCTGGAGCTAAAAGAAGAAATACTCCGCCTACTACAAGAGGGGGCTTTATCCACCTCCGAACTATCCGAGCAATTACATCAACCTACGGAAAAGACAACATCCGTCATTTCGTTCTTGATTGCAGAAGAAATAATCCGTTCGCAAAACGGCATTCTTTCTATCTAAAATTGTATCTTTGCCAATCATTAACCAACAAACGATTATGGGATTTTTCAAATCATTATTTGGAGGCAACCAGTCTCCAGAAGAAAAACAAGAAAAGACAGACCAAAAGAATTTTGATATACTGAAATACGATGGTATTCGTGCCATGCGTATCGGTAAGTTGACGTATGCTATCAAATGCTTTGAAGAAGCTATCGCTATCCAAGAAGACATTGAAGCCATGCAACACCAAGCCAACGCCTACACGCGTGTGGGACGGATGGAGGATGCATGCAAAATCCAGCAACGCATCACAGAACTGGCTCCAGAAGACCCTCAACACCTCCAGATGCTGGCCAGCCTTCATTATATGCGAGAAGATTATGCAAGCATGGAGGAAGCTTGCCAAAAGGCATTGGCTCTGGATGACCAAAATCCAGCCAACTATTTCCTCTCGGCCAAAGCAGCTATCGGAAAACAGAATGCCTTTCAAGCCATTGCCATGCTGACCAAAGCCATTGTGCTGGACGAACAATTTGTAGAAGCCATCCAACTCCGTGCCGAAGTGTTATGGAGCCTTCAACAAACAAAGGATGCCATCGAGGATGTAGAGAAATTGTTGAAAATCAACCCCGAAGACGAAATGGCTCTTTTGTTGAAGGCCGAGATTCTAACCATCGGAGGGAAAGAAGAAGAAGCCTTGGCATTGACGGATGAAGTCCTTTCGCTCAATCCATTTAACGAAAAGGCGTTTATCTTGAAAAGCAATATTTATTTGAAAAACAAGGATTTCGACCGTGCCATTTCCATATTCGATGAAGCGATTGAAATCAATCCTCAATTTGCCCAGGGTTATCACGAACGAGGACGCATCAAATTGATGAAGGGCGACAAGGAAGGTTCACTGGAAGACATGAAAAAAGCCATGGAACTGGCTCCAGAGAACGAAGCAAACATCAGTGGTGAATACCAAAACTTTGACCAACAAAAGAACATCCCGTTCTAAACAAGAGAGGGTGTGTCAAAATGAAATTTGCCTATCATAGTGTCATCCTGAGCAACGCGAAGGATCTGATTGCATCCACTTTATACATCCAGATTCTTCACTACGTTCAGAATGACACGACATTTTGATAGCAACTCTGTATTTTGACACACCCTTCTTCATTATATACTAGCATAAGCCTCGGCCAACTGGTTCATGGCTTTTTCAATCACGCTACGCGGACTGGCTACATTCAATCGCATGAACCCCGTACCTACTTCACCAAACATGGCTCCATCGTTCAAGCCCAAATGAGCCTTGTCTACAAAAAAGTCATTCAATGCCTCTTGCGACATGCCCATTTCCCGACAATCCAACCACACCAAATATGAGGCTTGTGGACGCAAAGCCTTGATTTTCGGAGCATGCGTCTTCAAGAAATGGTCTACATAATCAATGTTTCCCTGAATATAAGCCAAACATTGCTCCAACCACTCCGTGCCATGGCTATAAGCAGCCTCTACAGACAAGAAAGCAAAGGCATGACCCAAGTCCAATTCGCAAGCCTCCATAAACATACGGAAACGACGACGCAATTTAGGATTGAAAATCAGGGCATGCGAGGCCGTCATCCCCGGCATGTTAAAGGCCTTGCTGGGCGACATGAACGTAACACTATTCATCCGAGCCTTTTCACTGACCTTGGCAAACGGGGTATGTCGATAAGGAGGAAGTGTCAGGTCGGCATGTATCTCGTCGGAGAAGACCAATACCCCTTCTTCGTAACAGATTTCGGCTATTTCACGCAATTCTTCTTCTTTCCAAACCACGCCACCAGGGTTATGCGGATTGCAAAGGATAAACAATTTACATCCCTTGATTAATTGGCGAAAGGCATCCATGTCCATCCGATAGCCCTCGCCCTCCCACTTCAAAGGATTCAGAATCAGGGTACGTCCGTTTCGTTCCGTCACCCACATAAAGGGATGATATACAGGAGGTTGAACAAGCACCTTATCCCCTCTCTCGGTCAAAGCATTCATAGCCATCCCAATGCCTGGCACAATGCCCGGCACAAACTGAATCATTTCCTTCTCCACCTGCAGGTCGTAACGCATCTTCACCCAATTTATAATGGCCTGAAAATAACTTTCGGGCTTAGAGGTGTAGCCCATGACAGGGTTTTCGCAACGCTTGCGAATGGCATCCACGATGAAGGGAGCCGTAGCAAAATCCATATCCGCTACCCATAGCGGAATCAAATCTGTGCGTCCCCATACCGTTTTCATGTCCTCCAACTTCACCGCATCCGTACCACGGCGATCTATCACTTGGTCAAAATCGTATTTCATAAGTATATTAAGATTTTAGTTCTTCTCCCCCCGGTACAAACGAAAAGAAAGAAGCTATTTTTCATCGAACAAAAGTATAAAAAAAACATCAGACAGAAAAAAAATCTCACGAAACACTTGTTTTTATCGGAAAAGTATTACATTTGCATCGTGTTTAACAACAAAAAGAAAGTTTTATAGCATGAAAGCATTGTACGCTACATATTTCTTCTTCTTTTATTTTTACTTTTACTTTGGCCAGAAAGTGAAGCGGGAGTTTGTATGTGTACGTTAATGAATGAAAACGATTGATGTGATATAGAAAATGAATCCCGCTTCTTAAAGAGGCGGGATTTTTTTAGTTTATATATAAAATAAGGAAAAACGATGAAAAGAATAGCCATACAAGGAGTACCGGGTTCATTCCACGACATTGCAGCCCACAAATTCTTCCCCAACGAGGAAATCGAACTCATCTGTTGCGACACGTTCGAGGAAATCTTCGAACACATGCATCAGGATAGCAACATCATCGGGATGCTCGCCATCGAGAACACCATCGCCGGAAGCTTGCTCCACAATTACGAATTGCTTCGCGACAATGGCATGACCATCATTGGCGAACACAAGCTTCGCATCAAGCATAATTGCGTTTGCTTGCCGGAAGACGACTGGAGCGACATCCACGAAATTCACTCACACCCCGTGGCACTGGCCCAATGTCAAAGCTTCTTGAAGCGTCATCCAGGATTGAAGAAGGTGGAAGCGGATGATACCGCCAAGAGTGCCGAAATCATCCGAAACAATAACCTGCATGGACATGCTGCTATCTGTTCGAAATATGCCGCCGACCTCTATGGAATGAAGATTCTGGAAGAGGGCATCGAAACCAACAAGCATAACTTCACCCGATTCCTCGTTGTGGCCGATTCATGGCGTGCCGACGACCTACGCGAACGAGGACGCTCCAACAAGGCGACCATCGTCTTCTCCCTTCCTCACAACGAGGGAAGCCTTTCGCAAGTATTGAGCATCTTTTCATTCTATAAGATAAACCTGACTAAGATACAATCCCTACCCATCATCGGACGCGAATGGGAATACTTGTTCTATGTAGATGTCATCTTCAGCGATTACCTACGCTTCCGCCAGTCCATTGATGCCGTATCACCCTTAACCCGCGAACTTAAAATCCTAGGAGAATATGCAGAAGGAGAATCAACCCTATAACATCCAGCCAGCCCATCGATTGGCGAATGTAAGCGAATATTATTTCAGCCGGAAACTGAAAGAGGTGGCACAGATGAATGCCGAAGGAAAGAATGTCATCAGCCTGGGCATCGGAAGCCCCGACATGCCTCCCTCGGAAGAAACCATCAACGTGCTTTGCGAACAGGCCCGACGAGCCGATGTGCATGGCTATCAACCCACCGTGGGCATCCCCGAACTTCGCAAGGCCATGGCCGACTGGTACAAGCGATGGTATGATGTAGACCTCGACCCGGCTACCGAAATCCAACCCTTGATTGGTTCGAAGGAAGGTATTCTGCACGTCACTCTTGCCTTCGTGAACCCGGGCGACCAAGTGCTGGTACCCAATCCAGGCTATCCTACCTACACGTCGCTCAACAAGATTTTGGGAAGCGAGATAGTGAACTATAATCTGAGGGAAGACAACGGATGGCAACCCGATTTCGAGGAACTGGAAAAGATGGACCTGAGCCGGGTGAAGCTGATGTGGACCAACTATCCCAACATGCCGACGGGTGCCAACGCCACGATGGAGCTATACGAAAAGCTGGTGGACTTTGCCCGTAGAAAGAACATCGTCATCGTGAACGATAACCCATATAGCCTTATCCTGAACAAGCGTCCGTTGAGCATCCTCAATGTGCCGGGAGCGAAGGAGTGTTGCATCGAATTCAACTCGATGAGCAAGAGCCACAACATGCCCGGATGGCGTGTCGGAATGCTCGCCACCAATGCCCAATTCGTGCAATGGGTGCTGAAAATCAAGAGCAACATCGACTCGGGTACGTTCCGCCCCATGCAACTGGCCGCTGCCCAAGCCTACAACAATAGCATGGAGTGGCACGAGGAAGCAAACATCGGCGTGTATAGCCGTCGTCGCCAGTTGGCCGAGGAAATCATGCGTACCTTGGGATGCTCGTTCGACACGAATCAGGTGGGTATGTTCCTCTGGGGACGCATCCCCGACTCGTACAACGATGTGGAAGACCTGACCGAACGAGTGCTTCACGAAGCCCGTGTGTTCATCACTCCGGGATTCATCTTCGGAACGAACGGAAAGCGATACATCCGCATCTCGCTCTGTGCCAAGGAGGAGAAGTTGGCAGAAGCATTGGAAAGAATCAAGAATATAATGTAAACAATAAATATAGGTATTATGGAACTCGAATTACAACCCTTGGCATTACCTGGAATTCCTCAGGAACGCCCTATCGTCATAGCCGGCCCATGTAGTGCCGAAACCGAAGAACAAGTGATGAATACAGCTACCTCGTTGGCCAACAGAGGCATTAAGATATTCCGTGCCGGCATCTGGAAGCCACGTACCAAGCCAGGAGGCTTCGAAGGGATTGGCGTGGAAGGATTGGCCTGGATGCAACGCGTGAAGGCCGAGACAGGTATGCTAATTGCTACCGAAGTGGCTACCCCCAAGCATGTAGAAGAATCGCTGAAGGCAGGTATCGACATCCTTTGGGTGGGAGCACGCACTACGGCCAACCCCTTTGCCGTACAGGAATTGGCAGACTCTCTGAAAGGGGTGGACGTGCCCGTATTGGTGAAGAACCCGGTGAACCCCGACCTCGAACTATGGATTGGTGCCCTGCAACGCATCAATGGTGCGGGATTGAAACGCCTCGGTGCCATCCATCGCGGATTCTCATCGTACGACAAGAAGATTTATCGCAACCTTCCGCAATGGCACATCCCCATCGAATTGCGTCGCCGCATCCCCGAATTGCCCATCTTCTGCGACCCATCACACATCGGTGGCAAGCGTGAACTGGTGGCTCCCCTCTGCCAACAGGCCATGGACTTGGGCTTCGATGGTATCATTGCCGAGAGCCATTGCAACCCCGATGCAGCCTGGAGTGACGCTTCGCAACAGGTTACTCCCGACATTCTGAGCTACATCCTCAACCTGCTCGTCATCCGCAAGGAAAAGCATACCACCGAGAGCCTGAGCGAACTCCGCTCGCAAATCGACGAGTGCGACAATGGCATCATCGAGGTGCTGGCCAAGCGTATGCGGGTGTGTCGCGAGATTGGTACCTTCAAGAAGGAGCATAACATGACCATCCTTCAGACGGGTCGCTACAACGAAATCCTCGACAAGCGTGGTGCACAGGGTGCCCTCTGCGGTATGGGAGCCGAATTCGTGAAGAAGGTGTTCGAGGCCATCCACGAAGAAAGTGTGCGTCAACAGATGGAGATTATTAATAAATGATTTTTAACTCACCACGGATTACACAGATTTACACAGATAATAAATAAAATTTTCAATCTGTGAAAATCTGTGTAATCTGTGGTGCAAAAAAAATAAAGCAAATGAGAATCCTGATATTAGGAGCCGGAAAGATGGGCTCCTTCTTTACCGACGTATTGAGCTTCAAGCATGAAACAGCTGTATTCGACGTGAACCCACCGAAGCTACGTTTCATGTATAACTGCTATCGCTTCACGAAGCTGGAGGAAATCGAGGAGTTCCGCCCCGAGCTGGTCATCAATGCCGCCACGGTGAAATACACCCTCGATGCCTTCAACCAAGTGTTGCCCGTCCTACCGAAGGATTGCATCATCAGCGACATCGCCTCCGTGAAGACTGGCCTGAAGGAATGGTACGAAGGGTGCGGATTCAGATACGTTTCCACCCACCCGATGTTCGGACCCACCTTTGCCAACCTCGACAAGCTGAGCACCGAAAATGCCATCATCATCAGCGAGGGCGACTATATGGGCAAGATTTTCTTCAAGGACCTGTATCAGGGCTTGGGCTTGAACATCTTCGAATATACCTTCGACGAGCACGACGACACGGTGGCCTACTCGCTTTCCATCCCCTTCGTGTCGACCTTCGTCTTTGCGGCGGTGATGAAGCATCAGGATGCTCCGGGTACCACCTTCAAACGTCACATGGCCATCGCCCGTGGGGTATTGAACGAAGACGACTACTTGCTTCAGGAAATCCTCTTCAACCCTCGCACCCCGGCTCAGGTAGAAGGCATCCGTACGGAACTGAACGAACTGCTCGACATCATCAGCCGGAAGGATTCGGAAGGCATGCGGATGTATTTGTCCAAAATCCGTCAGAAGATTAAATAAGGCAAGGGGCTGAAGGTCAAACCAAGTGATATGGGTGATTATTTTCTTTTTACTTAACCATCCTGTTTGAATTTTAGGAAAAAAAATCTAATTTTGCGACATTACTTTACACATTAACGCATTTTTAAGATTACATGAAAACACTCAAGATTGGGAAAATCAACTTTTCCTTCCTCGAGGCCAGCAAACATCGCATCAATGGGGGCATCCTGTTGATGGGCATCGTTCTTTTGGCCTTGATAGTAGCCAATTCACCTTTCAGCCAAGCTTATACCGAATTTTGGACGCAAAAAGTTTATCTTCAGGTTGGCGAATTCAACGTGTTCAATCATCATGGACACCCCATGACGCTGATGACCTTCATCAACGATGTACTGATGACGGTCTTCTTCTTCAGTGTAGGGCTGGAAATCAAACGCGAAGTCATGGTGGGCGAACTATGTAGCCTCCGCAAGGCTTTACTGCCCATTATCGCGGCCTGTGGGGGGATGATTGTGCCCGTCATCATCTATTATTACTTCACCGCAGGCACCCCGGCCGAGAGTGGTTTGGCTATCCCGATGGCTACGGACATTGCCTTCTCGCTGGGCGTACTCAGCCTGTTTGGCAAACGGGTTCCCATCAGCCTGAAAATCTTCCTGACGGCCTTTGCCGTGGTCGATGATATTGGCGGCATCCTGGTTATCGCCCTCTTCTACTCCACCCATTTGGATGTACATTGCCTGCTCTATGCACTGGGCGTGTTGTTCATCCTCTTGGCCGGAAACCGCATGAACATCTATAACCGTTGGTTCTATATCAGTGTGGGCTTGGTGCTGTGGTATTGCTTCTTACAGAGCGGTGTACATGCCACCATTGCGGGCGTTATCGTAGCCTTTACCGTGCCGGCCGCACCTCATTACGAAACGGGAAAATACATCCACAAGATTAAGGAATGTATCGACTACTTCCCCGTCACCTCGGACAAGGGGCTGATTCTGAACAAAGAGCAAACCAACGTGTTGAAGCGAATCGAAACCGCTTCCGACCATGTCATCTCTCCGCTCCAATCGCTGGAAGACGAGCTACACGAGGTGGTAAACTACATCATCCTTCCGCTCTTCGCCTTTGCCAATGCCGGCGTTGTGCTCAATCTGGGCGAAGGACAAAGCATCGACTTCAGTACGCTGACCATAGCCATTGCCGCAGGCCTGGTGGTGGGTAAGTTTGTGGGCATCTACCTCTTTACCTGGCTGGCCATCAAGCTACGCCTGTCCACCCTCTCCGAAGGCATGACGTGGACCAACCTCACGGGCATCAGCCTGTTGGGCGGTATCGGTTTCACCGTGTCGTTGTTCATTGCCAACCTCTCGTTTGGCACCGACCTGGCTCTGCTGGAGCAAGCCAAGCTGGGCGTATTGCTCGGCACCCTCGTAGCTGGTGTATTGGGTTACATCGTGCTTCAACTCACCCTTCCTAAAATCTCAGAAAATCCCGACTATGCCGATGAAAAACAAGCATAATATCATACTCCTGTTTCTCGCAACCTTCCTCTTGGCAGGTTGTGGAGGGGCTTCGGACGGACGCGAGGCCTTCGTTCGTGCCTTCTTCGAGCGTTATCCCCAAGCCACGTTGCAAGACATCTACAAGGGTAGTTTCCAGGACACCTTCGGCCCTGCCCATCTGCTGACCAACCGCGAATCGGTGAAGAACTACATCCTGCACGAGATGAAGCAGGCCGACAGCTTTCCGGGCGAGGACTATGTGCCCTGCGGATGGCAAGGCAACTTTCTGCAAGTGAACCTGAAGGTGATAGCCGATGGGCGTGTGCCTATCGATGTGTTTGTCGACGCCTTCATGGCGGGAGCCAATGGGGTGGACACCACACTCACCCCCGTGTTCCTGGAGGAATGGCAGGCATTGCTTCAGACCGTGCGACGGGTGCATCCCCACCTTGCCGGCTTTGCCCAAGACTCCACCCTCCTGGCACGTCTGCTGGGCGAAGGTCAGTACGTGGTGCATCATAGCCAAGCTTTCAACGACACCTACCATCCCCACTACCGCATCATCCGACGGGATGTCTTCGAGGAGCTGATTCAGCCCCACTTGTAAGCCCCCCATCAATGGATGCACGAGGTCGTGGTAAAGGTGGTGGCAATGGCCGTCAGCACCGTAATGACGATGTTCAAGATTTTACTCCAAATTTCTTTTTTCATAGCTCTTGATGTGTGTTTAAGGGTTTGTGTTTTCTTTTTTTCACCACAGATTACACGGATTTTCACGGATTAATTTATTATTCAACTTTCGCAAGTAAAACGATGTAGATAAATGGAGATAATAGAGAGATAATTCCACATGCGAAACTTAAATTTATTATTCCATCCGGATGGTTTAAAATTAAAGAATCTGTGTTAATCTGTGTAATCCGTGGTGCATTTTAGAATCAAGCGTCCGGAATCACATCCTCACCGCCTTCCCCTTCCGCATCAGCATCCTTCGGGTACTTGATGTTCACCTTGGTAAAGTTCAGCGAGCCGAGGGCTTCGGACAATACCTTGCCGGGACGGAAGTTGATTTTGGCACGTTGGATGAGGGCCGTGTTATAGTCCTCTTCGGTCAGGGCACCCTTGCCATTCAGGCTTACTTGCAACGTACAGAGGTCGCCAAGGCGAACGATTTCACCGTTCTGAATGGCTTCGGCCACCACATCTTCCAAGGCTACGAGCACCGCATACACATCACTCTTATGCACCGTACAGGTGGCCTGAATTCGGGCTGCCATGTCGCGAAGGCTCACATCACCACGAGCCTGTGCCTGGGCATAATACTTCGGACTGGCGTCCTTGTCGCGAGGGTTCAATCGTGGAACCACAGAATAAGTAACTGATCTAGACATGTTGTGTTTAGTTTTTAGTGTTAGAATTTAGTTTTTGTGTTGTTCTCTTGTCTTCCGGATGACGTTACAAAGATACAAATCATTTTCCGTTTCTGCAAGTGTTTTAGAATATTTTTTCGTATTATTTTCGCATTTTTTTTCGCTTTATCAAAACCTTTAGACATTTTCAACAAAACCCGAAACCGCTTCTCGAAAAACGCCTTGAGGGTAGTCGGGTAGTCAGGTAGTCAGTTTCATTTCATCCCCCCGTAAACCACAAAAAAAACTTACTACTATATATAATTAATTATATATATAGTAGTAAAAATCTATTCGCATACCCCTAGCCGTATTTTAAACTGACTACCCGACTACCTGACTACCTTTTTTTGGGGGGAGGGAAATTTTATTCACATTTGTATATCCCGAAATCTTTCTCTACTTTTGTGGGACAGACAAAAGAACATTGGCTATGAGCAAACTTGATAAGAATACCGCTTCCATCGGCTTTGTTCTGGAAGATTTGGAGAGCTGCCGATACCCTGCGTGGTAACCTCAATGCCGCCGAATACGAAGATGTGGTATTGGGATTGAGTTTTAAATGAAATAAATGAAGAAAATGAACGAAAACAACCAAATAATCATTTATCAGACCGAAGACGGACAGACACGGGTGGATGTCCGCATGGAGAATGACACCGTTTGGCTTAGTGCTAATCAAATGGCCATGCTATTTGATCGCGAAGAATCAAACATACGACGTCATGTGATTAATGTATTCAAGGAAGGTGAACTTGAAAAGGAGAATAACGTGCATTTTTTACACGTTAATGGGGTAAAGAAACCTGTTCCTTTCTACAACCTCGATGTCATCATCTCCGTAGGCTATCGTGTAAAGAGCCAACGTGGTGTCAAGTTCCGTCAATGGGCCAACAAGATTCTGAAAGAATACCTGGTGAAGGGCTATGCCGTGAACGACCGCCTCCATCGCGACCAGTTGGGCGAGCTTCGCCAATTGGTGCAAGTGGTGGGTCGTACCCTCCAGCATCAGGACATCACCGCCACGGCTGACGGACAAGCCCTGTTCGATGTGGTGGTGGATTACACCTATGCTCTCGACACGCTTGACAATTACGACTACGAACGCCTTACCATCGAACGTACCACCTCCAAGGAACCCTTCCGTGCTACCTACGAGAATGCCATGGCCGAAATCCGTCGTCTGCACGACAAGTTCGGTGGTAGTCAATGGTTTGGCAACGAAAAGGACGATTCCTTCAAGAGCAGCATCGGGCAAATATACCAAACCTTCGGAGGCGAGGAACTCTATCCTTCGGTGGAAGAGAAAGCCGCCATGCTCCTCTACCTCGTCACCAAGAACCACTCGTTCAGCGATGGCAACAAACGCATAGCCGCCACCCTGTTCCTTTGGTTCCTGAACAACAACGGCATTCTTTATCGTCCAGATGGTTCGAAACGCATTGCCGACAACACCCTCGTAGCCCTTACACTGATGATTGCCGAGAGCCGCACCGAGGAGAAGGATGTGATGGTGAAGGTCGTGGTGAATTTGATTAACCAACGGAATAAGTAGTGAATGTGTACCCGATGTCGGAACAAATATCGGAGAAAAGGAACGTAAGATTTTATCCGTTATCGCCCATACACCTCAAGCATCAGCACGCGAAATGACGGAAGTCTTGGGTATAACCCCCCGTCAATGCGAACGCATCCTGGCTTCGTTGAAGCAAAAGGGCTTGATTGTACGTGTGGGAGCCAACAAGGGTGGGCATTGGAGAATCGGGTACTTATAAAGGATTGAGGGGAAACCAACTCCGTATAAAATGGAATGTTTGGTTATGGGAGTAATTAAGTCTCAACATGCAATCGTGAGAACGGGAATCCTCATGCGGGATTTTCGGAGATTGGGGAATTGTTTGATTATCGGGGTTTTGATTGATATTTCAAATCTTTTTGTTACATCTTTTGCATTCCTAAAATCTTTCTTTACTTTTGTGGAATTGATAAAAATATTTCATTATGAGCAAATTTAAACTCACACACTCGTTAATCAATAAATTAACGAATATTTACAAATTGGGGGGGGGTGAATTTTTCCCGTCCCGATTCTTCTTGTGATGACATAAATCCATCTACACATACTTGTGGGCGGCTTTTTGCACATGCGGTGCAGAAGGTCGCCTTTGTTGTATCCCTACTTTTCTTGTTAGGTGCTTGCCAACAAGCCTACTTGATTCCTGACGAAGAGACCGAGGAAAGCACCCGTAGTACGGACGAGGAAGCTCTTCAAGATAGCACAAATGTGAACATCGACTTTGATACCAAAGACTGGGAAGGCTCTACGGATGTAACCTTTTCCTTTGGGGGTAAGCAGAGTGAATAACCTGCTAAGCTGTCTTTTTGTATCCACTTCATTTATTCACCCAACAAGAATCTACTATCATGGAACAACTTTCCATCCACCACATATTGCATGAAATCCGTCTGAAAGCACAGACAGAAAGAGAAAAGGGTACTGACTTTGAACGTTTGATGAAACTTTGGTTCAAAACTGACCCCCGTTATTCCAACCTTGAACAAGTATGGCTTTGGGAGGAATTCCCAGGACGCAAGGACTTCGGAGGCAAAGACCTCGGTATTGACCTTGTGGCACGTACCGAGTATGGCGACTATTGGGCTATCCAATGCAAATGCTATGCCGAAGATGCGACCATCGACAAAGGAGCGGTAGATAGTTTCCTTGCCAATGCAAGCCGTGTATTTACCGACCCCGAAACCTTCCAGACACGCGAGTTTTCCAATTTGGTTTGGGTGCAGACATCTTACAAGAAATGGGGTGCCAATGCCGAAACTGCTATACAAGGATTGAGCAAGCCATTCAACCGCATATCGCTTTACGACCTTGAAAACTCACCCGTCAATTGGGAGAAACTGAAGGAAGGTATCTTTGGCAAGGAAGCCAAGCTATCGGGAAAGAAACCCCGAAAGCATCAGTTGGAAGCCATGTCGAAAGCCTACGAATATTTTGTGGTCGATAAACATGAACGTGGCAAACTCATTATGGCTTGTGGTACGGGCAAGACTTATACTTCGCTCAAAATCATGGAAACCATGACGGGCAAGGATGCTTTTGTACTCTTCCTGGTGCCGAGTATTGCCTTGTTGGGACAAACGCTCAATGCATGGATGGCCGACAAGAGCGACGATATGCGTGCCGTGTGTGTTTGTTCGGATGCCAAGGTAACCCGCCAAATGCAGGATGCCGACGATGTGGATGCCAGTGCGGTTGACCTTGCCGTACCGGCTTCTACCAACCAAAAATCCATTCTTCGCCAACTCCGTCAATACCATAAGGAGAACAACCGCACCGTAATTTTTTCTACCTATCAGAGTATCGATGTGGTGAAGGAAGCCATCGATGCCTACGGACGGGAAGTGGATTTGATTATATGCGACGAAGCCCATCGCACTACGGGGGTTATCCTGAGCAATGGCGATGAAAGCAATTTCACGAAAGTACATAGCAACGATTATATCCGTGCCAAGAAACGTCTTTATATGACCGCCACCCCTCGACTTTATAGGGAAGCGGTAAAGGTCAAAGCCAAAGAGCATGACGATGTGCTTTGTTCGATGGACGATGAAACCATCTTTGGCGAGGAACTTCATCGCCTTTCCTTCAACGATGCCGTAAGTCAAGGCTTGTTGACCGACTATAAAGTATTGGTGCTAACCGTAAGCGAAGAAGATATTCCGCAAGACATCAGTGCCCGTATCAAGCGACAATATGCCCAAGCATCGGCAGGTGAAAAACTGACCGAACTTCAATTCGACGATGCTACCAAGTTGATAGGATGTATCAACGGACTTTCCAAACGCATCAAGGGTGACGAGGGCATTACCAAGGAACAAGACCCCTTGATGATGAAACGTGCCGTGGCCTTTTGTCAAACCATCAATCCGTCAAGAAGTAACCCGAATTTCTCTTCTACTATGATGGCAAAGTACATGGGTGTGGTGAGTCAGGATTATAAATCATCGTTGAGCGAAGAAGAAAAGAAGGAAGTGGTAAACATCAGTGCCCGTCATATCGATGGTTCGATGGATGCCAATACCCGAAACGAGTTGATTTCATGGCTCAAGCAAGATGCCGACGACCCGAACGAATGTCGCGTACTTTGCAATGTGCGATGTCTTTCCGAGGGTGTCGATGTGCCTGCCCTGGATGCCGTAATCTTCCTTTCGCCACGCAATAGCGAGGTGGAAGTGGTGCAATCCGTAGGTCGTGTGATGCGTACCTTCGGCAAGGGTACGGACAAGGAAAAGAAATATGGATACATCATTATACCGGTCATCGTGCCGGCCGGTGTAAAGCCCGAAGATGCCTTGAACGACAACGACCGATTCAAGGTGGTATGGACAATCTTAAATGCCCTCCGTTCGCACGACGAGAATTTCAATGCCCATGTCAACCAAATCAATTTGAACAGGAAGCGTCCGCCTAAGATTACCGTGGGCGGTGTGCCTCGTGGCACTTATTCCATCGGTGAAAATGGAGGCGAAGCCGTACAGATGGATTCTGAAGAAGTAGCACGCCAGTTGGAACTTCGTTTTGGTGAGTTGCAAGATGGCATCTATGCCCGTTTGGTGGAAAAGGTGGGCGACAAGATGTATTGGGAGAACTGGGCGAAATCAGTAGGTGAAATTGCTCAGAAGTTCATTGAACGCATTGCTAGATTGATTAAGGAAAACGACAAGGCACACGAATATTTCAAGGACTTTATCGGTGGCCTTCATAAGAATATCAACGATAGCATAGACGAGGGACAAGCCATCGAAATGTTGGCTCAACACATGATTACCCGTCCTGTGTTCGATGCCTTGTTCAAGGAATATCAGTTTGTGAAGAACAATGCCGTGAGCCGTTCCATGCAACAGATGATTGAGATACTCGAAGCCGAAGGCATGGAAATGGATACCGTAGTGCTCGACAAGTTCTATACCTCCGTACGCAACAATGTGAGTAACATCGACAACCTCGAAGGCAAGCAAACCATTATCAAGAACCTATACGAAAAGTTCTTCAAGGGTGCTTTTCCTCTCACCGTGGAAAAGTTGGGTATTGTCTATACACCTGTGGAGTGTGTGGATTTCATCATCCATTCGGTAGAGGATATTTTGAAAGCCGAATTTAACACCTCGCTCACCGAAGAGAATGTGCATATCCTCGACCCATTTACCGGCACGGGTACCTTCATCACCCGTTTGCTTCAAAGCGGATTGATACGCAAGGAAGATATGCTACGCAAGTACAAGCACGAAATCCATTGCAACGAAATCGTGTTGCTTGCCTACTATGTGGCGGATGTGAACATCGAATCGGTTTTCCACGACATCATGAAGCCCGAAGAATACCAAATGTACGATGGCATTTGCCTGACCGATACTTTCCAACTGAATGAACATGGCGATAACGATATTTTCTCCAAACTCTTTCCCGAAAACTCCGAACGGGTTTTGAAGCAGAAGAAAGCACCTGTGAGGGTGATTATTGGTAATCCGCCGTATTCGGTGGGACAAACTTCGGCCAATGATAATGCACAGAATTTGAAGTATCCTGTATTGGATAAACGAATAGCTGAAACATTCGCGGCCAAGACACAAGCTACCAACAAGAATTCGCTTTACGATAGCTACATCAAAGCCATCCGTTGGGCAAGTGACCGCATTGCTTCTATGAAAGAAGGTGGCATTGTGGCTTTCATCAGTAATGGAGCTTGGATTGATGGCAATGCCCAAGATGGTATGCGTAAATGCTTGCAAAATGAATATACATCTATCTATGTATTAAATCTTCGAGGAAACCAACGTACCAGTGGTGAACTTTCCCGTAAGGAAGGTGGCAAGATTTTTGGCTCAGGTTCTCGTACCCCCATCACCATCACTTTCTTGGTAAAGAACCCTGCCAAGCAAGGCAAAGCTACGATTCATTATCACGATATTGGTGATTATCTCACTCGTGAACAAAAGTTGAAAATGGTACATGATTTCCATTCAATTGACAATGTAGAATGGAAAGAATTACAGCCCAATGAAAAGAATGATTGGATAAATCAAAGGGATGGGGTGTTTGATAACCTTATACCAATAAATACAGATAAAAAGGGTAACTTAAAATCATGCAGTATATTTACCAATTATTCCATGGGAATTGGTACATCTCGAGATTCATGGGTTTATAATCATTCTTCTATTCTACTAAAGTCAATGATGAAAACTTGTGTTGCTTTTTATAACAAACAAGTGGATTTTATTAAAGAATGTAGGAAAAACAATCCGAATGTTGATGTAAAAAATGTAATGTCACTTGATGATACTAAAATAAGTTGGTCAAGTAGTTTGGTATCGAGTCTTGAACGAGAGAAAAAAGCTTTATTTCAGCCAGAAAGGATAATGGTTACAATTTATCGTCCATATTGTAAAATGAATCTATATTATGGTGATAAATTTATTCATCGTCGTTCAAATTATGATTTATTATATCCATTCCCTATTGTTAATAATTTGGTTATATCATTAAGTGGAGGCATTAAAGGCTTAACTTCTATAATGGTTAATTCGTTTAGTGATTTGCATTTGTGCGGTGATTCCCAATGCTTCCCCCTCTACTGGTACGAAGAAAACAAAAACAAACAAAGAACGCTCTTCGATGACCCCGAAGGAAACGATGATTATATCCGCAGGGATGGTATTACCGATTGGATATTGAAGGAAGTGCGTAGTCGCTATGGTGGAGCCAAGAACATCACCAAAGAAATGATATTCTACTATGTGTATGGCTTGCTTCATTCGCCCGACTATCGCGAACGCTTTGCATCCGATTTGAAGAAATCGCTTCCACGCATCCCTATTGTGGAAAAAGTGGAAGACTTTATGGACTTCTACAAGTGTGGCAAGAAGTTAGCCGACCTACATTTGAATTACGAGGAAGTACCGCCATGCCCGGGTGTAACCGTGGTGGGCGACCGTCCTTTGGCGGGCGATGAATCGGATTACGACTACTACCGTGTGCCCGACAAGATGCGTTTCAAGAGCAAGACGGACAAGAGCATCATCCTCTACAACGGACACATCCGCATCGAGAACATCCCTGCCGAAGCCTACGAATACGTGGTAAACGGAAAGAGTGCCATCGAATGGGTCGTAGAGCGTTATTGCGTAAGCCAAGACAAGAAATCCCTCATCGTGAACGATGCCAACGATTGGGGACGCGAGCATGGCAAGCCACGTTACATCCTCGACCTCCTGCTCTCCGTCATCAACGTAAGTGTGCAGACGGTAGAAATTGTGAAAGCATTACCCAAATTGAAGTTTGATTAAAAGATTACGCCTATGGCTCAATTTGAAATATATACCTATCAGTTTCAACGCATACTGAAATGTTCACAAACGGAAATAAAGTTTGAGGGGATGCCCAGTGTGGCATGTACCGATGAACAATGGAATGACCGACAAGGCTTATTCGGTAAATTTTTTGATAGCAATGTAAACTTGGAATTTAGAGGAGACAAGGGGATATTGCTATATGAGGTTGTGTACAATCAGGACAACATCATCATTATGCATTTGGCCAATGAGAAAAAGAAAAATATTGATGGTAAGGACTTCAAGCCCAAACCTATCACAGAATATCCTTGGTGCTGGATAATCTTTGATAATCGTGATGGTATTCAACGTATGCTCATTGGTAAAAACCAAAAAGCTTGGAAAAAGACCAGTGTTCCAGCAAACATCATCTATCGGACATTTGATAAACTGATGCTTAAATATGGAATGCATTTCAGTGCAGGTGAACGACCGGTGTATCACAAGCAAGAATTTTGGGATGCCATTAAAGAATCGCCACAAGGTGTAAATCGTATATTATTCAAGTTTCCTCCTACCAATTTAGGACGTTTGCTGAATTTGGCCGACAACATTGATGCGGTGCGTCATGAGACATGCGGCGGTGTGAATGTTGACCTGATTGCTACGAAGGGAGGAATATTGAATCTGATAAAAGAAAATTCACAAACGGATTCAATGGCGGAATTAGGTTCAGCAGCTGGCCATGAAATCAAGATTTGGCAGAAAGGTGTTCGTACTCCCAAAGTCATCGGTAATGATTCCGTAATTATTGAAATTCTTGAAACCCTATTAAACCGATTGTGCTCATCTGATTTGTTCTCTGATGAAGTGAGAGAGAAATTTATTACAGAACTTAATAACATAAAAACATCCTACGCATAATCCATGTACCAATTGTTGACCTTAGAAGAACGAAAACAAGTAAGACGAAAATATGGCAAGGACAACTTGTTCAAGATGCTATATAAAGCATTGTTCGTTTATAGTGGAAAATCCTTTTCACCGGAGGATGTTTGGCACGAGGCTTCGAAGGCTGTTGTCCAAATTGGCGAAGCAGATGAGGATGCACGTGACATCGAGGTACAAGCCTTGTTTTCCGATTTGCCTGAACGGTATGGAGAGAACAAAGAAGGGGATGTGATGTGCGTGATGCTGACCGTATTCTTCATGTTGCTGGATAAGCACGATGCGGTAGAAGGACACCCGTTCATGGATGTTTGTTGTGAGATAAAGTCAGCATTGAAACCGATGCCCGGATTCGGGGAATTGTATGAAAGATGCAGGGAGGAAGAAGACAAGCAAGAAGCAAACGGGAAGTTCATCGAGGTGATGGATTATTTGGATTGTTTTATATCGGATTCCCAATCATCAAATACGGATATAAATACATGTAATGAATTGAATAAAATCATCGAAGAAGCCAAGGCTTTAGATGTAACCGAAATGAAAGCTTTGGAGTTGGTTCTATCCAGAGCCAATGATAATAATGGACATCAATATCAATACATCTTGGATAGTTTACGTAAAATGATTGATGAAAAGGTTGGCTTGCAATATTTGCCAAGTTCGGTCAATACACAAGGCGGAGCTTTCGTAACTGGCGGACATTTTCAAACTGGAGTGGAGTTTGTTGCACAAAAAGGTATAGAATCGAAATGATGGACGAAAAGAAAATAAACATATACACACAGGGAGGACCGGTCATCAATGGCGGTACTTTCTCGAATGTAGAATTTGTTGCTAATAAGTATGTATATAATACTGAGCCAAAGCATGAAAAAGAATACATAGATATAGAGGATGCCATAGAAGTGATTGAAACGAATGATACGGCATCGCCCAACCAGGGTAATCTGAAAAAAGAACCGTCCTTGCTTTCATGCATCGAAACACTCATGGAAGAAAAGGATGAAAAGGGTAATTACTTGGTAAACAAAGGTAATCATTGGATTGCCATCTTCCGAATCATTGTTGATAAAGGGTTAGGCGTATCGAACACCGATTATTTGGGCTTCTGCAATATGATAGAAAGCATGAAACCCGAAGGATTCAGAGTGCCTCTTAAACAAGATAACTTGAAGAAAATCTCAAATGGAATGTTCACCAATCCCTTCAGAAAATGGAAATACGATTCTGCATATAACCCCACAAGAAAACCATATGATGACATGGTAGCGGTGGCTACCCGATTCAAAGAAATATTGGAAATAAACGGATTTTAAGTGCAAATTTTCACTTAAAAATTCACTCGAAAATTCACTTTTCCCCCACGTATTCCCCGACAGGCTCCTTTCTTGTCGGGGAATTTTTTTATGCTCAAATTTGCGATGCGAAAGGGAACAATCCCATTGGCAAGCGACTTTTGAAATGTTGGACAATCACAATATGGTGCATTGAAAATCAATTTATTATTAATTTAAATACGGGCTTAAGGAGGCCTAAAGATTATTATGAAACAGAATTTTATTTCAATCAACCACGAGCAATTCGGAAATCTCCGTGCCATGCTCGATGAACATGGTGAACCTTGGTTTGTGGGTTCGGATGTGGCGAACTCGTTAGGATATTCCAACCCGAGAAAAGCACTTCGTGACCACGTGGATGAGGAAGACAAAACGCGGAACGAAACGTTCCTCGTCAACGGAACCGCTCCTATCCTTATCAACGAAAGTGCTTTGTATTCCTTGGTGCTAAGAAGCAAAATAAAGGATGCACGAAAATTCCGAAGGTGGGTCACATCCGAGGTGCTCCCCTCCATCCGAAAGCAAGGCGGATACATGGTGGCCCGTCCCCATGAAAGCGACGAGGTCATCCTCGCCCGTGCCCTACAAATCATGCAGGCTACCTTGCAACGCAGGGATGAACAGATAGCCCAACTGAAGCCTCGGGCGGACTATGCAGACCATGTGCTGGACTCCGTGTCGTGCTTCACCGTGACCCAAATAGGCAAGGAACTGAACATGACGGGACACGAACTGAACAGGAGGCTCTGCCAAATGGGAATCCAGTACGCACAATCGGGGCAATACTTGCTCTATGCCGAATATGCCCGACAGGGCTTGGCCAAGAACCGTACCTTCTCACGTGAAGCCAACGACGGGACACTCCATACCCGTACTTACCTGGTATGGACGGAACGTGGACGCGACTTCATCCACCAATTGTTGAACCCTAAATATGTAAACTAAATGGAAAAATTAGTCACAATCATCGAACAACGCCCCGTAGTGGCCCGAAACTACACCGCCCAGGATGGCACACAGAAAACATTCTACTCGAAGGGATTCATCCTGACAGATGGCATCGACGAGTTCTATGCCGAAATGACGGGCGACATGGCACGCGATGTACAACCCTATGACACTACCCTGCTACACAAGATGCAGGGGTACATCAAGCAGCGTTCGTTTACCGACAAGAACGGACAGACCCGATTTGAAAACCAAATCATCATCACCCGAATGAGTTAAACACTCCCGGTCATTCTGAGGAACGAAGTGACGAAGAATCTGAAAACATCAAAGTGAGTGTACACAGATCCTTCGCGTTGCTCAGGATGACACTAAAAGAAAATGAGTTAAACAAAGTATGAATCTGAGACGGAAGCGAGGGATTCTCGCGAGATTTCTACGGAAAAGGTGGCCACCTTCCCCCAAGCTTTCTCTCGCAAAAACGTAACAGATTATGGAAATCAGAATTCAGATAAACGATGTAATTTATGCCAAGTTATTGAACGGAACCAGCCGTGTGCAAGGGAGTATCGGATTGGTAAACCCTACGGAAGGTAATTTTAATGCTCATAACCGCTCTCGGTCACAGGCCAATAACCGATACATGAAATTGCCTCACGGACGGATTAGCGTGAACGACGACAACGTGCGGTTGCACCTCTGCATCCACCGCGACGAGAGCGTAGTGCCGGCACGAGCCATCGAGGCAGAGAGTAGTATGGCTAGTAATTTTGTGGATTTTATGGAGGAAATAGTATGAGTTTCGGAATAGCAAAAGACATTAAATCGGAGGTTCGGGTATGCACGCCCGACCTCTTGAATCAAGCACTCGACGCTCCGCTCGTGGCACGGACCTGTGCCGAGATAGAAGATGCCCTGGAAAGATGTCGCAGGGGAGAAATCACCCCTGACGAGTACGAAACCATCAAGAGCCAACTGAAGAAGCGTCTGCCCATCCTCACCCCACACGCTACCTTCCGGAACGGACGCCGCAAGAACGACGAGGCCACCCCCAGCGGACTTTCCATCTACGACCTCGACCACATTGCCAACCCACGGGCGAAGTGGGCGGAGATAGAGCCTCGCAAGGTGGAGCTGGGCATTATGCTGACCCACATCACCCCCAGCACCGAGGGATTGCGGTTGGTGTTTATAAGACCCAACGGGATGAGCCTGGCCGAAGCCCAGGCGTGGATGGCGAAGCAATTGGGCGACGACAAGTACGACACGAGTGTGAAGGACTATGCCCGTTGCTCGTTCCTGGTGCCGCGGGAGTATGTGCTGTGGATGGATGTGGATGCTCTTTTCGCACCACGGATTACACAGATTAACACAGATAATAATTTACCTTCGGATGGCATACAGGATGAACATAAAGAAAATAATCCGTGTAAATCTGTGAAATCTGTGGTGAAAAACAATTACCCTTCGGCCTACGAAGGCATCCCCTACGGAAGCATCGTCGAGACGTTGGAAGAACAAATGGGTGGGCAACCCGAACACGGGTCGCGAAACAACTTCATCTTCTCCATGGCGTGTCACCTGCGATACGTGTGCAACGACGAAGCCGAGTGGATAGCCCAAGTGCTGCCCACTTATGGCGAGGCTCGCGACAAGTGGATGAGCACCATCCGTAGTGCCTGTGCCCGAAACCAGACGAAGACGATGCCACGCATCATGCGTCGCACCCTGGCCATCTGCCGCCAACGCAGGGAGGAGGAATCAGAAATCATCAGTCAGTCGCAGGGCGACACCCAACTTCCGCCACCCATGCCACGCAGACTTCCGCCCCTCATCAAACTACTGGTGAGCCGGACGCCCAAGATTTACCAACCGGCCGTGGCCCATGCCGTATTCCCGGCACTCGGGGCACACCTGTGGCAGACGAGGTTCAAGTACATCGACAACACCCTGCACGAGGCCACCCATGCCAACATTCTGATGGCACCGACAGGAGTGGGGAAAAGTTGCATCTGTCAGCCCATTGACTTCATCCTGGCCGACATACGCGAGCGTGACCAAAAGAACATGGAACGCGAACGGAAATGGAAACAGGAGATGCAAACCAAAGGGGCAAACAAGGACAAGAAAACACGCCCCGAAGGTATCGTGGTGCAAGAAATAGATGCCGACGTGACCAGTGCAGCCTTTGTGCAACGCATGGCCGATGCCGACGGACGATTTCTCTATGCCAGGATGAACGAAATAGAGTTGTTCAACAACCTTTCGCCACGAGGAAACTCCCGAGGACAATTCCAACTGATGTGTCTGGCCTTCGACTACAACAACACCTACGGACAGACGCGTATAGGCACGGGGAGCGTGAGCGAAAGAGTGTGCGTAAGGTTCAACTACAACATCAGTACCACCATTCGCAAGGGACTTTCGTACTTTCGGAACGTACTGACCGACGGACCCATCAGCCGCATCAACTTCTGCACCATCCCCGAACAACCCATCGGCTCGGAGATGCCCATATATGGCACCTACGATGCTGCTTTCGAGGAGGAACTACGTCCGTACATCGAACGCCTGAACCAGGCACAGGGGTTGGTGGAGTGCAGGCAGGCCAATCTCCTGGCCAAGAAGCTGGTGCAAGAGAATGCCGACTTTGCCCGCCTTTCACAAAGCAGGGTGTACGAGAACCTGAGCTTCCGTGCCAACGTCATCGCTTTCCTGAAAGCCATGGTGCTCTATGTGGCACAGGGCGAGGTGTGGGACAAGACCTTGGAGGACTTCACCCGATGGTCGCTCCGATACGACCTCTGGTGCAAGATGAAGTTCTTCGGACAAGCCATCGAGGACGAGGAGAACAGCACCCTGAACGTGGCTCATCGAGGCCCTCAGAACTTGCTCGACCTGCTCCCCGAGGTGTTCTCCCGAGAGGAAGCGGGCTTGCTACGCCAACGACAGGGCATCCGACAAGGCACCCTGAAGGCCATGCTCTCCAACTGGAAGAAACGGGGCTACATCGAAATCTATGGAGACGAGCTGCCGAATAAGGACAGGGACCGCCAGCGTTACATCAAAACGCCAAGTTACCTGAAAGAACATCCACAAAGAGAAAACGGTAGTCAAGTAGTCGGGTAGTCAGTTTAGCGACTAGCGACTAGAAAATAAAGAATGAAGCATTTTCTCTTCTGTGTCACTCTGAGCATCGCGAAGAGTCTGTGTGCATCCACCAGTGTGTGTGCAGAGCCTTCGCATCGCTCAGGATGACACCGTAGGGCAGAAAATTCTTCAACTATCATCTATCATTTATCATCTATCATTTATCAACTATCATTTAAATGAAAAGAGGAATCAGAAACAACAACCCCCTCAACATCCGCCACTCGGGCGACCGGTGGCAAGGGGCAAAGATAAACCAAACAGACAAAAGCTTCGTGCAATTCGAATCGATGGCCTACGGATACCGAGCCGCATGGAAAACCTTGCAGAGTTATTACAAGCGATTCCGTAGCCAAAACGAACCCTTTACCGTGAAGAACATCATCCAGCGATGGGCACCACCCACCGAAAACAACACAAACCACTACATACAGACCGTGCTCAGCCTCTCGGGCATCGGAGGAAGGGAAAACCTGGATGCACCCGAAAATGTGCAAGGATACGGACGCCTAAGCCGACTGATGATGGCCATGACCTGCATGGAATGTGGCACCCCCCTATCGGAGGTAGACACCCAAGCCATTTACCAGGGTTACAAACTGGCCTTCCCCCACAACGCCCGAAAGCTGGACGAATGGATGCTGGCCGAGGATGAATACGGAGAGTGGTAAATCCCCCCTCTGCCCCTCAAAAAAAAAAAAAAAAATCGTCCTCACTCTTGCTTTTCCAAATACTTTCCCTACCTTTGCAGAGTCTTGTTTCCGTCCTCTCCATGCGAGGGGACGGATGAAAAGGGAATCAGGTGAAAGTCCTGAACAGTCCCGCTGCTGTAAGCCTCATCTTACATACAGATTGAGTTTACTTAATTCTCCTAGCCACTGCCTATATATCATTCAGGTGGGAAGGCAAAGTAAACCGAGGTAAGTCAGAAGACCTGCAAGGCAAAAGTCATGCTCCCGGCTTTCGAGGAAAGAGCAAGGAGAACGTGCAAGAATGTAAATACTTTAATTTTTATTGGTTTATGAAGAAACTGAACCCTGCCTTTCGTGTATGGGTATGTCGGCTCGTAATGGTCGTTCTGTCTTCATCCGTGGCCTCGGCTCAGGAGCAGAAAGACTCTATCAACGGAGAAGTGCATCAGATGGATGTAGTGACCGTGACCGCCCGACGCATGCCCGCCAAGATAACCTCTTCTACCTCCGTACAGGTGCTGGGCAAGGAGGACTTGAAGAACCTGGGCCTGCAAAACATAGGCGATGCCGTGAAACGATTTGCCGGCACCAATGTACGCGACTATGGAGGCATCGGCGGACTGAAGACCGTATCGGTGCGTAACCTCGGTGCGGCTCATACGGCGGTGAGCTACGACGGAGTAGCCATCAGCAACACACAGGCAGGCCAGATAGACATCGGACGCTTCTCGCTGGACAATGTGTCGACCCTGTCGCTGGCTATCGGACACGATGACAACTTACTTCAATCGGCCAGACTATTCGCCTCGGCCGGGGTGCTGAACATCGAGACGGAGAAGCCGCACTTCGAGGACGGACGAAAGACCGCTACCCAAGTGCAGATGCGGGGAGGTTCGTTTGGCTACCTCACCCCAGCCCTTCGCCATTGGCAGAAGTTGGGCGAACGCACCCGATTGTCCGTCGAAGGAAACTATCTGAAAGCCGAAGGCGACTATCCGTTCGTACTAAAGAATGGAAACTTGATAACCGACGAAAAACGAATCAACTCCGACGTGGAATCTTGGCAAGGCGAGGTGAACCTCTTCCACACGTTCGAGGACGAAAGCGAGTGGAGTGCCAAGGCCTATTATTACAATAGCAAACGAGGATTGCCGGGAGCCATCATTCTCTACAACTCCGCCTCCGATGAACGCCTTTGGGACGAAAACTTCTTCGCCCAAACCCGATACAAAAAGGTGTTCTCGCCCCAATGGACACTTCAGGCACAAGGCAAGTTCAACTATTCGTGGAACAAATACGAAGATACGGGGGTGGAATACGCAGGTGGCAAGCAGACGGACACGAACCGCCAAAAGGAATATTACCTCTCGGCATCGGCCCTCTATCGACCCACAGAGCATTGGGCGTTCTCGCTCTCGCAAGACGGAGTCATCAACCAGCTTCACACCAATGGCACCAACTCGCCCGAGCCTACCCGATACACCTCGCTCACGGCCCTGAACGCTCGCTATCAGACAAAGCAAGTAAAAATATCGGGGAGCGTGGTGGGAACCTACATCACCGAGGAGGTGAAGGCCGGCAACACACCCGAGGACCGCAAACGTCTCTCGCCCACCCTTTCGGCCTCGTGGCAACCGTGGGAAGAGGAACAGTTCTTCATCCGTGCCCTGTACAAGAACACCTTCCGTGTGCCTACGTTCAGCGACTTGTATTACCTCCGCGTGGGGAACTCCAATCTGAAGCCCGAAAAGGCCACGGAATACACCCTCGGCCTGACGTGGAGCGGAACCCCGTTCGAGTTCACTGACTTCGTGTCGCTCACCGTGGACGGATATTACAACGAGGTGAAGGACAAAATCATCGCCTTCCCCAGCACCTATGTGTGGAAGATGCAGAACTATGGCAAGGTACACATCACGGGCATTGACGTGACACTGGCCACCGCCATCCCCTTCGGGCGGAAAGTGAATCTGAACCTCAGTGGCAACTACTCTTGGCAGAAGGCACTCGACGTGACCAACAAGGAGGCGAAGAACTACAAGGACCAATTGCCCTACACCCCCGAACACAACGGAAACGTATCGGCCACACTCGAAATGCCCTGGGTGAACCTCGGCTATACGGTGACGATGGTGGGCAAGCGATATTACTTGGCTCAGAACATCGAGGACAATAAGATAGAAGGATACAACGAGCATACGGCTACCCTATGGAGGGAGTTCAATATAGGGCGATGCGGATTGCGATTGCAAGCCGAGGTCATCAACCTGACGGATGTGCAATACGAAGTCATCAAGTATTACCCCATGCCGGGACGCTCGTGGAGACTAACAGGAACATTCAACTTTTAAACCATAAAAACATGAAAACAAGAAGTATTTTAATGACTACGCTTTGCTCACTGATGTTGGGCATGAGTTTCACCGCTTGTAGTGACGACGACAACGAAGTGCCCGACAAGCCCAACACGGACAATCAGGGACCAACCACCGACCCCGTAGCCGAGAACCTGACGTACATTCTGAACGAAGGCATTTGGGGATCCAACAATGCCGAAATCACGTTGTTTTATCAAATGGGCGGTTCTTCATACGTAGAAACCAACTACTACAAAAAGATGAACAACAACCTCCCGATGGGCGATGTGGCCAATGCCATGATGGAAGAAGATGACAACATCTATGTGGTATTGAACGGCTCGAAATATGTGGCACGCCTCGACATGAGTGTCAAGGAACAAGCCCGCTACACCTTCCCCGAAACCGAGGGTGCCCCGCGTTGCATCGAGGTGGAAGACGATTATGCCTACGTGACTCAATACGGAGGTCAAGTGACCAAGCTGAACATCAAGGACATGACCTTGGCCGGTACCTTCAAGGGGGGTGACAACCTGGAAGGCATCGTGGAAAAGGACGGCAAACTCTATGTAGCCAACACATACACCGTGGACGGCTCGAACAATTGGGTTTATAACAAGGAAGTGTTCGTCATCGATGCTCAAACCATGACCTTGGAAAAGACCATCGAAGTGGTGGACAATCCGACCAAGTTGTTCGAAATCGATGACCAGATTTATCTCATCTCGGCCGGTAATTATGCCGATGTGGCGGGTGCCCTTCAAGTCATCGACACCAAGACAGGTACGAAGAAGGATATCCTCAACGATGTGAACAAGATTACCGAAGGAAACAATGGCCTGATATATGGCGTTCGCATGGTGTACGATGCCTACTGGACTCCTAACAACACCTTCTTTACCTACAATCCGAGTACAGGAACCGTGAGCGAGACATCGTTCTTGCAAGATGCACCAAGCTCTTTTGTCAGCGATAACATCTACCTGCTCGAAGTGGACGAAGACAACGGATTCATTTACGTAGGTACCAGTGATTATCAAAATAGTGGCACCATTTATCAATTCGATAAGAGTGGCAAGTTGGTTCAATCGTTCGATTCGGGTGGTATCAACCCTAGTGCAATGGTGTTTATCAATGACTAATATGAAGAAACTCCTACTATCTGCCCATATAGGATTATTAGTCTTGCTTCTCTCCGCTTGTGGTGGAGGGGGCAAGACTTCTTCGGCTCTTGACCAAGCGGAAATCATCCCGATGAAGTATGCCGAAAACCTGATGCTGGCCAAAGGTGATGGCTACATCGAAGCACGCCTCCGCAATCCGTGGGACACCACTCGGACGCTTCGCACCTATCTGCTCGTGGAGAAGGACAAGCCCCTACCCGAGTCTCTGCCCGAAGGCACCATTGTCCGCACCCCACTGAGCAAGGCATTGGTCTATACCGCCACGCATTGCAACCTCATCCACGAACTGGGGATGGTGAAGAACATCGGAGGCATCTGTGAACTACAATACATCAAGGTGCCCGAAATCATCGAGGGATGTCGGAAGGGAACCATCGTCAATGCCGGAGAAGGAACCAATCCCGACATCGAGAAAATCATCGACCTGAACCCCGATGCCTTGATGCTCTCGCCCTACGAGAATAGTGGCGGACACGGACAAGTGGAGAAGCTGAAAGTGCCCATCATCGAGTGTGCCGACTACATGGAGACCTCTGCCCTGGGAAGTGCTGAATGGATACGTTTTTATGGTTTACTCTTCCATCAGCAAGCCAAGGCGGATAGCATCTTCGCCATCGTGGAAAAGAATTATAACGAATTGAAGGCACTCGCCACCTCGCAAGCCCAGAAGCCCAAGGTGATGTGCGAACTGAAGAGCGGTTCGGCTTGGTATGTACCGGGAGGACGAAGCACCACGGGCAAGCTCTACAAGGATGCGGGAGGCGATTACCTGTTCGACTCCTACCCCAATAGTGGAGCGGTACCCCTGAGCTTCGAAACGGTATTCGACAAGGCTCAGAACGCTGATGTGTGGCTCATGAAGTACAACCAACCATCGGACAAGACTTTAAGCGGTATTCGGGAAGATTATTCGCCCTACGCCAACTTCGAGGCATTCAAGAAGAAGCAAGTGTATGGATGCAACACGAATGACAAAGCGTATTACGAAGATTTCCCCTTCCATCCCGACAAGGTATTGAAGGATTTGATAAAAATCTTCCATCCAAGCCTCCTCCCGGCGTATGAATTGAAATATTTTAGTAAATTAGCGGAGTGAACAACAAAGGAACCACATACAGCCTTGCATTGACCGTCCTCATCCTAATCTTGATAGGGGCCAATCTATTCTTCGGCTCGGTGAACATCCCAGCCGAAGCCATCATCGACACCCTCCTGGGAAAGGAAGTGGAAAAGGCAAGCTGGAGCTTCATCGTGTGGGAAGCCCGTGTGCCCCAAGCCCTTACGGCCCTGCTTTGTGGAGCTGCTTTGGCCGGGTCGGGCTTGATGCTACAAACAGCATTCAATAATCCGTTGGCTGGTCCATCCATCCTCGGCATCAACTCGGGGGCAAGCCTCGGGGTGGCCCTCGTGATGCTAGCCTTCGGAGGTACCATCGCTACGGCAGGTGTCACCCTTTCGAGCTTCTTCTCCATCGTGGTGGGAGCGTTCATCGGTTCGATGGTGGTCATGGGGCTGATTCTATTCTTCTCTACCCTCATCAAGAGCAACATCATGCTCCTCATCACGGGGATTATGATTGGGTATATCACCTCGTCGGCCATCTCCTTGCTCAATTTCTTTGCTACGGCCGAGGGCGTTCATTCGTATATGATTTGGGGGATGGGGAACTTCAGTGGCGTGTCGCTCGAACAACTACCCTATTTCGCCATGTTTACCCTCAGCGGATTGGTACTTGCCATCCTCCTGATAAAGCCTCTCAATGCCATGCTTTTAGGCACAAGATATGCCGAGAATTTGGGCGTGAACATTAAGCGTACACGTAACCTGTTGCTCATTTCCACGGGGATTCTTACCGCTATAACCACGGCATTTTGTGGCCCTGTTTCGTTCATCGGATTGGCCGTTCCCCACATCGCCCGATTGATGCTAGGCACATCCAATCATAACTCGTTGCTTCCCGTCACCTTGCTCACGGGGAGTGTCGTAGCCTTGCTTTGCAATCTCATCTGCATCCTTCCAGGCGAATCGGGCATCATCCCGCTCAATGCCGTCACACCAGTACTGGGAGCACCCGTCATCATCTATGTCATCATCAACCAACGTCGCATCCAATACTTCAACTGATGGAAAAGAAAGTTGTCATACAAGGTCAGGACCTCTGCATCGGTTATCGCACGGGGAAACAGGAAAAGATGGTTCACGAACATCTCGACTTCGAACTTCGTGCGGGTGAACTGACTTGCCTCCTAGGAGCCAACGGAGCCGGAAAATCCACGCTTCTCCGCACCTTGTCCGCCTCCCAGCCCTCGCTTGGAGGAGATTTGAAGATGCTTGGCAAACCTTTGAAGGACTACACCGAGAAGGAACGCTCTCGAACCATTGGTGTGGTGCTGACCGACAAGACCTTTGCCGGAGGACTGAGCGTGTATGAGCTGGTGGCCTTGGGACGCCAACCTCACACGGGGTTCTTCGGACGTCTGACGAAAGAAGACAAGCAAATCGTACAAGAAGCCATGGAGAACGTGGGCATCGCCCACAAGGCTCGAAATTACGTCGCCGAGCTATCCGATGGCGAACGACAGAAGGTGATGATTGCCAAGGCACTTGTACAAGAATGTCCGCTCATTCTCCTTGATGAGCCTACGGCTTTTCTCGATGTGGTGAGCCGTATCGAAATCATGCACTTGCTCCATCGCTTGGCCATCGAACAACAGAAAGCCATCCTCCTCTCCACCCACGACATCGAACAAGCCTTGGTATTGGCAGACAGGCTCTGGCTCCTCACCAAGGGCGAAGGCCTGCAATGTGGCGTGACGGAAGACCTCATCCTGAGTCATCGCATGGATAGCCTTTTCACTCATCGCGACATCCGTTTCGATTACGACCATGGGGTGTATTATCCCACGGTGAAGGGGCAAAAGAAAATCGTCGTGGAAAGCGAGGACAAGACCTTGCTTCATTGGACCATTAATGCGTTGAACCGACATGGATATCGATGTGTGTCCATTCCCCAAGAAGGTGTTCCCCACATCCGGGTCCTCTCTGCCAAGGAAATACAGATATGCCTCCATGGACAAAATCATACTTGTACTTCATTTGAAGAATTGTTAGGAAGATTGTGAATCTTGAAATAAACGAGCTTCATTTCTTGCCGGTATCGGCAAGAAATATTATATTTGTGCATGGAATCGGTCATCAAACTTGCCGATAACGGAAAAGCATGAAGTATATATCAGTAGGAGAATTTGCCGAAAAGCATGGCATATCGGAACGTACGGCACGAAACTATTGTGCCACGGGTAAAATAGAAGGTGTATTCCTGACGGGTAAAACGTGGAATATACCCGAAGATGCCTCATTGCCTTCACGTAAGTCTTCGGGCAAGAAAATGATGCCCCTACTTGCCATCCTTCGCGAACAACAACAAATGAAGCTGAAAGGAGGCATCTACCATCGGACACAAATCGACCTCACCTACAACTCCAACCACATCGAAGGAAGCCGACTCACCCACGAACAGACCCGCTACATCTTCGA
This sequence comes from Bacteroides sp., assembly GCA_015060735.1. GTDB lineage: Bacteria > Bacteroidota > Bacteroidia > Bacteroidales > Bacteroidaceae > Phocaeicola. Next base: position 59,136 of record SUXX01000004.1, read on the forward strand.
GACAAACACTATTGGCGTGACGGAAGAAAGCATCAATGTGGACGACATCATCGAGACCACCAACCACTTCCGGTGCATCGACCTCATCATCAAACGGGCAGAGGAAAAACTTTCGGAAACATTCATCAAGGAGTTACATCGAATCCTCAAATCGGGCACATCGGATAGCCGTAAGGATTGGTTTGCCGTGGGCGAATACAAGCGATTGCCCAACGAAGTGGGAGGCCGTGAGACATGCCTTCCGGAGAATGTAAGCAAAGAAATGAAAGCATTGCTCAAAGAATACAATGCCAAGAAACAAAAGTCTTTCGACGACATTTTGGATTTGCATCATCGCTTCGAATGTATCCACCCCTTCCAGGACGGAAACGGACGTGTAGGCCGACTCCTCATGTTCAAGGAATGTCTGGCGAACGGGCATGTTCCTTTCATCATCACAGATGATTTGAAAATGTTCTATTACCGTGGCTTGCAACAATGGCCGGGTATCAAAGGATATTTGCGAGATACTTGTCTCACGGCTCAGGATCGGTATAAGGTTTTGTTGGAGTATTATCGGGTGGAGATTTAAGAATTATTGGTGACTTGAGAAAACTCCCGAGCCACCAATGATTTCACTTATTATTCAAAAGAGAATAAACAAGCAACATTTCTTGCCCATATTGGCAAGAAATAGCATATTTGCAAACAAAAACAATGAAAAGTTTGCCGATAAAAATCATTACCCCATAAAATAACATTAAACCACTACGAATATGAACATAGGAGAAAAAGCACCCGAAATTTTGGGCATCAATCAAGACGGAAAAGAAATCCGTTTGAGCGACTATCAAGGCAAAAAATTGGTACTCTATTTCTACCCGAAGGACAATACGTCAGGATGTACCGCCGAAGCATGTAGCCTACGCGACAATTACACCGAGCTTCGCAAGCAAGGATACGAAGTGATAGGAGTAAGTGTGGACAACGAAAAATCGCACCAGAAATTCATCGAAAAACATGAACTACCCTTCACACTCATTGCCGATACAGACAAGAAACTGGTGGAAGCCATGGGCGTATGGGGCGAAAAAAGCATGTATGGACGCAAATACATGGGCACCTACCGTACTACCTTCCTCATCAACGAAGAAGGAATCATCGAACGGATATTCTTGCCCAAAGAAATCAAAACCAAAACCCACGGAGAGCAGATTTTGAAAAGCATACAGTAACTCCTCTTCTTTACACCATCATCCCCTATCTTTAATTAGCCACAAAAGATAGGGGGTTTTCTATTCACCTTCACCACATGATTCCATCCTTTTGCTAAACATTTTTTCAGAGAAGTTTGTCTTTTAATTAAATTATAGACTATTTGATTAAAACTAAACAAGACAACTATGAAAAGATATGCCTATCTATGTGGGGTATTTCTCCTTGCATGCCTAACAGCCACGACACAAGCACAAACATTTCCCGTACAAGGAAGAATTATCGACAAGAATACCCGACAAGGTATCTCCTTTGCCAATATTTATCTGGAAGGAAATACCCAAATAGGTACGGCAACCGACTCTATCGGAAAATTCCACCTGACCAATGCCAAGCCTGGCATTCATCGCTTCGTGGTATCATGCATTGGATACAAAAGCCATCTGACACCCGAATATCTGATTTCGGCCCGTACACCCTTCATCGAAGTGGAATTGGAAGAAGACCCACAGATGCTAAACGAAGTAACCGTGACACCCTCACCCATGCGACGCACGACGGAAAGCCCCGTGAGCCTCTTCGTTATCGGGGTTCAGGACATCGAGAAGATTCCGGGTGCCAATCGAGACATCTCACGGGTGGTACGCTCCTTTCCTGGTGTATCCTTCTCACCCGTAGGCTATCGGAACGACTTGATAGTGAGAGGCGGAGGCCCTTCGGAAAACCGCTATTTCATGGACGGCATCGAGATTCCGAACATCAACCATTTCTCCACGCAAGGAGCTTCGGGAGGACCAGTGGGCATCATCAATTCGGACTTGGTGCGTGAAATCAATTTCTATACGGGTGCCTTCCCAACCAACCGTTCGGGAGCCTTGAGTTCGGTACTCGATTTCAGCCTATATAACGGCAATCCCGAGCGTCAAGACTTCAAAGCGACCCTCGGTGCAGCTGAGGCCTCGTTCAGCGGGAGCGGGCATTTCTCGCCCCGAACCACTTATCTGTTCTCCATCCGCCAATCGTACTTGCAATTCCTTTTCAAGCTCTTGGGGATGCCTTTCCTGCCGAACTACATCGACGGGCAATTCAAAATCAAAACTCGCCTGAACGACCATCACGAACTGATGTTCCTCGGTTTGGGAGGCATCGACCGAATGAAGCTGAACACCGACGAGAAAGGCGATGCCACGGAGTATCTGCTGAGCTATCTGCCCGTAATCCACCAGGACACTTACACCCTGGGTGCGAGCTACAAGCACTATGCCGGAGCACACACGCAGAGCGTCTTCCTGAGCCACAATTACCTGAACAACCGTATAACGAAGTATATGAATAATGACGAATCCATCGAAGAGAACCTGATGCTCCGCCTCCGTAGCTCCGAGCAGAAGACTTCCCTCCGTTTCGAGAACCGTTCGTCCATCGGGCAATGGATATGGAAGCAAGGGGCAGAAGTGAGTTATTCGCACTACACCAACCGTACTCGCCAACGCTTCTATGCCAACAACCAGGCTACATGGTTGGATTATGACACAAAATTGGGCATCTGGAGTTGGGGAGGTTTCGTCTCGGCCGATTACACCTCGCCTGACGGACACTTCACCTCGTCCTTTGGCATCCGTACTGATGCTTCGGATTTTGTTAACATGAGGAATATTTTTAAGCAAATTTCTCCTCGGATTTCTGTCAATTACACCTTCAATGAACATTGGTCTTTGGCTGGGAATGCGGGTATTTATTACGAATTACCCCCCTATACCGCCCTCGGATTCAAGGATAATAAAGGGAATTTCGTGAATCGGGAACTGAAATATCAACGGGTAGCATCGGGAAGCGTGGGTGTGAACTGGCGTCCCATGAGGCAACTCATCTTTTCCGTGGAGGGATTCTACAAGCGATACACCGATATGCCCCTCAGTCTCATCGACCACATCCCCTTAGCTTGCAAGGGAAATGACTATGGTATCTTCGGCAACGAACCTTTGGTGTCCTCGGCACAAGGACGTGCCTATGGTGTGGAATTGCTCGCCAAATGGCAAGTGCCCGACAAAATCAATGTCAGTGCCTCGCTCACTCTCTATCAAAGCGAATATCAAAATAACGAAAAGAGTACCTATCTACCTTCGGCATGGGACAATCGCTACATCCTCAATATGAGTTGTGTATGGGATATGCCCCGACAATGGAGCATCGGTGGTAAGCTAAGCGTTATCGGAGGCTCGCCATATACCCCCTATGATTGGGAGAAATCCTCACTTGTAGAGGCATGGAATGCACAAGGAAGACCTTATTATGATTATGACTTGTACAACACCGAACGGCTCTCAAGTTATGCCCAATTAGACATCCGCATCGATAAGAATTATTACTTCAAGAAATGGCGATTGGGGTGGTACATCAGCCTACAAAACGTAACGGGTAGCAAACTCAAACAACAGGATGCCTTCATCAGTACAGGAACAATAGAAAACCCCACCTCTCCCCTTGCCGAACGACGATACACCATGCGAACCATTCAGCAAGAAGAAGGAAGCATCATCCCAAGCATTGGGATAACGGTAGAGTTTTAGACTTTCATCAGATACGCCTTGAACGAAGCAAAATCCTTCGACATCGGGAGGCTTTGCTTAGTCCCCTTCATGAACGCTTGCAACTTGGCGGGGATTTCCACTTGCTCGCCAATAATGCCTTCTACCGTTTCAAGGAACTTGGCCGGATGGGCGGTTTCAAGGAACACCCCTACCTCACCATCTTGTAAGCCTTCTTCGAGGGCACGATAGCCACATGCTCCATGAGGGTCGAGCAAATAACCGGTTTCCTGGTAAGCCTTCTTTACGGTCTCACGGATTTGTTCATCCGTATAAGTGGCACCGGAGATTTCCTTCGCAATTGCTTTGTGGCTATTTTCGTAAAGAGCCAAAACACGGGCAAAATTACTCGGGTCGCCTACGTCCATGGCATTGGCAATGGTGGCTTTGGAAGGACATGGGTTGTATTGAGCGGTTTGTAAATATTGATAGAAAATATCATTGGCATTGTTGGAGGCAATGAATCGCTTCACGGGCAATCCCATTCGCTTACCAAAGAGACCTGCGGTGATGTTTCCGAAGTTTCCGCTCGGCACACATACCACCAAGTTATCGGCCTTACCCACTTTCTTCAACTGAGCATAGGCATAAAAATAATAGAATGCTTGAGGCAAGAAACGAGCCACGTTGATGGAATTGGCCGAAGTGAGCTTCATGTGAGCATTGAGTTCCGCATCCATGAATGCATTCTTCACCAATGCCTGACAATCATCGAATGTTCCATCCACTTCGAGGGCGGTGATGTTTTGTCCAAGGGTTGTGAATTGTTTTTCTTGAATCTCGCTCACCTTACCCTTCGGATAAAGCACATAGACATGAATACCTTCCACACCAAGGAAACCATTGGCCACGGCACTACCCGTATCTCCCGAAGTAGCCACCAATACATTCACTTGCTTCTGTCCCTCCTTGCGGATGAAATAGCCCAAGAGACGAGCCATAAAGCGTCCACCCACATCCTTGAACGCCAAGGTAGGGCCATGGAAGAGTTCGAGGGAATAGATGTTTTCCTTCACCTTCACGGCAGGTACATCGAAGCTCAAGGTGTCATACACAATTTCTTTCAGCACATCGGCCGGCACGTCCTCGCCAAAGAAAGCATCCGCCACTTGATAGGCGATTTCTTGGAAAGACAAGTTCTCGATGTTATCGTAGAACAACGATGGAAGTGGCTTGATGACTTCCGGCATATATAAGCCTTTATCGGATGCCAACCCCTTTACTACGGCTTCTTGCAAGGAAGCTTCGGGGGCTTGGTGGTTGGTGCTATAATATTTCATTACTTGATTATTTTAGTGCACCACGGATTACACAGATTACCACAGAATAAAAATTTGATTATTTATCTGTGCAAATCTGTGTAATCTGTGGTGAATTAATAAACTCATTCATAAACTCATTTTCTTTCATCACGCCATAAATACCTTCCTTGCAAGCTATCTCATCGAACGTCTGTACACCGTCCGGCTCGATACCCGGATAATAAATCAGGAAAGGAACCGGCTCGGCGGTATGGGTGCGAAGCTCGCAAGGTGTAGGATGGTCAGGAAGCACGGCAATCGACACGGGTTCTTCCCAATCCTTAACCGCTTCATAAATCGGGCCAACGACACACTTATCAAGGTTCTCTATCGTGAGTTGCTTCAACTCGAAGTTACCTTCATGTCCGGCCTCATCGCTCGCCTCGATATGGAGGTAAACCAAGTCGTCCGTCTTCAAGGCTTCGAGAGCGGCATTTACCTTGTTTTCATAATTCGTATCATAAAGCCCTGTCGCTCCTACTACGTAGATTCTTCGAAGACCAGCATACACCCCGATGCCATTAATCAAGTCGACGGCAGAGATGACCGAACCTTTCTTAATGCTTGGATACATCGTCGAAAGAGACTCCATCTGTGGACGATAGCCCGGGCTCCAAGGCCAGATGCTATTGGCAGGGTCCTTGCCTTCAGCCATCCGTTTCAGATTCAAAGGATGATTCTTCAGAAGCTCTTGCGATTTCAGAATCAAATCATTGATTAAATCAGCGGTTTCTTGTGCCTCGGGCACTTTGGCCTTCACCATCAATGGGCGGAAAGGATGCAAGGGTACATCATGAGGAGGAGTACAATCTATCTGCTTGTTTCCTCCCTTAATAATCAACAGATGGCGATATTGCACACCTGTATAGAATTGCACCCGTTCATTGCCCAAATGCTCTTGCAAGTATTTTACCAAGACATCGGCATCCTCGGTCGAGATATGACCAGCTGAATGATTCTTCAAGATGTCTCCTTCGACACAAACAATGTTGCATCGCATTGCCATATCACCGGGTTGAAGTTCCACGCCGATACTGGCTGCTTCTAATGGACCACGACCTTCATAAACCTTCGGGAGGTCATACCCCATCACGGACATATTGGCTACCTCGCTTCCCGGATGAAAGCCATCGGCCACGGTGATAAGTTTCCCCGTCCTACCCTTGCTTGCCAACATATCCATATACGGAGTATGCGAGTGTTGCAACAGGGTCTGATTACCCAAGGAGGCGGATGGCCAATCGGCCATGCCATCTCCTAAGATGATGATATGTTTCATAAGCTTAAATATTCGCCACACTAATGATGTCGGCAAAGACACCGGCCGCGGTCACACTTGCACCGGCACCATATCCCTGAATCATCATCGGATATTCATTGTAGCGTTCGGTGGTGAGGAGTACGATATTGTTGCTTCCTTCCAAGCCATAGAACGGATGGCTTCGACTTACTTCTTGCAACGATACACTTCCCTTTCCGTTTTCGAGTTTGGCCACAAACTTCCAATGTTTGTTTTCAGCTTCCAACTTCTGACGACGGGCTTCGAAATCGGCATCGAGCGAAGGAATATTCTTCCAGAAGTCTTCCAATGAACCTTCGAAGAATTCATCGGGCACAAAGAGATGTTTTTCTACATCTTCCTGTTCAAGTTTGTAACCGGCCTCACGAGCCAAAATTACTAGCTTGCGAATCACATCCTTGCCACTCAAGTCGATACGTGGGTCGGGCTCGGAATAGCCTTGTTCCTTCGCCATACGGATGGTTTCACTGAATGGCACATCGGCACTTATCTTATTGAAAATGAAGTTCAAAGTTCCACTTACTACGGCTTCAATCTTCAGAATCTTGTCACCACTAGCCAACAAATCGTTGATAGTCTTAATAATCGGGAGACCGGCACCTACATTGGTTTCGAACAAGAACTTCACACCACGATTACGGGCTATCTGCTTAAGTTCGCTATAGTTAGCATACGAGGATGAAGCCGCAATCTTATTAGCTGCTACTACGGACACGTTATTATTCAACAAATCTTTATAGAGCGATGCTACATCAGCATTGGCCGTACAATCCACAAACACGGAGTTGAAGATATTCATGCCAATGATTTCGTCGCGGATAATCTGAGGACTGGAGGCGGTTCCTTTTTCATCGAGCAAGGCACGATAGTTGGACAAGTCCAAGCCTTCGCGATCGAACAAGGCCTGATGTCCGTTAGCAATACCTACTACATTCAACTTCAAACCACGTTCTTGCATTAATTTTTCTTGTTGACCGGCCAATTGCTTCAAAAGGCTATCGCCTACTGTACCCGTACCACAAATGAAGAGGTTGAGCACTTGGTATTCGGACAAGAAGAATGAATCATGGATGACGTTCAATGACTTACGCAACGATTTTTCTTCCACCACGAACGAAATATTGGTTTCCGATGCACCCTGGGCACATGCGATTACACTGATACCGTTCCGCCCCAGTGTGCCGAACAACTTTCCGGCAATACCTGGCGTATGCTTCATATTCTCGCCCACAATTGCAATAGTCGCCAAGTTCTTTTCGGCAGATACTGGGCTGATTTCACCCATCTGGATTTCCTTTGCAAATTCTTCATTCAGCACTTCGCAAGCCAACTCGGCATCCTGATTACGCACACCGATGGAGGTACTGTTTTCTGAAGATGCCTGCGACACCATGAACACACTGATGCCATTCTTTGCCAATGCCTTGAAGATGCGATAGTTCACCCCGATGACACCCACCATACCAAGACCGGTCACGGTAATCAAGCTTGTATCGTTAATGGACGAGATACCTTTAATGGCCTTCAATTTGGAATGTTCTATTTCCTGACGGATAACGGTGCCCTTTGCATCGGGATTGAAGGTGTTCTTGATGACAATAGGGATATTGTTGTGACAAGCCGGGTAAATGGTTGGCGGATAAACCACCTTTGCACCAAAGTTACAAAGTTCCATGGCTTCGACATAACTCAACTCATTGATAGCGTACGCATTACTGATAACACGAGGGTCGGCGGTCATGAAGCCATCCACATCTGTCCAAATTTCCAACACTTCTGCTTGGAGAGCAGCCGCAATGATGGAGGCGGTATAATCCGAGCCACCTCGACCAAGGTTAGTAATTTCACCACTATGCTTATCGCTCGAAATGAAGCCCGGCACGAGAGCCACCTTCGGAAGTTGCTGGAAGGTTTCCTTAATCAACCGGTTGGTTAAATCCGAATCAAGAATATGCTTGGAATGTTTCTTCTCTGTCTTGATGAACATACGCGAATCATACCATACGGCTCCCTCGATAAGTGTTGCCACGATGATGGACGAAAGTCGTTCGCCATAGCTTACGATGGTAGCCGATGTCTTTGGAGAAAGGTCGCGAATCAAATAGATACCTTGGAAGATGTCTTTCAATTCATTCAAAAGTTCATTCACCTGATCAAGCAGCATGCTTCGTGCTTCTCCGGCTGGGATAACGGTATATACCATTTCGATGTGACGATTCAGTATGTCACGATATTCTTTTTCATAAGCCGGATTGCCATCTGCGGCCATCTGTGAAGTGCTAATCAATTTATCTGTAATTCCACTCAAGGCCGATACCACTACAATTACCGGCTCTTCGATGGCCTCTACAATCTTCTTTACACTTAAAATGCTGTTCACGGAGCCTACCGAGCTTCCACCGAATTTCAATACTTTCATGCGTTCGTTCATTTATATTAGTGTCATCCTGAACGAAGTGAAGGATCTGATGACGTCCACGTAAATGTATACAGATTCTTCGTTTCACTCAGAATGACAAATCCTGAGATTCTTAAAATAAAAAAAATGATTAATTGGTGCTTACATCCATAAGCGTGTATCACGTAGAAACACATATATACTATCCTAACCCCGAGGGGTCATCATCATGGTGGATGTGGTCATGGTCCACATTCGCATTCGCATGGAAAGAGTGGTATATGAATAGTACATTGTCATCTGTTAATAATTATCCGTCTTTTCGAATTCAACTTCGCAAATATAAGAAGTATTTCGAACATTCTATCACTTTTCTCCTTTTTTTTATGATAAAACATCAAAACCCCTCCATTTTCGTCTTCCCTCATCTCCACATACGCGAAGGCATATTTTAAAAATGCAAAGACGTTTTGCCTAAAACGCAAGGACGTTTTCAGATAAAGAATCTGATTATTTCTAAAACTTTCCTTACCTTTGTGGGTTCAAAACTATACATTATTCATAATGGCCAAAGAAAAGACCCTATATGTATGCACCCATTGCGGACAAGACTCGCCCAAATGGGTGGGTAAATGTCCGTCGTGTGGACAATGGAACACGTATGTGGAGCAAGTGGTACGGAAGGAATCGCCCGTAGCCCGTCACGGAGCCTCCATCCTGGAGCCGACCAAGAGTCAACCCTTGACCCTGAGCGACATCCACGGAGTCGAAGAGCCACGCATCCATATGCACGACGAGGAACTGAATCGTGTCCTTGGGGGAGGTCTCGTGCCGGGAAGTCTTGTCTTGTTGGGAGGTGAACCGGGTATCGGAAAATCCACCCTCATCCTCCAGACGGTCTTGAAACTCAACGACAAGAAAGTACTCTACGTGTCGGGCGAAGAAAGTGCCCGCCAACTGAAGCTCAGGGCCGATCGCATTTCAAACGAAACATCCAATTGTTTAATCGTATGCGAGACGTCGTTGGAGCAAATCTACGTCCACATCAAGAATACTCGTCCCGATTTGGTCATCATCGACTCCATCCAAACCATCTTCACCGAGAACATCGACTCGTCGCCGGGAAGCTTGGTGCAAGTACGTGAATGTTCGGCCTCCATCCTAAAGTTTGCCAAGGAGAGCAACACACCGGTCATCCTCATCGGTCATATTAATAAGGAAGGAAGCATTGCAGGTCCCAAGGTGTTGGAGCACATCGTAGATACCGTCCTCCAATTCGAAGGCGACCAGCACTACATGTACCGCATCCTACGAAGTATCAAGAACCGATTCGGAAGCACCGCCGAACTGGGCATTTACGAGATGCGTCAAAACGGTCTCCGACAAGTGAGCAACCCTTCCGAACTCCTCCTCACCGACGAGCACGAAGGCATGAGTGGCGTAGCCATTGCCTCAGCCATCGAGGGAGTACGCCCGTTCTTGATCGAGACGCAAGCCTTGGTCAGTTCGGCGGTATATGGCAATCCGCAACGCTCGGCCACGGGCTTCGACCTCCGACGAATGAACATGCTCCTGGCCGTACTCGAAAAGCGTGTGGGCTTCAAGCTGGCACAAAAAGATGTCTATCTGAACATCGCCGGTGGCTTAAAGGTAAACGACCCCGCCATCGACCTTTCCATCATCAGTGCCATCCTTTCGAGCAACATGGATGTGGCTATTGACCGAGACATCTGCATGGCCGGGGAAGTAGGCCTCAGTGGCGAAATCCGCCCCGTGAACCGCATCGAGCAACGCATCAGCGAAGCGGAGAAACTCGGTTTCAAACGCATCCTGATTCCGAAGCATAACCTCCAAGGACTCGATACGAAGAAAATGAAAATAGAAATCATCCCCGTGCGAAAAGTGGAAGAAGCCTTCCGTGCTTTGTTCGGATGATTTTTTACCACAGATTACACGGATTTTCACAGATTATTTTATTTATTGTGATGGATGTAAATGAATTATCATATAAAATTATCGGCTGTGCTTATGATGTGCATAAGACATTGGGACCTGGATTGTTGGAAAGTACTTATGAGAAATGCTTATGTTTTGAATTAGAAAAACTAAATCTTAAGTATGAAAGACAAAAGGAACTTCCTATCAATTACAAAGGAATGATTTTGGACAATGGATACCGAATAGACATTTTGGTTGAAGACAAGATTGTCATCGAATTGAAATCCGTAGATATTCTACAACCCATCCATTCCGCCCAACTATTGACTTATTTAAAACTATCCAAAAAAACATTGGGATTATTGATAAACTTTAATGTAACAAACCTACAGAATGGCATTCGCAGATACAAAATATAAAATAAAAATCTGTGTTTATCTGTGTAATCTGTGGTGAAAAAAAGAATATGATACAAGAATACCAAATAAGAGTTCTGCCCGAGCAGGCAGCCAATGAACAGAGCATCAAGCTGTTCATCAGTAAAGACAAGGGTCTCGATGCACGTACCATCAAGGCGATTCGTGTATTGAAACGAAGCATCGATGCCCGCCAACGTACCATCTATGTAAACCTGAAAGTGCGTCTGTACATCAACGAACTTCCACAAGACGAAGAATTCACACGCACCATATATAATAATGTAGAAGGCAAACCTCAAGTCATTGTGGTAGGTGCCGGTCCTGGTGGATTGTTTGCAGCCCTACGCTTGATTGAGCTTGGCCTCCGCCCCATCGTAGTAGAAAGAGGAAAGAATGTCCGTGACCGAAAAGTGGATATTGCCAAGATAAGTCGGGAGCACAAGGTAGACCCCGAGAGCAATTATAGTTTTGGTGAAGGAGGTGCCGGTGCCTATTCCGATGGAAAACTCTACACCCGAAGCAAAAAGCGTGGCAATGTCGATAAGATTCTGAATGTCTTCTGTCAGCATGGAGCAAGTACGTCCATCCTCGTGGATGCCCATCCACACATAGGTACGGACAAGCTTCCGCGTGTCATCGAAAACATGCGAAACACCATCCTTGAATGTGGTGGCGAAGTACATTTCGAAACCCGCATGGATGCCCTTATCATCGAGAAGGAGAAAGTAGTGGGCATCGAAACCAATACGGGTAAGACCTTCCGAGGTCCCGTCATCTTGGCAACCGGGCATTCCGCCCGTGATGTCTATCGTTGGTTATATAATAATGGTGTCCAGTTAGAAGCTAAAGGCATTGCCGTAGGTGTCCGCTTGGAACATCCTTCGCACTTGATTGACCAAATTCAATATCATAACCGTAACGGACGAGGAAAGTATCTCCCAGCAGCCGAGTATAGCTTTGTCACTCAGGTAGATGGACGAGGCGTATATAGTTTCTGCATGTGTCCGGGTGGCTTCGTGGTACCTGCCGCAAGCGGTCCTCATCAGATCGTAGTGAACGGTATGAGCCCCAGCAACCGAGGTGGGAAATGGAGTAACTCGGGCATGGTAGTGGAATTGCGTCCAGAGGATTTAAACGACCAATCATTCACAAGTTTAATGGCGTGTCATCCTGAACATAGTGAAGGATCTGATGAGTTATCAGGAAGCATCCACCCTCTTTCCATGATGTATCTGCAAGAAGCCCTTGAAGCGGCATGTTGGCAACAAGGAAACATGCGACAAACGGCACCTGCCCAACGCATGGTAGACTTTACCCGCAAGAAGCTGAGCTACGACCTGCCGGCCTCTTCGTACAGTCCGGGCTTGGTATCGTCTCCCCTCCATTTCTGGATGCCCCACTTTATCAGTGACCGGTTGAGCAAAGGTTTCCAGCAATTCGGACGAAGTTCGCATGGCTTCCTTACGAACGAAGCTTGTATGATTGGAATGGAAACACGCACCTCGGCTCCCGTCCGCATCGTGAGAAACAATGAAACATTACAACACATCACCATTAGCGGACTTTTCCCTTGTGGCGAAGGTGCCGGATACGCCGGGGGGATTGTCTCAGCCGGTGTAGATGGCGAACGATGTGCCGAAGCTGTAGCTAATTATTTAGAATCATGAAGCATTTACCCGAAATAGCCATCATCGACCCGAACACCCTATCAGGCATGGGTCTTCAGACACTGTTGGAAGAAATTATACCAATGGCAACCATCCGTGTGTTCCATTCCTTCGGTGAACTGGTGGACGATACCCCCGATATGTATGCCCACTACTTTGTGTCGGCACAAATCTACTTCGAACATACGGCTTTCTTCCTCGAACGAAGACCTAGAGCCATCGTACTTACAGGCGGTGATAACTTGCCACAATTGACAGGAGTGCCTACCCTCAACATCTATCAAGATGAAAAAGCATTAGCCAAATCCATTCTCCATATGCATAAACGAGGACACGGCCACCATGGTAGCAAGCATCCACAACAAGTGGATCATATCCTATCTGCTCGCGAGATAGAGGTTTTGGTACTTATTACCAAAGGGCTTATCAACAAGGAGATTGCGGACAAATTGAACATCAGTCTCACCACGGTCATCAGTCACCGGAAAAACATCACAGAGAAATTAGGCATTAAATCGGTACCTGGACTAACCATTTATGCGGTGATGAACGGATATGTAGAAGCGGATAGCATTTAAAATCCTCATTTATTAGGATTGCAAGTTTGCAAATGTTAGTGTTTCTTTGCAACCTGAAAACTAGAAAAACAATATGAAGAAACATCTACTATTAGCAACAGCATTATTGGTAACAAGCCACGCTTTTGCCGAAAAGACACACACCATTCCCGAAGATACTACTAAGGTTATTGATATCGAAGAAATTGTAGTCATCGCTTCACCCAAAGAGACGAGTAAACTGAGACAAATGCCTACTTCCGTGTCCCTAATCTCACAAAAGGACATGCAAGCTAATCGCATCACGTCACTGAAAGGTGCTAGCAACTTGGTACCCAACTTCTTTATGCCCGACTACGGTTCCCGACTCACTTCGGCAATGTATATCCGTGGTATCGGTTCGCGTATCAACACCCCAGCCGTAGGGATGTATGTCGACAACATTCCTTACCTCGACAAAAGTGCTTTCGACTTCAATTTCTATGACATCGAACGCATTGACATTCTTCGTGGGCCTCAAGGCACACTCTATGGAAGAAACACCATGGGAGGCCTCGTGAAAGTACACACTCGTTCACCATTTTCCTATCAGGGTACAGACCTAAAGTTGAGCTATGGAACCAAGAGCAATGAACGGAGTGCTTCCCTTACCCACTACCATCGCATCAGTGAACAGTTTGCCTTCTCGGCTGGAGGATATTACGAAGGTTCGGACGGATTCTTCACAAACTCTTTCCTTGATAAAAAAGTCGATGAAAGACAATCCGGTGGCGGACGCATCCGTAGCATTTGGTTACCATCCGAGAATTGGAAACTCGACTTCAATGTGAGTTATGACTATACTGATGAGGGAGGATATCCTTATTATTTCACAGGAGACCTCTATAATTTCCCCCCTGGAGAAACGGCTGGATTGCTTGACAAGATTGCCTATAATCGCGAAAGTTCTTATCGCCGTAGTTTGCTGAATACCGGATTGAACATCGAGCACCAAGCCCGCCATTTCATTTTCAATGCCGTGACCGGATTTCAGCACCTCAACGACCGTATGTTCATGGACCAGGATTTCTCGCCAAGTGACACCTACACCATCGAGCAGAAACAACGTATCAACTCCATCAGCGAGGAAATCAGCTTCAAGAGCAAACCGAACAAACGTTGGCAATGGACCACCGGAGCCTTCGGTTTCTATCAAAGCATGAACGTGAATAGCCCTGTAACTTTCCGCAAGGACGGTATGACGATGCTTAACGGAATGCTTGGCTCCGTCATTCCAGGTAAAATTGAAGTACCGATGGGTCCCGTAATGGCGATGAACATTCTCCCGTCACTCCAAATAACCGATACCGAAATGCCGATTGACGGACATTTCAAAACACCGCAATATAACCTCGCCCTCTTCCACCAATCACAATTCCGTAATTTGTTTGGTGCCGAAGGATTATCGTTTACCGTAGGACTCCGCCTTGACTATGAAAAGATGGAAATGGACTACAACACAGGCACAGCACTCAATTATTCCGTGGGTATCAAAGGCGAAATGACACAGATGGGAAAAGTTATTCGCGAAATCAATATGATGCCTGAAACCCCACTCACCGTACAATCACGTTATCAAGGCAAACTTTCGAAAGATTACGTGCAATTGCTCCCGAAGTTTGCTCTGCAATACGACTTCAACCAAGGCAAGAACAATGTCTATACTAGTGTAAGCAAGGGCTACCGTTCAGGCGGATACAATTTCCAAATGTTCTCCGAACTTTTACAGAGTAGTCTCCGTAATGACATGATGCGTCAAAGCAAGGAAGAAATTATGAAGAATGTACCAGAAAGCTACGTGGGGCTTGTCGCCAACAAGTTCCCCGATGCCGGCGAGAATCCTAATGCTCAAGCAGCCGTAGAATATAAACCCGAATACACTTGGAGCTATGAACTCGGCACACACTTGAGTTTGTTTGATGGTAAATTGCAAGCCGACCTCGCTGCATTCTATATGAGTACACACGATCAACAAATTTCGAAGTTTGCCGCAAGTGGTTTGGGACGCATCACTGAAAATGCCGGTGAAAGTGAAAGCTACGGAGTGGAAGCAAGTTTTGTGGCAAGTCTCAACCGACATCTCCAGTTGAATGCTAACTATGGCTATACCAAGGCTACTTTTGTGAAATATGATGGCGGAAAAGACCAAGATTATAGCGGAAACTATGTACCTTTCGTGCCCATGCACACACTGAATGTAGGCGGTTCTTACTCGCTTTTCTTCAACGATAGTTGGGCACAAAGCCTCACCTTTGGAGCAAATGTCAGTGGTGCCGGAGAAATTTATTGGACGGAAGCCAATAATGCCTCGCAGGATTTCTACGCCACTTTAAATGGATATGTTTCTTTGAAAACAAAGAGCGTACAAATCGACCTTTGGGGACGCAATCTCACGGACAACAACTACACTACTTTCTACTTTGAAAGTATGGGACGTGGCTTCGAACAGCGTTGCAAACCACTTCAAGTGGGTGTAGATGTGCGATTGCATTTCTAAAAAAAACATTCAAAGAAAAAGGATATATGAAGATTTCTGTATACATTTGTAGACAGAAATCTTTTGTTTATCAACCTTAATACATCAATATTATGAAGAAACACTTTCAACCTCTGATTCTAAGTATGCTTTTCCTTTTCACTATGCCAATCCAAGCACAACTGGTGAAAGGACCTCGCGGTTACGAAGACTTCAAAATCGGTGTTGCCGGATTTACCTATCGAAAGTACAATTTGGAAGAAACTTTGGCATTCCTTAAAAGTATGGAAGTAAAGTATTTGTCTATCAAAGACTGGTGGTTACCACTTGACTCTGACAAGGAGAAAATGGATGCTTTCAAAGCTAAATGTAAGGAATATGATGTAAACCCCTATATTTTAGGCCCCATCTACATGAAGAGCGAAGCGGAAGTAGACCGTGCTTTTGCTTATGCCGAACGCTACGGTTCGAAGATGTTTATCGGTGTACCCAACTACGAGCTTATTGATTACGTAATCAAAAAGGTGGCTCAAACGGGTATCAAAGTGGCCATTCATACACATGGCCCAGACGGTGCACCATTCCCCAATATCCAGAAAGTAGCAGAGATGGTGAAGGATCCTTCGTTGGGTGTAGGATGCTGTATGGACTTGGGACATTCCGTACGTATGGGTGAAGACATCGTAAAGGATATCAAACAATACAAGGATTGGATTTACGACATACACATAAAGGATGAAAGTGCCGCCTCAAAAGAAGGACAGACATGGGAAATGGGACGTGGCGTAATGGATTTTGTTCCTATCATCAAGGTTTTACGCGAAATCAATTATCAAGGCGTTGTTTCCTTGGAATTTGAAAAGAACGGTGATAATCCACATCCGGGTGTAGCTGAGTCCATCGGGTATTTGCGAGGAATCTGCGATGCTACCAAATAAGACAAA
Source organism: Bacteroides sp. (assembly GCA_015060735.1). Taxonomy (GTDB): domain Bacteria; phylum Bacteroidota; class Bacteroidia; order Bacteroidales; family Bacteroidaceae; genus Phocaeicola. Next base: position 75,957 of record SUXX01000004.1, read on the forward strand.
GGGCGATATAATCGCCCTTTGTCTTATTTGGTAGCCAGGACTTTCATCTGGCATAGCTTACAATCGAACTCCAATCGGAAACGCTTACCATCATTACTCACCAAATAGTATGGCTCTTTGTAAGGAGATTTTTCCTTGTGACGTATCGGACACCACCCCATACTATACCGCAAGCAATGTTTACAGAACATCAACACGGCTTCCTGTACCGGACGCTTTTCAAAAGCCGGTGCAATGTGTGTCACGCCATGATTTTGATAAAAAGAGATTGCTCCTTCGTTCATCACATTGCCCAAATAAGTAAGCTCACCTTGCGGAAACACATGATTTGTCTTCGGCATTGCTACAATTTCCTGACGATAATTCATCTTTCTGGCTTGAAGCAATTTCTCTACTCCAGCCCGACGAAGTTCGGCCAGAACGGACGAAGGAAGAAACCAATTATCCTTTAAATCGACATCCATACATTCTACCTCGAAAGGCGTGTTTCCCAACTTACTCAATTGATTCTTGATATTTTCCATCTGCGGTGTGCGAGCAAGTTCCTTTTCTCTCTCCAAAACAACACTGACACTCACATCATCTTCATCAGTCATTGTAAATGTGAAGCCAAAATTGTTTTCGCTTAATCGCAAAGCAACACCTAACTTTCTTTCAGCCGACTTGCGTTGCATCAATTTCTCGAACTCTTGATCGAAGTTACGATAAAGCACCGTGCGTTGCTTGATTCGTGGCATCTCTCCGGCCGGGAAGAGTTTATTGTTCTCTACACGATTAACCCTTAACCCTTTCAGCTTACCTCGTTCATCGAGATAACAAATCCCATCACCATTATTGAATGGTTTTACCCCTGCTACAATGATGTAGTTTCCACGAATTTCCTTTACATAACCCATCTCCTCGCCTAAAGACTTCGGGGTATCGAAAGAAAAAATGTCCTTGCTTCGTTCATAAAGGAAATAATTGGTAAACCCACGAGTAAAGCTCTTATCTAGTTGAGGTTTGAAAGACAATTTGACGCTTCCTGAAGAGGCACGAATAAATTCGCGACGGCGTTTCAAGATTTCATCAAGGCGTTTTCGATAAAACGCGGTCACGTTTTTCACGTAAGCCACGTCCTTCAAGCGACCTTCGATTTTGAATGAGGAAGCTCCGGCATCAAGCAATTTCTCCAACTCCTCGCTTTGATTCAAATCTTTCAACGAAAGCAAATGCTTGTTTTTGGCTATTATCTGTCCATCAGCATCTACCATATCAAAGGCTAACCGACAAAATTGGGCACACTCGCCCCGATTGGCACTTCGCCCAAAACAATACTGACTGACGTAGCACTGACCACTATAACTCACACACAACGCTCCGTGTACAAACACTTCGAGCGGGGTCTGAGGAACAGCCTCATGTATCTTGCGGATTTGTTCCAACGAAAGTTCACGAGCCAAGACCACTTGTCTGAAACCGGCATCGGCTAAAAATTTCACTTTACCAGCGGTGCGATTATCCATCTGGGTGCTGGCATGGAGAGGAATCGGAGGAAGATTCAAGCTCAACAAACCCATATCTTGTACAATAAGGGCATCCACGCCTATCCGATACAATTCCCAAATCATCTTTTCCGTTTCGGGAAGTTCCTCGTCCTTCAATATCGTATTAAGGGTGACATAGATGCGAACATTATAAAGGTGTGCATACTTCACCAACTCGGCAATATCTTCCAAAGAGTTACCAGCAGCAGCACGGGCTCCGAAACGAGGAGCACCAATATAAACGGCATCGGCACCGTGGTCGATGGCCGCGATGCCGCATTCCAAATTCTTGGCCGGAGCCAATAGTTCTATCTTTCGTTGTCGAATCATTTTATCTCATTAATATCGTACGGAGTTTCTTGATAAACATAGTAGTTCAACCAATTGGAGAACAGCAAGTTGGCATGTCCACGCCAACGCACCAAAACCCCTTCATCCGGATTATCATTGCGGTAATAGTTCTTCGGCATTTCAATCGGTAAGCCCTTACCCAAGTCACGCTTATATTCCCCATCGAGGGTATTCGGGGCATATTCTGAATGTCCTGTGATAAAGAATTCACGACCGTTACGAGCCATCACCATATATACACCCGAATCTTCCGACTCGGCCAACAATGTTAACTCCTTCACTTTCAATATATCCTCACGACGAATTTCAGTATGCCTACTATGTGGGACAAAGAACTCATCATCAAATCCACGGAAGATGGGCAATCCCTGCACATTGATATGATGTTTGAAGACGCCGAACATTTTCTTGTCGAGCGGATACTTAGGCACATCATAAAAATGATAAAGTCCGGCCTGTGCTGCCCAACATATATATAAGGTAGAAGTAACGTGAGTATGTGCCCAATTGAACACCTCCGAAATCTCTTCCCAATAGTTCACATCCTCATACGGCATCTGCTCCACAGGAGCACCGGTAATAATCATCCCATCGAATTTCTGCTCCTTCAAGATATCGAAGTCATGATAAAACGCTTTCATATGTTCTATCGGGGTATTCTTCGAAGTATGGCTCTTCAACTTCATAAAGGTGATTTCAAGCTGAAGCGGGGTATTCGAGAGCAGACGCACCAAGTCCGTTTCCGTAGTAATCTTAATCGGCATCAGATTGAGGATAACAATCTTCAACGGCCGGATGTCCTGCGAATTTGCCCGCGAATTATCAATCACAAAGATATTCTCCTCCTTCAACAATTCAATGGCGGGTAACTTATCTGGTAAATTTAAAGGCATTTTCTAATTTCTCTTTTTAATCAATTCACAAAGATAATCAAAAGATTTGATTCCGATCCATCACTCTCCAGGCCGGATGCAATTCATTGTTCTGATGAGCGGTTTTCTTCACCTTCTGATAGAAGAAGTCGAGAATGGCTTGCGAGTCATTAGCAAACTTCGGGTCTTTCTTCCGTTCTTCAAACTCAGCCTTCAAAGCCGGATCCTTCGCTAATAGTTCACGTCCTTTTTCTTCCATATAAGGCAAGCGAATCCAAAACTCATTCGTCGATTGCACCACCTGATTGAAGAATCCCCAATAAACCAAAGAACCCGGTGCAGAAGGTTCGAGCAACCAAGCAGCCAAACGCCCATTCGGTTGATTCATGTCGATGAGGATACTTCCTGTTGGCACTTCCAAGGTCTCCTTCTGGGTGGTGTATTCAGTCTTCACAACCGGAATTCGCCCTTCACTCTGACGAGGCGAAAAGGTAGCCTTTGTATACCGATAGGTTTCTACTTCCACCTGCTTTGATTCTTTCAAACGGGTGTATTTTATATCATGAAAATCGAGCAATTCAATAACATCTACCCATTGTGGCATTAGGATATAGGCTTCAGGAAGCTTCACCGAAGAAGTGGCTTCATAAGAAGTGATCAACGGGCAACGCAATGTTATCGGCTTGTTGTAATTATGACGTACCCAATCAGCCCCCGAAAGGTCACTCTTTACGGTATCTCTTGCCCAACTCAAATAATCTACCCACACGCTATCCTTATTCACGGCCTTGAAGGTCAATTCCATCGGATGCTGACGATACTCAGGAGAACTTACCACTTTATCCGCATGAGCAATGGTTTCTTTCAGTGATTCCTTGTTTTCGGCCAAAATTCGGGCACTGGCAATAAATGCTTCTACCGTAGCCTTTACACGTTGTTCGTAAGGCTTATAAATATGGTTTTCAATCAGCAAGCCCAAACGATTGCGAGAAGCCGCATAACTTTCTGAATAGCGTGGATCGAAGATATCAATCAAAATACCACTTTCCGGGGCATTGTACTTGCGAAAAGAAGCATAAAGAAAGAGTGGAAAGCCTACCTTTTCCATCCGTTCATTGAGCTGCTTTTCATACACATCAAGCGACCAACGACGCAAACCCTCTTCCATAATAGTACCACGATTTTCAATGGCATAAGTCATCACGTATTGGAAGTCTGCCCCATTCGTCACGTGAACGTCAATGAATAACTCCGGCATCCAACGGTTGTAGAGTTTCAACCAAGCTCTCATTTCCGGGGCATCGGCCTTCAGAAAATCACGATTTAAATTGATGAGTTGAGCGGTGTTGCGAGTTCCCAGTTCTTCGGGACCATTCTGGTTAATACGGTTCGTTGCACTAAAGTTCTCGTGACCGTCTACATTAAAGACGGGAATAAACAAGAAACTTACATCATCCAAAATATCGATATTCTTCTTTTCCACAATCATGTCACGAAGAAAAATCATACTGGCATCCTTACCATCAGGTTCTCCCGAATGAATACATGATTCAATCAAGACTATCACACGCCCTTTCTGACGAATCTGGACAGGGTCTTGCAGACCATCCTTATCGACAATGACTAACGAAAGGTCTCGCCCTTGCGGACTAGTACCAAAAGAAGTCACATTCACCATCGATGAATAATCAGCCAATTTCCGAAACCAAGCCATTGTTTCGGCAAAACGAGGAGTCTTCACAAAGTTTGACTTCTCACAATCTGTTATAAAATCTTCTTTAGTTGGTTGTTCTGAACACGAAACACTCATCAACAAAACAAGCATTCCATATAATACAATCTTTCTCATTTCGTCTATCTATTAAATCCATTTTTTAGAAATCCTTACCATCAAACTTCGCACCGGATGAAACAGCACCGGAATGTTCCTTCGGCTTCGCATTGAATGTATAGCTTACTGAAAGCATCAAGTCCGGATATTTCGGACGGACACGGGTAGTCGATTGCAAGGTTTCCGATATTCGATAATTATTATACTTTGCCGTACGGAACACATCATGTGCCACCAACGAAAGCGACAACTTATTCTTGAGCAATTGTTGACGAATAGCCAAGTCAAAATAACAATAGGCATCTTCCCGACCTTGTGACAAGACCGTCGGACCGACCACATTCCCGTCAAATTGCATACGTGTCGTTGGTCCCAATGTGAAATTATTAATCATAGAAACGGCATACCCCGTATTCGATGCATCAGTACATCCCACATACGAACTGGTAAATTCATAATCAAAGATACTTCCGTTCAATATCAGATTCCACCAACGGGTAGCTTTCACATTCGCACTGACTTCCAATCCGAACGTACGGTCTTTACCGGCATTAATCAATGAGTCGAGTGTTACCCCCGGTTCATAAGCCACACGCACTCGGTCACGTACTCCACTACGATGACGATAATATCCGGTCACCGCCAAAGTATGCTTTTCAGCAAAAGTCTTGCGATACCCCAATTCCAACGAATGGATATACTCCGGCTTGATATCCGGATTACCAATCATTTTGGTATAATAGTCCTCGTAAGTGATATAAGGTTCCAATTGCCAGATACCCGGACGATTGATACGATAGGAATACCCCAATGAGAAGATGTTTCGTCCCGGAGCTTCGTAAGACAAATGGGCCGAAGGGAAGAACTCCATATATTTAATATAGCGGTCTGCACCTTCCACTTCTATTTCCAATTTATCAATCGTACGGTCGGCTCTAACACCGGCATCCACCGAAAGCGGGCCGAATTTATCAGTTACCATGGCATAGGCCGAATGGATTTGTCTGCGATAATAAAAAGGAGCATACAAATCATCTTGCCAATCGAACTCCTTAGCTTCTCTGTCCCAATAAGTAATGCTATAGTCTCCATGTTCTACATACGAGGTATATTGGTATCCGAATTCAGCCTTTCCCCCCGGACGGTAATTCAATAAATAACTGGCCGAAGCATCACAATCCCAATGATGTTCATCCTCATAGCCACGTGTTCCTTCATAACGCTCACCTGCCTTATTGAACATATTACTTTCTGTATATTCCAATGCATACCAGTCGTAACGGGTACGGTTGGCTAAAGACAATTTATCGCCTCGTTCGTTTATCTTCCACACATATTCCAAGGCAATCTGTCCCAATCTCTTTTCGTTGCAATATCGGTCACGGCTATTGAACATATTGTCCACCAATAATTCGTCTCCCTTCATACGGTGCTCATAATATTCCATATCACCGCCACGAGCGTTTTTGGTTACCCCTCCTTGAGCCTCAACCAACAAGTTATGTCCATTCTTGGTATATTCCCAACCTAATCGGCCAATATAAGACATGTTATTACGATGTCGAGTACCGTCCGCATCCGAAGTGGTCACATAATCATCTACAATCGTAGTCTTACGTTGGTTGAAATCACTTTTACCTTTATTTTCAGATAAAGCAACTCCCAGATACCAACGATTACTCCCCTTCCGATGGCTAATTAAAGCATCGGCATTCCATGCTCCAATCGTACTTCCCGACAAATTGACGGCTCCACTAACCCCCGCATCATCATGACGCTTCGTAATGATATTGATTATACCGACATCACCCTCTGTCCGATAACGTGCCGAAGGAGTGGTGATGATTTCGATGTCTTCAATATTCGAAGCAGCCACCTGTTGCAAGGCTTGTGCCCCTTCCAAAGGGCTTTGTTTGCCATCCACATAAACCAAGAAACCAGAACTGCCTCGAAAAGTTACATTCCCGTCAGCATCCACTCGAACGGAAGGAGTAGACTTCAACACATCAACGGCCGTCCCACCGGAAGCCACCAACGAAGCAGAGGCATTGATACGTTGACGATCCAATTTATACACCACCTGTTTCTTGTCGGCAGTTACTGCTATTTCCTGCAAAACCGTTTCATCCACCTTCAGCGAAATAGTTCCCAAATCCACACATTTCCCCTGTTCAAACAACAAGGGTTCACTTTCATAGGTCTGATAACCTATCAATATGACCGAAATCGGGAAACGCCCATTGGGAACTTGCTCCAACACAAATGAGCCATTGTTCACCAACGTTGAAGCCAAGACCTTGTTATCCTTACCGGTTACAATCACATCGGCATATTCAATAGGCTGACCATTCGAAGCATCAACAACCTTCCCCTTAGCAGAAGGAATATTTTGGGCAAAGGCCGTTACGGCATAAATCATTGCCCCAAGAAAAAGTGTCCAACTTTTCATGTATTTTCCACATTAAAATTTGAGCCGTAAAATTACATAAAAACATTCCAACAGCCAAACATTCCTTACATGATTTACACCTTATTTCATACTCTATACCCCAACAACCGACCTAACATTCCATATAACAATCCTTTTCACTATTAAATTCAAAGTAAATTCGATTGCTAAAACATATATTTTTAGTAAATTGCGATGCCTCAAACAAGCCAATATCAAGGTATGACAAATAATTTTAAATCAACTTATATGAAAGCATTAAAAATTTTTATCCTTTGTGCCTTATGTACATTAGTAGCACAAGCACAGAAACAGTATCAACTCGCTTCACCGAATGGCAAGTTACAGACGAACATTACTGCCGGCAAACAACTGACTTACAACATCACCTTCAACGGTCAGCAGATATTGGAAAACTCTCCTTTAACCATGACATTAGATAATGGCGAAATCTGGGGAGAAAACGATAAGCCTTCAAAAGCCACCCGCAAGAGCGTAAACGAAAAGATTACTACTCCTTTCTATCGTGCAACCGAACTTTCAGACATTTATAATGAGCTGACTATCCAATTTAAGGGATTCAATGTAGTATTCCGTGCATACGATGACGGTATCGCCTACCGCTTCGTAAACCGTGGGAAGAAACCGTTCAAGGTAGTGGACGAGCAAGTACTATACCAATTCCCAACCGATGCCGAAGCCAGCATCCCGTACGTAAGAAAAAGCCATAGCTATGAAGAACAATTCTTCAACTCATTCGAAGCACAATATACCAACGACAAGCTCTCCAAGCTGAACAAGGAACGTCTGATGTTCCTCCCGCTCATCGTGAAATTGGAAAACAATGTGAAGGTATGCATCACCGAAGTGGACTTGGAAAACTATCCTGGATTATATTTGAAGACCAACGACGAAGAAGGACAACTAATCAGTGAATTTGCCAACTATCCGAAGAAAGTAGAACAAGGTGGTCACAACATGCTCCAGATGGTAGTAAAGGAACGTGAAGATTTTATCGCCAAAGTAGACCAACCTCGCAACTTCCCATGGCGTGTGACTATCGTCACCAACGAGGACAAGGACTTGGCAGCTTGTAATTTAGGCTATGTTTTGGCAGAACCGTCTCGCTTGGAAGACATCTCCTGGATCAAGCCGGGAAAGATTGCTTGGGACTGGTGGAACGATTGGAACTTGGATGGTGTTGACTTCGAAACCGGTATCAACAATGCCACTTATAAAGCATATATCGATTTTGCTTCGAAGAACGGCATTGAATACGTAATCCTTGACGAAGGTTGGGCTGTTAATTTAAAAGCCGATTTAATGCAAGTTGTTCCTGAAATCAACCTCAAAGAACTGGTGGCTTATGCCAATAGCAAGAACGTAGGCCTCGTACTTTGGGCCGGTTATCATGCCTTCAACCGTGACATGGAAAACGTGTGTCGCCATTACTCCGAAATGGGCATCAAAGGTTTCAAGGTTGACTTCATGGACCGCGACGACCAGGATATGACCGCATTCAATTATCGTGCTGCTGAAATGGCGGCTAAGTATCATTTGATTCTTGATCTTCACGGTACACACAAGCCGGCCGGTTTGAATCGTACTTATCCGAACGTGTTGAACTTCGAAGGTGTATTCGGCCTCGAACAAGTAAAATGGGGTAAGCCGGGTGAAATCGATTTGATTTCGTACGATGTCATGATTCCGTTCATCCGTCAGGTATCCGGCCCGATGGACTATACCCAAGGTGCGATGCGTAATGCAACCAAAGAAAACTACCGTGCTTGCAATAGCGAGCCAATGAGTCAAGGTACCCGTTGCCACCAATTGGCTCTTTACATGATTCTCGATTCTCCGTTCAACATGCTTTGCGACACTCCGAGCAACTACGAACGCGAGCAAGAATGTACTGATTTCATCAGTGCCGTTCCTACCGTATGGAATGAAACTATCGTCCTCGATGGCAAGATGGGTGAATACATCATCACCGCCCGTCGCTCAGGCGATACATGGTACATTGGCGGTATCACCAATTGGAATGCTCGCGACCTCGAAGTTGATCTTTCCATTTTGGGTGAAAAGACATATAGTGGCAAACTTTTCAAAGACGGTGTAAACGCTCACCGCATTGCACGCGACTACAAGTCTGAAACCATACAAGCAAAGAAGAGCGACAAGATGAAGCTGCATCTCGCTCCTGGCGGTGGTTTTGCTTTGATTCTAAAATAAGACTTTTTAGCCCTATTATAAAGAAAGGAAGTGAGAGTAGATTTACTTTCACTTCCTTTACTTTATACTGATGTTCAATGGGGTGGAGTGCCGATGCGTTTGCTTATGAAGTGAAGTTCATTCCAATAAAATCACTCTAGCTTTTCCATTATCCATATCGGGCATGGTAACTCCTACCGGATCACCTATATAAATATGTTCACAAAGGAAAAGATTATTGAAAACAAAAGAATCGGATTAAAAATTAAAAGAATAGCTTTCATACTTCTTTTCAACAAGAAGAAAACATAAAAAGAATAAGAATAATAGTTTATTCACAATACTTTGTATATTTGTTCATAATACTACGTACAATTATCCGTAACATTATGGATAAGCATCCGGAACATTTCGGATATCATATATTTCAAGAGAAAAACAAGAATTCTTCAGGAGAAAGAGAAGTATTCTTGTTGGAGTCTATAAAAAAAATCCCTCAATGAGGAACGAATTCAACCAAAATCGTCACTCATTGAGGGAGAAATTAGGAGCTTCAGAAAGAAACAGTTGGATAACTATTTGAGAACCACGTACTCTGAAGTCCCTGAAAAACTGAAGCTAACTTACAATTCATTCTTATAAATGTCGGCCATAACCTTTTGATATCGGTTTTCTAACTGCATATAAGCTTGTAAGTTCTTGTAAACGGTTTCGGCTTCGACAAAGTATTCTATCAACGAAATCTGACCTTCTTTCAATGCCTGTTTCAGAAGGTCGAGCGAACGATGAAGCAAAGGAACATCGTAGGTCGACATGGCTTCCTTCAGTTGTTGCATCTCGTTGAAAAGAGCCATGAGGTTGTTTTCCACTTCCAAACGAGCATCTTCTTGCATCAACTGGGCACTGAGAGCCTGTGCCTTGGCTATCTGCACCTTCTTACGATTGGAAAACAAAGGAATAGAGCCTCCTACCACGAAACCGTTCATCGACATACCCGTATCGGTGTTACGACGGAAACCGGCTTCAAGCTTCGGAAGCCAATCCTGCTTATTGACAGATACTTGTTTTTCTGCTGCCTTTGTAGCAAACGACATGGCTTGCAAATCGAGGTCGGAAGCGATGACTTCATCACGTAAGGTGTTGAAGTCGTTGATGTGCTTTACTTCAGGATATTGCACATCGGCAAACTCCAACGGCATGTTGCCATTCATCGCCAACAAGGATTGAAGTGCCGAACGACAAGCAGCATGGTTTTGAGCCACTTCGGTTTGCACATTCATCCGTTCCATCTTGATTTTGTTCACCTCTAGGATGTTGGCATCCCCGGCTTCAAGGCGTTGATTGTAAAGAGCCTCCAACTCATCGGCATTCTTCTTGCGGATATCCATCAAAGCTTTCTCCTGATTGAGAAGAATCAAGTCGAGGCAAAGGGTCTTGGCCTTCAAAAGAATGTCGCGACGAACGGCCTGTTGTTGCTTGTCAAGAGCTTCGTTCGCCAAGTCGGCCTGACGATTGCGAGTGATGTACTGGGTAGGAAAATCGAAACCCTGAGTAGCTACCAACTCGGTGCCATGCCCCGGCCCCGGTCCGTTCTTATAGAAAGAGCTATAGCTCACCGTTGGGTCGGGCAAGTTATTGGCGGTACGATTCTCCATCTTCTGAGCCTTGGAAAGCTGGACTTGCGATTGCAACTCCTTGTTGTTTTGCTCAATGCTCTGAAGCACTTGGTTGATGCTTTGTGCCTGCATCCCTATCGGGAGGCAAAGTGCTATGGTTATGATTATTTTTCTCATTATTCTTTTTGTTTTTCACCACAGAGTACACGGAGTTCCACAGAGTTTAAATATTTACTCCGTGAGACTCTGTGTTACTCTGTGGTGAATTAATTTCATTTCTTCTTACGGTTCATCCATTCATAAACAATCGGTACGATGAAGGCATTGAGGAGGGTGGATGTCAACAAACCTCCCAAGATGACCTTCGCCATCGGACTTTGGATTTCATTGCCCGGCAAGTCGCCACGGAAAGCCAACGGAATCAAGGCCAAGGCCGAACTCAAAGCCGTCATGAGAATCGGGTTGAGTCGGTCGAGCGAGCCATGCACGATGCTTTCTTCCAATGGCATACCTTCGGCACGAAGCTTGTTGTACCGGCTGATGAGCAACATACCGTTACGGGTAGCAATACCGAACAACGAGATGAAACCGATGATGGCCGGGATGCTGACTTCGCCCGTGGTGAGCATCAAGGCGAACACCCCACCAATCAAGGCCAAAGGCAAGTTAAGGAGAATCACCCCACTCTGTGCGGCATTCTTGAACTCGGTATAAATCAAGAGGAAGATGACTACGATACTCATCAACGAAGCCAAAAGCAAGGTGCGACTTGCGGCTTCTTCGCTCTCGAACTGACCACCGAATTCCACGTGATAGCCTTCGGGCAATTTCACTTCGGCATCAATGCGTTCGCGAATGTCGTTCACCACCCCACGAAGGTCACGTCCGCTGGTGTTGGCGGAAATCACAATCTTACGCTTCACGTTCTCACGACTCACACTATTGGGGCCCATCGATGAAACCACATCCGCCACATAGCTGAGAGGGATGCGTTCACCACTTTCAGTATCAATCATCAAGTCGTTCACCTTGTCCATCTCGTCACGGACATTGTCCTTGGCACGGACGATAAGGTTGAACACTTTGCCTTGTTCATAGACTTGCGATACGGTAGCACCCGCCAAGTTCACGGCCACAAACTCGCCGAACTCCGGCATAGTCACCCCATACTTCGCCATCATTTCACGCTTCGGAACAATCTGAAGCTGAGGACGTTCGATTTGTTGTTCCACATTGAGGTCGGCAATACCCTCGATGCCACTGATAGCGGTCTTGATGCGGTTGGCATAGAGATACATGTGATTCAAGTCATCGCCAAAAAGCTTGATGGCAATACTGGCCTTCGTACCCGAAAGCATGGCATCGATACGATGGCTGATGGGTTGACCAAGTTCGATGTTGGCACCCGAAAGGGTATTGAGCTTGTCGCGTACTTCCTGCATCATCTCGTCCTTCGAGCGGTCCTTCAACTCGTAAGGTGCCTCGATTTCACTTCCGTTTACCCCACGCGAGTGTTCATCCAATTCGGCACGACCTGTCTTGCGGGCCACGGTCTGGATTTCGGGAATGGAGAGCAAGAGTTCTTCGGCACGACGACCGAGCTTGTCGGATTCTTCAAGCGATACACCCGGCATGGAGGTGATATTGATGGTCAAAGAACCTTCGTTGAACGATGGCAAGAACGAGCGTCCCAATTGGAAGAAACATACCAACGCTACCACAAACAAGGCAATGGTTCCACCCAACACCCACTTGCTATACTTCAATGCCCAAAGCAAGGCACGTTCGTAATGCTTCTTCATCCATACGGCCACGAACGCTTCCTTCGGCAGACCTTCGCCCTTGTTGTTGCCCAAAAGATAGCTACAAAGCACGGGAGTCAAGGTCAATGCCACAATGGTAGAAGTAAACAACGCCACGATGAAGGCAATGCCCAGAGGCACCAACATACGACCTTCCATACCGCTCAAGAAGAACAAGGGCACGAAGCTCACCACAATAATCAAGGTCGAGTTGAGGATAGGCATACGCACTTCTTTCGAAGCTTCGAACACCACTTCCAAAACGCCTTTACGTTCTCCTTCAGGCATGAGGCGGTTTTCACGCAAACGCTTCCACACGTTTTCCACATCGACAATGGCATCGTCCACCAACGAACCGATGGCAATCGCCATACCGCCCAAACTCATCGTATTGATGCTCAAGCCCATGTAGTGTAAAGTCAAGATAGCCACCACCAAAGCCAATGGCAAGGTAACCAACGAAATCAAGGTGGTACGGACATTCGCCAAGAAGAGGAAAAGCACGATAATTACAAAGATAGCCCCTTCATAAAGCGATGACTTCACATTGTCAATCGAGCTATCGATGAATCGGCTCTGACGGAAGATGTCGGTCGAAATCTTCACATCGGGAGGAAGATTCTTCTGCACATCGTCGAGGGCCGCAATGAGCTTTTCGGTCAACTCGATGGTACCGGTCTGAGGTTGCTTGCTCACGGTGACGAGTACGGCAGGCTTGCCTCTTTCCGAAGCCAAACCGAGCTTCGGTTCTTGCGAGCCAATCTTCACGTCGGCCACATCTTCGAGGGTGACAGACACACCATCCACGGTCTTGATAACGGCACGCCCTATCTGTTCAACATTCGTGGTCGAGAGCATCCCACGCACAATGTATTCATTACTATGTTCGTAGATGATACCTCCGTTCACATTCTGATTCATGTTGCGGGTCACGGCCATCACCTCGTCGAGCGACACGCCATAATGACGCATACGGGCAGGGTCTATCAACACCTGATATTCCTTGATGTCACCACCGAGAACGGACACCTGAGCCACCCCACCGGTAGAGAGCAAGCGAGGACGGATGGTCCAATCGGCTATCGTGCGAAGGTCAATCATGGAGGTAGAATCCGAAGTCAAGCCCACAATCAGCACCTCACCCAAGATGGAGGATTGAGGACCCATGGTCGGCTTACCCACGTTTTCGGGGAGCTCTTCATTCACCAAAGAAAGTTTCTCGCTCACAATCTGACGGGCGAGATAAATGTCTGTATCCCAATCGAATTCCACCCAAACCACAGAGAAACCATTGGTCGAGGAAGAACGTACACGGCGTACGTGAGTCGCCCCGTTCACGGTTGTTTCAATCGGGAAAGTCACCAGTTGCTCCACTTCTTCGGCGGCCATACCATTCGCTTCGGTCATGACCACTACCGTAGGAGCCGTCAAGTCAGGAAATACATCGACTTCGGTATGATAGGCCGTATAGAAACCGCCCACCAGCAGAAGCACCGATGCCACCAACACCAAGATACGGTTGTGGAGGGAAAAATGTATGATTTTGTTCAGCATAAGTTATCTATTTTCTTACCACGGATTCCACAGATTTCCACAGATTAACAATTAATTATTCCAATCTGTGTTTATCTGTGTAATCTGTGGTGCAATATTATTAATGTTCATGACTATGAGCCGGAAGGGCATTGCTAGCCGAAGCCAATTTCACATGATAAGCGCCTTTCACCACGACCTTGTCGCCCGGATGAACGCCACTCAGGATTTGCACTTCCTTACCATTGCTGGCTCCCAATTTCACTTCCTGTTTTTTGTAACTTTCCTCACAATTTTGAATGTAGATGAAGTACAAGCCTTGTTCTTCGGTGAGAGCTTCTACCGGGAGGACAATGGCATCTTCCATCTGCTTGGAGAGCAAGAAAATTTCCACAAACGAACCCGGGATGATGTCACCCTTGTTATCGAAGCTGAAGGTTACCGGTACATAGAACGAACCTGCACCTGATGACTTGCCATAAGACAAGAGCTTGCCATTGAGAGCTTCCAATTCATACACCTGATTGTCATACGGAGTCTTGAAATTGGCCGAGGTGATGCCATTCAGATACTTGTAATAACGTTCTGATACATCGGCACGGAGGAAGAGGCGGTTATTCTGAGTTACCGTAGCAAGAGGTTGACCTACTGATACATAGTCACCTTCATTCACCAAGAGATTCTTGATGTAACCACCCATCGGAGAGGTTACGCCTACCCCATTCTTGGTTTGGTTCTTTGCCAAGGCTTCGTAGGCGAGTTTGGCGTTTTCATACTTTTCCTTGATGGCATTGAATTCCTTTTGCGATACGATTTGGCTTTCTACCAATCGGCTTGCACGGTCGAAATCAGCCTTAGCGGCTTCGTAAGCGATGCGGGCACGTTCGGCTGGATCACCGTCCTGCAACTTGCTAGCTGAGATAGACATCAAAGATGCCCCCTTGCCTACCTGCATACCTTCGGTTACCGAGCGTTGGAATGAAACGATACCCGACACATTGGCTACTACGATGCTTTCATTGCCTTGAGCTGCTTGCACCTCTCCACTCGCCTTAATGATTTGGCGGAAAGGCTTCGGCTGGATGACTTCGGACGCTACACCTGCGGCCTTGGCCTTGTGAGGAGCGAGCATGATTTCATCGGGATTCACTCCGTGAGCATGGCCGTGGTCGTGGTCATGACCTTCGTGTGCATCGTGATTGTGGCCTTCGGCTTCGTGGTTATGACCGGCGTGAGCATCATGATTATGGTCTTCGTGTTCATGACTATGCCCTTCGTGATTGTGGGCATGTTCTTCTGTCGCATGGTTGTGCCCTTCGTGGTCGTGATGATGGCCTTCGTGGCTATGACCCGAATTGCTTGAGCAGGAGCCTAGGAGAAACATCCCCATGACTCCCATAAAGAAAATTTTCTTCATGATAGTATTTAATTTTTATTGTTATTGTTCTATGAAATAAAAGCTGACATAACGTTTCGTTATCCCAGGTATCAAGCAAGAACAAAAGCAGGAGGCGCACGAAGCCCCTGTATATGCCATAAGCACGTAGAATGTAGTTTCTCTAAATAGAAATAAGAAAGATTTGCCTTCGTGTCTTTCAAAGGCAAAGGAATGGACAGAAGGTCGGCCAAAGTGTAAAGCAAGGCACAAAAGGAATAGTCAGGCGAGACATCCACCGAAGCTTTCTCGGGTGTAAGCGTCTGAAAATGAGTAACGCAATCGGAGCCACATGCATGATGGGTACCATGCGAACAATGGCCATCATGCTGATGATGCTCGTGATGATTTCCCTCACAATGAGAAGTACATTCGCAAGCCTCCACATCGTGTTGCAAGCAAAGAATCTCCCGATGATGATGATGGGGCAAGACCGATGCCGTCAACATCACTATGCTGACTATCATTAACATCCAGGCTATGAATCTTCTCTGCTTCATGGAGTGCAAAAATAGTGATTTTTAAATTATAGAACAAACAATAAAATGAAAATGTCATTCGCTCCTTCATCGTGTCATCCTGAGCATCGCGAAGGATCTGTATACACAAGCATAATGTATTCAGATTCTTCACTTCGTTCAGAATGACACGACGGGGGAAGAATGACAATTAGTATTGTTTATGTATTCCTATTACCAAATCGAAGCACGCTTTTCAGGAGCGATGTACATCGGGTCGGTTTCGGTGATGCCGAATGCATCATACCATGCATTAATATGAGGCAAAGCACCATTCACACGCCAACGACCGAGTGAGTGCGGGTCGCTCTTGGTGTACACACGGATTTGTTCATCGCGGATATTGCCTGCCCATACACCCGAGTATGCCAAGAAGAAGCGTTGTTCCGGAGTGAAACCGTCCTTTTCGGCTAACGGAGCATTCTTGGTGGCGTTCTTGAAAGCTTGGTAAGCTACTTGGAGACCACCATGGTCGGCAATGTTTTCACCGAGAGTGAGTTCGCCATTTGCTTGCAAGCCCGGGAGCACTTCGATAGCGTTGAAGTAATCCACCAATACTTTCGAACGGGCATTGAAGCGTTCAGCATCCTCAGCTGTCCACCAATCCTTGAGGTTACCTTCCTTGTCGAACTGACGACCTTGGTCGTCGAAGCCATGAGTCATTTCGTGGCCGATAACCACACCGATAGCACCGTAGTTGAAGGCATCATCGGCATTCATATCGAAGAACGGATATTGCAAGATACCTGCCGGGAAGCAGATTTCGTTGGTAGTCGGGTTGTAGTATGCGTTTACGGTCTGCGGAGTCATGTGCCATTCATCGATGTCTACCGGCTTACCAGCCTTTTCGAGCATTTCGTTCAAAGCAAATTCCTGTGCACGCTTGATGTTTGCCCAATAAGAATCCTTTTCGATGTGGAGGGAAGAATAGTCCTTCCATTTATCAGGATAGCCCACCTTTACATAGAAGGTATTGAGCTTTTCCATCGCCTTGGCCTTGGTTTCTTCGCCCATCCATTCGAGTGCCTGGATGCGTTCGCCAAGAGCAGTCTGAAGGTTCTTCACCAACTGAACCATGCGTTCCTTTGCTGCAGCAGGGAAATACTTTTCCACATACATCTGACCTACGGCTTCGCCCAATACGCCATTCACGGTACCTACGGCCTTCTTCCAACGTGGTTGATCTTCCTTCTTGCCGGACATTACCTTGCCGTAGAATTCGAAGTTCTGAGCCACGAAAGCATCGCTCAAATAGCTAGCAGCCGAGTCGATGAGCTTCCATTGCAAGTAAGCCTTCTGCTTGTCCATCGGGAGGGAGTTGATGATAGCCACGGCTTCCTGCACCGGTTCGATTTGCGATACGTTGAGCGAAGTCACGCCCTTCACGCCTACCGCATTGAGGTAAGCTTCCCAGTCGAAGCCCGGGATTTGCTTCTTGAGTTCATCCAAAGTCAACATGTGATAGTTGGCCGCAGGATTGCGTTGTTCTACCGCATTGAACGACTTCTTCGCCAAGCGAGTTTCGATTTCCATCACGGCTTCCATGCTCTTGGTCGCTTGCTTTTCGTCCTGACCGATGAGTTGGAACATCTTCACAATGTGAGCCTTATAGCCATCGCGAATCTTTTTGGTAGCTTCGTCGTCTTCCAAGTAGTATTCCTTTTCACCGAGGCCGATACCGCCCTGATAGAGTTGGAAGATGTTGGTCTTGCTATCCATGATGTCGGCACCCACATAGAATTGGAAGTAAGCCGAGCCTGCGAGTTCGGCCATGGCCTGGATGATGCCTGCCTTGTCGTTGATGGCATTGATGCGGTCGAGGTCAGCTTGGATAGGTTTCATGCCGTCGGCATTCAGCTTTTCGGTGTCCATGGCGAGGTTGTAGAGGTCGCCAATCTTCTGTGCGATAGAGCCTTGCTCGTGCTGAGAGGCTGCGATTTCGCCAATCAAACCCTTGAGTTGTTCGCGGTTGTTTTCCGCCAACTGGTCGAATGTGCCGAAGCGTGAATACTCGTCTGTGAGTGGATTTGCTTTCATCCATCCGCCACAGGCATACTGATAGAAGTCAGCTCCTTTCTGAGCCGTGAGGTCCATGTTTTCAGGTCTGATTCCTGCGTTCATTTCCTTCTTTCCTTCACAACCGGTGAGTGTGGCAATGGCCATCACGGCCACCGGCAAGATTTGTTTTACGTTCATATCTCTCTATTTCTTTTTATTATCAAGGCCGCAAAGGTACTATTTTTATTTGAACAGGTATTAAAAATGCCCAATAAAAGCTTTTAATAGCTTACACTATCACTAAACAGTTTCCTTACGAACCAATGAGACCTACCATTCGCATGAATAGTAGGTCTCGAACCCATAAATCAGCCCTAGGCTGTTCTATTTAGTTGTTACCAACGTAAGCATTAATGGTTACACCATCAGCAATATGAACATCGCTCTGACCGTTGTAATCTTCATATACTACATTGGAATCATAGGTACCTCCATTGAAGTAAAGTTCGCCCAAATAGGTTCCAGCCTCTTGATTCCAAATATAAGTAGTAGCACCGTTATTTGCATGAAACTCACCGTCATTAACAATCAATGTTGCAGTTCCTCCCTGCTGAGGATAATTGCGGAACAAGTTGATAGCATCACCACTAACAGAGTAGTCACCTCCATTGATGGTCAACTTAGTTGCACTAGATGCATTTGTCGTACGGTTATCAACAATGGCAGCAATAATCCAAGTATGATCGTTTCTGACGTTACTAATATTGTACGCACCACCATTTAACATCAACTCACCAGAGTTCAAGAAAATTGCCAAAGACCGATTATCCGCTGTTATTTCAGTAACAGCATTGATTTCACCGTCACCGAAAACAGTCAAAGAAGAAGTACTGGGGATGGTGAACATGGCATAATGATCAGAGCCTACGTAAGAAGCAGTCAATTTGTGGCCGTTCAAGCTAAGAACAACATCCGCATCGGCAGGAATGGTGATAGTGGCGTCACCCAATTCGATATCACTGACCAAAACGATACTCTTTCCTCCGTTGATAGCCGTTGTCAAATCATTCACGCTAGAAACTTCGGTTGCAAAATCATCACTAATAACCACATTATTGAATGTACCGCCCATAACATTAACTACACCGGCACCTTCAGGAGCAGAAGCAGAAGGCTTCTGATTCCAGATAGCACCTTTATCATTATCGCGTCCATTGAACGTACCACCGTAAATATTGATTGTAGCAACGGTTGCATAGTTGTTATGACCTGCCGCATTCGCAAAATTACGGAAGAGATTACGATGGAAGGTATATGTACCTCCATTGATATTCAATGTAACATTTGCCACATTACTATTGTTATCCACAAACGTAGGAATCAATGCATCCGGATATTCCAATGCTGTCATAATCCAGTTACCTCCATTCAGATTGACGGTACCACCTATATTATTGATAAATGCTGCCAAGCCTGTTGCTGTATGCGTAACCACATTCACATTGCCTTGACCTTGAATAGTCAGCGTTCCATTGTTTTGAACTTGGAAGATAGCCGTGTTACGGGTTACATCAGGAATATTGGCGATGAGTTCGTAACCATTCAAGTCGATGGTTACATTCTTTCCGTCGAGGACAAAGAGGTATGGACTAGCGATAGTTGCGTCAAGTGCCGTTTCACCTACCAATTTGATGGTTTCACCATCCTGAACCGCATCCATTGCCTTGGCAAAAGAAGTGTAAGCCACACCGTTAATTGTTGCATAAGGCATCTTCAAATTGTTATCGTCCTCGTAAACAGGATCAATGATAATATTGAATGTTATATCACCTGTCAACAGTTTACCAAGAATATTGGTACGCCAGTTACGTTGTACAGGAACATTGTTCAAGCCTTGATTGAATCTGATTTCGTTACCTGCTGTCGGTTTGAATACAAAGCTTACATTGTCTAAGGTTGTCTTTGCATAACCTGTCGTTGCATCAGCCGGAAGGATATAGCTCATAGAAAGCCATTTGTAACTTTCCTTGTTACCATCCCCATCAGTATCCACCTTCAAAGTTTCGCTAGGAATAGCATTAAGAGCGTAAGTTATTTCCGTAGTTGCATTACCTACCGTTCCATCCAACAGGTTCAAGGAGGTTGCCACATTGCTGATTACAACTGAAGAGTTTGCAATCTGAATACCAGATGATACAGCAGCATTCCAATCTTCTTCCGTAACCCCCACGTTGATTTGAGCAAAAGGACGTTTCAGTTCCACATCTATGGAAGTAGAACCAGTTACTGTAAATTCAACAGTTTTGAAAAAAGCATCACGAGTTTCATCATTGTTGATGTCCGAAGTAGAACCCGTCGTACCATCTGTATAGTCGATAGAGACAGACATGTCATCTGTATCTACGGTATAGGCATCACATTCTGAATCCTGTGCCCAGAAAGCAACTTTGTAAGTCTGTCCCTTAGCCAAGATGAGACTTTCGGTTGTCGGGAAATTAACATTATCCTTACTAACAACTGCAATGTCGGAAAGGCGATTACCATCCTTGTCAAATACAGCATAAACTAATCTATCGGCACCCGTACCATCACTGATACCACGGCTTCCAATCACACTTTCCAAGTCAAGCGAGAACTTTACCTGAGCTTCATTACCTGCCTGAGTATTTTCCTGTACGTCATCAGAGCAAGAGGTTGCAAACAACATACCTGCAGTCGCAAAAATTCCAAAAATAATTTTCTTGTCCATTAGTAATCATTTTAGTAAAACAAATTTATTTATAAAAGCTATTCAAACTTTATGTTGTGGTCTCCATTAAAACTGGGGTTGATGGTTACACCTCCCGTTGCTTCCGATATTAGGAACGTACCCGTCAATAAGGTATGCCGACTACGTTTGACCGGCACATCCACCGGCTTAGTTAAGGAGACTTGTGTACCTTTCTTATCATAAAGGGCCATCTGCATAGTTACAGTTGTCTCCTTGTCGTTAGCAAGAACATAATCAAATCCCATTGAAGCCTCCTTGTCGTTAAGTTTCTTCAAAGTTGATTCAAACATCACACCCGTAGAAGAGTCAACCGGCTTGTCGGTATACATGCTATAAGTGTCTGCCATAAAGCCCACATAATGAAATGCCACCTTGTAATCCTCCAAGTTCACGGTTCTGCTTTCCCTAGAATCCACACGAACCGATTCCTTTTTAATGAATTCCTCCACATCATTGGTAACGAATTCAATTTTGGCAAGGGGGCGTTGCATCGTTATATTAACCGTATCAAGCTGATGGTTCCTGACATCTGCAACCAGCGACAGACGGTTCGTACCCCGAAAGGCATCCCGATAGTTTGTATTTCCTTGATGGTCGCCTTGCAACTTGATTTCGTTGAAGTTGGCTGCATCGTGGAAGGGTGTATCTCCAACTGTTTCCATCAAGTCCGACCATACCATCACGTTATAATCCCCTTCCGGAAGACTAAGCGTCACCTCGTGCTCATAACCCTCGGAAATATCCTTGGTGAATACAAACTCCTGTGCGTAAATGGATGCGACACGCTGCATCTCTGATACGGGATAGGCACGTATAACATAGCGGATCTTACCTTGTCCCAAACGGTTGTCGTACATTTCACCCAATCCTTGTTCCCTAACTTCCAAACCGTTATACAGATGTTTCCATTCGGTCATATCGGTTTCGTAAACAAGCCGCAGATGGAACGGCACACGGTTGGGCAAGTCCGGCCATTCATGCACATCACACGAAACAAGAAGCATCATCGGTGTCCATATGATAAAGCATAATATCCTTTTCATCGCTTGCCTCCTCTCTTCTTCAGATCAAACGAATACGAGAACGATACTGCCGCTTGGTCAATGCCCCAATAGACTTTCTTGATGCTCTCTATCAACGCACCGTCTTTGGTTCGTGGAGTGTTGTAGAACTTGTCGTAATGCAACGGATAGACACCTGCACCAAGTATGAACTCCACCCACCAACGATTGTTCTTGCTGATGGGTAGCCGATAACCAACACTCATACCACCACCAATAGCCGGAGTCCTGCGATAATGGTCCTGATATCGGTATTCTCCATCCATAGCAAAATTATAATATGCCAAACCAAAGTGTGCTCCTGCAAAAAAGCCCTCATTCGCCTCTGACCACCAGTAACGCAACTCAGGCTGAATGGCAAACGTACGAAACTTGATGGTTGTCTTGAAATAGTCCCAAGCCGAATAATAAACAGGCAAGGTAAACGACCAGTGTTTGGCTAAGTCAACTTCCACGGCTACATTCGCTATAACCAGCCCCAATCCAAGGACATTGGTCTTCAGATGTAGTTTTCGAGACCAATCCTCTGCTTCGAGCATTTCAACTT
This sequence comes from Bacteroides sp., assembly GCA_015060735.1. GTDB lineage: Bacteria > Bacteroidota > Bacteroidia > Bacteroidales > Bacteroidaceae > Phocaeicola. Next base: position 98,477 of record SUXX01000004.1, read on the forward strand.
CTACATAAGTGACCGTATCAGGGACAATTGCCGGTGCTTCCATTATCGGCTCTACAACCAGCGTATCAGAAAAAGCAACAGATTCCTGAACAGGAGGCAAATCCGTCTTAAAAGCTACAATCACCGCACAAGCATTCCGCATCCTTCCAAAGAACTGATTATATATTTGTTTCCATATTTTTCCGTTATCCAACGCCTTTAACTTAACAATACGGTTGTCGATTTGCGTATTCGGCTGCTGATAATCCACCAATCGGGCCTCTTCTTCCAAGATAGCCATCACTTCATCCTTGCCAGGCAGGTTGGAATCTTCAATTTGAGACTTCAGATATTCCCATGGAATATAGCTATCGTCACGCGTAATCAAGCTATCTGGAATATACACTTCCTTGCGAACAAACTTTTCAAGAGCCTCGAGCCGTCCCCTTGCCAACTTGCGATTAAGCTGATAGCTACCTTCAGGAGAAGCTGCACCACAAAAAGATACTTCGACGATGCGAGTTGTGCTATCCTGACGGAGAGTCTGAAGAAACTCCACCAGTTCCTGCATGCGAGCAGCATTATCCGAAAAGGAAGGGTCTATGACCATGCTGTTCAAACGGAAGTCCACACATATCTCCGAGCGTCTTTCTTGTGCATATCCAATACCGACTCCAAACAAAAAGAGAATCAGTGTTATTAAAGTATCCTTCATACACATAAATCCAGTTTTAAGACCACACCTCTTGAAGAGAGTGATTCATTCTTCTGTGAGCAATAAACAAGCCAACTGATAAATTGCTCAACGATTTCAGGATATACCCCTAACAAAAAGTATTTTTTGGACAAATTTTAGAATTGTTTACCGAAGAAGTGATGGTTTTGGAATACAGTCATTCCTTTTCTTGAGACATCTTCACGTTTTAAAGAAATCTGTCAACTGCGGCTTTTCCATTCTGCACGAAATCGTTCATCCGTCAAGATGTTTAGAGCGATTCACTGGGGTGAGTCGGTCGTTTCACTAGAGTGAATCGGTAGATTGACTTAAGTGAGTCAGTCGATTCACTGGAGTGAATCGATTTAAGCACTTGCATCTTTACACAAGTTTTCCTATCTTTGTACATTCACTAAAACCTAAGAATCATGCCTATCGAATACGAGTTTTACCGCAACCCCAACTCACAAGGAACCAACAAGAAGCGTTATCATGCCCGAGTCATATCCGGCAATCGGATTTCGTCCGACCGGCTGGCCAAGGAAATCCAGCAGGAAAGTTCGCTGACCATTGCCGATGTGAAGGCCGTACTCATCACACTGGGTGACAAACTGGCCAAACACCTAGGCGAAGGAAGCAAGGTGCATCTGGAAGGAATCGGCTATTTCCAAGTGAACTTGCAATGTAAGGAAGAAGTTCGTACCCCGCATGCCGTCCGATCGGAAAACGTGGAGTTCAAATCGGTTTCCTATCGGGCAGACAATGAACTGAAAAAGCATTTGCGACAACAAAAAATACTACGCTCGAAAAACAAACCACATTCTATGCCGATGACGGAGGAAGAAGTCGACCGGATACTAACGGAACATTTTGCAACGCACGAAACCCTCACCCGCCGGCAATTCCAATTTCATGGTATGCAGGTAAAATCGACCGCCCACCGCATCCTGAAAAAGCTGGTGGAAGATGGCAAACTGAAGAATGTAGCCACTCGACAAAATCCGGTTTACATGCCCGACAACGGCCATTACTCTCCTGTGGCAGAAAAATAAACGTGTGGCAGATAATCTGCCACACGTTCTTATTGATTCTCAAGGACTTACATCTATATTGCAGATATGGCAGATGCTATTTGATTATATTTGGTTCTGACTAACCCTTTACTTCGTCCAGCTCCATCGAAACCATTTCCCATTCTTCAACCACGGCATCGAGTTCCTTCTTCAGTTGCTGATGACGTTCGTAGAGTTTCATGTCCGAAGCACCTTCGGGAGTGGCCATTTGAGCCTCAACCTCAGCGATTTGCGATTCTATCTTCTCGATGCGAGATTCACAATCTGCCACCTGTTTTTCAAGCTTCTTGATCTTCTTGTTCAACTCCTTCTGTGCCTCGTAAGAGAGTTTGTTTTCGCTCACCGTCACGGGTTCTTCTTTCTTGATGGAAGCCGTAGGCGAAATGGTGAGCTGGAGTTCGTTGAGGTTTTCAATCTTTTTCTTTTGGAGGAAATCGTAGATGCCACCGATGTGTTCACGTACCACTCCCCCACCGAATTCGTACACCTTGGTCACGAGTCCGTCGAGGAATTCACGGTCGTGCGACACGACAATCACCGTTCCGTCGAAATCGCGGATGGCATCCTTCAATACGTCCTTCGATCGCATGTCGAGGTGGTTGGTAGGTTCGTCAAGGATAAGGAAGTTCACGGGTTCAAGGAGGAGTTTAATCATCGCCAAACGGCTTCTTTCGCCACCTGAAAGCACTTTCACTTTCTTATCCGATGCCTCGCCACCGAACATGAATGCACCGAGTATATCGCGTATTTTCAAGCGGATGTCGCCCTTCGCCACATAGTCGATAGTATCGAAAACGGTCTTATCCTCGTCGAGTAATTGTGCCTGATTCTGAGCGAAGTAGCCTATCTGCACATTGTGCCCCACAGTGAGCTTTCCTTCGAATGGAATCTCGTCCATGATACATTTCACGAGGGTAGATTTCCCTTCGCCGTTCTTGCCCACAAAGGCCACTTTCTCGCCTCGCTTGATGGTGAGGTTCACATCGTGGAAGACCGTTTGTGCTCCGTAAGCTTTCTTCACGTCCTCGCAAATAATCGGGTAATCGCCCGAACGCATGGCAGGCGGGAATTTCAAACGCAACGAAGCATTGTCTTCTTCATCCACTTCGATACGTTCAATCTTTTCCAGTTGCTTGATGCGGCTCTGCACCTGTACGGCCTTGGTCGCCTTGTATCGGAACCGTTCGATAAAATCCTCTGTATCTTGGATTTGCTTCTGTTGGTTTTCGTAAGCACGGAGCTGTTGTTCACGTCTTTCTTTGCGGAGCACCACAAACTCATCGTATGCCACCTTATAGTCATAGATACGTCCGCAGGAGATTTCGATGGTGCGGTTGGTTACGTTGTTGATAAAGGCACGGTCGTGCGATACGAGCACCACGGCACCGGCATTGACCTTGAGGAAGTTTTCGAGCCATTGGATGGACTCAATGTCGAGGTGGTTGGTAGGTTCGTCGAGCAGAAGCACATCCGGTCGTCTGAGCAAGAGTTTCGCCAACTCGATACGCATACGCCATCCGCCACTGAACTCGGAAGTAGAGCGATTGAAGTCCGCACGGCTGAATCCCAAACCCATGAGCGTACGTTCGATTTCGGCTTGATAGTTCATTCCTCCCATCATCTGGAAGCGTTCGTTTTCGTGTGTGAACTTATCTATCAGCTCTTGGTAACTCTCAGATTCATAATCGGTACGGTCGGCCAATTCCTTATTCAGTCGATTCAGGTTCTCTTGCATCTCGAAGATATGTTCGAAAGCCATCTCGGCCTCTTCCATCACGGTACGCGTATCACTCAGAATCATGACCTGAGGCAAATACCCCACGGTGATTTCCTTCGGCATGGCCACTACGCCCGAGGTGGGTTGTTGCATCCCAGCCAAAATCTTGAGCATGGTGGATTTGCCCGCCCCGTTCTTGCCCACGAGGGCGATGCGGTCGCGCTTGTTGATAACGTATGATACATTCTCGAAGAGAGGGGTTACTCCAAATTCTACCTTCAAATTATCTACTGATACCATATCTTCCTTTTTAAGCGGTGCAAAGATAGTCATAAATTTCCATTGTCATCTAGAGCTCAGCGAAGAATCTTCCCATTCGTGTCATCCTGAGCTTTGCAAAGGAGCTGTGTACATAAAGTAGATGCAATCAGATTTTTCGGACAAAGTACTCAACAACTCGTCTTCGCTAACGCTCAGAATGACACGACGAAAGAATAACATTCCCCTTGACAAGTACAAAATCCCTCAAAAAGTGTAAAGCGAGGCTCCAAAACATAAAAATATGCTAAAAAACATACTTTTTACTCCAAAACATTTGCAGATATCAAAAAAGTCCGTACCTTTGCAATGTGTTTTTCATAGTATTAGAATTAAGGTTAACAAAGGTTGGAGCAAAGCGTTGCTCCTTTTTTTATGCCCGTATCTTTCCAAATGCTTGCAGATTTCAAAAAAAACTACGAATATTGCACTAAAATAAATAATGTATTATATGAAGAAACAATTTTTACCGCTTATGCTATTAGCATCTGCTATCTGCTCGTGTTCAGAGAAGCAACCTGAAACTACCGAGCCAATGATTACTAAGACCGAAATCCAAGTGGAAAACGGTCTATTCACCCCCGAAATCATGCACCGTCTGGGCAAGGTGGGCGACGTGCAAATATCGCCCGACCACTCCAAGATTCTCTATGGCGTGACCTACACCAGCATTGAACAGAACAAGGGTAACCGCGAACTCTACCTCATGAACGTGGACGGCTCTGAGAATGTGAAGATTACCAACACCCCGAAGAGCGAATCGAACGCCCGTTGGTTGAACGACTCACAAATCATCTACATGCGTAGTGGCAAGCTCTATACCGCTACCATTGAAGGTGCAACCCTCAAGAACGAAACCGAAGTAGCCGGTGCAGAAGGCATGGAAAGCTTCGAACTCTCTCCGGCAGGCGACAAGCTCATGTTCATCAAGAGCGTGAAAGCCGCCCAGAAGCCGACTGATGTATATCCTGACCTCGACAAGTCATCGGGACGTACCTACAATGACTTGATGTATCGTCACTGGGACCATTTCGTGGAAGAAGTGCCTCACACCTACGTGGCTACATTCGATGGCAAGCAAGTATCGGGTGTAACTGATATCCTCGCTGGCGACAAGGCCAACCCGGAAACCGCTGAAAAGAAGTTCGAATTGCCGACTCTCCCGTTCGGTGGTCTCGAACAACTCGCTTGGAGTCCTGATGGCAAGTACATCGCTTACTCTTGCCGTAAGTTGGCAGGCCGCGACTATGCGTTCTCTACCAACACCGACATCTATCTGTACAATGTAGAAACCGGTGCTACCCAAAACCTTACCGCAGGCATGATGGGTTACGACACCGACCCGCTCTTCTCTCCGGACGGCACTCAGCTTGCCTTCGTGAGCATGGAAAGAGACGGATACGAAGCCGACAAGCGTCGCCTCTTTGTCATCGACATGAACAAGGCACTCGCCAACTTGGACGGCAAGGATTTCCGTGGCTACATGAAGGAACTCACCACCGACTATAAGTACAATGTAGAAGCCATCACATGGGCTCCGAAGGGCGACAAGATTTACTTCAACTCTTGCGTGAATGCCTTGACTGCTCTCTTCTCGGTTGACGTAAACAAGAAGGTAGGTCTCCCCATCGAAGACAACGAAGGTACCGGTTATCTCCCGGCATCGTATGGTGACGGCATCCGTCGTATCACTTCCAGCGAAGCCTTGTACGACTTTGATGGCGTATCCATCATCCCGAACGAAATCGGCGAAGTGGCTTCCTTGATTACTACCAACAAGTGCATGATGCGTCCGGCTGAAATCGTGAAGGTAGACCCTGCTACCGGCGACTTCCAAGAATTGACTTTCGAAAACAAGGAAACCCTCGACAAACTCGACACTCCACTCATGGAACAACGCTGGATGACGACCGTGGATGGCAAGAAGATGCATACATGGATTCTCTATCCTCCTCACTTCGACAAGACCAAGAAGTATCCGGCTATCTTGATGTGCTTGGGTGGCCCTCAAGGCACCATCAGCCAAAGTTTTTCTACTCGTTGGAACTATCGTTTGATGGCTCAGCAAGGCTATATCGTTATCCTTCCGAACCGTCGTGGTACTACCGCATTCGGTCAGCCATGGTGTGAACAAATCTCGAAGGACTACATGGGCTTGAATATGCAAGACTATCTCTTGGCGGTAGACAACATGAAGAAGGAACCATACGTGGGTAAGGTAGCTGCTACCGGTGCCAGCTATGGTGGTTTCTCTGTTTACTACCTCGCAGGCATTCATCAAAACCGTTTCTCGGCACTCATCGCTCACGCCGGTATCTTCAACCAGGAACACATGTACATGATGACCGAAGAAATGTGGTTCCCACAATTCGACAACGGTGGTGCTCCATGGGACGGCACTCCGCAAACCAACCGTCACTATGGCAATTCGGCTCACAAACTCATCAAGAACTGGAACACTCCGATTCTTGTAACTCACGGTGAAATGGACTACCGTGTACCGGTTGACCAAGGTATGGCTGCTTTCAATGCGGCTCGCATGATGGGTGTGGAAGCCAAGCTCCTCCTTTTCCCGGAAGAAAACCACTGGATCTTGAAACCACAGAACTCTGTTCATTGGAATCGTGAATTCTTCGCATGGCTAGATAAGTATTGTAAGGAATAAAAAAGAAAGGAGAAGCCTCAAAAACTTCTCCTTTCTTTTTTTATTTTACTACCAATTATTCTTCCGTATAGCGTTCAATAGTTTGTGCACGGTCAGGACCTACTGAGATAATCTTAATAGGAGTTTCCAACTGTTCTTCCAAGAAACTGACATAAGCATTAAATTCTTCGGGGAACTCGTTTTCACTAGTCATCTTTGTCATATCAGTCTTCCAACCCAGCAATTCTGCATAAACAGGTTCTATTCCTTCAGTTATGTCGTATGGGAAGTAGTCGATTTCTTCTCCATTCACCTTATAAGCCACACAAGCCTTGATGGTATCGAAACCATCCAATACGTCACTCTTCATCATGATGAGGTGGGTCACTCCATTCACCATAATAGCATACTTCAAAGCAACGAGGTCAATCCAACCACAGCGACGTTCACGACCAGTTACGGCACCATACTCATGACCAAGATCACGGATAGTCTTGCCAGTTTCATCGAACAATTCGGTTGGGAATGGTCCTGCACCAACACGAGTACAATAAGCCTTCATGATACCATAAACATTGCCAATCTTGTTCGGACCGATACCGAGACCGGTACAAGCACCAGCACAAATGGTATTCGAAGAAGTGACGAACGGATATGATCCGAAATCCACATCAAGCATGGTTCCTTGAGCACCTTCGCACAATACACTCTTACCAGCACGGAGCAAACCATTGATTTCGTGTTCGCTATCCACCAAATGGAACTCACGGAGATAGTTGATGGCATCTAACCATTCCTTTTCCAATTCAACGATATCGTATTCATAGTTCATGCTCTTCAGAATCTGTTCGTGACGAGCTTTTGCCTTGGCATATTTTTCCTCGAAATTACAAAGGATATCACCTACACGAAGACCGTTACGGCTCACCTTGTCAGTGTATGTAGGGCCGATACCCTTACCGGTTGTACCTACCTTGGCATCACCCTTGGCAGCTTCGTAAGCCGCATCGAGCACACGATGAGTAGGCATAATCAAATGAGCCTTCTTAGAGATGTGGAGACGTTCCTTCAGTGGATGACCACTGGCTTCCAAAGCTACGGCCTCTCCCTTGAACAACAATGGGTCGAGCACAACACCATTACCGATGATATTCACCTTATCACCTTGGAAAATACCCGAAGGGATAGAGCGAAGAACATATTTCTGACCTTCGAACTCCAATGTATGACCGGCATTCGGGCCACCTTGGAAACGAGCTACTACATCGTAACGGGGGGTCAACACATCGACAACCTTGCCTTTGCCTTCATCACCCCATTGTAATCCTAACAAGACATCTACTTTCATTGTTACTTTGATTTTATATTACTTATTTTCTTTCTTTTCGCTAATGCACATTTGTTGCATATACCATATATATATAAAGAATAATGCATTGCCGTAAAACGCTTTAGTTTCGTATCGGCAACAGTCTTCTTTAAAGCTTCATCTTGAAACTCGGATACTTTACCACACTCCGTACAAATCATGTGGTGGTGAGTTTCATTCCGATAAGCACGTTCGTATTGGGAAGAATTGCCAAACTGATGCTTGATGACCAAATTGGCATCGAGCAACAACACAATGGTATTGTAAAGTGTAGCACGGCTCACACGGAACTTCCCCTCCGTCTCCATATAGTTATAGAGTGACTCTATATTGAAATGCCCTTTAATGGTATAGATAGTCTCAAGTATAGCATATCGTTCGGGAGTCTTACGATGCCCGTTCGTCTGCAAATACTCGGTCAATATCTGTTTTACCTTATTTATAATGTTTTCTTCCATATAGGTATTCCGTTCAGCCTTCAAAGTTAAACCTTTTTATAATAACTTGAAAGTTTAACGCAAATATTCTATCTGTAATTTTACTTCTTCCATCAATAATACGGCCTCAGTTTTCCCTGTACCGACAACTGATGGCAACATTTTAGCTAATTTTTGAGCATGAGCCAGTTGCTGGGATGCATACTTCTGTAATGAAGTAGAAGCTGCTCGGCACACTCTACCATCGGCATCTTGCAAGGCGGTCAATGCTTGGTCTAGAAATTCATTTTCAGCACGTTCGTTCATTTCTACTCCCTTCATCAGCAGACGAGCCATCGTGAGATAACCACATAGTTGAAAATATTCTCTCTCGTCGGCTATCCATTGAAATATTTTATCTGAAATATAAGGCAGGTGCTGGAAAAGGTTCATACTGGTCAATTCGGCTATTTCAGGATAATGCATGTCTTCTATCCAAATATCAGCAATCTCGGGATAAAATGTCTCGACGGGTTGCAATAAACCTGCTAGAATTTTGCATTCGCGGATATTCTCTTTCCAAAGGGCTTGTGCCACATCATGGTTCTTCTCAAACTTGCCCGCTATTTCCTTAAGACGAGGAAGTTCGATTCCAAAATTGACTTTATAATCGAGCCCTTTCTCACGCATGCTTTGAGAAACAACTCCGTTCATGAACAAACGGAATTGCTTCTTGATTTCTCTGATTGTTTCTTGTGTTTCCATCATTCGTTCCTATAAGGTAAATTTGCATAGTCCCTGCTATAACGAAGCATTTGTTCGGCATAACCTTCTTCATAGCTTATCGTCACATCTGTAATATGACCTTCAGCATCTGTTTCTGCGGTATATAGAGGATTAACGAACCCCTTGTATGGTGCCAAATTGAGCTTCGCATATCGTGTCAACACTTCCTTATGAAGTTCCGGGTCAATCTTCACCGCATAGGTTTCTACCAACTTTCGAGCTGCTTCGAAATCGCCCTCGCTCTTGATGCGTTGAATTTCACTAAGCAATTGGCCGAAAAGCGTGCGAAGTTTTTCATAGTCGTTCACCTTTACATAAGTCTTTCCGTTTCTTTTCACCAGTTCGGTCACCTTATCACCGGCTCCTTTCTCGAAAGCCCAACGGGCTATGAGTTGACGGTTACGCATGTGGGCTTCTTCCACATTATTGCCCAACTCTATACGCACTAACTGAGTCATCAATCCATTCATCATAAACGAATAATATTCAGCCTTGTAAGCATCGGCGTCGGGTGTCAAACCAAGTTCTTGCATCTTGACATCGGGCAAATAATAAAGGCCAAAAAGATCAGCACGAGCTTCTTCGATGGTCGAACCGTATGCCTTCAATGCATCAGGGTCAACCCCAGGAAGCAACTGACCGGAGCCGTGTCCAAGGCATTCATGAAGGTCTGTATGCAAGTCACCCGTCAAATCGCCATACTTTTCAAGGTATGTTTTTTCCACTTCGCTATATACAAATTCATCCGAGAAACCATTTCCGTGAGCAGCCTTATTATAAGCATCGGTAAAGTTTCCGATAGTCACCGATTTCGAGCCATGCACGCTACGAATCCAATTGGAATTGGGTAGATTGATGCCAATGGCTGTAGCCGGATAGAGGTCGCCCGCAATGATGGCACCAGTTATCACCTTGGCCGATACGCCTTTCACTTCTTCTTTCTTGAATCGTTTGTCTACCGGTGAATGGTCTTCAAACCACTGAGCATTGGCACTGATGGTTTCGGTACGTTTTGTCGACACCAAATCCTTGAAGTTGACGATGGATTCCCAACTAGCTTTCATGCCAAGTGGGTCACCATAGCTTTCGGTGAATCCGTTCACGAAATCAACTCTCGAATCTAAATCCTTTACCCAAAGGATAGCATATTCGTCGAAGGTTTTCAAGTCACCGTCCTTGTAGAACTGAATCACTTTCTCGATAACGGCTTTTTGTTTTTCATTCTCTGCCACGCCCTTGGCCTTCTCCAACCAATAGATAATCTTATCGATGGCTTGTCCGTAAAGTCCACCCGACTTCCATACTTTTTCTTGTATTCTACCGTCTTCCTTCACTAATCGGCTATTCATACCAAACATCACCGGCATCGTGTCGTTCGGGTTCTTCATCTGAGCATAAAAATCCTCAGCTTCTTGTTGGGTAACACCCTCATAATAGTTGGAAGCAGAAGTCAGTACCAGGTCTTCACCATCGGCTTGGTTCACTCGCTTGGGCATCACTTTCGGATCGAAGATGACGGGAAAGACTTCTTCGCAAAGGCTCGCCAAAGTTTCGCCTTCGCTAATGGGTAATTTGTCTTCGCTAACACTCTGCAACGCTTGCATGAAAAATTCGGGTGTGAACCCCGGCACAAACTTATCGGATGCATAATGATGATGGATACCGTTCGAGAACCATACACGTTTCAAGTAAGTCTCCAGATTCACAAAGTTAGTATCCGCTCGGTCTCCTTGATAATCGGTATATACTGTTTCAAGCATCTTGCGAATAATCAAGTTGTACTTACCGTTTTGGTCAAACAAGATATCACGTCCCTGCAGGGCGGCTTCTGAAAGGTAATACACCAACTTTTTCTGTTCGAGAGGCAATTCCTCAAATCCATGTACCTTGAAACGCAAGAGTTGTAAATCGGCAAACTGCTCTACCGTATAATCAAACGTATCTTTCTTTTCGGCAGGTCCTTCAGCACAAGCATTCCACATCATCGTTCCCATAAGTCCTATCCATAAATGTTTTTTCATCTTCAAAAGGTCATTTCTTAAACAAAAAAAGGAAAACTACTGTTTTCCTTTTATATTAGTATTCGCTGCTTACGATTATTTCTTCATCTTAGCAGCCAATATTTTCTTTCGATATCCATTCGGAGTTTCACCCATAATACGATAGAAGGCTGCATAGAAAGACTGACGGTTGGCAAAGCCTACCATTGCACTGATTTCTTCAATGTTCTTATCTGCATTCTTCTTGTCGCCCATCAAGCGAATAGCATCCTTCACACGATATTCATTCAATAGACATGAATAATTCATACCAAAACGTGAATTAACTACCGCTGATAGATAACGGGTGTTGGTCTTCAACAACTTGGCCAAATCTTTCGAAGAAAAGTTCGGATCCTTGTACTTCTTCTTTACGATAACAACATCCACAATTTTCTGATACAATTCATCGGCCAATTCTGCACGAATCATAGTTCTGTAAGCAGCATTTTTTTCTTTCTTTTCCCTTAAGTTGTAAGGCAATTTCTTAGGGGCTTCTGCTTGTTCTTCAATTTGGTTTAGTTTATAGCTCATCTCTTTCTATTTAATAATATATACAATTTCAATTTAAAGTACAAATATGGTCATTTTCTTTCTCTTATGCAATTTTTCATGCATTTTATTTTTAAAGAATTTTTCTACGAAACTTTTTACTAATTTTGCCAAACATTCATAAAAATCATGTTACAGACATTAAAGACATATTTTGGATACGCTTCATTCCGTCCGTTGCAAGAAGAAATCATCAAGCATATCCTTGCCCGGAAAGACTCCGTAGTACTGATGCCAACTGGCGGAGGTAAGTCCATCTGCTACCAACTTCCCGCCCTGATGATGGAAGGAACAGCCATCGTTGTATCCCCTCTCATCTCGTTAATGAAGGATCAAGTCGAGGCACTTCAAGCCAATGGTATTGTCGCAAGGGCACTGAATAGCAACAACAATGACACGGAGAACGTAATGCTTCGCCGAGAATGCTATCAAGGAAAGGTGAAATTGCTCTACATTTCGCCCGAACGCTTATTAATGGAAATGGATTTCCTTTTGAAAGAAATCAAAGTATCTCTGTTCGCCATCGACGAGGCCCACTGTATCTCTCAATGGGGGCATGATTTCCGTCCTGAATATACCCAACTGAAAACTATCCGTGAAAGGTTTCCTCAAACACCCATCGTAGCACTTACCGCTACGGCCGACAAAATAACCCGTCAAGACATCGTCACACAACTTAATTTAAAAGAACCAACCATATTCATCTCCTCTTTCGATCGACCCAATTTAAGTTTGGATGTACGCAGAGGCTACCAACAAAAAGATAAGACCCGTACCATCCTTGAATTTATTTTCAAGAGACCGAATGAATGCGGCATCATCTATTGCATGAGTCGTGACAAAACGGAAAAAGTGGCCGATATGCTTCTTCGCCATGGCGTGAAAGCTACCGTCTATCACGCCGGACTCAGTGCATCGGCACGCGATAAGGCACAAGAAGATTTCATCAATGATCGTGTACAAGTGGTATGTGCTACCATCGCTTTCGGGATGGGTATAGACAAGTCGAACGTACGATGGGTAATACATTATAATATGCCCAAGAGTATCGAAAGTTTTTATCAGGAAATCGGACGTGCCGGACGCGATGGCGTAAAGAGCGACACGCTCCTCTTTTACTCTTTGGGCGATTTAGTGATGTTATCAAAATTTGCTTTAGATAGTGGGCAGCAAGCTATCAACCTTGAAAAGCTAAATCGTATGCAACAATATGCAGAAAGCGACATCTGCCGAAGACGTATCCTACTCAATTACTTCGGCGAGACAATGGATCACGATTGTGGAAACTGCGATGTTTGCAAGAATCCCCCCGAACAATTTGACGGTACCATCATTGTACAGAAAGCCCTCAGTGCCATTATGCGTGCTGAGCAACAAATCGGTACAAGAATGTTGATTGCCATACTACGCGGAAACTACATCGAAGAACTGGTGGAAAAGGGATACGACAAAATGAAAACCTTTGGTGCCGGACGCGACATCCCGCAAAGAGACTGGCAGGACTATCTCCTCCAGATGCTGAATATGGGCTACTTTGAAGTGGCTTACAACGAAAACAATCACTTGAAAGTAACCTCTGCTGGTGCCAAAGTGCTTTATGGACAAGAAAAGGCCATGCTGGTAGTTATCAAACGGGAAGAAAAAGAAACCAAAAGTAAAGGGAAAAAGAAAGCTACGGAAAGTAAGCCATTATTTAATATGCTTTCACCCATCCTTGCAGGAGAAGAAGACCAAACATTGTTCGAGGAACTTCGCATTCTTCGGAAACAATTGGCTGACCAACAAGCTATCCCTGCCTACATTGTCTTATCGGATAAAACCCTGCACCTACTTGCCACACAACGCCCTACTACATTGGAAGAATTCGGTATGATAAGCGGCATTGGCGAGTACAAAAAAGAAAGGTACGGTAAAGATTTTGTAGACCTCATCAAACAGATAATAGGCAAGTAATTATTTACCCTTACTTGCCTTCAACTGTTCTTGCAATAATGAACGGGGAACGCCTAATTCTATCGCTTTTTCGAAAGCCATATATGCCTCACGTCTTCGTCCTTGAGCCAAATAGATTTCACCACACATCACATAAATATCAGTATCGTTCGGCGAGAGTTTGACGGCACTTTCCAAATCAAGCAAAGCCAAATCCAGAGTTCCCATATCGACCTCCAATTCTGCCCTAGCCATCAACAAGGAAGCATCGCGAGGATAATCCACTATCAAGCGGTTTAACTCCTCCAATGACTCCTTATACCGTTGGAGTTTCTGATTAGCCATTGCTATACCGATACGGGCGGTTTTGTCACCAGGTGTAACTTCCAACAGCTTCTGATAATCTATCTTCGCATCAGAATACTGGCGACGACGCATATAAATGTAAGCACGGAAGCCAAAAGCCTCGGCATTATCAGCATCCAAATCAATGACATCACAATAATCCACATATGCCTTATCCAAATAATCCATTTCCAAATACAATGATGCTCGGTTTAGCAACATCGTGATGGAATAAGGAGTCAAATTCAGAGCCAAGGAATAAGATTCCAAAGCATCCTTATTTTTCCCCATTCTCCTCTGAACAGTACCTAGATTAGAAAACAACAAGGCATTCCGTATATTAGCAGGCTCCAATTGCAAAGCTTGTTTAAATAACCCTTCAGCCTGATAAAGACTATCTTTCTCTACGGCATCCATTGCACGGGTTATCAACTCGTCGTAGGTTTGAGCTGAAAGTTGTAAGCAACTACAACACAACAATATAATATAAACAACTTTTTTCATTTATGTTTCTTTTGAGTTGCAAAGGTAGGAAAAAAACAGAAGGTTAGTTTCTATTTACGGACAAACAACGTATATTTGCGAAACATTAATATTTATAAAGGTATGAAACAGGAAAAAGCTATATTTGCCGCCGGATGTTTTTGGGGCGTTCAACATCAATTCCAACGAGTAAGCGGAGTCTTGAATACAGTCGTTGGCTATACAGGAGGTCCTGAAGAAAATCCAACCTACCCAGAGGTAAAGGCTCATCAAACCCATCATGTGGAAGCCATCATTGTGGATTATGATGCAGACATTGTGAGTTATGAAGACCTATGCAAAGTTTTTTTTGAAATCCACGACCCGGCTCAGACGGATGGCGTAGGTCCGGACATCGGTCCTCAATACCGAAGTGAGATTTTCTATCTAGATGAAGAACAAAAGCAGATAGCCCAAAAGGTCATTGAATTACTTCGTTCCATGGGGCATGAGGTAAATACCCTTCTTCGTCCGGCCGAGAAGTTTTGGGAGGGTGAAGAATATCACCAACATTATTATGACAAGACGGGTGGAGAACCTTATTGTCACATTCGGGTGAAGAAATTCTAAAAAACATTCCGTGTCATCCTGAGCAATGCGAAGGCTCTGTTTACATCCAGTTGACGTATACAGATTCTTCACTACGTTCAGAATGACACGGAAATTGTTATCAAGCCTTCTTGATATAATCCACAATCCAAGCACCGACTTCCTTGGTACCATACTTCTCACCACCAGCTACTTGAATCTCTGGAGTACGGACATTAGCATCCAGCGAAGCATCTACCGCCTTCCGAATCAATGCTCCTTCTTCCTTCAAATCGAAATATTCAAACAACATCGCCACGGAAAGAATCTGTGCCAACGGATTGGCTATATTTAAACCTTTTGCTTGCGGCCACGAACCATGTATTGGTTCGAACACTGGAGTACTTTCACCTGTCGAAGCCGAAGGAAGCAAACCCATCGAACCACTAATTACCGAACCTTCATCCGTCAAAATATCACCAAACGTATTCTCCGTTACCATTACATCAAAAAAGGTCGGTTCCTGAATCATACGCATGGCAGCATTGTCTACATACATATAATCGGTGGTCACCTCCGGATATTGCGGGGCCATTTCCTGGGCAATTTGTCGCCAAAGACGGGAAGAAGCCAACACATTTGCCTTATCCACTACGGTAAGGTGCTTATTACGCTTCATGGCATATTCAAAGCCTACCTTCAAGATGCGTTCAATTTCCGGACGAGTATAGTAGTTGGTATCGTACGCCTTGTCATTGTCTTGATACTTTTCGCCGAAATACATGCCACCAGTCAATTCACGGATACAGATGAAATCGGCATTTTCCACCAACTCGGCACGAAGCGGTGACTTGTGAATCAGGCATTTGAATGTCTGTACCGGACGGATATTGGCAAACAAACCAAGCTTTTTACGCATCGCCAACAAACCTTGTTCGGGACGTACCTTTGCCGTCGGATTATTGTCAAACTTCGGATCACCTACCGCTGAGAAAAGTACCGCATCCGCATTCTTACAAATCTGAAAGGTTTCTTCAGGAAATGGGTCTCCCACTTTATCAATGGCATCTGCACCGCAAATGGCATATTCATAACTCACTTGATGACCGAACTTTTCGCAAACGGCGTTCATCACATCCACGCCTTGCACGGAGATTTCGGGACCGATACCGTCACCCGGTAATACTGCTATTTTAAAGTTCATAGTTATTAATCTTTTTCCTTATATATACTCTTTTGAAAAACCTTCACTACAGCTAAAACTCCTACACCATAACTTGAAGCTAAACATAAACTATCAAACAAAGGTTGTATCGTTCCTTTAAAACAAAATCTAACAAGCATCCAAAACGAGACACATCCAATGAATATTAATATATTCTTAATCCACGTTTTCATACTCCTTTTCTATGATATTCAACATTTTCATCGTAGCCTTGATGGCAGCTTCTGTCTGGTCGGCATCGAGGCCACGTGTTCTAAATTCCTTATTCTCAAAGCTCCAGCTAATGGTGGTTTGCACAAACGCATCGGTTCGTCCTCCCGGAGGAATAGTTACGGCATAATTCGTCAACATCGGAAATTTTCTCCCCAATGTTTCCTTGTATATTTTTCGGAGAGCACGCACAAACGCATCATATTGACCATCACCACTCGAATTAACCTCGTATTCTTTGCCATGAATATCCACCTTAACAGTAGCCATTGGCTTCAAGCCGTAGGCCAAGTTTACTATATAACTTTTCAATTTAACTGCATCATCTTCTACATCATGCTTCAACACATCACTCACAATGTAGGGCAAATCTTCTTGGGTCACCAACTCTTTCTTATCACCTAATTGAATGATTCGTTCCGTCACTTTACGCATAGCTTCTTCGTCCAATTTCAAACCAAGATCTTCCAGATTTTTTCGAATATTGGCTTTACCACTATTCTTTCCCAAAGCATATTCACGTTTACGCCCGAATCGTTCAGGTAAAAGGT
>SUXX01000005.1 GCA_015060735.1 Bacteroides sp.
GAGTAAAGCGATAAAAGATGCCAATGAGAACCATGCTGATAACAATAGCGAACCAAATATAATGAGGATCGGTACTAAGTGACTGAATCAGACTGACATTATAAGGTAAGGCTGAACGGATGATAACTCCCAATTCAGGATAGTAGCGTGCAGAATAGAAGAATTCTCCTCCTACACTTTCCGATAATCGGTGGATAGCATATCCGCTTCCTTGTTGCAGGGCTTGTCTGATTTCATCTCTATTCAGGTGGTTTTTGAATTGTTCGGCATCCATACGCAAGTTGTCGAAAATAACCTTTCCGTTTTTTTCAATCAGGGTTACGCGTAAATCATTCAGGTGATGGCTTCGTACATATGATCTCAGCATGCCAGTGTCCAGAGTGTCTTGCTGAAAGATGAAGTCGCTGAGTTGGTCGTTGTAATTCTGTAGTTGAGTATTCAGCAATTCTACCTTATAACCTTTCTCACGGCGGTATTGGAAGGCCATGAAGCAGAATACAAAAGCCATGAATAAGGCAATGACTGAAAAGAACAGTCTTTGACTGAAGGAGAATACATGATTCGGAAAAGAAATTTTCATACGTTAACCTGAATTATTCACATTCAAAACAATAACCATACCCCAAGCGGGTAACGATACGTTTGCCATAGTCTCCTATCTTTTTGCGGAGACGAGTGATGTTTACGTCAATGGTACGGTCGAGTACAAATACTTCGTCTTGCCATACCCTGGACAGTATGTCTTCGCGGGAGAATACCCGTCCCTTGTTTTGCAAAAGGAGCATGAGGATTTCGAATTCTTTTTTGGTCAGGGAGATTTCCGCCCCGTCTATGCATACCTTCTTTTGAGGAATATTGAGTGTCAATCCTTTGTATTCCAACATGTCTTCTGTCTTTGCCGGGAAAGAAGAGGAAGCACGTCGGAGAACTGCTTTCACACGAACAATTACTTCGCGGATGGAGAAAGGCTTGGATATATAGTCATCTGCTCCGATGTTGAAGCCGGTGATAGTATCGTTTTCCGTATCTTTGGCTGTGATGAAGATGATAGGGATGTGTGCAGTCTTTTCGTCTTTCTTCAGCATGTTGGCCAGGCGGAATCCGGAAATTTCTCCCATCATGACATCCAGCAGAAAAAGATGATAACTGTTTAGTTTCATCTTTAAAGCTTCTTCGGCAGAACTGGCGGTATCAGCTATATAGCCTTCATTCTCCAGATTGAATTTCAGGATTTCGCACAAGTCTTCTTCATCGTCTACTATCAGTATACGGTAATTGTTCATAGGTGACATCTTTTTAGGTTACAAAACTAAGATTTTCTTGTTAGCCTTGCAAAGATGACGAGTTTTTATTTCGAAATGATGAAACAGATATTACAATAATGTTACAATCAGATTTTAGTAAACTCTCCGGCAATGGGTTGGTTCATCAATTCTCTGATTTCCTGATCGGATTTTCCGTGTCCTAATAAGAACATGAGTTTGGTTAAAAGGGATTCGACTGTACTGTCATATCCGCTGATGACACCGGCATCGAGCAAATGGAGTCCGGTTTCGTAGCGTCCCATTTCCACCATACCTGTTGGGCATTGTGAGATGTTGACGATGACGATACCTCTTTCTGTTGCTTCTTTCAATAGTTTGATGAACCAAGGTTTTTGAGGGGCATTCCCCGAACCATATGTTTTGAGTACTACAGCACGAAGTCCCGGAGTATGGAGAATGTTTCGAATCATGTTCTCCTGAATGCCGGGGAAGAGGGTCAATACAATGACATTCGTATCGTAAAGGTAATGTGCCTTCAATGGCAATGTAGGGTCGGGCTTATGAATCTTGTCGAATTCATATTTGATGTGAATGCCAGCAGTTGCCAAGGTCGGGTAATTGTACGAACGGAAGGCATTGAAATTTTCGGCATTAATTTTGGTGGTACGGTTTCCACGTAACAAATGATTTTCGAAAAAGATGCATACTTCGGGTACAATGGCAGTGCCATCGGGATGTCTGGCGGCAGCTATCTCAATGGCGGTGATGAGGTTTTCTTTACCGTCGGTGCGGAGCTTACCGATGGGGAGTTGGCTACCGGTGAGAATGACGGGTTTGCTCAAGTCTTCGAGCATGAAGCTCAGAGCCGAGGCAGTAAAGGCCATGGTATCTGTACCATGCAGAATGACAAAGCCATCAAACTTGTCGTAGTTCTGATAGATGATTTTCGCGAGTTTCGACCAAAGCGAAGGTTCCATGTCCGATGAGTCAATAGGAGGAGTGAACTGATAAGAACTGATACTGTAATTGAATCGCTTCAACTCGGGTACATTTTCCATCAATTGGTCAAACTTGAAAGCTTCGAGGGCACCGGTTTCTTGATTCTCTATCATACCGATGGTTCCACCTGTGTAAATTAACAAAACGGAAGGTTGATTGCTCTTGGACATACTCTTTATTCTCTATAATGATGCCACAAAGATAGTGCTTTTATAGAAAAAAGGCAAAACTTTGTGGCATTTTTGACTCTTTGTCTGTTTTTGAGCCTCAAGAAGGAGAAAAGAATTTCATAAAGGATAGCTTAAGTAGGTTTCCATGTCTTTGTCACCTCGACCAGAGACGGTTAGCACTACGGTGTCGGTAGGTTTGAAATGTATTTTTTCCAGGGCTCCGAGGGCATGCGAACTTTCCAAAGCCGGGATGATGCCTTCCAAACGAGTCAGTTGACGGGCGGCACGGATGGCTTCATCGTCGTTGATAGCAAAGACCTTGACCCGTTGTTGCTGGGTGAGGTATGCATAAAGCGGACCTACTCCCGGATAATCCAATCCCGGTGAAATGGAGTAAGCTTCCTCTGGTTCACCGTTTTCTTTTTGTATCACCAAGGTCTTTGAGCCGTGAAGTACACATGTTTTTCCCAATAGCATGGTGGCAGCTGTCTGGTTGGTATCGAGGCCTTTTCCTCCACCTTCGGCTAGAACAATCTTTACCCGTTCATCGTCCAGATAGTGATAGATGGTACCAGCGGCATTGCTTCCTCCACCTACGCAGGCTATCAGATAATCGGGGTAATTGCGTCCTTCGTGTTCCATTAATTGTTTGCGGATTTCTTCGCTGATGACGGATTGAAGGCGAGCTACCATATCGGGATAGGGATGAGGGCCAACGGCCGAACCTATCAAATAATAAGTGTCTTCGGAGTGTGAACACCAGTATTGAAGGGCTTCGTTCACGGCATCGTTTAGCGTCATGCTGCCCGAAGTGGCGGGGACGACGTTGGCTCCCAACATCTTCATCTTTTCCACGTTCACTCGTTGGCGTGCCATGTCTGTTTGTCCCATGAAGATGGTGCATTGCAGACCCATCAAGGTGCAGACGGTGGCGGTGGCTACTCCGTGTTGTCCGGCTCCGGTTTCGGCAATGATGTGTTTCTTGCCCATCCGTTTGGCCAACAGAGCTTGTCCGATGGCGTTGTTGATTTTATGTGCTCCCGTATGATTCAGGTCTTCCCGTTTTAGGTAGATTTTGCATCCATATTTCTCACTTAGTCGATGTGCTAAGTAGAGGGGAGAGGGACGTCCTACATAGTCGCGTAAGAGTTGATGGAATTCTTGTTGAAAGTTTGGTTCGTCCAATACTTGTTGATAAGCTTGCTTCAACTCGTCGATACAGGGTTTCAATACTTCGGGGATGTAGGCTCCGCCAAATTCTCCGTAATAGCCATTGTTGTTTACTTGATACTTTTTCATATTCATATTATTAAAAGGGTTAAATAATCGGGTGAAAAAAGAGAAGGCCCGTCGTAAGTACGACAGGCCTTCTTGTGATATATTGTGATGGGGTTATCCGGATTAGATAAATACACATGGCTTGTGTCTCTTACGACTTTGGGAGTTGTAAGAGTGCCACCAATTTGTATTTGTCATCACTGCTTTCATTTTTGTTTTTTGCTTTCAACAGCAAATGTATGTGTTTTGTTCAGAAAAACAATATGCGAAGGCATCTTTTTTTTCGTCTTCGCGTTTAGATGAAAACATCTTCGCGTATAGTGCTTTATTTTTGGAATGTTTCCGGATACTTGTGGATGAAGTAGATGGGGGTGCAACTCCAAGCATGGCAAGCACTGTTTACGGGGAAAAAACCATAAGGCGAGATGAAGTCATTTTTAGGGTCGTATGCTTCCCAGAAGGTGTCGGCTCCTTTTTTCACCATGCCTCCCCAATAGTCTGTCAGATATTTTCGAGCTTCTTGATGCATACCACATCGTACCATGGCTTCAATCAGATAATGTGTGCCGTAAGGGGTACCTGGCATGACGCTTTGCTCGTTGGATAATACTTGTCGGATGGCTTCCTGTCCTTCTTTTTCTGTAGTAACCCCGCCAATAATCATCCAGGCTTGGGAGAGGACGGATACTTGTCTGTTAACTCCACTTACAAATACTTTTTGTTGCTTGTCGTACAAGTGCCGTCGGGCTGCTTTTTTCATCCGATTAGCGATGTGGAGCCATTCGCTCACTTCCTTTTCCTTTCCTAACATTTGGGCCAGTTCGTAGCTTTGGCTTAGGGCAAAGAGGATAGCTCCTTGCATGGGGGTGCGGTCATCCAGTCCGTCACGCCAATCCAGGAAAAACCAGTTAGGGGCATATTGGTTGGGGTCGAACAGGTAGTCTTTGTTTACATAGTTCAGGGCAAACTCCATTTGTCTACGAGCTACGCACCACAAGTCATTGGCGGTTTCGTAATCGTCAGTATCCTTCAGATACTCCAATAGCGTGGAGTTGAAAAGCATGCTGTAAGTGAGACAGCGTTGTCCTTTTTGAGGATGAGGTGTGGGATGTTCAAAGATGTTGGCAATGACGACTCCTTCTTCGTCCGACAATCCGGCAAAGAGGTAAAGGCATCGTTTCGTGAGTTGGAAATTTTGGAAACTATATCGGTTGGCCAAAGTCTCTAGGTACAAGTCGCCTACCCATAGGCGTTGGTCACGTTTGGGGCCATCCTCGTAGACGGTTTGCATACATTCACGTAAGGTCTCGATGGCTACTTGATGGATGTCTTGAACGATAGGTGGGCATTGAGGTTGCAGACTTGTCTTCAACTCTCCGGCAGATGATACGGCACGGAAAGTCAGTTCGTCAATGGCGAAATCGTAATACGAAGAAGCTCCCAGAAGTTCAATTTTCAGATAGCGGAAGGCCATACGTCGTGGGATTTGTACCGTTTCGTTCAGGCGTGTTAGGGTGATGGTTTCTTCTTGCATCCAGGCACGGCTCAGACTTCCTTTCCATGGGTCGAAAGGCGTATTGAGCTCGGCCGGCATCTCGGCAAAAGAAAACTTCAGACGGACTGGAGCATCTTCACAATTCGTTAAGATTCGGGTGTGGAAAGAGAAGTAACCGGTAAGATGTTTCCCAAAATCTACAGTTACTGTTTTTAATTCCTTGAAGTTGGTCGTATATAGTTTATCAATCCCGTCTAGCTTTTCGTATCTCCATCCTTGATAAGCATTCTTGTCGGCTATAGCCCGAACGATGCTTTGAGGGTGTATGATGGTTTCGTGCAGTGCCGGTTTAGCTTCTTCAGCCTTTTGCAACCAGGCATTACGTTGGTTGGCAAACATGTCTTGTGCATAACATTGAATGCTGATGAGCATCATTGTTACGAAAAAAGTAAAGGTGTGTTTCATGGTATAACTTATTTTTTATTTCTTAATCAACGAATCGTCATTACCGTCATTTCACTATCTGTGCCGATGCGAAAAGGAGGTCCCCAAAGTGAAAGTCCACTGGATACATACACATGCGAATGCGACCATTTTCGATATCCATGGCTTTGTTCGTACATGTTGTCTACCAAAAGGCTCATAGGCCACACTTGTCCTCGGTGAGTGTGTCCACTGAATTGGATGTCTATCCCCAAACTATCTTTCTTAGCAAGTTCGTATGGTTGATGGTCGAGCAAAAGAGTTGGTTTAGTCGGATCGACTTTCTTCATCAGATTGACAATGGGGACGCGTCGGCGATTGGCACGATCATCGCGTCCGATGAGTTGAAGTCCGTTAGGGAGGGTGACTATCGTGTCACGAAGCAGACGGATGGGGGTGTTTTTTAAAAAACGCTCACATTCTTCTATCCCACTGATATACTCATGATTCCCCGGCACCAAATAAATACCCATCGGAGCTTTTAGCTTATTCAACTCTTCTTCCATCTTCTGTTGGTAGAGAGGGAGCAAACTGTTGTCTATCAAATCCCCACAGATAACAATCAGATCGGGTTGTTGGGCATTGATTGTCTCGACATACTTTTTTAGCTGAGGCTTTCGGGTACCGTTGCCCAGATGGACATCGCTGATGGCAATAATCTTCATCGGACTCCCTTTTATTGGTTTTTCCAAAGTGATGTCCAGATGGTTGATGTCCGGATACTTGTAATTGAAATATCCATAAATAAGTAGACAGCATGTAAAACCTAATGCAACATAAAATGAAAGAGGTTTAAGAAAAGGGACAATCATGCGTGCCATATCCATCACCAACAAAGCCAACACCATATAGAGTGTAAACACCAACCAAATGGAGCCTAGGGTGAACAAGCCTTGAGAAAGGAACTCGGGAATCTCCACATGACGGAAAAACATGGAGATGATTAATGAAAAGACCGCTATCCAATAAATAACCGATATGGTAAGTTTCCAGCTTAAAGAGCATCCGGAAAAG
This sequence comes from Bacteroides sp., assembly GCA_015060735.1. Lineage (GTDB taxonomy): Bacteria > Bacteroidota > Bacteroidia > Bacteroidales > Bacteroidaceae > Phocaeicola. The sequence continues at coordinate 6,705 of SUXX01000005.1, forward strand.
GTTTGCCAAGCACGGATAAAGATGTAAATATTGCCACAAATGTAAGCAGCTATCATGGTCGTAAACATAGTTTTCATTCTTCTTGATGTAAATTTATTCGTTATTGAGATGCAAATATAGATATAAAACTCTATTTTTGTGAAGAATCCGATTTATTTGACCTTAATAATTTACGTATGAAAAGAATAATGATGATTGCCACGGTTCTTGGTATGGGAGTGGCAGGACTTTGGGCAAGCAATGAAGAGTGTGTACCTAGGAAGTTGTTGTGCGATTATTTGGCTAATCCTTTGGGAGTGGATAACCCTCATCCTCGTTTGTCCTGGCAACTGGAAGATGCACGTCAAGGTGCCAAGCAGACTGCTTACCAGTTATGGGTAGGTACGGATTCGATGGCCGTTATTCATGATAAGGGAGATATGTGGGATACCGGAAAACAATCCTCAGATGCCATGTTACATCCGTATGCCGGAAATTCCCTTCAGCCTTTTACCCGTTATTATTGGAAAACGAAAGTTTGGGATAAAGATGGCGTTGCTTCGGTCTCTGAGATTAAGAGTTTTGAAACAGGTATGATGAACATGCGGAATTGGCAAGGTGCTTGGATTGGCGATAATCAGGATATAGATTATAAACCGGCTCCTTATTTCCGGAAGGTTTTTCAAACCCAAAAGAAAATAAAGTCGGCTAGAGCGTATTTGGTAGCAGCCGGTTTGTTTGAACTTTATTTGAACGGTGAAAAAATAGGAAATCATCGTTTGGACCCTTTGTACACTCGCTTTGACCGGAAGAATTTCTATTTGACTTTCGATGTGACTTCACAATTGAAGGAAGGTAAGAATGCGATTGGTGTATTATTAGGAAACGGATGGTACAATCACCAGTCGATAGCTACTTGGGGCTTTCATAATGCGGCATGGCGTAATCGTCCGGCTTTCTGTATGGATCTCCGCATTACCTACGAGGATGGATCGGTTGAAGTAATACCTAGTGATCTCAGTTGGAAAACATCCTCGGGTGCATTGATATTCAATAGCATCTATACCGCCGAGCATTACGATGCTAGATTGGAGCAAAAGGGATGGAATATGGTAAATTTCGATGATTCCCATTGGAAGAGAGTACGTTATCGTCAAGCTCCGTCCAATCAGATTGTTTCCCAACAAGTACAACCCATCCGTGCGGTGGAAGAGATTAAGCCTCAAAAAGTGACTAAGTTGAATGATACGACTTATGTCTTTGATTTTGCCCGCAACATGTCGGGGACTTCCCGTATTCGTATTGCTGGCGAAGCAGGTACGGTGGTTCGTCTCAAGCACGGAGAACGCTTGTACGAAAACGGACATGTGGACTTGTCAAACATCGACGTCTATTATTATCCAAAGGATGATACCGATCCTTTCCAAACCGACATCTTGACCTTGAGCGGACAAGGTGAAGATGACTTTATGGCCCGTTTCAATTACAAAGGATTCAGATATGTGGAAGTGACCACCAGCAAACCGATGAAACTGGACAAACAACATCTGACGGCTTACTTCATTCATAGCGATGTGAATCCAAGAGGTAGCATCCGGACTTCTAATCCTTTGATTGACCGTTTGTGTTGGGCTACGAACAATGCCTATTTGTCTAACTTAATGGGCTATCCTACAGATTGTCCGCAACGCGAAAAGAATGGATGGACTGGAGACGGACATTTAGCCATCGAAACCGCTTTGTATAACTATGATGGTATTACGGTGTACGAAAAATGGTTGGGCGATCATCGCGATGAACAACAACCCAATGGTGTCTTGCCCGATATCATCCCGACTCATGGATGGGGATATGGAACGGATAATGGTTTGGATTGGACAAGTACCATTGCTATCATCCCTTGGAATCTTTACCTATTCTATGGAGACACCAAGCCTTTAGCCGATTGTTATGAAAATATCAAGGCTTATGTAAATTATGTAGATCGCATTGCTCCGAATGGCTTGACCGTTTGGGGACGTGGCGATTGGGTACCAGTGAAGTCAAAATCAAACAAGGAACTGACCTCCTCTGTTTATTTCTATGTAGATGCTACCATTCTTTCGAAAGCTGCCCGGATATTCGGAAAGGAAGATGATTATCAGCATTACAAGGCATTGGCCGAAAAGATTAAAGATGCAATTAATGCCAAGTATCTAAATCGAGAAACCGGTATCTATGCTAGCGGAACGCAAACGGAGTTGAGTGTCCCTTTGATGTGGGGAGTGGTGCCTGAAGATTGTAAAGAAAAAGTAGTGAAGAACCTAGCTAAAAAAGTAGAACAGGCTGGTTTTCATCTGGATGTTGGTGTGTTGGGAGCTAAAGCTATCTTAAATGCTTTGGGACAGAATGGAGAGTTTGATACCGCTTATAAAGTGGTCGTTCAAGATACTTATCCTTCCTGGGGATGGTGGATTGTGAATGGGGCAACTACTTTGTTGGAAAACTGGGATTTGAAAGCAACGCGTGACATCTCGGACAACCACATGATGTTTGGTGAAATAGGTGGTTGGTTCTATAAAGGTATAGGTGGCATTTTCCCGGACGAGAAAGAGCCTGGTTTCAAACATATTTGTCTGCGTCCCAATTTCCCGATGACATTGAATCATTTTGAAGCCAAACACGATTCCCCATATGGAGAAATCGTTTCTAGTTGGGAACGGAAAGGTAAACGGATTGTCTATACAGTTCGTGTCCCGGCTAACAGCACAGCTATGTTAACTTTCCCTGATTGTATCAAAGAGGTTAAGAAAGTGAAACTTGAAGCCGGGGAACATGTGTTTCAACTTCGATTAAAGTAAAAAGAAGGATATTTTACATTTCATTCTGAGTAGAGTAAAGAATTTGAAGACTAAACAGATTCCTTACTATACTCAGAATGAAATTCTTTGTAAGTTAATCCGTAGGTTTCCCTTCTGCCGTATTAACCTTTCCTGCAACGACTTCAATCACGTCGTCTGGTTGGGGTACTTCCTCGGAGATGTAACTCTCTTTACAACAGCATCCTTTGGTATGTAAATCTTGGAGGGTGTTGTGTAAATCCATTCTTAACTTCCGTCCTCTTGAACTGTGGGCAAAACAGGCCATCATGCCACCGGCCAATGTACCCAATGCAAATCCGATAAAAAATTTTCCGTTGTTCATCATTTATTCTTTTTAAGTTCTGCTTGTTGAACATTTCAATGGAAAAGATGGTTTGAAAGGTATCAGTTAATTAATCATTAAAAACAGAATTTTATGAAACGAAATGCATGGACAAGAGTAGCAGCTGTCATCCTGGCAGCTTTGTTATTGTGGTGGCTCTTTTGGGCTATCTTGATAGATGAGGATGAAACTCAAATGAATCTTCCTGAAACGGAAATAATTGTGGAATGAACAAATAAAAGTATGTAGTGTTATTAAGGTAGACTGCCATCTGATTGTGTGAATAATCAGCAAGATTTAGACATAGTATGTGATTTTAAGGTTAACTCTCTCGCGAAGCCCTGACTTGTGAAAGCCGGGGCTTTTGTCTGTTATGTGTTAATCTTTCCTAACCGTTCGGCGGAAATGGGATAGCTTTTGTTTTAAAAGTAAAAAGATTAAAGAAATTATCTGTATTTTCGCATAATAACTAAAGATATATGATTATGAAAACGCTGAATCATTCTGTAATACGGAGTATTTGTTCTATTATTATCGGTTTATTGTTAGTGGTATGGCCAGATACGGCTATTATTTATTTGGTTATAGCTGTTGGTGCTCTGTTTTTGATACCAGGACTGGTTTCAATCGTTACGTATATTATGCATGGACGTAAGTCGGGGATGCCTTTCCCGATAGTTAGTATCGGAAGCTCCTTGTTCGGTCTTTGGCTGATGGTTTCTCCGGCATTCTTTGTGGGTATCTTGATGTATGTATTAGGGGTTGTACTGGTTTTTGCCGGCATCAGTCAGATTGTCAATTTGATGAATATCCGTGGTTGGGCTCAAGTGTCAACAGGTTATTATGTGGTTCCTGTCCTTATTTTGATAGCTGGAATGGTGGTCTTGCTCAATCCTTTTGCCGTGGCTTCCATTCCTTTTATTATTTTAGGTGTAAGCTGTATCGTGTATGGCATTTCAGATATTATTAACCGGATTCGTTTCCGCAAGAAGGAGGAGAAGGATATATATCAAGGGATGGAGATAGAAGATGTAACACCGATTGAAGATTTGACGGATAAGCTGAACAATGAATAATAAAATGATGAAAAGAAACTGGTTGTATGGATTGTGTATCTTGTTCTTTTTGACTGCTTGTAATGGGATAAAGACGGTCAATTCGGATATGGAAGATATGCTGTTGGGATGTGAAAACGAAATGTCTACCTTAATTTTATGGATAGATAAGGCCAAGGGAGAGAAAGTGACGGATTGGGGGCATTTTAAGAATGTGAAGGTTAGAGCCAATGTCTATGTTGACGGAACCTTCCGTATCTTGTCCTGGTGTAAGAAACAAGAACCGGATGTAATCGCTTATATTGAAAAACGGGTGGCTGCATTTAAAATTACGCAATTCTTTTTTGATGAAGGATATATTGAGCCGGGAGAACAATATTTGCAGTTGAAATATGTTCCGGAAAAAGTGAATCGAAAATGAGTGAAATAAAGAAAGAAATATTCCCTGTAATAGGGATGAGTTGTGCTTCCTGTGCAGCTCGGGTGGACAAGACGCTGAATACCCAACCCGGTGTACAGGAAGCATCTGTTAATTATGCTACAGCTACTGCTCAAGTAATTTATGATGTAGAGAGCTGTTCGCCTATGATACTGAAAGCGGCTATACAGCAAGCAGGATATGACTTGTTGATTAAACAAGACAACGATGGTGCGGATGAGGTTGAACGTGCCTATGCAACTCAGTACGAATCCTTGAGGAAAAGAACCATTGCTGCTATTGCCTTGGCTCTTCCTATCATGTTCCTTAGCATGGGCTTTATGCATCTTGAGTGGGTGAATTATGTGACGTGGTTGTTGTCTACACCGGTGGTTTTTGTGTTGGGACGGAGTTTCTTTGTCAATGCTTGGAAACAATTAAAGCATTGTACTTGCAATATGGATACATTGGTTGCCAACAGCACGGGGATTGCTTATTTGTTCAGCGTATTCAATTTGTTTTTTCCGGAATTCTGGTTGTCACGTGGCATTGAACCGCATGTTTATTTCGAGGCAGCTAGTGTTATCATAGCCTTTATCTTGTTAGGACGTTTGTTAGAGTCGCGTGCCAAAAGAAATACTTCGGATGCCATTCGTAAGCTGATGGGATTGCAACCTCAAACGGTGACGATACAGACAAAGAATGGAGAACGGATTGTTCCGATTGCTGAAATACAACCTGGAGATACAGTGATAGTCAAGCCAGGTGAACGTGTGCCCGTGGATGGAGTGGTGAGCGAAGGCAAATCTTTTGTAGACGAAGGCATGTTGAGTGGTGAGCCTACGCCTGTTCGTAAACAAGTGAATGATAAGGTTTATGCCGGAACGATTAACCAAAAAGGAAATTTTCGCTTCAAGGCTGATAAAGTGGGGCAAGATACGTTGTTGGCACAGATTATCCGCATGGTGCAAGATGCCCAAGGAAGTAAGGCTCCCGTACAAAAGTTGGTAGATAAAATAGCAGCAGTATTCGTACCGGTTATTATAGGTATTGCCATCCTTTCCTTCATCGTTTGGGTTGTTTGGGAACCTGTAAACGGATTTACCCATGGCTTATTGGCATTGGTTACGGTATTGATTATAGCCTGTCCATGTGCATTGGGCTTGGCTACACCTACAGCCATCATGGTGGGAATAGGCAAGGGAGCTGAGCTAGGTATCTTGATAAAGGATGCAGAGAGCTTGGAGGTAGCCCGTACCGTCGATACGATTGTGTTGGATAAAACGGGGACTTTGACCGAAGGTCATCCGATAGTAACCGATGCGGTCTGGCATTCGGCAGATTCCCAATCGAAAAGTATCCTTTGTAGTTTAGAAAAGATGTCGGAGCATCCTCTAGCTGAGGCCGTTGTCAAGTATTTGCCCGATGGACTTAGTGTGTCCATTGAACATTTTAAAAGCCTCTCGGGACGAGGAGTGGAAGGATGGGTAGATGGGCAAGTCTATTACGTTGGAAACCTTGTTTTGATGGAAGAAAAAGGCATTACTTGGGAGGCAAACCTGCAGGCTCAGGCTGGAGTCTGGTCGGAGGAAGCCAAGACGGTGATTGCTTTTTCTAATAGCCAAAAGGTATTGGCGGTGTTGGCTATTACCGACCGGCTGAAACCTACTTCCGAAGAGGCTGTTCGTTGTTTGCAGAAACAGGGAGTTGAGGTGTGGATGTTGACGGGCGACCAAGTCGAGGCAGCCCGTGAGGTGGCTGTTCGGGCAGGTATTACTCATTTCAAGGCTGGTGTTTTACCCCAAGAAAAGGCCGCTTTCGTCAAGCAACTTCAGAAACAAGGAAAGAAAGTAGCGATGGTGGGTGATGGCATCAATGATAGTGCAGCTTTGGCACAAGCCGACTTCAGCATAGCCATGGGGCATGGAAGTGATATTGCCATGGATACGGCGATGGTGACCATTCTTTCATCTGATTTGTTAAAGATACCGGATACCATTCGACTCTCAAAGATGACGGTACGTACCATTCGTCAGAATTTGTTTTGGGCTTTCATTTATAATTTGGTTGGTGTACCCATTGCCGCTGGCGTACTTTATCCTTTCAACGGTTTCTTACTGAATCCGATGATAGGAGGAGCAGCGATGGCGTTTAGTAGTGTCAGTGTAGTAACCAATAGCCTGCGTTTGAAGCGGAGAAAGTTAGGCCATTCAGTAGCAAGTTTGCAGGAGACTGTACCAGAGAATGAGGTTGTGAGTATCATCAGGCAATATCGGGTGGAAGGCATGATGTGCAAACATTGTGTCGGTCGGGTAGAGAAGGCTTTAAATGGGATGGAAGGTTTGAAAGCAACGGTAACTTTAGAACCTCCTATGGCAGTTGTCGAGTTTACAAATCGGGAGATGACTGTTGAAGAACTTCAACAAATATTGAACGAAAAGGCAGGTGATTATCAAATATCCGAATAAATCAGTATCTTTGTCGGAAATAGAAATCTTTTTTGAATCATGAAGAAAACCATATTGTGGGCAAGTGCCTTGTGTTTGAGTTTAGGAGCATTTGCTGAGAGTATTGAAGTAAAGACATTTCGTTATGCTGGCCCTTATGCGGTACAGCAACCGTTTATGGTGGATACGGTAGATGTCAATTCCAAAACCTTTACCTTGAAAAGTTTGTTGGACACACCACTATCGCTAGAATCTTTAAAGGAAGGTACGACATTCAGTGGCGAGATCTTACCGGTTACCGAGGGGCATGCCTTACATCTGTTGAGCTTTACCCTTCAGAATACGATGTATGCCAAAGTCCAACTTAAGATTGAAGGTTTAAAGAGTTATCAGGTTTATGTTGACGGGCAAAAAATGACAGGAAATGAATTGACATTGGAGCCCGCTACGCATCCGGTAGTCATTAAATGTTTATCGGAAACAGGAAAAGCCGATTCTTTAAAAGTGATGGTTGAGTCCGATAAAGAAGGTATAGTCACTTTACGCGAAGACGGAAAGCGGTTGTATACCTTGGAAGATGTATTGCACGGTACTCGCTTTTCGGGCCTCAGTCTTTCTCCCAACGGAAAATTTCTGATAACTTCTTACCAAACCACACAAGAAGGTGGAAAGTCATCAGGGATAACCAAAGTAACCGAATTGACTACCGGCCGGATATTGGCTCAACGTAGTGAACGCTTGCAATGGATGCCTCGTAGCAATCGTTATTATTATACCCGTAATGGTTTAGAGGGTCGCCAGTTGGTAACGGTCGATCCGCTGACCGGGCAAGAAAGCATTTGGGCTGATAACCTTCCAAATGGATATTTCCAAATGGCTCCAACTGAAGATTGGTTGTTGTATTCTTTGACTCAAGAAGGCCCGAAGGAAAGAAAAGAAATCTACGAAGTCATCGAACCGGACGACCGCCAGCCGGGATGGCGTAACCGTTCGTATCTGGCCAAGTTCGATCTTAAAACAGGCTTGATGCAACCATTGACTTTCGGGTATCACAATGCATGGGCCATGGATATTTCGGCCGACGGACGATATGTGTTGATGATGACCAGCCAAAGTCGTTTGACTCAACGTCCTACCACCTTGAATTCATTGTATCGTTTGGATGTACAGACCATGAAGGCCGAACTATTGGTCGAAAAGGATGGTTTCTTGGGTAGTGCCAAATTTTCGCCAGATGCCCATCAAATATTGGTGACTGGATCACCGGAAGCTTTCAAGGGCATTGGCAAAAAAGTGAAGGAAGGACAAATCCCGAATCAGTATGATTATCAGCTGTTCTTGATGAATTTAGCAGATAAGCAGGTGACTCCTCTGACCGTTGACTTCAATCCGAGTGTACAACAGGTGGTTTGGAGTAAGGTAGACGGACAGGTTTATTTTACTGCCGAGAATAGGGACTATGTCAGTTTGTATCGACTGAATCCGGCTAATGGAAAAATCCAGCAATTGGAAGTAAAAGAGGAATTGCTGAAAGGTATCTCATTGTCGTCCACTACACCTTTGTTGGCTTATTATGGACAAGGAACCATGAATTCCGACCGTCTGTATACCATGGATACGAAAAAAGGAAAGCAAGTTTTGGTGGAAGACTTGAGCAAAGCAATCTTGAAAGATGTTCAGTTGGGTGAATGTAAGGATTGGAATTTCATCAATTCCAAGGGTGATACCATTTATGGACGTTACTATTTACCTCCCTACTTTGATGCTACCAATAAATATCCGATGATTGTGAATTATTACGGAGGCTGTAGCCCTACCGGACGCAATTTCGAAAGCCGTTATCCGCATCATGCTTATGCAGCTTTGGGTTATGTCGTTTATGTAGTGCAGCCTAGTGGTGCCAGTGGCTTTGGCCAGGAATTTGGTGCCCGCCATGTCAATACAGCCGGTGAAGGACCTGCCCAGGACATCATCGAAGGAACCAAGAAATTCTGCGAAGCACATGCATTTGTAAATGCTAAGAAGATAGGTTGTATCGGTGCCTCTTACGGTGGTTTCATGACACAATATCTTCAGACGAAGACCGATATCTTTGCGGCAGCCATTTCGCATGCCGGCATCAGCGACCATACCAGTTATTGGGGCGAAGGTTATTGGGGATATTCGTATAGCGAAGTGAGCATGGCCAACAGTTATCCGTGGACACGTAAGGACCTTTATGTAGAACGCAGTCCGCTTTTCAATGCCGATAAGATACATACGCCTTTGCTTTTTGTTCATGGTGATTCGGACGTGAATGTGCCGGTAGGAGAAAGTATCCAGATGTACACAGCTTTGAAACTCCTCGGACGCGAAACGGCAATGGTGCTTGTCACAGGTCAAGACCACCATATCGTAGATTACGGCAAGCGTATCCAATGGCAGAATACGATTTGGGCATGGTTCGCCAAGTGGTTGCAGGATGACCCCACTTGGTGGAATGCTATTTACAAACCGAAAGCACTCTAAAATAGAAATGCCAAGGCGTTTGAGGTAAAACGCCTTGGCATTTTGATTCAAACGTCTTGGCGTTTTTAAATAATGCCTTTCAAGTCCAAATAGCCGAATTGAATGTCATCATTGAATGAAAAGATGAGTCGGTGATGTTGTTCATCGTAACAACAATAAGTGATGTCGTAGCCGATGTTCAATGTCTTTTCATAATTCCCTTTTAAGTCGAAGATGTGTATTTGTCTAGTTTTACTTGTAGGTCTTGTCTCTCCCGAATAAGGTACAAGTATATTTTGGGGAGTAATCAATGGTTTCCCAAATGTTTCCAACCCTTTCGTTGGCCAGTTAGGGCCATAGATATAACATTGAATGTTACCATCCAAGTCCGAAATATTCATTAGGTCATAATTGTAATAAGCTTCCACTAGCATCTTTTTTTCCATAGATACAGCCAAATGGGTCCTTTTATTGTGGACTTCAGGATGCTTTTCTCCAATAATCTTGATATCCCCTGTTGTCATGTTCCACTTCCCGATATGTTGGTCGAAGGTAGATGCACTGGTCGGTAAAATGATTCTTCCATAGCATAAAGTATCATTCACATAATGAAAATCGCTAGGAATTTGGTCCCTTTTGATATTCATCTTTATTTGTTGTTGATAACTTTCGGGCATTGCCAGTACACTGTCTATGTCATAGCTGAATATTTTATATTTGCTGTTGTCGGAGATATAAAACTTACGGCGTACTTCATCGGTAATTAGATGCCCCATATTGGTAATTTCGTAAGGACCTTGACCTTTGGTTCCAAAACTGGCCAGATGGTGAAAGTCCGCTTTGTTGAAAACATGGACGACTTTGTCGTACGCTTGATAGTCGGTTATAATCAGGTAGTCTTTGGAGAGATAGGTATTTGATGAGTTTCCAATCAAGACATCACCTGTATCAATTTCCTTGATTTCACTTTTCACGTTGACTACCTTTTCACGGCCGTTTTGATGCTTGTCGCCTTCCGTTTGCGAAGTGCATGCACTCATTAATAGAAGGACAAAAAGATACATCCCTTTTTTCATATTCTTTGGCTTTTCATTTGTTTCCCTCAAAAGTAGCTTGAGAAAGCTTTATTTCCCGAAATATTTATCTGAAATCTTTCTGAAATCTTTCGTCTCCTCTGTTTTTGTAGTGTCTTTTTCATTACTTTTGCCGATAAAATCGGAAAATATGGAATATCGTAACTTTATAAAATTGGTGGGGCTATTGCTTTTCTTTGCCGTATTGCTGACTGCTGTTTATAGTAGCAAAAGGCGAATTGAGGCAAGTATTGATGATGCTTTTAAATATGCCATTGAACAAGATTACCAAAATCGAAAAGACTATTTGAGGGGACTTACCAGGGAATACTCTCGTGTCTTTAGATATTACTCTATACAACCAGTCGTGGAACGTAAGATAGGTAGCTATTCGTTTCGAACTTCGGATGGTATAACGACTTATACGTTTGCCGATAGTGTTCCGGAAGAAGTGGCCAAGCGGTTACTGAATCAACATCTGATGGAACAATTATGCAAACTGAATCCTAATCAACTGAAGAGGAAATTTCAGGAATACTTGAATAATAAAGATGTTCAAGCATCGGTAGGGGTACTATGTTTGCGTGATACAGTACGTTATTGGAGCGAAGCCGATTCCATCGTGCCAAAGGATGCTTATTCCACTCCTCGCCATACATTGGATTTGACCGGCACTCTGAAAGTACAGGCATGGGCAGACTATGGATGGGGCGAGGTGTTGGCACATCTCGATCCGGTGACTTATTTGATGCTACTTCTTTTGATAGGTCTCGGTGTATGGGTATGGCCGATTTCGAAAAGCCCGAAGCAGGAAATAGAAGCTGAAGAATCGGAAGAAGAGTCGAATAAAGGTATATGGATTGATTCGGAAAAGCAAGAATTGTATGTAGATGGTGTGTTGTGTGCAATCAGACGCTTGGACTTAGCCTTGTTGCAAATGCTTCATGAACAACAAGGAGAGTGTGTAACCCGTGAAGAAATCAAACAACGATTCTGGCCGACCGATGACAATGCGGGAGAGAAAATAGATAGTCACATCAAGAATATTCGGAAAATATTGAAAGAATTTCCGCGTTATCAGGTGACGACAGTCAGAGGAAAAGGATATTATTTGTCGGAGGTGTGAAAAAGTTTTAAAATGTAAGGCTGTATCATCGTCTGTTGCATGAGATTGTTTACTTTTACAAGTCTTTGTGAAAATAAACTTTAATATCATATCATGGAAAACCAACAGAGTAAAACGTATCTTATCAGTATAGTCGTGGTGGCTATTCTGGGTGGTCTGCTTTTTGGCTACGATACCGCCGTAATTTCGGGAGCCGAAAAAGGGCTCCAAGCTTTCTTTTTAGGAGCAACAGATTTTGTCTATACCGATGCCATGCATGGTTTCACTTCTTCCAGTGCCTTGATAGGTTGTATCATCGGTAGTGCTATTTCCGGTTTTATGGCTTCTAATTTAGGTCGTAAGAAATCATTGATTATGGCTGGGCTGTTCTTCTTCTTATCAGCTTTGGGTTCTTATTATCCAGAATTTTTATTCTTTGACTACGGACAACCTTCCTTTAGTTTGCTGGTTGTCTTCAACCTTTATCGTGTGTTGGGTGGTATCGGTGTCGGTTTGGCATCTGCCATTTGTCCGATGTATATTGCCGAGGTTGCTCCTTCCAACATTCGCGGAACACTTGTTTCCTGGAACCAGTTTGCTATTATCTTTGGTCAATTGGTGGTGTATTTTGTAAACTTCCTCATTTTGGGAGAACATACTAATCCGATTATTGAGAAGACAGCCCAAGGCGTCTATAATGTAGTAGCCGGTTCCGATCCTTGGACTATCGAAACCGGATGGCGTTACATGTTTGGTAGTGAAGCTGTTCCGGCCGGTTTGTTTGCCTTGTTGATTTGTTTCGTTCCTGAAACTCCACGCTATTTGGCTATGTGTGGTCAGGACGACAAGGCTCTGCATGTGCTTACTCGTATCAATGGTGTGGAACGTGCCAAGGCTATCTTGAAAGAAATCAAAGCAACTGCCGAAGAAAAGACCGAACGTCTGTTTGCTTACGGATGGGTAGTGATTTTCGTTGGTATCATGCTTTCTGTATTCCAGCAGGCTGTAGGCATCAATGCCGTGCTTTACTTCGCTCCGCGTATTTTCGAATCCATGAATATGGGTAACCCGATGGTTCAGACCGTGATAATGGGGGTTGTGAATATCCTCTTTACTTTGGTGGCAATCTTTACCGTGGAAAAGTGGGGACGCAAACCGTTGCTCATTTACGGTTCTATCGGTATGGCCATCGGTGCTGCCGGTGTTGCATTGAGTAATTTGTGGGCATTGCCTCCATTGGTGTCTGTTGCCAGTATTATGGTCTACTCAGCTTCGTTCATGTTCTCTTGGGGACCTATCTGCTGGGTATTGATTTCAGAAATATTCCCGAATACTATCCGTGGTGCGGCTGTAGCCATTGCCGTAGCTTTCCAGTGGATATTTAACTTCATTGTATCGTCTACATTCGTGCCGATGTATAACATGCAGTTGCCGGGAATGGACAATTTCGGCCATATCTTTGCATATGCATTGTATGGAATTATCTGCGTGATAGCTGCTATCTTCGTATGGAAACTTGTTCCGGAAACCAAGGGAAAGACTTTGGAAGATATGAATAAGCTTTGGTTGGATAGAAAAAAATAATATTTCTTGCTCGTTTTTTAAAAAAATGATATTTTTGTTAGCAGAAAAGTTTAACCTTTAAAATATTAGACTATGAATTTAACTATGAAAATGTCTTTGGCAGCTTTTGCTTGCCTTGTTTGCGTAGGTGCAAATGCACAGGAAAAGAAGTATCCTGAACAGGAAAGAATGAGACCGGGTATGTCTGAATACTGGACTCCACAGCCTAAGGTCGTTACTCCGGGTGATATCAAGACTAACACAGCTCCATCGGATGCAATCGTATTGTTTGATGGTAAGGATCTTTCTGCATGGGAAGGTGCTAAGGGTGGTCCGGCTGAATGGGATGTACACGATGGCGTATTTACTGTAAACAAGAAGAAAGGTGACATCTTGACTAAGCAATCTTTCGAAAACTTCCAGTTGCATATCGAATGGTGTGTTCCTGAAAACATTACAGGTACTAGCCAAGGCCGTGGTAATAGCGGTGTGTTCTTGCAGGATATGTACGAAATTCAGATTTTGGACTGCTATAACAACGAAACATACGTAAATGGTCAGACTGGTAGTGTGTACAAGCAAACTCCTCCTTTGGCAAACGCTATGCGTAAGCCGGGTGAATGGAATGTATACGACATCATCTATACAGCTCCTGTATTTAAGGAAGACGGTACTTACCGCGTTCCTCCACGTGTAACAGTTATCCAGAATGGTGTCGTATTGCAGAACAACACAACTATCTTGGGTACTACTGAATACATTGGTTTCCCGAAGGTGAAGAAGCATGGTGCCGGTAAGATTCGTTTGCAGTCACACGGTGACCCAAGTGAACCAATCAGCTTCCGTAATATTTGGATTCGCGAAATGTAATTGATATAAAAATAAGAAAGTGGATGTGTCTTCTCGATGCATCCACTTTTCTGTTGCATAGAGAAAACTTAAAATCTGAATTTATGAAATTATCAACCTTGTTCTTCACTCTTTGTCTGGTATGGACAACTTCTGTCAGTGCCAAGAATTGGGAAGCTAAATGGATTACTTCCGAAGAATGTCAAACCCGAAGCAATAGTTGGATTTGCTTTCAAAAGAATGTAGAACTACCGGCTCCGAATGGGCAAAAGGTATATGCAGATATTGCCGTAGACAGTAAATATTGGCTGTGGATTAACGGAGAAATGGTAGTCTTTGAAGGAGGCTTGAAACGCGGGCCTAATCCTCGGGATACCTATTATGATAAGGTGGACATTACTAAGTATCTGACATCGGGCGAAAATAGCATAGCCATTTTGATGTGGTATTTCGGGAAGGATGGCTTCTCGCATAAAAGTAGTGGAAAGGCCGGTTTGTTGTTTGATTGCCAAACCGAACAATTCAAGATTCTCTCGGATGGAACCTGGAAATGCAAGTTCTACGATGCTTACGAAGAAACGGGAAAACCGCATCCCAATTATCGCTTGCCAGAATCGAATGTTCGTTTCAATGCCCAGAAAGAAATTACTGGGTGGACGGCAAAGGGAGCCAATCCACAGTTTTCACAAGCTTTGGTTGTAGGAGAGGCAGGTGTAGCTCCTTGGAACAAATTAGTGGAACGCCCTATTCCGTTATGGAAGGATTACGGGATAAGAGATTATGTAACCATTGAACGGAAGGAAGGTGCAGTAGTAGATACGTTCTATTGCAAATTACCATATAATTGTCATGCTACGCCTACTTTAAATGTAGAAGCTCCGGCCGGAAAAGAAATCCGAATTCAGACCGATGACTACATGGGCGGTAGCGAACCCAATGTACGTGCAGAATATGTAACGAAAAAGGGGCGACAGACTTATGAGTCTTTAGGATGGATGAACGGACATACCGTAATCTATTTGGTTCCTAAAGATGTAAAGGTTAATGCTTTGAAATATCGGGAGACAGGATATGACACCGAGTTTACGGGTACTTTTATTTGTGACGATCCTTTCTTGAACCGTTTGCGTGAAAAGGCTGTTCGTACGTTATATGTGACGATGCGTGATACTTATATGGACTGTCCGGATCGTGAGCGTTCTCAGTGGTGGGGCGATGAAGTCAACGAATTGGGTGAAGCCTTTTATGCAACCGACTTGAAAGGACATCGTTTGGCCTATAAAGGAATTCATGAACTGATGGGATGGCAACGTGAGGACAATGTGATTTTCTCTCCTTGTCCGGCCGGAAATTGGGGAAATGAATTACCGGCTCAGATGTTAGCTTCTATCGGATATTATGGTTTCCGTACCTTCTATTTCTATAGTGGAGACAGTAGTTTCATTCCTGTGGTTTATGATGGCATGAAGCGTTATTTGCATGATGTTTGGAAACTGGATGATGAAGGCTTGGTTATAACTCGCAAGGGTGACTGGTCGTGGGGTGACTGGGGCGACCATATCGACCTGGATTTGTTGCTGAATGCTTGGTATTACTTGGCTCTGAAAGGCGAACGTGAATTTGCACAAATACTTCAGAAGTCCGAAGATGTAAAGATGATTGAGGGAATCATGAAGCGAATGGAAGCTAACTTCGATAAGCGTTTTTGGACAGGAATGGAATACCGTTCACCGAATTATGAAGGAGAGACGGATGATCGTGGACAAGCTTTGGCTGTATTGGCCGGTTTTGCTAAGCGAGATCAGTACCCGTTTATCTATCATGTACTTCAAAAGGAATATCATGCTAGTCCGTATATGGAAAAATATGTTGGCGAGGCTTTATTTAAGATGGGCTATCCAACTTTTGCTCTTGAACGTACTCGTGAACGCTTTGCCAACATGGTAAATCATCCGGCTTATTCTACCTTGTGGGAAGGATGGGGAATCGGTGCCGAAGGTTTCGGTGGTGGCTCTATCAACCATGCCTGGAGTGGGGGAACGCTTACTTTGCTTTCTCAATATGTAGCCGGTATCACTCCGGTAAAACCGGGTTTTGAAGAATTCCAAATCAAACCTCAGATGGGCGATTTGAATACAGCCAAAGTAACGGTTGATACTCGCTATGGACTTATTAAGGCAGACTTGCAACGGAAGGATGGAGAAATCCAAATCAGCTTTGAGGTTCCTCAAGGAACTACCGCTTATGTGGTGGAAGGAAGAAAACGCACGCCTTATCAATCCGGCGTACATCAAGTGACGATTAAGGAATAGCGAATAAAAAAGTTGTTGCAAATAATGCAACAACTTTTTTTATCCCTTTATCTCAGCTTCTTGAAAAGTTTTTGCATGATGGAAGGGTCGGTCGGTAGCATGGTTGGAAGCTTTAGACTTTTAACCATATGCATTGTTCCTTGTTTGTATTTCTGGAAATGATTTGTTTTCAGGTGTTGCTGGTATGCTTCCTCCGAGGCATAGATTTCAAGAATGCGGATTTGGGTGGAGTCTTCTGCACTTTGCATTGGGAATAGGCAAATCACTCCAGGTTCGCGTTCAACGGAAAGGCGGTCTACCTCGTTGGCGTACGTCAGGTATTCCTTTAGGTATTGGGGGTAGACCTCTATCTCGGCAATGCGTACGATTAATCTTCCTTCTTGTTTCAGTGATGTCAAGAATTCAGGGGTATCGATTGTTTGTGAAAATGCCATTGTACTTAGCATCGTTGCGAGTATCGTTATGAAGTGTCTCATGATAAATCTTAATTAAAATGTTGCATACAAAAATAACTCATTATTTAATATAATGTCTGTTTTCCTAAATAAATTCTCTATCTTTGTCAAAGATTAGATGAAGCTTTTTGATTATGAGACAAATAAAGTTCAACTTTTTGTTGATTATATTGCTTTTTAATCTCGCACAATTAAGTGCGAAATCTCCTCAGAAAACGGTTTTGTGGTTAGGTACATCCATTCCGGCTGGATGCACCTATCCTGATGTCTCTACCCGTAATCTTCAGATGCGTTGCATCAATAAGTCTGTTCCTTCTTCTTTTTTGTCGGCTTGGGTAGAAGAACAAGGCTTTGATGTCAGATGCTCCGGTCTTTCGCTTACGATGTCGTGTGCAGAGAAGGAAACAGCGTTCAGGCCTTATGTGAAAAGTGGACAACTTACCGAGGAACAGCTGGATTATTGGAAAAGTACTTCTTACGAAAAGCTTGTTCAGCCTTATCTTCATGACGTTGATATTGTGGTTATCGATCATGGATACAATGATAATTATTCGGTTGAAAAACTATATTTGGCCGGAGAAGAGCGTATTGACTGGAATTCCAGAGACCGTTCCAATTTTATCGGAGCTTTTAATTTCTTGTATGACCTGATTAAACGACAAAATCCTGATGCCATTATCCTTATTGGCGGTTATTTCCAAAACACTTGTACTATTGATTATTTTCAGAGAGGCATTTGGGTGAGTAAAGTGCTGTCTTGGATGGCCGACCGTTATTATTTGCCTCTTTTGAATACGTGGGATTATACTCATATTCCTGATGGGTATTTGACGGATTCGAGTGATTATTTGAATCGGCTGAATGAGAAATATGGAACATCGTATCAGAAAGTGTTTCCGGACCAGGAAGGAAACATCACGCACTTCCAGAAGTTTTGTCCGGATGGTGTTCATCCCTTTTCGGACCCGACGGGACAATCTGATAAATGGTTGGATGACATTTTCACCTCTTTGCTGAAAAAGATTCTTTGTAAAGAAACGCCCAATCGCCACTGACTTTTTTAAGAAAACAATAAACCTTTAAATATCAATGAAAACATATCAAAAATTCTTATGGGGCTGTCTGTTGTTCACGGCGTGTACCAGTAGCCCGAAACCCGAACTGATGATGGAAGTTCGCTCGACCATTCCGGTGGAAAGTACCGATACCGAAGAGATGATTATCCAGAAGGCAGCCCATGTGGTGCCCAAACCGGAACAATTGGTTGCCTTGAAGGACGAGTTCATCGCCTTCATCCATTTTGGCCCGAATACGTTTACCCGCATGGAGTGGGGGAATGGGATGGAAGACCCTCGCATCTTCGACTTGAAGAATCTGGATACCGACCAATGGTGTGCCGCCATGAAGGAGGCCGGCATGACGAAGGTTATCCTGACCGCCAAGCATCACGATGGTTTTGTGTTGTGGCAGAGCCGATATACCAAGCACGGCATCATGTCCAGCGGATTTCAGGACGGAAAAGGGGATATTATGAAGGAGTTGTCTGCCTCTTGTCAAAAGTATGGCTTGAAACTCGGTATCTACCTGTCTCCGGCCGATTTGTATCAGATTGAAAGCCCGGAGGGTTTGTATGGAAATCTGAGCAAATATACCAAGCGTACCATCCCGAAGGAAGTGCCCGGACGTCCGTTTGCCAACAAGACCACTTTCGAGTTCGAGTTGGATGACTACAACGAATATTTCATGAGTCAGTTGTTCGAATTGCTGACCGAATACGGCCCGATTGATGAAGTGTGGTTTGATGGGGCACATCCCAAACGGAAGGGCGGACAGACCTATCGTTACCTGGCTTGGAAGGAGCTGATTCGCACGTTGGCTCCGAATGCGGTTATCTTTGGTCGCGAAGACATCCGTTGGTGTGGCAATGAAGGCGGACGTACCCGCGATACCGAGTGGAATGTCATCCCGTATGCAATGAATCCCGATACGGCCAACCATTTTATGGATTTGACGGACATCGATTTGGGTAGTCGCGAACAATTGGTGAAAGGAAAGTACCTGCATTACCAACCGGCCGAAACCAATACTTCCATTCGCGAAGGTTGGTTCTATCGCGACGACGACCGTCAGCGGGTAAGAAGCGTGGACGATGTGTTCGATATTTACGAACGTTCGGTAGGTACCAATTCGACCTTCTTGCTCAACATCCCACCTAATCGCGAAGGCCGTTTCTCCGACCAGGATGTGCAAGTATTGAAGGAAGTGGGCAAGCGAATCCGACAGACTTACACCACCGATTTGTTGGCCGATGCGAAAGGCCCGAAGGAACTTCTGGATGCCGACGAAACGACCTTCATCGGAGTGCCGGCCGGTTCGGAAGGTTTTGTCATCGAAACCAAGGCTCCGGTTACTCTGAACCGTTTCATGATTCAGGAAGCCATTGCCACTTATGGCGAGCGTGTGGAAAAGCATGCGTTGGATGCTTGGGTAGATGGTGCTTGGAAAGAAATCATGACCGCTACCAACATCGGTTACAAGCGTATCCTCCGCTTCCCGGATGTAACTTCCAACAAGTGGCGTCTGCGTGTGCTCGAGTCTCGTCTCACTCCGGCCATCTGCAAGGTTGCTGCCTATTATTACGAAGCCCGTCCGCCTCGCTTGATGGCTCAGCGTAATGCCGAAGGCTTGGTGACTATCGAAGGGTTGAAGCAGGACTTCAAGTGGAATGCCTACAAGCAGGACATTGCCCGCAACCTGAATTCCGGATACAAGATTTATTACACCACAGACGGTTCGCAACCCACCGAGCAGTCCACCGAATACAAGGCTCCGTTTGCTCACAAGCATGGCGAGGTAAAGGCCATTGCCGTGCTGAACGGTCAGGCCGGCGAGGTTTGTCAGGCTCTGATTGGTTATGAGAAGAAAGGCTGGCAGATGAAATCCGCCGGAAACTCCGTAACCATCCAATTGGATGAGGCTTGTGATGTAGCCGGATTGAGTTACATTCCTTTACAAAAAGAAGTACAGCAAATCGTGAAGGGAACCCTTCAAGTGAGCGACGACGGAAAGTCCTGGCGTACATTGGACAGCTTTGAATTCGGCAATTTGAAGAACGACCCTACCCGTCGTTTCCATTATCTCAAGCAACCGGTGAAAGTTCGTTATGTGAAGTTGGATGCCAACCTTCCGATTGGCGAGGATATGAAGGAATTCGATTTGTTCTAACAACCGGATTCTTACCTTCGTGTCATTCTGGGCGTATGCGAAGAATGACACGAGGGTAGCTACATGAAAGCAAACCTGTCTCATCGGCCTACGCTTGTAGTCTCGATGTCACATGAGACATGTCTCGCAAGCATGCGAGACAGCAAGCGTTCAACCGCTAATAAATCGATCTGAAACCTCAAGGCATTTTTTTAAAACGCCTTGAGGTTTTATGCAAAACGCCTTGACGTTTTTTTTAAATGCCTTGATGTTTTTTTATTTCGCGAAGGCGTTTCCCTATTTTGTCGTTCCTCAGAATGACACGAGTTGTAATGGTTCGCTCCACCTAAAAATAGCAAATTAAGTTCGAAAATAGCCTTCACACGTTTCACACAGACTTAACTTGCTGATTGATAGCTTTTTTGCGTGAAACTAAGGGCTTTCACCAAGCTTCACAAGTTTCACATTGGACGAGTGAGTGTGAAACCTGTGAAACTAGTTGAAGGCTACTAGTTTCACGCAAAGTTTCTGATGCATAGAGAGTTATGTCCCTGTGAAACCAGTGAAACCTGTTTTCGAACTTAATTTATCCCTTCCCTGAAATCTTCCTGAAGTAATCTGAAATCTTTCTGAAATCTTACAAGACCTATTGGAAAGTTGTTTCCTTTCCCTTTTCTTTGTGTGGAAATATTAAATTACATATTCCATGAAAACACAAAGAATTTTATCAGCTGTTATTACTTGTATATGGATATTTGTTTCGTGTAGCCATTCCCAATCGGAACAATTGGAAAATATCAAATGTATAGAAAATTATTCGATAGAGGTAACTGGAGACCACATGCAAATTTACGGTGGGGATTGTCGTTCCATTTCTGCTTTTGTTGAGGAACGAAATTGTATGTTGGCTTACAATCACATGTTACATCGAATTGACATTATCGATTTGGATAATAAGAAACCATTCAAGTATATACCATTGAAAAAGGAAGGGCCTGATGGTGTAAATGGAATCAGTGGCCTTGCTCTTTTTAATAACACCGTTATCCTGCAAGCGAATAATGTTTTTTGCCAAATAAATATGGACGGTCAAGTTCTTTCTAGATGTACTATCGAACAGCTTTTGAAACCTTTTCCCGGTTTTAGTACAATGGTACCTGACGCACAAATGTACCTTAATTTGTATAACTCTTTAAGTTTTGATGAAGTGAATGGAACAATAGCATTTGTCATATATAGTCATCAAAAGGAAGACGGCGAATATCCTAAGAAGGCAATCATGCTTTCTTGTATAGATTGGAAAATCAAAGATGTCATAGATATTCATTATCCTCAAAATCTGAAAGAGGAAGAAAAATTAGGAATGCTTGGTCGGGTGAATGTTCTGCCTCATGGCGATTCTTTAATCTACAATTTTCCAGCATCTTCTGATATATACATTTATAACCGAAAAAGACAATCCGTAGAGACTTATTCAGCCGAAGTCTCATACACCCAACCTTTGTATAGCTATCCGGATGAAGGTAATGATTTAACAACGGGCTATTATTTCCCCATCAGATATGATAGTCGGAAAAAAATATTTTGGCGTATCCAGCAACGTCCTGTAGACGGGAATGGGATTTGGGGTAAACCTTTCAGTATTGCTCAACTATCATCCGACTTTAAAGTTGTAAATGAATATGTATTGCCTGCGGAAAAGCACGTTGCTCCTGTGCCTTTGTTTACAGACAAAGCCATATTCTTCCCATACGTTGGTGGTGAATTTTTCACAGAAAACAATATGGTATTTTATGGCTTGGAATATTTATGATTCTTGATATGTAATGTTTGATGTTTTGGTTCATCTGAAGAAGTAATATTTTTTTCTAAAAAGTGTCATCCTGAACGGAGTGAAGGATCTGTATGTATAAAGTTGATGTTTACAGATCCTTCGCGTTGCTCAGGATGACACGATGTTTTGGTTATGCTTACTTCTTAGCATTTGCTGTTTTCAGCATTTAGTATTTTTGTTCTTTCCCTGAAATCTTCCTGAAGTAATCTGAAATCTTTCTGAAATCTTACAAGGCCTATTGGAAAGTTATTTCCTTTCTCTTTTCTTTGTGTGGAAATATTAAATTGCCTATTTCATGAAAACACAGTTGTATGTATTCAGTTTATTGTTGGGAGGGTGCTTGGCATCGTGTAGCGTAACTAGCGAACAGGCGATAGAAGATACCTGGACACCCATAGCAGAGTGGAAAGTCATTAAAGGTGACTCGGTGATGGTGGCAGATGTAAACAAAGCCGAAGTAGAAACCACCCTTCCGTTGGAAATGATAGCGGAGGATTATCAAGTGATAAAGCTGGACAAGGAGGCGGGAGAATACCGTGAGTTGAGCAATGCTTTTATCACGGAAAGCTACATCGGAATTTCTTGTTATGGTAATGAGCCATTCCGTCTTTTTAAAAGGGATGGTGCGTTTCTCAAGCAAATCGGTGCTTTGGGCGAAGAAGAAAACGGAAACTATAGAACGGTATCATACGCACAGATTGACGAAGCCAATAACCGTATTTACATCATGCCGGAGAATTTCAAAGAAACTCCAACAAGTAAACGAAAAATTGAAAGAAAGGCTCCGGTTATTCTAGCCTATGATTTGGAAGGAAACTTTTTGCACGAAATACCATTGGCTTGTTGGATAGGCTTTGGAAGCAGTTTTAAAGTAGATGCCCCAAAGGGAGAAATCATTGTGATTGGTAAGGAAGTAAGGCCCGAACGCGAAGAATACCGTACTTGGGTGCAGGACATGAAAGGTAACTTGAAGTACGGCATTTACGATACGGATAAAAGGAACGACGATGGTTATGGTACTATGGCTACGTCACTCTTGCATACGGATGCTGTCGAAACATTTGCTCTTGTAAGCCCTACTATGTTTTCAGACAGAAAGGAAACCGAATTTCTGTATCACTTGAATCAAGAAGAACGCAGGTTGGTTCCTAAATTTCAGGCAAGAACGAAAGAAATAACCAATGCTATTTATGAATTACCTTCGTATTACATCGTCGAATCGACAATGCATGCCGGTGATGCAGACACGAAGACTCCCAAATGTATCATTGATAAGAAAACGTTGAAAGGTGCTAGTTTCAACGGTTTTGTAACCCCCGAAGGTCTGTTGTTGGATCAATATACCTTCCTTGCTAATACCCGCAACGGTTACTTCTCTTTGGTAGAGAAAGAAAGCCGTATGTTAAAAAGAATTCAAAACATGGATAAAAGCAAACTGACCAAAGAACAACGGAAAAAGTTGGAGCAACTCTACCAGAAGTTGAATTCAGATAAAAACGATGATACCATCCTGTTTATGGCAAAATTTAAAAAGTAATTGATATGAACTCATTGAAGAATCTATCCCTTTGTATGATGGCTTGTATAGGTATAGCCTCCTGTACTTCCAAGCAACAGCAAGAAACAGTTGTGAATAATCTTCCCTATACGATAATTCCTTTTGAAAAAGGAGTGGAGAATGAAAAGCAAGTCAAGTTAAGCGACATTGCCGAAAAGATAACTTTTGTTCCGGTGGAAACAACAGATGCTTCGCTCTTAAACAAAGTAAGGGCTAACAATATCATCTCCGTAAATGGCACCATTGTGATACCTTGTTTTAATATGGGGGCGTTCGCCTTTGATGAAAGTGGTAAATTCATCGCTCCTATTTCCCGCAAGGGACAAGGACCTGGAGAATTTACAAGGTTTATGTGCGTTTTCGGTAATTCGGAAAAGGATTTGATTTATGTAAAAAGTTCAAAAAAGATGATGGCTTTTCGGACTGACGGAACATTTGTAAATGAATACAAAGTTCCTGGTTTGGGGAATCCTTGGGAAACATCCATTGTTATGCAGGATAGTGTCACTCTTTCTGCTGTAATAAATAACACAGGGCAAAGACCATATCGTCTCATTTTGGGCAATGCCCAAGGAGATACTTTGAACGCTTTTCCGCAATACGACCATTTTGAAATTCCCAGAGGGATGAACTATACATACATCAATAATAAGGAAAACTTCTTGTATCAGTATAAGGGTGAATCCGTATACCACGACTATTATTGCGATACCCTGTATACCGTAACACGTGATTCGTTGTTGCCACGCTATTTGTTGGATATGGGTAAATACAAATTGCCGAAAGACTTACGTTTGGAAGCAGCTTTCTACACGGACGATGCTGAACAAGCAAAGAAAAACGCTTTAAGCTATTACCGGCCGATATTCTTGGAAAACGACCGTTACATCGTGATGCCTTACACCACATGGAATTTGTTTGAACGTGATTTACCTGCGGAACTGATGTACTACGACCGACAAACCAAGGAATGTATCAAGGTAAAGGACGGTGCTTTTGTAAACGATATGATGGGCGATCTTCCTTTCTGTCCGGATGCCCGCATAGCCGAGAATGTTTTGGCCGAATGGTGGGAAGCCACTGATTTAATGGAATTGGCCGAAGAAGGTGTAGAGCTTCCGGATAACTTGAAAAACCTGCAAGAAGATGATAATGGGGTACTAGTCTTGGTACATCTGAAGAAGTAATTTTTATCTAAAAAAAGTGTCATCCTGAACGGAGTGAAGGATCTGTATGTATAAAGTTGATGTTTACAGATCCTTCGCGTTGCTCAGGATGACACGATGTTTTGGTTATGCTTACTTCTTTGCATCCGCTGTTTTCAGCATTTCTTTCACGGCGGTAGCCAACTGAGTATCGATGCCGTTCAGTGAATCTTCCGGCTTGTTATAAACTTCGATGTCCGGATTCAACTGGTTGTTTTCGGCATATTGTCCACGCATGTCCACGCAACCCACTTGAGGAATACCGAAGACGATGCTTGGATCAATCTGTGTTTCCCACCATACAGCTGTCATGGTTCCCGGTACCGGAGCACCAATCAGCTTGCCGATGCCCAATTCCTTGTACACCCATGGGAAGCCGTGAGCATTACTATAGTTGTCTTCGCACATCAATACGCACGATGGTTTCAACCATTTGTTGAATGGGTCGCTACCGATGTATTGTCCTTGCGGAACGAAGCGTTGGTATTCCTTACCGCTGAGGAGAGTAGCCAAGTCGTCGTGCAACCAACCGCCACCGTTGTGACGAGTGTCGACAATGAGGGCTTCCTTCTGACGGTTTTCATCGCTCAGGATTTCGCTATAAACGGTGCGGAAGCTTTCGCTATCCATACCCTTGACATGAACGTAGGCCACCCGTCCGTTGGATAACTTCTTGACCATTTCCTTGTTGCGATCTACCCAACGCTTGTACAACAGGTTGTTTTGTTCGCCACTGCTGATGGCCTTGACGGTGACATTGAAACGCTTGCCGTTGGCCGGGTTGTAAATAGCCAGCAACACTTTCTTGCCTGCCTTGCCTTCCAGCAACGGGAAGTAGTCCTTACCGGCTTCGATAGGTTGTCCGTCAATCTTTTCGATGATGCAACCCGGAGTGACATCACACTTCTTCAACGTGAATGGACTCTTGGCCATGATTTCCTTAATCTTCAAACCGTTTCCGGTGTAAGTGTCATCGTAGAACACACCCAAGTTGGCGGTGCTGAGGGTAGGACCGTTCGGATAGTAACGGGCACCGGTATGCGAGCCGTTCAGTTCGCCCAGCATTTCGCTCAACAGTTCCTGGAAGTCGTAGTTATTGTTGATGGATGGCAGGAATCGGCGGTATGCTTCGCGATAGCCGTCCCAATCCACTCCGTGGATATCTTCCTTATAGAACTTGTCCTTCACCTGTTGCCAAGCGTGGTCGAAGATGTATTGGCGTTCGAGAGCCGGCTTATAGTCGAAGATGGCTTCGAAGCTCACCGGTTTGCTCTTTCCGTCCTTGATGGTTACTTTCTGAATACCGCCACGGCTGGACATGTAGAAGTTCTCGCCCTTCTTGTCGACCAACATCAATCCGCGACCTACGTCTTTCATCACAAGTTTGGTGCTGTTTTCCTTCAAGTCTTGGCACCACAAGTCGCTGCCTTTTTCAAAGTTGGCCTGGTAATACAATTTGTCGCCCTTCTTGCTCAAAATAGCATCGCCCAGCGAAGATGAATGACGGGTGAGGCGAACCACACGGTCGCGGCAATTGTCCAAATCGAATACAAGCGGTTTCACTTCTTCTTTCTTTTTGTCGTCGGCAGGAGCCTTCTTGTTCTTGGCATCCTTGGCTGCAGGTTCTTTCTTGTCGTCTTTCTTTTCCTTTTCGGCTTCTTCGATGAGGGCCAGGTCTTCCTTGCTCATCAAGAAGCGTTCGTAAGCTTCGAGGTCGAAGAACATGATGTAGATGTCGCCATGTGCTCCCCAGCTTCCGTGGCTACGATAGCCGGCACGGTCGCTTTCCCAAATCATGGCCTTGCCATCGAGTACCCATTTGGCTCCGCTATCGTTGTAACCGCTTTGGGTGAGGTTGTGGATTTCACCGTTGCCCGATGCATTGATGAGGGCCACATCCTTGTTGTTCCAACCGCCGATGCCGATGTAATTGCTCAAAATCCAACGGCTGTCCGGACTCCATTGATACCATTGGTCGCCATCGCTATACGAGTATTCGAACTTTCCGTCCATCACGGTGCGAGCTTGCTTGGTGGCAAGGTTGATAACCCGGATGGTGCTGCGGTCTTCCAAAAAGGCTACTTCCTTGCCATTCGGACTGTATTGCGGTTGGAAAGAGGTTACGTTGGAATTTGTAATTTTTTCTTCTTTGATTTCGGTAGCATAGGTAAACATCTTTTCTTCCTTGTTCACGATGCTGGATTGATAGATTTGCCACAAGCCGTTACGTTCGGAAGCATAAACCAGGCTGCGTCCGTCGGGAGCAAAATCGATGTTGCGTTCTTGTTCCGGCGTGTTGGTAATCTGGCGGGTAGTCTTGTACTCGGTAGAAGTGACATACACATCACCGCGAAGGATGAAGGCAACTTCCTTTCCTTCGGCCGAGAGAGCGATGGAGGTGGCTCCGTTGCTACGTATCTGTCGGATGATGTCTTTGTCAATCTTATCGGTTACGACCTGGATGTTGACCTTTTGAGGTTGGCCACCTTCTTTCAAGGTATAGATGCCACCATCGAATCCGTAACACAAGGTGCCGTTCTTCGAACTGGTCAGGAAGCGTACCGGATGCTTGGTGTGGTGAGTCAATTGGGTAGCCTTACCTCCGTTGATGCTTGCCTTGAAAATGTTGAACGAACCTTTTTCTTCACTTAAATAATAATAGGTATCCGTTCCTGCCCAAACCGGATTGCGGTCTTCTCCGTTGAAGGTGGATAGTTTTTTGTAGCTGCGTTGTCCGTCCAATGTACACATCCAGATATCGCGGGTGATGGACGAAGTGTGGTGTTTACGCCATGCGTCTTCGTAACCTTTCTTGTCGTGATAAAGCAGTGCCTTGCCGGAGGGGTTGATGCTGATGCCTTCCATAGGCATGGACGAGAACATGACCGGACGTCCGCCTTGGGTACTTACTTCGTAAACTTGAGGGAACTGACCGGATGCGAATTGCATGTCGGTAGTAGAAGGCAAGATATTGGCTTGGAATAGAATGTGTCCGTTGTCCTTGAATGCCAAAGGAGTTTCGTTGCCCGAGTGGGTAGTCAGACGGGTAGGAACGCCACCTTCTTTATTCACCAGGTAAACGTCCATGCTTCCCAAACGGTCGGAAGCAAAAGCCAGTTGCTTACCGTCGGGACTCCATACGGGGCGGGTGTCGTGAGCCGGATTGGTGGTTATCTGCATGGCTCTACCGCCTTGGGCCGATACCGTGTAGATGTCTCCTTTATAAGAAAATGCGATTTGTGTGCCGTCGGGCGAAATCGCACAATAACGCATCCATGCGGCATCATCGGCCGCATAGGTGTTGATTGACAGCAGGAAAGCTGCCACTCCTAGCAGTTTCTTTTTCATGTGTAGATATTGATTGGATTAATATTTGTTTTTATGACGGAAAAGGCTTCGGATTCTTTTGATAATTTTGAAGCCTGTCATTATTCCATTGAAAATGGCTATGCCGGAGTTGAAATTATTCATGAGAGTCGGTATGCCTGGTTCAGTTTGGTTAGGATGAAACAAATCTCGAGCAGCAATATGTATCCGCTCCTTCGAAGCCCGGATTTCTTCCAGCTTTTCTGTTTTCATCCGGATAATATCTTCCAGTGTGATGCTTGGTTGGGAATGGTCACTCGAGTTGTTCATAATCATTTATCGTTAAGAAATAAATTAGCCAAAAAACGGGTCAGTGGATGCACAATGAGGCGTTGGCGGAACAAATAGATGCCGGCAATCAACAATAAGATGCTTCCACTGATGATGGCATAGCTTGTGGTCAGTCCTCCTACATGCGGTTCAAGGATATATACCAGCATGAATGAGAGATAGAACAAGGCAATCATGCCTAAAATCATCAGCACTAATATCAGAATCAGGGCTGAAACCAGTACCGTCAGCTTTTGGACTATGTCAAGTTTGACATAGTCCTTTTGCAGTTCCACATATTTCTTTACTTCGTTGAATAGTGTCTGCAGATTGTCGATGGTTTTATCGCTACCTAGCATAGCTATCAATCTACAGCGTCTTTTACTTCAGCGGCAATCTTGTCTACCAGTTCGTCCATTTCCGAGCGACTGAGTTTGATGCCTTTTTCGCGAAGGATTTCTGCAATTTTACGACGAGTGTCTTCTCCTTTTTCTGGAGCAAACAAAATACCGAATGCTGCACCTACTGCGGCTCCGCCCAAGAATGCAGCTAAAATACTTAAACCTCTCATAATTCTTTCTATATTATTGTTTCACAAATCTAACAATTTTTTATAATAAAAGTTTTCTTTTGGGCTTCTTTTCTTGCATAAAAATGAGCCAAGAAAAGATATTAACTAATTTTAACCAGCCAAAAGATGCTAAAGCTGTCTATATATTGTTATTTTTGCAGCGAAATATATCAAACAGTCAATAATATTAATTAATAAAAGATAAAATCAGTATGAAGAAATTAGTTGTATTGGGTATGGGATTGTGTTTAGCCCTTGCCTTTACTTCTTGTAAATCAAGTGAAAGTGCCTATAAGAAGGCATACGAAAAAGCAAAACAACAAGAATTGGCCGAAACTCCGGCTGCAGAAGAAGCACCGGCTCCGGTTGTAGCAGCTCCGGTGGCTGAAGCTCCGGCAGCAGCTCCGGTGGCAGTAGGTAATGTACGTGAAGAAAAGATTCAGTTGGTTTCTGGCGAAGGTTTGAAGGCTTATAGCGTAGTATGCGGTAGCTTTGGTGTGAAGGCAAATGCTGAAGGTTTGAAGGATAAATTGGCAGCCGAAGGATAC
Source organism: Bacteroides sp. (assembly GCA_015060735.1). GTDB lineage: Bacteria > Bacteroidota > Bacteroidia > Bacteroidales > Bacteroidaceae > Phocaeicola. Next base: position 36,187 of record SUXX01000005.1, read on the forward strand.
AATGCGATGGTAGTATTCAACCCGGACAGAAATATGTATCGTGTGGTAGCAGCTTCATACGATGATCGTATGCAGGCAGCTCAGGCTAGAGATGATTTCAAGGCCAAGCATCCGAATAATGCCGATTTCCAAAAGGCTTGGTTGCTCTATCGAGTATATTAATGAAAATTTCTTTTTGGTAAAATAGAAGAATATAGTCTATTCATCTTTAGAAAAGCGGTTGCTGTGAAGTGACCGCTTTTTTTAATTTTGTATTTTTTTATCCTTTATCTATCAGTTAGATAGGGATAAATTTGTAATTTTGCACTTTGTATGAGTAGAATATTGGCAATTGATTACGGAAAAAAGCGTACCGGGGTAGCGGTGACGGACATTTTGCAGCTAATTGCAAATGGTTTGACAACGGTTCCTACATCGGAATTAATGGACTTTCTTCTGAAATATGTGGAAAAGGAACCGGTGGAACGGATTGTTGTTGGCCATCCGAAACAGATGAACAACGAAGATTCGGAAAACATGAAGCGGATTGTTCCTTTTGTAAACCAACTGAAGAAGAAGCTTCCTCAGATTCCGGTAGAAATGGTGGACGAACGATTTACCTCTGTGTTGGCCCATCAGGCCATGCTGGATGGAGGATTGAAGAAAAAGGCACGTCGGGACAAAGCGTTGGTGGATGAAATCAGTGCAACGATTATTCTACAATCTTATTTGGAATCGAAAAAGTATAAACTCTAAAATAAAAAAGAAATGATATTACCCGTTTATGTCTACGGACAACCTGTTTTGCGTAAAATAGCAGAAGATATTACTCCCGATTACCCAAACTTGAAGGAGTTGATTCAGAATATGTTCGAAACCATGGATCGTGCGGATGGATGTGGCTTGGCTGCTCCTCAGATTGGTTTGCCTATTCGTGTGGTGGTGATTGACCTTGATGTGTTGTCGGATGACTTTCCGGAATACAAGGGCTATCGCCGTGCATTCATCAATCCGCACATTATCGAGACCAATGAAGAGACTGATTCGGCAGAAGAAGGTTGCTTGAGTTTGCCGGGAATTCGCGAATCGGTAAAGCGTCCGACACGTATTCATGTGCGGTATTTAGATGCTGACTTTAAGGAACACGATGAATGGGTAGAAGGATTTGAAGCCCGTTGTATGCAGCATGAATTCGACCATTTGGAAGGAAAAATGTTCATAGACCATGTCTCGGTTCTTCGAAAACAGATGATCAAGGGAAAGTTGAACAACATGTTGAATGGAAAGGTGCGTTGTTCATATAAGACGAAGACTGTGAAATAATGAAATATAGGTTATTGAATCTGATTGGAATGTGGATGTTCCCGTTATTGGTTTGCTCGCAAATCAATACGGACCGCGTGATGGCAATAGGTCGGAATGCACTTTATTTCGAAGACTATGTGCTGTCTATCCAGTATTTCAACCAGGTGATTAATGCAAAACCTTACTTGGCTGATCCTTATTTTTTCAGGGGATTGGCAAAAATAAACTTGGATGACTTCCAGGGGGCAGAAAAGGATTGTTCGGAAGCTATCGAACGGAATCCGTTTGTGGTAAATGCATATCAAATCAGAGGATTGGCCCGTATCCAGCAGGATAACTTTTCAGGGGCGGTGGAAGACTATGTCAAAGCATTGGAGTTTGACCCGGAGAATGTGGGTCTATGGCATAATCTGGCGTTGTGCCGAATCCGTCAGGAAAACTATGAGGGAGCCAAGAACGATTTGGACAGGCTTATTCAGGTTTCGCCACGTTATACCAAAGCATATCTGATGAGGGGAGAAGTCGATTTGATGCAGAAAGATACACTGGCGGCAGAGCAAGATTTTAACCGTGCCTTGGAGATAGATCGGTATGATCCGGATACATGGGCTGCACGTGCCATGTTGTTGCTGATGCAGGAAAAATATCCGGAAGCAGAGAAGGATTTGAGCCAAGCCATCCATCTGTCTGTGCGTAATGCAGGGTTGTACATTAATCGGGCACTTTCGCGTTATCATCAGAATAATCTTCGTGGTGCCATGGCGGATTATGATTTGGCTCTCGATATGGATCCCAATAACTTCATTGGGCATTATAATCGAGGGTTGTTGCGTGCTCAGGTGGGGGATGACAATCGAGCTATTGAAGACTTTGATTTTGTCATAGAGATGGAACCGGACAATATGATGGCGATATTCAATCGTGGCTTGTTGCTTGACCAGACAGGCGATTATCGCGGTGCCATCAAGGACTATTCTGCCGTTATTGAAGAATATCCCAATTTCTTGATAGGATACCAATATCGTGCTGCGGCCCGTAAGAAAATTGGTGACTTGAAGGGGGCAGATGCTGATGAATTCAAAGTTCTGAAGGCTCAGTTGGATATACAGAATGGCGTGAAGCAAACAGCTGATGCCGATGCGGATAGTCGTACCCGTAAGAAATCAGACAAGAACATGAACAACTACCGCAAGATTGTGGTTGCTGATAATGAAGGAGTAGAAGAAAAATACAAGAATGATTATCGTGGACGTGTTCAAGACCGTAATGTCAACATTGTACCTCAACCGATGTTTGTGCTTACTTATTATGAAAAGTATAGCGATGTGAAGCAACATGGACATTATTATAAGTTTATTGATGATTTGAATGCCCGACGCCTTTATCCCAGTGCTTTGCTGATTACGAATGATGAAACAGCATTGACCGAAGATTTGGCAAAGAAACATTTTGCTTCCATAGATGAACAAACGGCCGCGATTGTTGCTATGCCGGATGATGTGCACAAGCGTTTTGCACGTGCCATTGATTTTTATCTCGTGCAGGATTTGGAAAATGCATTGACAGATTTGACGGAAGCTATCAAGTGTGCTCCGGATTTCTTCTTGCCGTATTTCAATCGTGCGATGGTGCGATATAAGCAATTGGAATATGAACGGGTTGCTCAAGACTATGACAAACAGGAAAAGGTTATTGATGCCAAGATTCGTTCCAATGCTCCGGATATGGGTATGGTGAAGCGTGATTTGGATAAGGTGATAGAACTGGCTCCGGATTTTGTCTATGCTTATTATAATAGAGGTAATGTGCTGGGAGCGTTGAAAGATTATCGGGCAGCCATCGAGGATTACAACCGTGCCATTGAGCTGGATGCCGATTTTGCCGATGCTTATTATAATCGTGGGTTGACTCATATATTCTTAGGAAATAATCGTCAAGGTATTCAGGATTTGAGTAAGGCCGGCGAATTGGGACTTTACTCGGCATACAATGTCATTAAACGCTTTACGGAAAGAACAGAATAACATTTTTGGTAAAATGTGGGGTTAGTCCGAAAGAAAATCATTAATTTTGCAACTTTAAAAAGAAAATATACAATAATTATGATAAAGATTACTTTTCCTGACGGTTCCGTTCGTGAATATAACGAAGGAGTAACTGGTCTGCAAATTGCAGAAAGTATCAGTTCACGTTTGGCACAAGACGTGTTGGCTTGTGGCGTGAACGGTGAAACAATGGATTTGTCTCGTCCTATCAATGAAGATGCCAATATTGTGCTCTACAAGTGGGACGATGCAGAAGGTAAGCACGCATTTTGGCATACAAGTGCTCACTTGTTGGCCGAAGCTTTGCAAGAACTCTATCCGGGTATCCAATTCGGTATCGGTCCTGCGATCGAAAATGGTTTCTACTACGATGTAGATCCAGGTGAAACAACTATAAAGGAAGGTGACTTGCCGGTTATCGAAAAGAAAATGGCTGAATTGGCTGCAAAGAAGGAAGCAGTCGTTCGTCAAGACATCACCAAGGCTGATGCATTGAAGATGTTCGGTGAACGCGGTGAGACTTACAAGTGCGAGTTGATTTCTGAATTGGAAGATGGTACTATTACTACCTATACACAAGGTGCATTTACTGACCTTTGTCGTGGTCCTCACTTGATGACTACCGCTCCTATCAAGGCTATCAAGCTTTTGTCTGTAGCCGGTGCATACTGGAGAGGTCAGGAAGACCGAAAGCAGTTGACACGTATTTATGGTATCACCTTCCCGAAGAAGAAGATGTTGGATGAATATCTGGCATTAATGGAAGAAGCCAAGAAGCGTGACCACCGCAAGATTGGTAAGGAAATGGAACTTTTCATGTTCTCTGAAACCGTAGGTAAGGGCTTGCCAATGTGGTTGCCGAAGGGTACCGCTCTCCGTCTCCGTTTGGAAGACTTCTTGAAGCGTATCCAAAAGCGTTTCGGCTATCAGCAGGTAATGACTCCGCATATTGGAAACAAGGAATTGTGGGTAACTTCGGGTCACTATGCCAAATATGGTAAGGACTCATTCCAACCGATTCATACTCCGGAAGAAAACGAAGAATATTTGTTGAAGCCGATGAACTGTCCTCATCACTGTGAAATTTACAAGTACAAGCCACGTTCATACAAGGATTTGCCTATTCGTTTGGCCGAATTTGGTACCGTATACCGTTATGAACAAAGTGGTGAGTTGCATGGTTTGACCCGTGTACGTAGCTTTACTCAGGACGATGCACATATCTTCTGCCGTCCGGATCAGGTGAAGGATGAATTCTTGCGAGTAATGGATATTATTTTCATTATTTTCCGTGCACTTGACTTCCAAAACTTCGAAGCTCAGATTTCACTTCGCGACAAGGAAAACCGCACCAAGTACATTGGTAGCGATGAAAATTGGGAACGTGCAGAGCGTGCTATCGTGGAAGCTTGTGAAGAAAAAGGCTTGAAGGCAAAGGTAGAATATGGCGAAGCTGCGTTCTATGGTCCGAAGCTCGACTTCATGGTGAAGGATGCCATCGGCCGTCGTTGGCAGTTGGGTACTATTCAGGTGGACTATAACTTGCCTGAACGCTTCGAACTTGAATACATGGGTTCTGACAACTTGAAGCATCGTCCGGTAATGATTCACCGTGCACCGTTTGGCTCGATGGAACGCTTCTGTGCCGTGTTGATTGAACACACAGGTGGTAAGTTCCCATTGTGGTTGACTCCTGATCAGGTAGTTATCCTTCCGATTTCTGAAAAGTACAATGCGTACGCTGAAGAAGTAAAGGCATATCTCGACAGTCAAGATATTCGTGCTATCGTGGATGACCGTAACGAAAAGATTGGTCGTAAGATTCGTGATAACGAGTTGAAGCACATCCCATATCTGCTCATCGTAGGTGAAAAAGAAGCCGAAAATGGTGAAGTTTCCGTACGTAAGCAGGGTCAAGGTGACCAAGGTAGCATGAAAATTGCTGATTTTGCGAAAAATATTGCCGAAGAAGTTTCAGAAATGATAAATAAATGGTAAATTTGCAGCCGTTTGTGAAAGAACCCTTCAGGAACTTTTACGTTAGATTAAAGAATTTAATAATTAAATAAGAAAAACAAACAGGAAAACCTAATTAAGTCTTTGAATGAAGAATGACAATTTAAAAGGGCAACATCGAATCAACGAACAGATTCGTGCCAAAGAAGTCCGCATCGTGGGCGATGATATTGAATCAGCAGTATATCCGATTGCACAGGCCTTGAGAATGGCTGAAGAACATGAGGCTGACTTGGTAGAAATTTCACCCAATGCCGTTCCTCCCGTTTGTAGAATTATTGATTATTCTAAATTTCTTTATCAGTTAAAGAAACGTCAGAAGGAGCAAAAAGCAAAGCAAGTTAAAGTAAACGTAAAGGAAATCCGTTTCGGGCCTCAGACAGATGACCATGACTACAACTTCAAGTTGAAACATGCCATCGGATTCTTGCAGGACGGTGACAAGGTGAAGGCTTACGTATTTTTCAAGGGTCGTTCCATCCTTTTCAAGGAACAAGGTGAAGTATTGTTGCTTCGTTTTGCCAATGATTTGGAAGAATATGCCAAGGTAGAGCAGATGCCGATTTTGGAAGGTAAGAGAATGACTATCTCCCTTGCTCCGAAGAAGGCCGCTGCACCGAAGAAGGAAAAGCCGGCTGCTCCGAAGAAAGCGGAAGAATAAAAAGAAAGAAAGTGCGTAACGTGCCGGTATAGTACGTTACCACCGTTAATAATAATTATTTTAAATTTTAAACAAAGATGCCAAAGATCAAGACTAACTCCGGTGCCAAAAAAAGATTCGCTCTTACCGGAACAGGTAAAATCAAGAGAAAGCACGCTTTTCATAGTCATATTTTGACTAAGAAGACTAAGAAGCAAAAGAGAAACCTTGTACACACTGGTTTAGTACACAGTGCTAACGAAAAGTCAGTAAAGGAATTGCTTTGCTTGAAGTAATCTTAAAAGCGTAAACGTATCATTTAAAGTTATTAACCGAATGTCTTTAGCTTGAAGTTCACTGTGCGAAACAGCGACGCTAACATTCAAAACGAATTAAAACTATGCCAAGATCAGTAAATCACGTTGCTTCTAGAGCAAAAAGAAAGAAAATTTTAGGTCTGACCAGAGGTTACTTTGGTGCAAGAAAGAACGTATGGACCGTAGCAAAGAACACTTGGGAAAAGGGTTTGACTTATGCTTACCGTGACCGTAAGAACAAAAAGCGTAACTTCCGTGCTTTGTGGATTCAGCGTATCAACGCTGCTGCCCGTTTGGAAGGTATGTCATATTCTAAGTTGATGGGTGCTTTGCACAAGGCTGGTATCGAAATCAACCGTAAGGTGTTGGCCGATTTGGCTATGAACCATCCAGAAGCATTCAAGGCTATCGTTGCTAAGGTAAAGTAAGCTTTAGAAGTTTCTAAAAGATAAATGAAAATGGATGTGCAAAGTTTGCATGTCCATTTTTTTATGTTTGGAATTGCCCGAAAACAAGCATGTTAGCTTTCAATGTATAATTTTTAGCGAACAAAATGCCTCCAGGGCTTGTTTATTTCATAAAAAGAACCTATATTTGTCCTACGGAAAAGCTCAGAAAGCTAGCCGCATTAGTTAGATTGGGAAACTCATCAAACTAATCTGAAAACCGAGACAACGCTTCTACTTCCAATGGCGGGCCACGCCTTCGGGTAGCATTTATGCCGGTGGATTACAAAGGAGGAGAGCACTCAAAACCTGTCATTCGGAGTTTCATCGCATCACTGGTGCGGCTTTTTTATAAAGCGATGCTAATCGAGGTTAGCATCGCTCTTTTTTTAATGCAATTAGAATGATAGACTATGATATTTTATTTTTCGGGTACGGGGAATTCGTATTGGGTGGCCAGGCAGTTGGCTGCTCGCTTGGATGATGTGTTGGTGCCGATGGCAGAAGAAGAAGCCTTGACGAAGGCTTATCAATGGAAGGCGAACGAGAAGGTAGGATTTGTGTTTCCTGTTTATTCGTGGGCTCCTCCGAAGTTGGTGCTTGATTTTATAGCCCGTGTCCGGATGGATAGGCCTGAATATGTGTATTTTGTGTGTACGTGTGGGGATGATACGGGCAAGACGGCCGATTTGTTCGTTAAGGCATTGAACAAGCGTGGTTGGGAATGTCAGGCGGGGTATTCCGTGACGATGCCGAATACGTATGTGTCTTTGCCGGGATTTGATGTAGACGACCAGGAGGTGGAACGGATGAAGGTGCAGAATGCTTTGGCCAGGGTGCAATTCATAGGTGAGGAAGTATCGAAGGGGGGTCGGATGAAGCGGTATAGTTGTCATGAAGGGGCGGTTCCCTTCTTGAAAAGTTATGTCATCCGTCCGTTTTTTTATCGGTTTTTGATGTCGCCCGAGCCTTTTTATGCTACAGAAGCGTGTACGTCTTGCAAACGGTGTGAGAAGAAATGTCCGGTGCATAATATTAAGGTGGACGGAAGGCCGCAATGGGGGAACCGATGTACGCAATGCTTGGCTTGTTATCATGAGTGTCCTGTTCATGCAATTCATTATGGCAAGCGAACCTTGGGTAAGGGCCAATATAAAGGAGAGCATCTCAAATGAGATGCTCTCTGTTTTTTTCTTTATCGAATCCCTCGTCGGTTGAGGGCTTGTTGATAGCGTCGGGCGTTGGCTGCATGCTGAGCCGAGTTGGTGGCAAAGTTGTGTGTGCCCGAAAAGTCTTCTTTGGCACACATGTACAGATAATTGTGCTTCGTATAGTTCAAAACGCTTTCCAAACCTTGAAAGGAGGGTACACGGATAGGGCCGGGAGGGAGTCCGGCATATTTATAAGTGTTATAGGGTGAATCCACTTCCAGATGCTTGAACAAGATGCGTTTCAGTCCGAAATCCTGCATGCTGAATTTCACGGTGGGGTCGGCCTGGAGAAGCATCCCTCGTTTCAGACGGTTGATGTAGAGGCCGGCTACGATGGGTTTTTCGGCTTGGTTGGCCGTTTCTTCTTCGACGATGGAGGCTAGGGTAGATACCTCCGTAGGAGTCAGGCCGATGGCTTGGGCTTGTTGCATGCGTTTTTCGTTCCAGAAGGCTTTGTGTTCCTTTACCATTCTGTTGATAAAATCTTCTGCACTCATGTCCCAATACACTTCGTAGGTGTTGGGGATGAAAAGGGCAGGAAGGGTTTCCTTCGAGTAGCCGATGCTTCGGATATAGGCGGTATCGGCCATCAGTCGGGCCACTTCGATGGAGTCTATCATCAGTTGGCGTCCCGTGTTTCGGGCTATGCGGTCAAGTGTGCGGACGCTTCCTACGGTGAGTTTCACGGGAGTTTGGTATCCCATGGCAAGGCGTCGGTAGAGGTATCGCATGTTGTCACCGGGCTTGATGGCGTATCGGCCTGTACGGATGCGTTGGGCATAGCCGTTTTTTTCGGCTTGATATTCGAAGCCGAACATCTGTTTGGGTTGGCCGATGAGGGTAATTTTCTGGTATACCGAGTCGATGTTATCGTCGCGGTCGATGTAGATGTAGGCCGTTTCGGTGATTTGGAAGGGTCGGGCGAAGAAGTAGTGGTAGACTATTCCGCCAAAGGTGGCTCCGAGGAGGATGATTGCCAATCCGATTCCGAGGATGATGTTTCGTTTTTTCTTGTTCATGGGGAGAAATATTCGATGTGGGTGCAAAGATAGCTAATTTTTAGAAACGCCAAGGCATTCGGGGGCAAACGCCTTGTCGTTTTGTATCAAACACCTTGGCGTTTTACGGAAGCTGGGGGTGTGCTTCTGCTTCTAGTTTGGCCTCTTGCTCGTCGGCTAGGGCGGGGAAGAAGTCGATGCCCGTCAGGCGTTCCAGGCGGTCGATAGGCATCAGGTATTCCGACAGAGGTCGCTCGCCTGCTTCGTTTTCGAAGTGGAAGCCCAGGGCACAGGTCTTTTTCGGCGATTGTATCAGGATGGCCTTGAAGAAGGCATCGGGTACCTTTACGCGATGGTCGCCAATGTATTCGTTTCGCTTACCTTTATATATAGGGCCACAAACGATGTACACTTTCCCGTATCGGTGTGCCCATTCACGGCATTTCATCTCCAGGTCGTTCCAGTCCTCGGTGTTCAGGTTATGGTCTTGTGGGCAGATGTTGCTCATGTAGAAAGATTCTTGCATGGCTTGCTTGCTCCACTTCATGTCGCCGGCAGGGGCCATGTGTCCACGGTCGTATCCCGAGCCTGAATAGTCGTAGGTCACGACTTGCGAACCCACCACATCGGGGTCGGGCAGAAATTCGTTGGTACGTTCTTCGTTGCCTCGCGTTTCTTCCTTGGTCAGTTCCCAAGCCACCCATTGGGGAGTCTTGTTCTGGGCATCGTATGCCAAGGTATATCCGGTGCGTTGGATGATTTGTCCCTGCTTGCTTGGGGGCATGGCGGGGATTTCGAGTTTGCTCATGTCTGCTTCTTCGGCCGAGCGTGTTATCTTTTCCTGGTCAGTTTCCAGCCCGATTATGGACTTCAGTCTGTCGCCTCCTACGGTCAGTGCGATGACGATAAGCACCGAGAGCCAAAGGGGGAGTCTTGATTTCTTTTTTCTAGCCATCATTTTTGTTTTGAGTGAGATGCAAAGATAGGAAATTTCGTGAAAAATCCGTATGTTTGCAGAAAATGATTGAAAAACCTTAAACTGAAAAATATTTATGAAAAGAACAATTCTCGTGTGGCTGGCCTTCTTTTGTCTGATGCCGGTCTTGGCTCAAAGCATTTTTGAGAAGTATGAACGCTTTTTGGTCGAACCTCGCACATATGTGTGCTATCGCACGGAGGGGTCGCTCACCATTGATGGTAAGTTGGACGAATCTTCTTGGGTGAAGGCCGAACCTACGGCTCCGTTCGAGGACATCAGTGGCAAGGGATTTGCTACGCCTAAGTATGAAACCACGGCCAAGATGTTGTGGGACGATGATTATCTGTATGTGGGGGCTTTGCTCGAAGAACCTAACATCACCGCCAAGTTGACCCAACGCGATACCATTATTTATTATGACAACGACTTTGAGGTGTTCATCGACCCGGATAGCGACGGACATAACTATTTCGAAATCGAGGTGAATGCACGCAACGTGCTTTTCGACCTGATGCTGGACAAGCCGTATCGTGTAGGGGGTGACTTCTTCTTGCAATGGGACTGCCCGGGTATCAAGTCGGCTATCCATATCGAGGGAACCTTGAACAATCCGAATGATACGGACAAGTATTGGAGTGTGGAAATGGCTATCCCTCGTCAGGCTTTGACCTTGAGCTTCAATAACTTGCTGAAGGCAGGCAATACGTGGCGAATCAACTTCTCACGCGTGGAATGGCTGAAGAAACCGGAAGAAAACTGGGTATGGAATGCTACGGGTCGTATCGACATGCACATGCCCGACCGTTGGGGATATTTGCTTTTCTCGGGCAACAACGTGGGTACGCTGAAGACTGAAATGGATTATCCGCATAACCGCGACATCTACAAGCTGATGTGGGCTATATTCTATGCACAACAAGACAATTTCAATCAAAAGAAGCAATATCTGAGCTTGGAAGAACTAGGCCTGACAGATGCTGAACTCAAGCCATTGACCAGCCAAAAGGGTAAGTTGAGTGTAGAAACCACGGCTCATACTTATCAAATCCGAGCAAGAGTACCCAATGAGGAAGTGACCTATGTGTTGAATAATGAAGGACGTTTCTGGAAAGAAAAACGTTAATCAGATAAAAAGGTGGATGCATCTAGAAACATCCACCTTTTTCTTTCAAAGAGCCGAAAATGGGACTCGAACCCACGACTTGCTCATTACGAATGAGCTACTCTACCAACTGAGTTATTTCGGCAAGCCTGCTTTGTTGAAAAGCGGTGCAAATATAAGGCATTCTTTTTAGAATAGAGAACAAAAAAGGAAGAATTTTAGTTCTTCCTTTTTTGTTTTATGTTAAAGGTATCAGTTTGAATCGCATACGGAAGATACCTTCTTTGTAATCATGGCTGATGATTTTGAATGTGCCTATTTCGGACGTGTTTTCCACATGCAAGCCGATGCAAAGGCACTCGTCATAGTCGCCCACATGCACTACGCGGACGGTTTCCGAAGCATTTTCGGGCAAGCGTTTCATGTCGAAACGGGTCATGGCTTCTTCTTGCGAAATGAATTCCATGCTCACGGGTAGGTTCTTCCGCAAGGTTTCGTTCACCACTTGTTCAATTTCGGCTATCTGAGCTTCGCTAGGACATTCGGCTAAGGCAAAATCGAGTTTGCTCTTCTTGCGTTCGATGTGGGCAGACACCGCTCTGCCGCATCCGAAGAGGTTTACCATGGTGCGGTTTACTACATGTTCGCACGTGTGCATGGGCGGATACTCCGTCTTGTTATGCTCATTCAATGTGATTTCTTTTTCCATAACTTTAAATAATTTTGCCAAAGATAGCGAATTGATAGAATCCATCCTACAATATTCAAGAATAAAAAGGATTTAATCAGCAAATTGGAGTCGGGATTGACCAGCGAGGGCAACAACAAGATGATGAAAAAGGAGGTTATTGCCCCAAGAATGGCTATGAATAGTATCTTTAAAGTGGATTTGGACATCGGGTGTATGGGTATTAATGGTTTGAGAAACGTGTGGACATAAAAAAAGGGTCAACGCCTTGACCCAATCTTGTTAACCTTAAAATCTAATACTATGAAAACACGGTGCAAAGGTATCGCTTTTTATTGAAAGTACAAATAAAAGTGTCAAAAGTTTGCTGAGAATAACATTTTTTTAGAAGAATGATTCGAAAAGTAAGGTTTCTTCCGTCTTTTTTGTATTATATTTGCATATAAATGCGAAGATGAGGCTACGTTCCGTCATAGTCAAAAAAATTTGTTTGTCCCCTCGGATTGCATTATCTTTGCACCTGACTAAAAGAAAGTATTATGGCATTTGAAGCAACCAAAAGAGAGTGGGGCGAATTGTACGCCTTTTTCCGCCTGCTGGCAGACGGATACGTTTATGCGGGTACACCCGATGCGAAGAAGAACGATGCCTTGTGCTGGCCTGTGGCCATGGTGCAACGCGAGGAACACGACGGCACCCGTCAATACATCATCGAAAACAAAGAAAACATTCATATTTGTGGCGAGAATATCGACAAGCATGTGCCTCGAGAAGATTTTGCTACGGTGGCCGACTTGATTCTTGAGGCCGTGAAGAACTCGCGTGAAAACGATGTGACTTCGCCCGACGGGGTAGAGGAGTTTCTGGACGAGGTAGCCATCTTCGACCTGGAGGCCAAGACGGATGACCGCACGGACTTTTACGTGGCGTTTCATCACAAGGACACTCCGTTGGTGGGATTCTGTGTACGTTCGCGTCTTAGCCCGATGTTCCCCTTGTTGGACGGAGGACGGACGGCCAACTTCAAGTTCGAGCAGACGGGCGTGAAGTTTGCTACCCCTACGGTGAATAAAATCAATGCTTTCGGCGAGGAAGAAGATGTGGTGGGACGCATGCTGATGATTGAACGCTTGGGCGGTAATCTGAAGTTCAACGATGCGGCCGACAAGATTTTCCGTAGCAATCTCTGCATGATTGACCTGCACTTCCCCCGCGTGTTGGGCGAAATGTGTCGGGCCATGCACCTTGAAGGCATCACCCGTGTGAACGAGCTGACCGAGTACATCAAACAACTCAATCCATTGAAAATCAAGGACGAACTGATTACCAAGCATCGCTATTATGAATACAAGATGAAGCAATTTCTGATGGCCTTGGCTTTGGGAATGCGTCCGGCCAAGATGTTTAACGGCACGGATTCGGCCATTGCCGGATTCTTGATGGTAGACGGACAAGGCGAGGTGCTTTGTTATCAGAAGGCCGACCGAGACACGTTTGCCGACTTCCTTTATAACCATACAAGGTTGGAAAAGGGCCCTACGGCCAAGGACAAGTATGGATACCTGGAAAAAGAAAACGGGGTATATTACTTCAAACTGAACTTGAAGATAGGTTTGTTGAAACGATAATTTACTATCTTTGTACGATATGAAGAAGGATACAAGAAACATGAGAATCAGACTAGCCATCATGAGCTTCCTGCAATTTGCTGTGTGGGGAGCCTATCTCACTTCCATGGGCACTTATTTGTCTACCGTGGGATTGGGGGCAAAAATCGGTTACTTTTACTCCATGCAGGGGGTAGTAGCCCTGTTCATGCCTGCCTTGATGGGCATTGTGGCCGACCGCTGGATACCTGCCCAGAAGTTGTTGGGCATTTCCCATCTGCTGAGTGCCCTGTTCATGACGGGAGCAGGGTGGTATGGGATGACGGCAGGTTCGTCCGTCGATTTCTTTACGCTGATTTCGCTCTATGCCCTGGCCGTGGCCTTCTATATGCCTACGCTGGCCTTGACTAACTCGGTGGCCTATACGGCTTTGGAGAAGGTGGGACTAGACCCCGTGAAGGCTTTTCCGCCCATCCGCGTGCTGGGCACCGTGGGCTTCATCTGTTCCATGCTGTTTGTGGATATAGCCGGTTTCCAGCAGAGCTACATGCAATACTTCATGAGTGCAGGCTATGGCTTGCTGATGGCGATGTACGCCTTTACCTTGCCCGCTTGTCCGGTGAATCGGATGAAGGAAAAGAAGTCGTTGGCCGATGCATTGGGCTTGCGTGCCTTTGCCCTGTTCAAGCAACGCAAGATGGCTGTTTTCTTCATCTTCTGTGTGCTGCTGGGCGTGTGCTTGCAAATTACCAACGGCTTTGCCAATCCATATCTGAATAGCTTTGCCCGCATCCCCGAGTATGCCGATGCCTTCGGGGTGCGTCATGCCAATGCCTTGATATCCCTTTCACAGATGTCGGAGACCTTCTGCCTGCTGCTCATTCCCTTTGCCCTGAAGCGACTGGGCATCAAGTGGGTGATGCTAGTAGCCATGGGATGTTGGGTACTTCGGTTTGCCCTGTTCGGATGGGGAAATCCGGGTTCGGGCCTTTGGATGTTCGTACTTTCTATGCTGGTGTATGGCATAGCGTTCGATTTCTTCAACATTTCGGGCTCTTTGTTTGTCAATCAAGAAACGGATGTGTCCATTCGTTCGAGTGCTCAGGGGTTGTTCTTCATGATGACCAACGGGTTTGGAGCGACGATTGGCACTTCGGTGGCACAGAAGGTAGTGAACCGTTTTGTGGACTTCGGCAGCGAGGCACCACAAGTGGAGGGCTGGAGCACGGTATGGCTGATTTTCGCCGGATATGCTCTGACGATTGCCATCCTGTTTGCCTGCTTGTTCAAGGATAAATACAATTCAAAACCATAACAGACTTTATGAAAGAGATAGAACTGAAGATACACGATATGTCGTCCACCATCCATCCGGCGGATGCGTATGCCTTGGTGTTGGAGGAGGTGAATGGCGGACGGAAGTTGCCCATCATCATCGGCCATTTGGAGGCACAGGCCATCAAGGTGATGATGTTGGGATACAAGGTGCCACGCCCTCTGACGCACGACCTTCTTCTGGCCGTGGGAAATCGCATAGACCTGTCACTGGAGAAGGTGGTTATTTATAAGGTAAAGGATGGGATTTACTACTCTTATCTGCATTTCGAGTGGAGGGGAGAGAAGTTTGAAATCGACTCGCGTACGTCCGACGCCGTGGCTTTGGCCTTGCGTTACGAGGCACCCATCTACACCACCGAGGACATCATGGCGAGCGAGCACATGCGTGAGATGGGCGAAGGCTCCTTCTCGGTGCCCGTCAATATGATTACGATGCCCATGCTGAAAGAGGCTTTGAAAAAGGCTGTGGCCGATGAAAATTATGAACAGGCTTCACGCTTGCGAGACGAGATAAACCGACGCGAGCAGGAGGAAGCATAAACGGAAAGGAGACTGAAGACTATGCATTTATTTTATACTCCCGAGATTGATACTTGTTGCGAGATGCCCGAGGAGGAAGTGGGCCATTGCCTGCGGGTACTAAGGCTTACGGTGGGCGACGAGGTGATGCTGACCGATGGGAAGGGGAACTTTCACAAGGCTGTCATCAGTGCGGCTACGAGCAAGCGTTGCCAACTGAAGGTGGTGGAGACCCTGCCTCAGGAGAAGGGCTGGAACGGATGGCTGCACATTGCCATGGCTCCTACCAAGAACATGGATCGCACCGAATGGTTTGCCGAGAAGGCCACCGAGATAGGTTTCGACGAGTTGACTTTCCTGAATTGTCGTTACTCCGAACGCAAGGTCATCAAGACCGAACGCATCGAGAAGATTCTGGTATCGGCCGTGAAGCAATCCTTGAAGGCTTCGAAGCCTGTGCTTCACGAGATGACCGACTTTGGCCGGTTCATTGCCCGCGACTTCGAGGGGCAGAAGTTCATCTGCCATTGCTACGAGGGCGAAAAGCCTTTGCTGAAGGAGGTGATTGTGCCCGGACAGGATGCCTTGATTTTGGTGGGTCCTGAGGGTGACTTCAGCGAGGAGGAGGTGGCCAAGGCCATCGAGGCAGGGTTCCAACCCGTCAGCCTGGGCAAGTCACGCCTGCGTACGGAGACGGCCGCACTGGTGGCGATACACACCTTGAACTTGTTCAATCAGAAGTAAGGCTACACCTCGCGTACGGCCAGCAGGTAATTCTTCAGGTTGCCTGCCTTCATGATTTTCTTGTAGGTCTTGCGGCCCAGTTCTTCTTCCATATATTCCCAAAACAGCCTCATACGGGCATGTAGCTGGGCATCGCTGTTCAGCACGGGCTGGTAGTGTTCCATCAGTTGGGCATGCATTTCCAGTGCCAGCCTGCGTCTTTCGTCTTCGCTCCATTCCCTGCCTGCGGTGTATTCCTTGGCTAGCGAGGGGCGTGCCAGCAGGCCGCGTCCTATCATGATGCCGCCCAGGTTGGGGAAATCCTTTTCCAGTTGCCGGATGTCGTCCGGCGTACGTACATCGCCGTTGTAGATGACCGGGTGCTTGCATCGGGTGTAGAATTCGTGGAAGGCTTCCTTGTCCGTGCTGCCCTTGTATTGCTGGGTGCCGATGCGGGGATGCAGGGCGATGTGTTGCAGGGGGATGTCGTTGAGGATGTCGACCACGGGTCGCCATTCGTCAGCATCTTCCCAGCCCAACCGCATCTTGACCGAGAACTGCAAATGCTTCTTCGAGGCAATGGATTGAGCCATGTCGGCAATGATGTCCGTGTGTGCCAGCAATCCCGAGCCGCGTCCGTGCTTGGCCTGCATGGGGAAGGGGCAGCCCATGTTGAGGTCTATCCGTGTGTAGCCTTTTTCTTCGACCACGCCCACCAGATAGTCGAACTCTTTCATCGACTTGGCAATGATTTGGGGCACTACGGGCACGCCTTCGTTGAACTCGGGGCGGATGTCACGCATGTCCTTGCTCCGCACGCTTCCGCCTTCCATCCGCACGAAGGGGGTGTAATAGGCGGTGATGCCTCCGGCCAGGCGATGGTGGATGCGTCGGTAGGTGTCGTCGGTGTAGCCCTGCAAGGGGGCGAAGTGGATGGGGATATTCATGATGGGGGATATGATTTTTTAGGGGATGATACAATGTAGGGTTTCAGTCAGGGCGGGTCTCCATTCGTCGGGACAGGCAAAGAGGGCGGTGGAGCAGATTTCTCCCCACATGCCTTGTGAGGTAATCACCTTTATCTGTCGTTTGCCCCACACGGGTTGTCCCGTCTGTGGGTTGATGATGTGCCGGCGTTCGGGGGTGTCGTTGCCCGAGGTGGTGAGGCACTGGTCGTGCAAGGTGATGCCTGCTTCGAGTTTCCAGCCGATGCCCGAGGGTTGGTTTCCCAGGGCCATGATGGAGCTGTTTCCCAGGTTTATCAGAGCGTTTTCGATGGCATGTTTTTGTAGCATGGGGCGGATGCAGTCGAGTGTATAGCCTTTGAGGAAGCCCGAGAGGTTGAGCCGGATGCCTGGTTTTTCGAACTTCACGGTGTGTGTTTCTGCTTGCAGGCAGAGGGCGTGGATGGTGTCGGGGGTGTGTGCTTCGGAGTGGATGGTGATGTCGAAGTGTCCGCGTGTGCGGGTGTACGCCTCCTTACAGAGGTGCAGGATGTGATAAAGTTCGGGGCTGACGACCTGGGGCTGGGTGTAGGCCAATCGGTTTACCCGGGCCAGTTCGCTGGTAGGGTCGAAGCAGTTTCCGAGGGTTTCCAGCCGGTGGATTTCTTGCTTTATTTCGCGGGCGATGCCGAGCATCTGTTCTTCGGGCGAAGGGGCTATGAGGGCGATGTCCACGCGGGTGTGCATGGCCGAGAACCAGGCGTAGAGCAGGGATTCGCCGTCGGAGGATGTTCGGTAGAGGTGCTGCATGGGTTACTTTTTTGCACGGATTTTTCGCTTTAACATGTCATTCTGAACATCGCGAAGACGAGTTGTTCAGGATGACACGTTAAAAATACATCCGTACCTAAAAATAAATTCAAAAAGCGGTTTATTCCAGTTCCTTGATTTTTACGTTCTTGAACCACACTTCGTCGCCGTGGTCTTGGAGGAGGATGTTTCCTTCGGCGGCATTGCCAAAGTTGGGCCAGTCGCGGTACTTGCTATAGGCTACCAGGGCGTTGAACATCTGTGTGTTGCGGTCGTATTCCAGGATTTGGATGCCGTTGAGCCAGTGTTCTACGTGGTTGTCCTTCACGATTACCATGGCGGTGTTCCATTCTCCCTTGCGGAAGGGTTTGTCCTTCGGAGCCGGGATGAGGTCGTAAAGCGAACCCAGCTGACGGTTGCCCTTCACGCCTAGCTTGGCATCGGGATGGCGTTCGTCATCGAGGATTTGGAATTCGCAACCGATGGCCGAGCCTGCTCCCTTGTTGAGGTCGGGATTGACGAAATACTTGATGCCGCTGTTGGCTCCCTCGGTTATCTTGAAATCCACGCACAGGATGAAGTTCTTGTACTTGCGGGTGGTGATGATGTCGCCCCCGTTGGCCGATTCGGCTCCGTCGCTTTTCACCACTTTCAGGATGCCGTTTTCAATCTTCCATCCGGCTTGCGGGAAGGTGGCTATCTTGGCTCCTCGCCATCCTTCGGTGGTCTTTCCGTCCCACAAGAGTTTCCAGCCCTCGCGTTGTTCGGCGGGGGTCAGGGTGTTGTCTTTCACTTGTGCCGAGAGGCTTGTGCCCAGGGCCAGCAATGCGATGAATAGTATGTTCTTTTTCATTTTTTCTTTTGGTTTTTTTATTGTTTTCCATTGTGCGTGTCATTCTGAGCGAAGCGAAGAATCTGAAAGCACAAAGTGGATGTATTCAGATCCTTCGCGTTGCTCAGGATGACACATGAAGGAGAGAATTCTTCATTATAGAAGTGGATGTATTCAGATCCTTCACTGCGTTCAGGATGACGCAGTATAATCAATTACAATTTATAAAACTCGTCCCAGCCCTTGCGTGGAGGTGCTTGTGTAAGCATGGCGTTGGCAAAGGCGTTGTTGGTAATCTGCTTGGTGCGTGGGTCGAAGAACAACTGGGTGTTGAGGCGTTGAGCCATCACGCCGAGCGAGAATACCTGACACAAGGTGCCCACGATTTCGAACGGTGAGCGGGTCTTTTCTTTACCTTGACAGGCCAAGAGGAAGTTTTCGAAGTGGTTCGATGGACTCTTAGGCACTTCGGGCAAGAGGTGTGCCATCTCCTTCGCCTTTTCTTCGGGGATGATGGAGAGGGTGCTGCCGTGGCTTCCACCCTTGAAGATGAGGTCCTTGGAGTAGATTATCTTGCCAGGGTTCAGCTTGGCTTGGCGTTGGTTGGTTTGGTTGGTGACGGGGATGTTGGGGTCGAGACCTGACACACCGTAGCCGGCCGGGATAGGAGGCAGGTTGTCGAGTCCGTCGTACCAGGTTACATCCACCGGTGGCATGCCGTTGCGGGCACCGAACTTGAAGAGGATGGTTGACGAGAACGGGTAGAAGTAATCGTTGTGGCCATCGGCATACTTCATGGTGATTTCGTAAGGCAAGCCCAGTTCGAGGAATTCGTGTACGGTGTCGAGCAGGTGAGCACCCCAGTCGCCCAAGGCTCCCATGCCGAAGTCGTACCAGCAACGCCACTGTCCCTGGTGGTAGTCCGGGTGGTAGTCGTGCCATTGCTGTGCACAGAGCCAAGTGTCCCAATCCATGTCCTTAGGCAATTGTTGTCCGGTAGGGAAACGATGGATGTTGGCATCCCATTTGTGCCAGCGGCGTTCGTTGTTCATGTGGGCGGTTACGGCATGTACATCCTTGATGATGCCTGCTTCCTTCCACGCCTTGAACTGGAAGTAGTTGGCTTCGGAGTGTCCCTGGTTACCCATCTGAGTGGCCAGGTGCGGATGCTTGCGTGCGGCTTCCATCAGGAGTTCGGCTTCGTAGAAGGTGCGTGCCATGGGTTTTTCCACGTAGACGTGTTTGCCCGAGGCGAGTGCCAGCATGGTGATGGGGAAGTGCGAGTGGTCGGGGGTAGCGATGGCTACGGCGTCGAACTCCTTGCCGGCTTGGTCGAACATCTTGCGGAAGTCGCGGAACTGCTTGGCCTTGGGGTACATGCCGATTACTTTCTGTGTATGCGGGGCACCCATGTCTACGTCGCACAGGGCTACGACGTCTACCATCTGTGTGTCGTGGAAGGCTTCGATGATCTGCATGCCTCGGTTACCGATGCCGATGTATGCGATTTTTACTTTTTCGCCTTTGGGCTTTTGGTTAGGCATGTGTGTGGCAGCATTCAGGATGCCGTTGCTACCTAGTGCGATGCCTGCTGAGGCTACGGACATGGTGCGTAGGAATTCTCTTCGTGTGGTCATGGTGTTATTTTTTTTTAGTAGTTAATTGTAATAAAAAAGGGGGGGTAGTTTACTTGCGAAGGATTAGTTTCTTCGTTCCGTAATAGATTATCCTTAGGATGGTCCATAGGGCGTAGACTACGGCGGTGAGCACGAGGATGTATCCCAGCGAGGTGTACATTTCGCTCAGGGGTGCGTCGTGGCTCAGGATGGCGTATAGGTTCACCAGGTTGGCTATGACGAAGCAGGCCAGCAGGGTGCACAGTTCGATTTTTTGTCGTTGTGCGGTGATGGTGATGTCTTTCATGCTTGTTCCTCCTTGGTTTTAAGTGATTGATGGTTGAGGTAGTCTAATTTGTATTCGTCGGGGAAGGTGAGGGTTCGTTCTTGTACGAGTGCCTCGTGTCCGAGCAGTGCCATTTGGCTGGCGTAGTATCCTTCTTCGGCGATGTTGGCGGGTTGTTTCCGCGTGATGACGGCTTCGATGAAGGCTTCGAGCAGCAGGGATGTGCCGTCGGTCTTGGGTCGTTCGCCGGTGATGTAGTGTCCGTTGTTCACGTTGGCTGTTTCGGGTGCCCAGCTGGTTCCTGCGAATGGCAGTGTGTCGAACAGTTTGTTTTCCCATTCGTTGACGAGTTGCAGGAAGGCGGGTGCGGGGTCGATGTTTTCGAAGTAGTATTTGCCCTTTTCGGGTTCTACGGTTCCCAGGTGTCCCATGATTTGTTCTTCGAGTCCGTAGAATTTGTTGGAGATGACGGAGTCGAAGGTCATCTTCACGCCGTTTTGGAAGAGGTACATGCAGTGTACGTTGTCGTACACCTCGCGTCCGTCTTTCCAGAAGGTGATGGCTCCGTGTCCGTTCACTTTATCGGGTATTTCCCTCATGGCCCAGCTTCCGATTTGTAGTTGGTGGCAGGCCAGTTCGGTCATGAGTCCTTTGGAGTATTCGCTATAGAGTCGCCAGTTGATGAATGGTTCGGTGGTGTGCCAGGGGACGGGTCGTCTCCAGTCGTTGTTGCGGTACCAGAAGGTTCGGATGGCGTTGATGTCTCCGAAGGTGCCGTCGTGTATCATCTTCATGGCCTGTATGTATCGGGGGTCGAAGAGTCGTTGTTGTCCGCTGAAGAAGATTTTCCCGGTGCTGCGGTGTTTCTGATACATTTCGTAGGTTTGCTGCATGTCGTATCCGATGGTTTTTTCGCAGAACACGTCGCGTCCGGCATCGAGAACGTCCATCACAATGCGGTAGTGCATGTGCAGCGGCACGGCTACGACGATGGCTTGTACGTCGCTTCTTTCGAGCATGTAGCGGTAGTCTTTATACATGATGGCGTGTGGGGCTATCTTGTGTGCTTCGTCCAGCGAGGGTTGGTAGATGTCGCACAGACCTACGACTTCGACTTTGGGGTTTTGTACGAGGAAGTTGAGGAGGAATCGTCCGCGTGAGCCGGGGCCGATGACGGCTACACGGCATTTTTCTTGGCTGGTGTGTGTCACGTCGGCAAAGGCCGAGAGCCAGGGGCTGGTGAGCATCAAGGCTCCTCCTCCCAGGATGCCGAGGTCGCGGAGGAAGTCTCGACGGGTGAGTGTATGGTCTTTCATTGTGTAATTTTTTTTCGGTTAATCAAGGGTTGTTTTTCTTTGTGTTGCGAAAGTTACGTATTTTTTCTTGAAAAGCAAGAGTATGGGGGTAAAAAAAAGCCGCTCTCCCGGGGTGGGAGGGCGGCTTGGGTCGGGGGTCAGTAGCCCATGCATGAGGTGACGCCGAAGGTGGTGGCTATGGCCGTCAGCACCGTGATGGCGAAGTGCAGAATTTTTTGCCAAAGTTCTTTTTTCATGGTTTTTAGTTTTTAGTTTTTAGTTGATAGTTTTTCTCTTCGTGTCACTCTGAGCATCGCGAAGAGTCTGTGTGCATCCACCGGTGTGTGTATTCAGATCCTTCGCTACGCTCAGGATGACACTACAGGGAAGAAACCCTTCATTCTTCATGGATAGTGGATAGTTGATAGTTTTTCTCTTCGTGTCACTCTGAGCATCGCGAAGAGTCTGTGTGCATCCACCGGTGTGTATATTCAGATCCTTCGCTACGCTCAGGATGACACTACAGGGACATTACGCATCGGGGATGACTTCCTCTTCCTCGGCATCCGCCTTGGACGTTCTCACCTTCACCTTCTGGAAGGTCAGGTTCGTGAGGATTCCCGTGAGGGCCGAACCCGGTCGGAAGTTGATGCGAGCCTGCGTGATGAGCGACTCATCGTAGTCCTCCTCGGTCAGGGAACCCTTCGAGCTGATACCGATTTGAAGGCTGCCCAAGTCGCCCAAGCGGACGATTTCGCCACTCTTCAGGGCATCGGTGATGGTGTCTTCCAAGGCCACCAGTACGGCGAACACGTCGCTCTTGTGAACGGTACACGTCTGCTGGATTCGTTCCGCCATTTCGCGGAGACTGACGTCGCCACTGGCCTGCACATGGCCGTAGAACTTCGGAGTAGCATCCTTGTCGCGAGGATTGACACGGGGAGAGACGGAGTAAGTTACGTTTCTTGACATAGTTCAGTTTCGTTTTTCTAGTTAATAATTAATGGTTGACATTGCAAAGATACCATTTCGGGACACCGCTTGTCAAGCATTTCGGGGTGTTTTTTCGAATTATTTTCGTCTCGCGAAGGTGATTTTTCAAAACGCCAAGCCGATGCCTCCAGCGAGCGAGCGGCGGGGAAAGTCAGTCAGTCAGTTTTTCGTGACTACGATAAAGTGACCCGTTGCAAGCAATTCTAAATTTTATATATAATATATATGTAATATATATTATATATAAAGGTTGAAAATTACCACACTACCTCTATCTGAAAAAACTGACTGACTGACTTCTTTTCCCTCGACAACCCCGTCGGGGAGACCCCGTCCGGACACCGTTGCTGGCCTGTTAATAACTTGTTGATAACTTTTTCACGAATAATTTGCAAAAAGCATCCCGACGTATGTATATTTGCCCTGTCGAAAAAAAAGAATAAATAACCCCCAAACACAGCTACACCGTATGCAACTATCAACCGAAGAATACCTGACCCTTCAAGGCACCATGAGCCGTAAGGATGTGGATAATGCCTTGCTACAGAAGGAGATAGAACGTCTGACGGACGAGGTAAGACGCCTCACCGAGGAGAACGAACGGTTACGTGTCCGTCCGGCCGACGCATCGCCCCAACCCACCGAACGTCCCGGCTACGTGCTGCTCAGTATCGAGGCCATCTGTAAGCTCTTCCGAAGCCTTCGGAACGTAGAGCTTGTATCGTTTCTTTACTTTGTATTCAGCAAAATCCTGCCTCCCGATGCCATGAAGCTGATAACCGATGCCGCCTCGCTGGAGGCAAGTCCCACACTGAGCATCACCGCCGAGGGCGATGTGAACGTGGACAAGCTGGTGAATCACGGCACGATGATAAGCTCCGAACAAATCGACTCGCTGAAGCTGAACTGAATCGCTATACCACTCATTTTTTAATCTGAATCAACCCATGAAAATAGAAACATTCATCAACCACGGAACCATGATCGAAATAACCGGCAACGACACCGTGAACCTGTACGTGGACAAGGGTCAGGTGCGGATGGCCGACCAGCCTGCCGAAGCACCCTCGGTCGAAGCCCCCACGGAGGAAAAAAAGTCAGTCGAAAATAAGCCTGCCGAGCCTACTCCCGACGAGCAGTTGGCGGCTCTGATGAACGGCTTTACGCCCCAGCAGTTGGCGTCGAGTGGCATCCGCTGTCAGCCCCGTGTGGCGTTGGGGATGATGGCTCTGATGCAGCCGCAGTGCAAGCAGAAGGTAGACTGGATGTCGTTCTACAGCGTGCTGCTCCGCCGCCGTTGGGTCGATGAGAATGTGCGTGCGTGGTGCCGCATGGTGGAGGGGCAGTTCGGCGTCACGCTCGACCCTCGCACGATGTCTACCGACCTGGTGAAGCAGGGTGGTTCCGACTACACGCTTTGGACGGAGGCCGACCGTCGCATCGTCCGCCGCAAGCAGCTGGCTGCTGATTTCGACCGCCGCCTTACGGAGTATTTCGAACGGGGACGGGCGGAGGTGATGAGGGAGATTGTGGGGTGAGAAACTACATTTCAGGAAAAATAATTGGCGGATTAAAACTTTGTTAGTAGCTTTGCTTACCGATAATCATAGAAAAACTTCAAAATTGAACCAATGAAAGCGAAACCATTTGTCAAATGGGTGGGCGGAAAGACGCAACTCATTGACCAACTCGAAGCGATGCTTCCAGCTGACTTTGACCAATGGGAGAATGTCACTTACATTGAACCCTTCGTGGGCGGAGGAGCAATGCTCTTCCACATGTTACAAAGGCACTCTAACATCCGGTCGGCAGTCATTAATGATATCAACGCAGATTTGACTACTTGTTATAAAGTGGTAAAGCAGTTTCCACAACTTTTGGTTGAATCTCTTAGCCAGATTCAGAAAGAATATTATTCCCTTCGTTCGGAAGATAGTCGGAAAGAGTTCTTTATGCTGATGCGTGCTGAATTTAATACAAAAGCACTTGACCCGATACGCAATACAACTTTGTTCTTTTTCTTGAACCGCACATGCTTCAACGGATTGTACCGAGTGAACAAGTCGGGTCTTTTCAATGTCCCTTTTGGGCGTTATGAAACACCAACCATTTGCGATGCAAATACCATTTATGCAGATAGCGAATTGTTGCAAAGGGTTGAAATCCTGACAGGAGACTATACCCAAACATTGGAACAAGCAGCAGGCAATACATTTTTTTATTTTGACCCTCCCTACAGACCTTTGAATGATACAAGTAGTTTTAATGATTACACAAAAGAATCATTCAATGATATGGCACAACAACGGTTGAAGGCTTTTTGTGACCAAGTACAAGCGGCTGGGCATCGGTTTATGCTGAGTAATTCCGATTGTAAGGATGGCTTTTTTGATGACCTATATATGCAATATCAAATTATTCGTGTTTGGGCATCAAGAAGTGTCAATGCCAATCCTAAAAAACGAGGAAAACTAACCGAATTATTAATTAGAAATTATGCATGATAATGGCGGCACACACACCACAAGAGTTTATGACATTCATGTCACAACTTAAAGAAACGAATCAAACATTGGATTTCTTTTGCGACTTCGGCAAGATAAACGACAATGTTGAAAATATTAAACTTAGTCTTTGTATGCTAAATTGTTTGATAGGTTCTACAAACTTGCGTGCTTCTGTCGAAACGATTTGGAATCGGGATAGAACAGCATTTAATGTAATGGATATTTTGATTGCTGTTCGCAGTGAGGGCAAAAAGAAAGTGTTGAATGCATTGGGTGAAAGCATCGTACTTGATACATTGTTTAATTCTGTAGATGGAGTAATGGAATTTTTGACAGATACGGGATTAGCCGATGTCTTCCAGACTCGGAAAATTACTAATTTGGTTGATTATGTATTTGGTGTTGAAACAGGTCTTGATTCTAATGCCCGGAAAAATCGTAGTGGTCATGTGATGGAGGATGTAATAGCAAATTTGTTCGCGGAAAATGAAGTCAGTTATCGTACCGAAGTGTATTCCAGCGAATGGCCGGCACTGGCACAAGCATTGGGTGAAGATGAAAAGCGTTTTGACTTTGTTGTCGAAACATCCCAGAAAACATATTTGATTGAGGTGAACTTCTATTCTGGCGGTGGCTCAAAACTTAATGAGGTAGCTCGTGCATACTCTGAGATTGCACCTAAAATCAATGCTGTTGACGGATTTGAATTTGTTTGGATTACTGATGGCATCGGCTGGAAATCTGCAAAAAATAAACTGCAAGAGGCATTCAATATTATTCCCAATATTTACAACTTGACTTCAATAGAAGATTTTGTAAAAAATATATAGCATAATGGCTCGTAAAAATATTTACACACATTCAATAGATTTACAAGATATTTCCATATCCAATATGGAACGGAATTTGTTTGCACAGCATATTGTGGATTTGCCATACAGAGGGTATGAAGTAGAACAGTGCAGGAATGGTCTGAAAATAGTAGTCACAAAGCCTGGCGGAAAAACTGTTTATGGAGCATTGAAAAGAGAAGATATTTTGGTCTTTATACAAAATCCGGTCAACAATACGTTATGGCAAATATCACACAAGCAAATTTTGGAAGATATTATTCAGAAGTTGAATGAAAATCCCCAAGAATGCAAGAAGCTATTGTGGCTATTGGAAAGAACACTAAATGGTGAAGAACCCAATGACTTTATAGATGAAATTTCAGAGTTGAATTTTGTAAGTGGAGAACACCCTGAAGTCTTAATCAAAGCATATAAATGGATTTGGGGGCAAGAAGACGTTAATTATCCAAACGGGGATGGAAGATATATGTCATGGCAACCATATAAAGAATTGCTGGAAAGTTTATGACTCCTGTTTTAAAATCCGTCAATACAGATTTCACCCTCTATCATGGTGATTGTATGCAAGTTATCGGACAGCTTCCCGATAATTCGTTGGATGCCATCTTTGCAGATCCGCCATACTTTTTGAGTAATGGCGGTATCAGTGTGCAAAGTGGTAAGCAAGTTTGTGTGGACAAAGGAGATTGGGACAAAGGAGGAACTCCCGAACATATTTACCAATTCAACAAAGAATGGCTTTCGTTATGTCGCCCAAAACTTAAAGATAATGGTACGATTTGGATTTCGGGTACGCATCATAACATCTTTGTCGTGCAACGCTGCTTGCAAGAATTGGGCTACAAGATATTGAATGTCATAACATGGCAAAAATCAGATCCTCCACCCAATCTTTCTTGCCGATATTTCAATTTCTCGACAGAGTTGGTGATTTGGGCACGCAAGCATGCAAAGAAACCGCACAAGTTTAATTACGAAACGATGAAACTGCTCAATGGAGGTTCGCAGATGACCGATGTTTGGCGTATTCCTGCCGTAGGGATGTGGGAAAAAACTTGTGGAAAGCATCCTACTCAGAAACCCCTTCGGTTGCTCTATCGTATTTTGTTGGCTTCTACGAATGAAGGTGATACCGTTCTTGACCCGTTCGCTGGCAGTTGTACCACAGGTATTGCTGCCAATCTGCTTGGACGTAAGTTTATAGGCATTGAGCAAGAGGAAGAATTCATTGCATTGGCCCATAGTCGCCGCAAAATGTTGGATAACCCAGCCGAAGCACAAAAGTTGCTGAAAAGGATGCGTGAAACTCCCGAAGAAACAACCGTTCTGGTAAACCATGCCCGTCCGAAGGATTATGAATTGATGTTAGAGAAAGGAATGTTATATCTTCGTGCAGGCGATAGTAAAGGTTCATTGCTCGTAAAGAAAGGTTTCGATAGATTAGGCTATGTCTTGTTGCATACGAATGGGGATAATGCACAATTATTTCCATTGTGGAAGAAGGGGTTTCAAATTTGGACAGCCGATGGTTTGCAGGCATTGGGATTTACAGCCGAAAATGCACCTTATTATGCTGTATTGAGGTTTGATTCCAAGAGTCCGATTATATACAATCATTCTGTAAATCTTAAACAACGAGCCTATACCCATGTGGCTAAAATACTTCCTCTGAGCGATTTTATAGATATCAAATAAATACTATTTTCCGGAAAGCAAGCAGCTGGCTGCTGATTTCGACCGCCGCCTCACGACGTATTTCGAACGGGGACGGAATGCGGTTTTGGAAGGGGTGAGGGAGTAGAATCACTTCAAATACCCCTCATGCGAGTGATCGGTAAGCACTGTTGGGGCATCGACATGCAGGTATGCGAAGTGCCCCATACCGCCTTCTTCGCCCACCTCGAGCACCTTGTTTACGGTGGTGGCATTCTCTTTGCGGTGAGCAGCGTGCAGGTTCATCACGCCCGAGTCGAAACGCTTGTCGCACTTGAAGACCACGTGCTTGGGTCCGCGGGTGGAGTACCAGAACGCAAAGCAGTTGTTGTAGTGACTGCCACTCTGCGTGATGCGGAAGGCTGTGGCAAACTCGTCGCTATAGCAGAAGTCGTACCAGTTGCAACCCGCTTCGTCCAGAAATCCGCAACTGGACTCGTAGTTGGGGTTCGCTTCGTGGTGGATGAACAGCGGGTGGATGTTGCGTAGCATGTTGGCTTGCGAACGCAGTTGGAAACCCACCTGCACGCTGGCAATACGCATGTTGGTAAACGTGTTGTCGAAGCCCTCTACCAGTACGCCCACGCTCTCGGGACTGTTGTTGCCCACGATGTTCACGCCCGCGATGTCGCAGTCCGACGAGCCGTTGTTGACGCCCCGCTTGATGTGGATGCCCACCAGTACATTCTTTATCGAAGTGTCGCGTATTACCGTCTCGCGTCCGCCGTCTATCGAGATGCCCTTGGCTACGCCACGTCCGTCGATGATACCCCCTTGCAGGTAGTAGTTGCTTCCCGGCAGGTAGATGTTGTTGGCCTCGTCCTTACCGCCCAAGCGTACCAATGCCTCGTCGTGATTCCACCCTTCCGAAGCTTGTAGTATGGCGTAGTTCGAGAGTTCCAGAGCCACGCTCTTGGTAGGCTCGGCAGGCGTTACAATGGGTTTGGAGAGGATGTAGACCCCGTCGGGGAAATAGATGGTGCGGTTAGGATTCGCGTCGATAATCTGTTGGATGGCATCGCTCACATCCTTGCCTGCATGGGCAGAGAGATAGTCGGTTACCACTACATACCCTTTTTGGGGGCCCGATGCAAAGGCCGATAGCGTGAGTAGCATCGCGGTGAGGGTGATAAAAAGCTTGTTCTTCATGATTCGTTTTGATTTAGTTTTAGTCTTTTCGGCAAAGGTATGATAAATCCCATACCATGCAAATTGGCTTGACAAGAATTAACACTACGCCCCACATTTTAAGAACTTCAGCTCACACGGCAGATACTTCGCGGCACACGCCCCACAACAAATTCCGAAACCGTTTTCCGCACCCTAACTTTGCTCCTGCAATCACGAAGAAACAGTGGTTGCAGGAGTTTTTTTTTGTCGACAAACCAACACTCCACGCAAGTATTAACACGTAAATAAAAAAGAACAATGAAGAATCAGATTTTCAAGAATGCAGAGTTCGGACAAATCCGCACTTGCATGGTGAATGGTGAAACATATTTCGTAGGTAAGGATGTGGCTTCGGCTTTGGGATATACCAATCCACAAAAAGCAATTCGTGATCACATAGACGAAGAAGATAAGCTGGGTGAACGAATCGTTCAGTCAGGTCAAGCAAGGGAAACCATCGTCATCAACGAGTCCGGACTCTACGCACTCATCCTCTCGTCGAAGCTCGATTCGGCCAAGCGATTCAAGCGATGGGTTACCAGCGAAGTGCTTCCGGCCATCCGTCAGAACGGACGATACGAACTGCAGCGACAGGCTCGGGTGCTGGAGAAACGCAATGCTCTGCTCGAAGAAATCAACGCCCAACAGAAGCCCCTCACGGACTATGCACGCACCATCCTGAGCAGCACACAGACGGTCACCGTCACGCAGATAGCCCAGGACTACGGTTTCACGGCCATCCGCTTCAACGAACTGCTGTGCAACCTCCGCATCCAGCACAAGGTGGGCGGTCAGTGGATTCTCTACATGCCGTTTTTGAATAAAGGATATGTACAAAGTTTTTCGTCATACTTCGTCAGTCCCGATGGCGAGGTGCAGGTGAAACTCCATACGCGTTGGACACAGAGCGGACGCCTGTTCTTGTACGACGAACTGAAGAAAGCGGGGTTGCTGCCACTGATTGAGTTGAACTAATCATTTGTCGTCGTAGTGGCCATAGGCGGAGAGGACAAGCACCACCACTTCCGTATCGAAGATACGATAGACCATCCGGTGCTTCTTGGTGATTTCACGGCTCCAACGCCCTTCGGGCTTACCCTTTAAGGGCTCGGGATGTCCGGTTCCCATAGACGGATGTTCTTTCAATTCTTCGATAAAACGCAGGGCTTTTTGATAGGCTTTCGGTTCGCTCTTAGCCAGCTTAGCCAATCCTTGAAGGGCTAAGTCCGTGAATCGGATTTCATACACCATAGCCGCATCGTTTTAGCATATCGGTGACAGATTCACCTGGTTGTAATGTGGTGTAATTTCCTTGGTGGTAATCCTCTTCCGCCTTGTCAAGTTTCTCGAAGAATTCTTCCTTACTCATCAGCGTAGGGTCGGCATTCTTCTCCTTCACGAGTTTACGGAGATACTTGGCCACACGAGACATCATATCCTCGCTTTCGGCCAGGATACTGAGGTTCTGAAAGATTTCAGCATTCAGTTTTGCAGTTGACATAATCAATCGTTTTAGTTGGTTGCAACAAAGATAAAAATAATAATTCAATAAAACTATCAAAAAATGTTTGGAATAGCAAAAGACATAAAATCGGAGGTTCGGGTATGCACGCCCGACCTCTTGAATCAAGTACTCGACGCTCCGCTCGTGGCACGCACCTGTGCCGAGATAGAAGATGCACTCGAAAAGTGTCGCAGGGGAGAGCTGACCCCTGACGAGTACGAAACCATCAAGAGCCAATTGAAGAAGCGTTTGCCCATCCTCACCCCACACGCTACCTTCCGGAACGGACGCCGTAAGAACGACGAGGCCATTCCCAGCGGACTCTCCATCTACGACCTCGACCACATTGCCAACCCCCAAAGCCGATGGGCGGAGATAGAGCCTCGCAAGGAGGAGCTGGGCATTATGCTGACCCACATCACCCCCAGCACCGAAGGCCTCCGGTTGGTGTTTATAAGACCCAACGGGATGAGCCTGGCTGAAGCCCAAGCGTGGATGGCCCGTCAGTTGGGCGACACGCAGTACGATGCTTGCGTGAAGGACTATGCCCGTTGCTCGTTCCTCGTGCCTCGCGAATATGTGCTGTGGATGGATGAGGAGCGGTTGTTTAATGCACCACAGATTACACAGATTATCACAGATGAAAATTTGCCTTCGGATGGCATACAGGATGAACATAAAGAAAATAATCCGTGTAAATCTGTGAAATCTGTGGTGAAAAACAATTACCCGCAGACCTTCAAAGGCATTCCCTACGCCGACATCATACAGGAATGGTTTCGCCAGAATGGGGGAGAGCCCGAGCCGGGTGAACGAAATTCGAAGCTGCACCGCCTGGCTTCGCACCTCAGATACATTACGGACAACAGCGAGGGGCATCTGCTTCAAATCTTGCCCAACTTTGGCCTGAAACAGGACGAAATGAAGCAGCTTATCCACTCGGCCTGCATCGCCAAGTTCTACGGCATCCCCAAGGCACTGAAGAAGCTGCTGGGCGAAATGCAAAGCACAAGCCATGCGGAAGAACCGGCAATCATCAACCAGTCGCAGGGCGACGCCCCGGTCCCTCCACCAATGCCAACCGAACTGCCGCCCCTCATCGGGCTGCTCGTAAGTCGCACCCCCGACCTCTACAAACCGGCCGTGGCACATGCCGTATTCCCGGCACTCGGGGCACACCTGTGGCGAACCACCTTCCGCTACATCGACAACACCCTCCACGAGGCCACGCTGATGAACGTACTCATGGCAGGCACCGGAGCCGGAAAGAATTGCATCACCGAGCCGATAAACCGCATCCTGGCCGACATCCGCCGACGCGACAAGGAGAACATGCTCCGCGAAAAGGCCTGGAAGAAAGAAATGCAGTCTACCGGAGCCAACAAGACCAAACGACAACGACCCGATGGCCTTGTGATTCAGGAGATTGACCCCGACATGACGAATGCCGCATTCGTGCAGCGACTGGCCGATGCCGAAGGACGATTCCTCTACACCCGGATGAATGAAATCGACCAGTTCGATGCCCTGAAGACCGCCAACAACCGCAAGTCGCAGTTCCAAATCATGTGCCTGGCCTTCGACCCCGGCAACGTGTACGGACAGACACGCATCGGCACAGGCTCGGTCACCGAACGCGTCTGCATCCGCTTCAACTGGAACGCTTCGACCACCATCCAGAAGGGGCAGGCCTACTTCCGCTACGTGCTCACCGATGGACCCATCAGCCGCATCAACTTCTGCACCATCCCCGAACGCGAAATCGGCTCGCCCATGCCCGTTTATGGCACCTACGACGATGCCTTCGACCGCGAGCTATCCGCCTACATCGAGCGTCTGAATGCCGTGCGTGGTGAGGTGGACTGTCCCGAAGCCTTTGCCCTGGCCGGCAAGCTGAGCGAGGAATGTGCCGAGTTTGCCCGGCTGTCGCAGAGCCGCGTGTTCGAGAATCTCTCGTTCCGTGCCAACGTCATCGCCTACCTCAAAGCCTGTGTGCTCTACGTGGCTCATGGCTGCCGGTGGGACAAGACCATGGACGACTTTATTCGCTGGTCGCTGCAGTACGACCTCTGGTGTAAGATGAAGTTCTTCGGCGATGCCATCGAACAGCAAGAAGAAACATCTACGGCAGTCGTCAGGACAGGTCCCCAAAACCTGCTCGACCTCTTGCCCGACACCTTCACTCGCGAAGAAGCCGCCCGGATGCGTCAGCGTCAAGGCATCCGTCGGGGCAATGTGCAGATGATGCTCGGCAACTGGCGAAAACGGGGCTACATCCAGCTGAAAGGCAACCCTCGACCCGACAACATCGACCAACAGGTATTTGAAAAGACCGCCATGTATCTGACGAGGGGAAAAGTCAGTCAGTCAGTTGAGTGACACAGAAAAGGGTTCTTCAACTATCATCTATCATTTATCATCTATCATCTATCATCTATCATTTATCAACTATCATTTATCATGAAAAGAGGAATCAGAAACAACAACCCCCTCAACATCCGCCACTCGGCCGACCGGTGGCAGGGGGCAAGAAGCATACAGACCGACCCCAGCTTCGTACAATTCGAAACCATGGCCTACGGATACCGGGCAGCCTGGAAAGTGATGGACACCTATTGCCTCACCTTCCGACGCGAACGCCGACCCTTCACCCTGCGGAACATCATCGCCCGATGGGCACCACCCACCGAAAACGATACCGATGCCTACATCCGCACCGTGACACGCCTGTCAGGCCTGGGAGGCAACGAAAGCATCCCCCGGCCCCGACGATACAAAATGTTTGCCGAGCTGGACAAGACAGCCCGTCTGCTGGCCGCCATGACCACCGTAGAGTGTGGCATCCCCTACGACCAGGTAGACAGGCAAGCCATCTGGCAAGGCTACGACCTGGCCTTCAACAACAACCGGCAGGCCATCCTGAAACAAGAACAAGAAACCCTGAAGGCTCAAGACGAATACTGGGACTGGGCACCACACCCCGAATAACCCCGTGGCTCGGAGAGAAAAAGGAAAAGTGGATGCGTCACACAAAAATGACGCACCCACTCCCTAACATAGTTTAGCTTTCGGTTCTCATCGAGAACCTCCTTTTTTAGAGCATGAGATTCTTATTCCCACTCAATAGTCGCCGATGGCTTTGGCGACATATCGTAACAAACACGGTTGATGTTTGGCACTTCCTTCAAGATACGGTCGGTAATCTTCATCAAGATAGCCCAGTCGATTTGTTCGATGCTGGCAGTCATGGCGTCGATGGTATTCACCGCACGGATGATAACCGGCCAATCGTACGAACGGGCATTGTTACGCACGCCCACGCTCTTGAAGTCGGGCACGATGGTGAAGTATTGCCAAACCTTCTTGTCGAGGCCTGCGATAGCAAATTCTTCGCGGAGGATGGCATCCGATTCGCGGAGAGCTTCGAGGCGGTCGCGAGTGATGGCACCGAGGCAACGCACGCCCAAGCCTGGACCTGGGAACGGCTGACGGTAAACCATTTCGTAAGGCAAGCCGAGTTCTACGCCACAAGCACGAACTTCGTCCTTGAAGAGTTGCTTCAGCGGTTCAACGAGTTCGAACTGGAGGTCTTCGGGCAAACCGCCTACGTTGTGGTGAGACTTCACCATCTTGGCAGTCTTGGTACCCGACTCAACGATGTCCGGATAGATAGTACCCTGACCGAGGTAGTCGATACCATCGAGCTTGCGTGCTTCTTCTTCGAACACACGGATGAATTCACCACCGATAATCTTACGCTTCTGTTCAGGATCGGCCACGCCTTCGAGCAAGCCCAAGAAGCGGTCGGTAGCATCCACATAAATCAGGTTGGCACACAACTGGTTGCGGAACACTTCGATTACGTTTTCCGATTCGCCCTTACGCATCAAGCCGTGGTTCACGTGTACGCACACCAGGTTTTCGCCGATAGCCTTGAGAAGGAGGGCAGCTACTACAGAGCTGTCTACACCGCCCGAGAGAGCGAGCAACACCTTCTTGTCGCCCACCTGCTGGCGGATGAGTTCCACCTGGTCGGCCACAAAGTTCTTCATGTTCCAGTTGGCTTCGGCCTTGCATGTATCGAATACGAAGCTCTTCACGGCTTCCTTGATAGCTTCTTCGTCATTTTCGAACTGAGCGAGCTTCACTTCGCACAGGGCCTTGTCGTGGCCGGCAGCCATCACCGGGAATCCGGCTTCGTAGATTTCAGGAAGTACGTCGATGGCTACACCGTCAATCACGTTGTTCGGTCCACCATTGATGATGATACCTTTCACGTTTGGCAAAGCCTTCAACTCGGCAGCGGTGATGTCGTGCGGATAAATTTCGCTGTAGACACCCAACGCACGGATAGCTCTGGCAACCACCGTATTTTCGTGGCTACCCAAATCCAGAATAACAATCATGTCTTGTTTCATATTCCTATTTATACTTTAAAAGTGGTTATATCTCTAATCTTTTATTTTTGAATCCTAAAAAAAGATGCGGCATTCCAAACTGTATCGGATGCCGCATGCTTCTTCCTTTAAAACCCATATTTACGCAAAATGCCCCGTTTGGCCATACGCATACCGCCTGAAAGCCAGGTGATACAATGTGTGTGACACGGACAGAGGTGGGCTTTGCGTTTCATTATACTATATATTAAAATATGTATCAGTTTTTTTTCAGGGAACAAAGATAGTTATTTTTTTGTTTGCTCCTTCAATAAATCGCGAATTTCTGTCAATAAAACTTCTTCTTTGCTTGGAGCCGGTGGAGGAGCCGGTGCAGCAGGAGCTTCTTCGGCCTTCTTCTTTTCGGTCATTCGCTTGATAAGGCTCACGAAAAGGAAGATGGAGAAAGCGATGATGAGGAAGTCGAATGTCTGTTGCAAGAAGTTGCCATAGTTCAAGGTCACGGCCGGAGCAGCAGCCTGAATCACTTCGCCCGCTTCGTTCAGCTGTTCGGGGATGGCATCCTTCATCACCCATTTCAAGTCGGTGAAGTTCACACCACCCACCAACAAGCCAATAGGAGGCATGATGATATCGTTAACGACTGAAGTGACAATTTTACCGAATG
Organism: Bacteroides sp.; assembly: GCA_015060735.1. Taxonomy (GTDB): domain Bacteria; phylum Bacteroidota; class Bacteroidia; order Bacteroidales; family Bacteroidaceae; genus Phocaeicola. The sequence continues at coordinate 71,688 of SUXX01000005.1, forward strand.
CACCGCCGATGATGACACCGACAGCCATATCAACCACGTTCCCCTTCATGGCAAAAGCCTTGAAGTCCTGTAAAAAATTACTTTTTCCCATTTTATTTTTTAATTTAATTCTAATTTTGTGTGCGAATATAAAAACAATTTCTTATTTTTGCAGTGAAATCTGTTAATAAAATGCAGAAAAAAATGCAAAGACCTGATTTCACGTGATTAAAAACTTATTATAAAACCTTTAAATTTAAAGAACAATGATTAAAGTAGGTATTAATGGCTTCGGTCGTATCGGCCGTTTCGTATTCCGTGCAGCTCAAACTCGTAACGATATCCAGATTGTAGGTATCAACGACTTGTGCCCGGTAGATTATTTGGCTTATATGTTGAAGTATGACACTATGCACGGACAATTCGAAGGTACTATCGAAGCTGACGTAGAAAATAGCAAGTTGATCGTGAACGGCAACGCAATCCGCGTAACAGCAGAAAGAAACCCGGCTGACTTGAAGTGGAACGAAATCGAAGCAGAATACGTAGTTGAATCTACAGGTTTGTTCCTTTCTCAGGACAAGGCTCAAGCTCACATCGAAGCTGGTGCTAAGTACGTAGTTATGTCAGCTCCTTCTAAGGACGCTACTCCGATGTTTGTATGCGGTGTTAACTTGGATAAGTATGAAAAGGGTACACAGTTCGTTTCTAACGCTTCTTGTACTACTAACTGTTTGGCTCCTATCGCTAAGGTATTGAACGACAAGTGGGGTATCACTGACGGTTTGATGACTACTGTTCACTCTACAACTGCTACTCAGAAGACAGTTGACGGTCCATCTTTGAAGGACTGGAGAGGTGGTCGTGCTGCTGCTGGTAACATCATCCCTTCTTCTACAGGTGCTGCTAAGGCTGTAGGTAAGGTTATCCCTGAATTGAACGGTAAGTTGACTGGTATGGCATTCCGCGTTCCGACTTTGGACGTTTCTGTAGTTGACTTGACTTGTAACTTGGCTAAGCCTGCTACATACGCTGAAATCTGTGCAGCTATGAAGGAAGCTTCTGAAGGCGAATTGAAGGGTGTTCTTGGTTATACTGAAGATGCAGTTGTTTCAGCTGACTTCTTGGGTTGCACTTTGACTTCTATCTTCGACGCTAAGGCTGGTATCGCTTTGACTGATACTTTCGTTAAGGTGGTTTCTTGGTATGACAACGAAATCGGTTACTCTAACAAGGTATTGGACTTGATCGCTCACATGAAGAAGGTTAACGGCTAATCCCTAACGATTACATCATAAAAGAGCCGTCCGATACACATCGGGCGGTTTTTTTTACACCTTTTATAGAAGAATATTACACAAAATCATTATCTTTGTGCAATTATAGAAAAATACCCCATGAAATACGATTTGATAACCATACTAGGACCCACCGCCTCGGGAAAAACACCCCTGGCCGCGGCATTGGCACACAGGCTCGACACTGAAATCATCAGTGGCGACAGCCGTCAGGTATATCGTCGGATGGACTTGGGAACCGGCAAAGACCTCGTGGATTATGTGGTAGACGGACAACACGTGCCCTATCACCTCATAGACATCGTGGAGCCCGGGTATAAATACAACGTATTCGAATACCAACGCGATTTCTTGAAAGCATACCAAGAAATCACCAACCGGGGAAAACTCCCCATCCTCTGCGGAGGAACAGGCATGTACATCGAGTCCGTGCTGAAAGGATACCGACTGCTGCCCGTGCCCGAAAACCCGGCTCTTAGAGCCTCGCTCGAAGGAAAGTCGCTCGAAGAACTCACGCGGATACTAGAAGGATACAAAAAACTACACAACTCGACGGATGTAGACACCGCCAAGCGTGCCATCCGGGCCATCGAGATAGAGGAGTATTATCAGCAACAACCACCCGAATACCGCGAGTTTCCCTCGCTGAAAAGTCTCATCATCGGGGTGAATATCCATCGCGATTTGCGACGGGAGAAAATCACCCGACGCCTGAAACAACGATTGGACGAAGGAATGGTAGACGAAGTGAGACGATTGTTGGCCGAAGGAATCTCGGCCGAGAACCTGATATACTACGGGCTGGAGTACAAATTCCTCACTCAATATGCCATCGGCGAACTGACATTCGACGAAATGTTCCTCCAGCTGGAAACCGCCATCCATCAGTTTGCCAAAAGGCAGATGACCTGGTTCCGAGGCATGGAAAGAAGGGGATTCCACATACACTGGGTAGACGCAACCCTGCCCATGGAAGAGAAAATAAACCATATCATAAATATACTGAACACAGAAAACTAAAGCAATGGCAATAGAAACAAACAGATGGGGAATCATCTATAATCCCAAAGCTGGGACAAGAAAAACCCAGAAAAGATGGAACAAAATCCGCGAATACATGGAGTCACGCGGAGTCATGTTCGACTACCTCCAGTCAGAAGGCTATGGCTCGGTGGAGAGATTGGCACGCATGTTGGCCAACAATGGCTATCGTACCATCGTGGTGGTAGGAGGAGACGGAGCCGTGAATGATGCCGTGAACGGTATCATGACCTCTGACGTGTTGCATAAGGAAGAAATAGCCTTGGGCATCATTCCCAACGGGATGGGAAACGACTTTGCCAAGTATTGGGGCTTGGACGAGGACGATTACAAGGGGGCTGTAGATTGTATTATCGACCGTCGGGTGAGGAAGATTGACGTAGGACGCGTGGGCTACACCGATGGCGATGTATGTGGCATGCGTTATTTCATCAATGCCGTACATATCGGATTGGGAGCACGCTTTGTATGGATTACCAACGGCACCCGACGTTTCTGGGGCATGCCTTGGTTGTCGTACCTGTCATCCTTGATTCTTCTGTTGTTCGAACGGAAATTGCACCGTGTGCATCTGAAGGTGAATGGAGAACATATTCGTGGAAAGGTGATGACTGTGTGCATTGGTAGTGCACGGGGATATGGACTTACGCCGAGTGCCGTGCCTTACAATGGCTGGCTGGATGTATCTGTGGTTTATCGTCCGGAGCTGTTGCAATTGCTCAAAGGGCTTTGGCTCCTCATTCAGGGCCGTTTGTTGAATCTGAAGGTCGTGAAGCCTTATCGTACTCGGAAGGTGAAGATTCTTCGGGCACAGAATGCGGCCGTAAGCCTCGACGGGCGTATGTTGGAAAAAGAACTCCCCTTGAAGGTGAGGGTTCTTCACGAGGCCTTGACATTGATTATTCCTAAATAAGATAAAAAAAGTGGATGTGAAGAAACACATCCACTTTTTTGTTATCCAATCTTGCTGATTTTCTTCAGTTTGTCTTCCTCAATAATCTTGATTTTTCGTCCGTCAATGGTAATCAGTTTTTCGTTGGCAAAGTTCGACAGCGTACGGATAGCATTCGAGGTTGTCATGTTCGAAAGGTTGGCCAAGTCTTCTCGCGACAGGTAGATACTCAGTGTGGATTGGTCTTCTTCCACGCCGTAAGTATCTTTCAGGAACAGAAGAGATTCAGCCAGTCGGCCACGGATATGTTTTTGAGTGAGGTTTACCGTTCTTTCGTCGGATACGCCCAAGTCCTTGGACAGTTGACGGATAAAGAAGACGGCCAATTCGTTGTTCTCCTTCAGCAGTTGCATGATGAGAGGCATCGGTATCAAGCAAATGGTACATGGCTCGAAGGCGGCAGCTGCCGTCACAAAGTTTTCTTCTGCAAAAAAAGCACGATAAGCAAAATATTCCTGATTCTTCATCACGCGGATGATTTGGCTTCGGCCTCCTACACCTTCTTTGTAAATCTTTACTTTGCCACTGAGTAGGCACATCAGGTGCATCGGGGTTTCTCCCTCACAATAGATTGTTTCGTTTTTTCTGAATCTTTGTATAGTATAATTCTTGACCAGTAATTCTCGTTGTTCCTCGGTCAGAATTTGCCATAGGTCTGGAATGCTTTCTGCGATGTCCAGTACTGTTGTCTCTCTTTTTACCATTGCCTTATGCTATAAAACCGTGTTATAGAGCACAAAGGTAGAAAGAAAAATATAAAAAAGAAAAAAATGAATGGAAAAAAGAAAAAGAGACTGTGTTGAAATACGCATTCATTTATTTTTTTAGGCACAGATTACACGAATTAACACGGTTTTAGTGTATGCTTAGACCTGTTTATCCGTGAAATTCGTGTAATTCGTACCTTAATAAAATTATGACATTATTTCGTAAACAACAGTTCGCGATATTTAGGTAAAGGCCAAATTTCGTCGTCTATTTCCAATTCCAGATGGTCGATGTGTTCGCGTATTTTTTCCAGATACGGGCTTACGTGTTCTTCGTAACTGAAAGCCTTTTCTACCTGGCTTCCCAAGCGGTTGGAAATCTTGCGAGCTTCGGTCATTTCTCTCACCAGTTGCTTGATGGCAAGGATGTGTTGTTGAATTTCTTTTACCAGTGCCTTGCGGTCGGAACCCAATTCCTCGTATTCCTCGGGGCTGAATGTTTCTCTAAGTCCGCGAAGGTTTTCCAACAGGCGGTTTTGGTAGATGACGGCTGTGGGCACGATGTGGTTGATGGCCAAATCACCCAGAATGCGGCTTTCTATCTGTACCTTCTTGGTGTATTTTTCCAGTTCTACTTCGATGCGACAAATCAGCTCGTTCTCATTGAAAATCTTTTCGTCCAGCAGTACGCTGCGTGACTGGGGAGCGTTGAATTTCATGATTGCCTCGGGCACATGGCAGATATTGGTCAGGCCACGTTTCAAGGCTTCTTCCTTCCATTCTTCGGAGTATCCATCGCCTTCAAAGCGGATGTTCTTTGAGGCAATGATGGTTTCTTTCAGTACCTTGTACAGGGCTTCTTCTTGTTCGATTCCTTCGGCAATCAAGGCGTCAATCTGTGCCTTGAATTCGTTAAGCTGATGGGCCATGGCAGCGTTGATGACAATCATCGAAGCGGCACAGTTGGCCGATGCACCGGCTGCACGGAACTCGAATCGGTTACCCGTGAAGGCAAACGGTGAGGTGCGGTTACGGTCAGTGTTGTCGAGTAGGATAGCCGGGATTCGGCTAATGCCCAATTGTAAAGCTTTCTTTTCGTCGGCGGTCAGTTTGGCATCGCCCAGTCGTTCGGCTACTTCGTCGAGCATGTGCGTGAGGTGTCCGCCCAAGAAGATGGAGAGAATGGCCGGAGGTGCTTCGGCTGCACCTAGTCGGTGACTGTTCCCGGCACTCACGATGGAGGCACGAAGCAAGTCCTGGTTCTTGTAAACCATCATCAGTACGTTCACTACGAAGGTCAGGAAGAGCATGTTGCCCTCGGCCGTTTTGGTGGGGGCAAAGAGGTTGATGCCTGTATCGGTACAGAGCGACCAGTTGTTGTGCTTGCCGCTTCCGTTCACGCCCTTGAAGGGTTTTTCGTGGAGCAATACGGTGAATTTATGTTTGGTGGCAATGCGTTTCATCAGGTCCATCACCAGTTGGTTATGGTCATTGGCCAGATTTACGTCCTCGAAGATGGGGGCCAACTCGAATTGGTTGGGGGCTGCCTCGTTGTGGCGGGTCTTCACGGGGATGCCTAGCTTGTGGCATTCTATTTCGAGCTCTTTCATGAAGTTAGTCACTCTTGGAGGGATGGAGCCGAAGTAATGGTCGTCCAGCTGCTGATCCTTTGGCGAGGAGTGTCCCATCAGGGTACGTCCGGTGATGCAGAGGTCGGGGCGTGCATTGTACAGGGCGGTATCCACGAGGAAGTATTCTTGTTCCCATCCCAGGTTGGCGTGTACGCGTTTCACGTCGGGCACGAACATCCGGCATACGGCGGTGGCTGCTTTGTCTACGGCTGCCAGAGCCTTCAGTAGGGGAGTTTTGTAGTCCAATGCTTCTCCGGTGTAGGAGATGAAGATGGTGGGGATACAAAGAGTTTTGTCCACAATAAAGGCGGGCGAGGATACGTCCCAAGCCGTATATCCGCGTGCCTCGAAGGTGTTTCGGATGCCTCCGTTGGGGAAGCTCGATGCATCAGGCTCTTGCTGGATGAGGAGTTTGCCCGAGAAGCGTTCGATGATGTCTCCTTCGTCGTCGAACTCGATGAATCCGTCATGCTTTTCGGCGGTGCCATCCGTCAGGGGTTGGAACCAGTGTGTATAGTGGGTTACTTGGAAAGTCTTGGCCCAGCTTTTCATGCCGTTGGCAATCATGTCGGCCATTTCGCGGTTGAAGGGGATTCCCTTCTCGATGGCGTTGATGACGGCTTTGTAGGCTTCGCTGGGAAGAAATTCCTGCATCTTCTTACGGTCGAAGACATGTGCTCCGTAATATTCGGATAATTTTTGAGTGGGATAATCTACTTGAATCGGGCGTCTGTTGGCCAATTCCTGAAGAGCGAAAAATCTCATTTTTGACATTGTAGTCTTATTTATTAGGGTTGTCGATACAAAAATACTGCTTTTAGTCAAATAATGAGTGATTTGTACGATAAAAATTTGATAAATTTTGGTCATTATTATCGACTTTTTTATTGTGTATGTTTTCATTTTTTACATATATTTGTCGTTTGTAAAAACCGATGATAGTTTTGGAGTATGGTTCGAATCATTAAATGTTTACTTGTATGCTGTGTGCTGACTCTCTGCACCGGGGGAGTGCTCTGTGCCAAAGAGAGCCAGAAAGAAGCCTACGACAAGCCTTTCGTGCCCGATTCGATTCTTCAGAATGTCTTTCAGTTTTCGCCTTTCTATTCACGCATCGTGGACGAATACAAGGCCGATGTGTACATGAAGCAACGCGTGAAGGTGCATAAGCAAAACAAGTTGGTGCGATACATCCCCTCCATGTTTCGATTGGAGAAGGGAGTAAACGATTACATCCTGGAGTCGCTGAGCGAGATGCATTATCGGGCTCCCGATATATATAATAGAAAGGTGAAGGCGGTGTCGGGTACATTCCGCCGTAACCGGGGACAACTGACCGACTTGGCCGACTTCTTGAACATGAACATCTACTCCTCCTCCATGATGACCGACAGGCTGCTTTCGCCCCTCGACAAGGAATCGGCCAAGTATTATACTTATTTATTAGATACCATCGTCGGGCAATCCGAAAGCCAGCAGTACAAGATACGCATCATCCCCAAGTTCAAGGGCACGCAGTTAGTGAACGGATACATGTGGGTGAGCGACCAAGTATGGACCATCCGCGAGATACAGCTCGAAGGCAAGTTCGACATGATAGAGTTCAAACTCAAAACCATGATGGGTGAAGAAGGCGATGAAGAATTCCTTCCCATCCAGCTGAATGTGAATTTGATGTTCAAGTTCATGGGCAATCATTTGGAACTGGATGCCGAAGCCCGGGTGAAGTACAACGAAGTTGATTTCTACCAAGGCGGCAAGCGTAGAAAGAGCCAAAAGAAACATCACCATGACTTGACCGAATTCTATCGTCTGGTGAACGATTCCACCCAAGTGATAACGGACAGGGAAACCTTCGAGGCCATGCGACCTTTCCCCTTGGAAGCCGATGAAGACTCGCTTTATCGGAATTATTATTTGCGAAGGGACACCATCGCACAGGCGAAGGCGAAAAAAGAAAACGCCAAGACGAAAGCCTCCGAGTTCTGGGGGCAGTTGGGCGATATGCTTGTTACCAACTACAATGTTAATATTTCGGGCATCGGAAGTGTGCGTTGTTCGCCCTTGCTCAATCCCGTGATGCTGGATTATAGCCATAGTAAAGGGGTGTCGTACAAGCAGAAATTTAAGTACAATCGTTTGTTTCCTAACGGCCGATTGCTGAAGGTGACACCTCAAGTGGGTTATAACTTTACCCACAAAGAACTTTATGTGAAAGCCAATATGGGCTTTACGTATTGGCCTGAGAAACAGGGTGGAATAGAGGTATCGGTAGGTAACGGTAACCGTATCTATAGCAGTGTCGTGCTGGATAAACTCAGAGCTTTGCCCGAAAATACCATTGACTTCGACCAAATGGATTTGGATTACTTCAAGGACATGTACCTGAACCTCTTCCACATCCTTGAGCCGGTGAACGGGCTGCAAATCAAGGCCGGGGTATCCATGCATTGGCGTTCGTTAGTAAATAAAGCTGAAGAAGAACTGAAGGACCTCTTTTGGCCACAGATGCAGCTATATGATATCCGTTCGGATTACAACAGTTTCTCGCCCCGCATCCGTGTTGAATGGACGCCGGGCATGTATTATTACATGAACGGGCGACGGAAGATGAACGTAGGTTCGAAGATGCCTACCTTTATCCTGGATTACGAACGAGGATTGAAAGGCGTGCTGGGTAGTAACGACGAGCACGAACGATGGGAACTGGATGTGCAACAGAAAATCAAGCTTAATCAGATACGTACCATCGGCTACCGTTTGGGATGCGGGATGTTTACCAAGATGGACAACGTCTATTTCGTGGACTTTGTAAACTTTTCCCGACGAAACATCCCCGAAGGATGGAACGACGAAATCGGGGGTACCTTCCAGTTGCTGGACAGACGCTGGTTCAACTCTTCCCGCCAGTATTGGCGAGGCCATGTCAGCTACGAATCGCCCTTCATCCTGCTTCGCCCGTTGAATCGCTGGCTGGGAATGATTCAACAAGAACGCCTTTATGGAGGTGTGCTCTTCATGCCCCATTTAAAGCCCTACATCGAGTTGGGTTATGGCTTCGGTACCCACGTATTCGATGTCGGAGCTTTCGTCAGTTCCATCAACGGCAAGTTTGATACGGTAGGATTTAAGTTCACATTCGAGCTGTTTCAAGACTAAAATCGTTACATAATTAAGTTTTTTTAGTCATTTTTTTAAAATAAAATCTGATTTAGTTTTGCTTTCCGTATAAAATGGCTAAATTTGAGCGTCGTATATAAATAGGTATGACACCAATCGATTTTAATAACCTTAAAATAACAACTATGAGTTACTTACGATTTGACAAGACTCTCATGACGAATCTTGAAGAAACTCTGCCAAGAGAAATTCTTCGTACGAACCGTTCGGGAGCTTACCATTGTACTACCATTGTTGATTGTAATACGAGAAAATACCATGGTTTGCTCGTTATTCCAATTCCGGAACTTGACGACGAAAACCACGTGTTGCTTTCTTCGCTCGATGCAACGGTAATACAGCATGGTGCAGAATTTAACTTGGGCCTTCATAAATATCAGGGCGACAATTATGCCCCGAGAGGTCACAAGTACATCCGTGAATATGAATGCGAAAAGGTGCCTACTACATGGTATCGTGTAGGTGGTGTAATCCTGAAGAAGGAAACTCTTTTCGAACACTACGAAAACCGCATTCTTATCCGTTACACATTGGTAGATGCCCACTCGGCTACTACTCTTCGTTTCCGTCCGTTCCTGGCTTTCCGTAGCGTACGTCAGTACACACACGAAAACCCGACTGCTAGCCGCGAATACACAGCAGTGGACAACGGTATCAAGACATGTATGTATGCCGGTTATCCTGACCTCTACATGCAGTTCAACAAAAAGAACAACTTCGTATTCCAACCCGACTGGTATCGTGGCATGGAATATCCGAAGGAACAAGAACGTGGTTACGACTTCAACGAAGACCTCTACGTACCGGGTTACTTCGAAATGGAAATCAAGAAAGGCGAAAGCATCGTCTTTGCAGCCGGTACAAAGGAAGTGAAGACCCGCGGCTTGAAGAAGACTTTCGAAGATGAAATGGACGAACGCACACCGCGTGACAACTTCCAGCATTGCTTGATTAATGCAGCTCACCAGTTCACCAACCGTTCGAACGGTGAAGCTTATATCCTGGCCGGTTATCCTTGGTTCAAGTGCCGTGCCCGCGACATGTTCATCTCCCTTCCGGGCTTGACACTCGCCATCGGCGAAAAGGCAAAGTTCGAAGAAGTGATGACTACTGCCTGCAAGGCCCTTCATAACTTCATCAATGACGAACCGGATGACTTGAAAGTATACGAAATGGAACATCCTGATGTCCTTCTTTGGGCTGTATGGTGTATCCAGCAATATGCCAAGATGGTATCGAAGGAAGAATGTATCGAAAAGTACGGTGCCGTGCTCGAAGAAATCATGGAATACCTCCGTCGTGAAAACCATCCAAACCTGTTCTTGCATAGCAACGGTTTGCTATATACCAACGGACACGATCGTGCCGTAACTTGGATGAACTCTACTGCTAACGGCCGTCCGGTTATCCCACGTACAGGTTATGTAGTTGAAATCAATGCCTTGTGGTACAATGCTCTTTGCTTCGTTGCCGATTTGTTGGGCGAAAGCTCATTGACTGTAGCTCTGAAGGAATTGGCCGAAACAACAGCTGTTTCATTCGTAGATACATTCTTGAATGAACATGGTTACTTGTTGGACTATGTAGACGGTCACATGATGGACTGGAGCGTACGTCCGAACATGATTTTCGCTGCTGCCTTCGATTATTCTCCGTTGAATACCCGTCAAAAGAAGGGTGTGGTAGACATCTGTACCAAGGAATTGTTGACCCCGAAGGGACTCCGTTCACTCAGCCCGAAGAGCGGTGGTTACAATCCTAATTATGTAGGTCCTCAGACCCAACGCGACTATGCTTACCATCAAGGTACTGCATGGCCATGGTTGGCAGGTTTCTACTTCGAAGCATACCTTAAGATTTATAAGATGAGTGCCCTCGGCTTCATCGAACGTCATTTGATTGGCTTCGAAGACGAAATGACCTCACACTGTATCGGTTCTATTCCAGAAGTGTTCGATGGTAACCCGCCGTTCAAGGGACGTGGTGCCGTATCGTTCGCAATGAACGTAGCCGAAATCCAGCGTACATTGTATTTATTGAGTAAGTATAATTATTAATAGGAGGAGCCTATATGAAAGTATTAATGTTTGGATGGGAATTTCCTCCCAAAATTTTAGGTGGTCTTGCGGTTGCTTCTTATGGTATCACGAAAGGTTTGAGCCTTCAAGGCGATGTAGAAACCACATTCTGCTTGCCGAAGCCCACAGGTGAAGAAGAAAAGTTCTTGAACATTTTGGGTATGAATCAAGTGCCCATCGTATGGCGTGATGTAGATTACGACTACTTGAAGTCACGCCTGCCTAACTATACCACTCCGGAAGAATATTATTCACACCGTGATCATATCTATGCCGATTTCTCATACATGCACGTCAACGACTTGGGATGTATGGAGTTTGCCGGTGGTTATCCGAAGAATCTTCACGAAGAAATCAACAACTACTCCATCATTGCAGGTGTAGTAGCACGTACCCGTGAATTCGATATCATCCATGCTCACGACTGGTTGACTTATCCGGCCGGTGTACATGCTAAGATGGTTAGCGGAAAGCCATTGTGTATTCACGTACACGCTACCGACTTCGACCGTTCTCGTGGTCAGGTGAACCCAACTGTTTATTCCATCGAAAAGAATGGTATGGACCATGCAGACTGCATCATGTGTGTATCCGAGTTGACACGTCAGACCGTTATCAATCACTATCACCAAGACCCACGCAAGTGTGTGGCCATGCACAATGCCGTATATCCATTGTCGCCAGAGCTCGATGCTATCCCACGCGTGGAACATCCGAAGGAAAAGGTAGTAACCTTCCTTGGTCGTATCACCATGCAGAAGGGTCCTGAATACTTCGTTGAAGCTGCTGCTCTCGTATTGAAGCGTACCAAGAACATCCGTTTCGTATTTGCCGGTTCGGGCGATATGTACGAAGCCATGGTGAACTTGGCTGCCGAACGTGGTATTGCCGACAAGTTCCACTTCCCGGGATTCCAACGTGGCAAGCAAGTATACGAAGCGTACAAGAACAGTGATGTGTTTGTAATGCCTTCCGTATCCGAACCGTTCGGTATCGCTCCGCTCGAAGCCATGCAGTGTGGCACTCCGTCCATCATTTCTAAGCAGTCGGGTTGCGGTGAAATCCTTGAAAATGTAATTAAGGTGGACTATTGGGACATCAACGCCATGGCCGATGCTATTTACTCCATCTGTACTAATCCGGGCTTGTTCAAGTACTTGCAGGAAGAAGGAAAGAAGGAAGTAGACGGTATCACTTGGGAAAAGGTGGGCTTGAAACACCGTGCTATCTATGATGAATTAATTAGAAACAACCAATAAATAAAATAATATAGATATGAAAACAATCTGTCTTTATTTTGAGATTCACAATATTATCAACTTGAAGCGTTATCGTTGCTTCGATATCGGTCGTGACCACTATTACTACGATGACTACGAAAACGAACGTACCATCAACGATGTGGCCGAACGCTCTTACATCCCTGCACTGGGTACATTGATTGAAATGGCCAAGACCAACAACGGTGCTTTCAAGGTAGCCTTGTCAGTATCAGGTGTTGCCCTCGAACAGTTGGAAACTTATGCTCCGCGTGTCATTGAATTGTTGCACGAATTGAATGAAACTGGTTGTGTAGAATTCCTCTGCGAACCTTACTCACACGGTCTTTCTTCATTGGCTAACGAAGAATGCTTCCGCGATGACGTAGAACGCATGCGTACTAAAGTACAGCAAATGTTCGGTAAGGCTCCGAAGGTATTCCGTAACTCTTCATTGATTTACTCAAATGAAATCGGTTCTATCATTGCCGATATGGGCTTCAAGGGTATTTTGACCGAAGGTGCCAAGCACGTATTGGGTTGGAAGAGTGCCCACTATGTATACCACTGTGCATACAACCAGAATTTGAAGGTGTTGTTGCGTGACTTCAAGTTGTCTGATGATATCAGCTTGCGTTTCAACAACTCAGAATGGAATGAATATCCTTTGTTCGCCGACAAATACATCGGTTGGATTGCCGATATGCCGGAAGAAGAACAAGTGATCAACATCTTCATGGAATTGTCAGCTTTGGGTATTGCCCAGCCGTTGTCTTCTAACATCCTCGAGTTCTTGAAGGCATTGCCGGCTTGTGCTAAGGAAAAGGGTATCACATTCTCTACTCCGACCGAAATCATCACCAAGCTGAAGTCAGTAGATGCAGTGGACGTTCCTTATCCAATGTCTTGGACAGACGAAGAAAGAGACATCTCCAGCTTCTTGGGTAACATCCTTCAACGCGAAGCATTCGACAAGTTGTATAGCGTAGCCGAACGTGTACACCTCTGCCAGGATCGTCGCATCAAGCAAGACTGGGATTACTTGCAAGCTAGCAACAACTTCCGTTTCATGACTACCAAGCATACAGGCTTGTTCATCGAACGAGGTATCTATGACTCTGCTTTCGATGCCTTCACTAACTACATGAACATTGTAGGCGACTTCATCGCACGCGTTGACTCTTTGTATCCGGCCGATATGGACAACGAAGAATTGAACTCACTCCTCACTACCATCAAGAATCAGGGTGAAGAAATCGCAGCGTTGACCAAGGAATTGGAAAAGGCTCAGAAGCAATTGGCTAAGTTGGAACCAAAGGAAAAGAAGGCTCCGGCTAAGAAGGCTTGTGCTAAGAAACCGGCTGCCAAGAAAGCTACTAAGGCGGAATAATCTCTGTCTACATGAATAACCACGAAAGGGTGTATCAATCTCGTTGATACACCCTTTTTTTATGATGGTACTGAACAGTAGTTCTTCACTTTTGCTAGAATTTGAAGACAGAGGAACAACTCACCCAAGCCGAACTGGTGAAGAAGCGGATGTCGGCCCTGGCTTGAAACTGTTGGTGTCACAACTCGAAATGCCCGATTGTCCGCCTCCCGAAACGTTGAGGCTTAGCACTTTATGAGAAAGACCTAGCAAAGAACAGTCGCAATGCGGTGTCGTTGTCTCATCGGTATCACTATGTACTATATTTACCACCTCGATGCACCAGGAGTGGGTACCCCAATGCGAAGCCCGCAACTATTTCCGGATGGTCGAAGTACTGCTCTCCACACCGTCCGAGTTTACATATATGGAGTTGCTTCGTTCCCTGATGGCTACCGGCATGGGCGAGTCCACTGCCAAGCGGAAGATTCCTTGGCTGGTCGAAATAAAGCTGCTTCGCAAGGACGAGAACCGCTATCGGGTGGTGTGGAAGAAGTGGTTCCGTAAGCAGTCGCGGGAAGGAAGTTTGGTCTATAGTGATACTACTGACACCGCGACACACCTCCGGCCGATAACCCTCAGATACATAGTTGTTTACCTCCACGCATCAAGGTGTTTTTTTAACGCATCTTGATGCATTATTATTTTAATAAGGTGTTTGATTAATCGTGTGAGAGAATAATTTCTTGGGCAAAAATACATATAAGTATTTGAATACTACCGAATATCCAATAATGCTTTGAGGTGTAGTTTTTTGTAGAATTGTTTGAAGAAAAGGAAAAAAAGGTCTATTTTTGTTCCGATTAAACCAAAAGATTTAAATTTATGAAAAAATTATCTACATTATTATTGTTTGCCGTAGCGATGTTCATGTTGGCATCATGCGGTGGTGCTGCAAAGAAGGCTGAAACAGCTAAGGCAGAAAAAAGTGAAGAAGGTTGTTTGCCGGTAGGTTTGCAGTTGTACAGTGTACGCGATGATATGGCTAAGGACTTCAAGGGTACTTTGCAGAAGGTAAAAGAAATGGGTTATGACGGTGTGGAATTTGCCGGTTTGTTCAACAATACTCCGGAACAAGTAAAGGCTATGTGTGCCGAAATCGGTTTGACTCCTATCTCAGCTCACGTTCCTTTGGCTGAAATGTTGGCCGACATCGATAAGGTTATCGCTGACTATAAGGCTATCGGTTGCGAATATATCGTTGTTCCTTACGTAGAAGAAGACCGTCGTCCGGGTGGCGAAAACTTCATGAAGATGATTGAAGAAATCCGTGGTATCGGTCAGAAGGCTAAGGATGCCGGTTTGACATTGCTTTATCACAACCACGACTTCGAATTCACAAAGTTGGAAAGCGGTGAGTTTGGTTTGGATTATATGTACAGTGCTATCCCTGCCGACTTGTTGCAGACTGAATTGGATCAATGCTGGGTGAAGTATTCTGGTCAGGATCCGGTAGCTTACTTGCAGAAGTACACTGGTCGTGCTCCGGTGGTTCACTTGAAGGACTATTTTGCTGAAGGCAAGCAAGAAGGTGACCCGTATGCATTGATTGGCTTGAACGAAAATGAAAAGAAGGAAAACACTGCATTTGAATTCCGTCCGTTGGGTCATGGTTTGCAAGATATTCCGTCTATCATCAAGGCTTCGAAGGCTGCCGGCAGCAAGTGGCTCATTGTAGAACAAGACCAGCCAAGCATGGGCAAGACTCCATTGGAATGTGTAGCTACCAGCATGGAATACCTGAAGAAAGTAAGAGCTGAAGGTGCTTGCTGTGGTGAAGATTGTGAACATTAATCAGGACTAAACAATAGAAAGAAAGGCTGCCTTGATGGGCAGCCTTTCTTGTATCTCTTAATCCAATGTGTAAGGTTTGCGATATTCGTAGTGAAGCTTGGAGTTGGCTTCGGCATCGTTCATGAACTTTTGCACAATCGGGTTCCATTCCAACGGTCGGTCAAGTTCGTAGGCAATGTTACCGATGGTACACATCACGCATGAGCTGTGGCCCACTTCGATAGGCACACTCGGATCGCGACGGGTACGGATACTGTCGATGAAGCTCTGGTAGTGAGGCACGTTGGTTTCGTAAACCTTCTGTTCGTCTACGTTGGTAGGCATGAAATCAGGCGAAGAAGCCAGATACTTGCCACGGCCTACGATGATCCAACCGTTTTCGCCGTATACCTTCACTGCTTGTCCGTGACCGAAATCCATCTGGGCCACTTCGATGCCGTTGTCGTAGCGATAAGTCAAGCAGTCGTACGGGCTGCAAGATGGAGGAAGCACTTCGGATGGACCGGAACCGTCCTTACCGATACACCATTGAGCCACGTCGAACATGTGTGCACCCCAGTCGGTTGTAAAGCCACCACCGAGGCCTTGGTACCAACGCCATGCACCCCAACATTCGTCACGACCGTTTTCGTCGAGCAATGGGTTCAGTTCGTGGTTGTAATAGAATTTGTCGGACAACGGGCCTAACCACAAATCCCAATCCAAACCGGCAGGAACTTCCTGCTTAGGCAATGTCAATGGTTTCGGGCCATCGCCTACATAGGCTTTCATCAACGAAATCTTACCCAAACGTCCTTCGCGTACGACATTGGCTGCATGGATAAATTCGGGCATCGAGCGTTGCATGCTACCTACTTGCAGGATGCGGCAGTTTTCGCGAACGGCCTTGATGAGCTGTTGGCCTTCGTAAACGGTGAAAGTGACCGGCTTTTCCAAGTAGATATCTTTTCCGGCACGGCAGGCTGCAATGGCCATGATGGCATGCTGGTGGTCAGGAGTAGCGATGACTACGGCATCAATGTCCGGACGGGCGAGCAGTTCTTCGTAACGAATGTACATGCTCAGTTTATTCTTTATTTTCTTGTCGGCATAATATTTGTTTACGCGTTGCTCAAAGCGATTGCGTTTGATGTCATAAACGTCACAACCGGCTACGATGCGTACTCCCGGGATGGTGATGAAGCCGTTCATCAAGTGAATAGCTTGCTGACCCAGACCAATGAAGCCGATGTTGATTTGGTCGTTAGCACTTCCTTTTTTATTCTTGTTTGGGGCAGGAGCTACACTCGCTGTCATGCTGGAAGGGAGAATCAAAGCGGATGTCCCTAATGCGGAAAGTCGCAAGAAATTGCGGCGTGAAATGGTTGCACTCATAGTAAAAGAATTTAGGTTTTTAGTTTTTTAATTATCTCCGTAAATTTAAGGAATTTTTTTCATTCTAGTCTTTATTTGGAGAAAAAGTATTCTTTATCTTGTATTTGTTTGTTCTGTCGATAAAGTAATGTCTATAAAATAGGCACGGATGATACGGATTATCCGTGTCATCCGTGCCTGAAATTAAACACGATAACGGCTCAAATTATTTCTCTATCATATGTATCGTTTCATTTTGGGCTAGAAAGTCATACCAAAAGTCAGGTAAGCCTTGTCGGTAGCCGGATTGAAAGTAGCTTTGGCAAACAAAGGCAGACTGAACGATTCTGTAACCTTGATTTCTTTGGAGGCTCCCAGACTGATGTCGCATACGCTGAAACCGTCTACATCAGCATAATAGTCCGTAGCCCATGGGGATGCACCCACTTCGGCTTCCCATTCCAAACCTCCCAAGTTGAATGGAGCAATGATACTGATGTACGAGGAATAGGCTCTTTTACCGTCTTTATTTACACCATCGGCACCGGCAAAGTTGGTAGCCCAACTCAAAGCAAACGGACCGAAGTCATAACCTATTTGAGCCTCGAACACGTGGGCCGTAGAAGGAGCACCGTATTGGAAATACTTGACATCTTCTCCGGTTACCCAGAAGTCGGTTACACTGATGTTGAAATTTCCTGTCTCATAAGCTAGGATAAGGTCTACTTCTTTGGCAGCATTGCTGTCGAAGCCTACTGATCCCCATGCAGTGAGGGATAAACCCTTGTAGGATACAGAGACTGAAGGTTGGATACTGACACCGCCAAAATCCTGACCACGCCATACGTATCCGCTCACTAAATCGGCACCTACACTTGCCTCTACTTCGTCCTGAGCCACACTGGTGGCCGGAACAGCGATAGCCATACACAATAGCATCGCCCATTTTTTCAGATTCTTCTTCATCTTTGTCTTAAAAAAATTAGGCTGCAAAAATAGAACAATAATTTGAAAAAAGGACTCTTTGGGTTGCAAAAATTAGAAAAGGGGGTAAAAAAAGTGTCATTCTGAACGTAGTGAAGCTCAGAATGACACTTCTATTTAATGTCTATCAAAGACCCAATTTCTTCCGGATGTCTTTCGGTATACCGTCCTTGTGTACCAGAATGTAGATGGTCTTAGCACGGACGTAGCTTTCAGACATGTTCAGGTAGCCACCGAAAGTGTTACGTTCGGTACCCCAAGAGTTCTTGGTGATGTAGTACTTGGTACCGTTCTGGTCCTTCACAATACCGGTAAGGTGCATCAAGTGGTCGTCGGTAGTCACGAACGATTCGTAGCCTGCCTGACGAACTTCCGGAGTCACGTTCACTTCCGGGCATGGTGCTTCGAACTTGTAGGCTTCTTCCAAACGAGCCTTTTCGTCCATCTTTTCGAAACGGGCACGGTCTGTTCCGCTCATGTCTTCCAACTTCTTCACTTCCGGATTGATGGCTACACCATTCTTGTGCGAGAAGCCCTTTTCGCTTACGTCGCCATCCCAGCAAACGGTGTATCCGTTTTTCAAGGCGTGGTCGGTAATGGCAATCATTTCGTCCAACGGCACGTTGTACATCAGCTTGCGTTCCCAGTTGTCGGGTACTTCAGGAGCAAACTGCTGGTAATATGGCTGGTGGGTGAAGCTGGTGATTTCAATGTAGTCGTCCATATTCAAACCCAGGCTTTGAGCAAACGACTTCGGGGTGTATTTCTTTCCTTTATAAGTAAATTCGGCAGGGAGTTCACCCAAATAAGTATCGAACAAGTTGTTGATGAGCTTGTAGTACTCAGGACTGCGGTGCTTGTTCTTGATGGCCACTTCGGCAATGGCGTGTACGTATTGGTTCAGTTCGCGGTGGTTATGCTTGTCCGAGTCGTAATTGATACCATCGTATACTTCTTCGGGCACGATACCTACTTCGTTGAACGCATTCTTCCAGGCATTGGTGATACTGCCTTGACCGAGGGTACCACGACCACGACGGATATAGTTGTCCTGCAACTGGTTCATGTATTTTTGGCGGACAATGAACATTTCCGAGAGGTCGTATTCTCCTTTACCCATGCGGAGGAGTTCGGCTTCCATGAATGAGGTGGTGGCAAAGCACCAGCATGTACCTGTAGAGGCTTGGTTCTTGACAGGAGTCACTTTTACTTTGGCTACGTCAGTGAACTGGTAGCCAGGCTTGTTGTCTTGAGCCGAAACGGTAGTGCCGGCTAATAAAGCTGCTAGAGCGATGAATGTTGTTTTCATATGCGTTGAAATTTATTGTTTTTACTTGGTTGGCATTACAGACCGAAACGGCTTTCAATCCAATACTGGCGGGCCATTTCGTCCCACTTCAGGATGGTGGCACCGAAGAAGTCGCTGGTGTATCCGGTTAGGAATTCTCTGGCTGCATCTTCTCCCTTTTCCTGGAGGATTTGCTTGTATTGTGCTTCGACGAACGGAAGTTCGCGTTGGCCTTTTTCTTCAAAGTGCATGATGTTCTTTTCCATGGTCTTGCGGAAAGTGCCCCACTTCACAGCTGCCAGCTTGTTGGCTTCGCGGTAGTGCCACAAGGCGGCATCGTCGCGATAACGGTGGTTACCACAAATCTTGAACAGTTCGGGGAAGTCCTTGATTCCGCAGAATACAGGTACGCGTGGGCTCTGTCCCGGGTTGTCGAGTGAGAACCATACTATACCACCTACCGCATCGGGCAACCAGCTACGGAGTTGGATAACGGTAGAATAAGCACATTGTGGAACGGCAATGTTACGTACTTGTGTCACGGCATCGGCCTGGATGCCTTGCAGCATCTTGATTTCGTCCGGACGCATCCATGGGTTAGCCTTCGGGCTGATGATGGTGTCTACCTTTTCGCTGCCTCTTTCCTTGACGGCTACCTTCAGGTTCTTGGTGATGTCCCACTTGGTGCCTTCGTAAGTCTGGCGGAGCAAAGCCATGACATCGGTAACGGCTACTTGCTTTTCAGGCTTCACGGTGAGAGGTATTTCTTCGGCTTCGTAGTCGAGCTTCAACGATGGAGCCAATTGGTCGAGGATGAAGAATTCGCGAACGCTGAACGCTTTCTTGTTGCCGAACGCCTTCCACCACTTGAACGGTTCCTTGCCATCCCAGAGCTTTAATCGCTTGGCTACTTCGAACACATTTTCAGAAGCCATGTAGTTGTCCTTGTCCTTCAAGTTCAAGGTGCTGATACGAGGAATGTTGGCCGATACGCCTACGTGGTCGTCGGGGATGCGGACTGCTGCCCACACACCACCGATCTTGTCCTTACCTTCGCCAAACACTTCGAAGTGCCATACTTCGTTCGGGTCGGCAATGGTGAGGCATTCGCCGCTATCGGCATAGCCGTACTTCTTGATGAGTTCGCCCATCAACAGGATGGCTTCGCGGGCGGTGGTGCATCGCTGGAGAGCCACTCTCTGCAATTCTTCAATCATAAACATCCCGTTAGGGTTTCTAAGTTCACGCTTGCCGGTGATGGTGGTTTCTCCGATACCCAATTGCTTTTCGTTCATGCAAGGGTAGGAGGTATCCATGAAGGCGTAAGTTTGGCGAGCTTGAGGAATTTCACCCTTGACGGTCACCTTGGTCTGGTCGGTTACGAACTCGGTATGCATACGTCCGTCGTAAATGAGCATGGTGGTGTCCTTGTCATACTTCTGGGCAGGTACCATGTCCACCCAGGTACGATACCAGCTGTCGCAAGTGTGGCTGGTGATGACTGAACCGTCGGTTGTTGCTTTTTTACCCACCATGATGCTGGTGCAACTTTCCGGGTCTTTTTCATAAATGGTCTGGGCATTGATGTTGATGGTGAACACCAAAACTGCCATTAAATAAAGGTTGATTCGTTTCATAATTTCTTATTTTTGATTATTGGTTCCAAAAATAAGTAAAAAAATGATTATTTGGTAATTCTTGGTGTCATAAAAAACGCCAATCGGTAATGATTGGCGTTTTTGGGTGGGTGAGGATCGTAGTTATCGAACTTCTTGATAAAGGAATCGTTTGATACTCTTCTTTGGCGTTTTTTCAAATTCTTCGTGATAAATCTTGACTCGGGCTATTTGTTCGTATGCCGGTAGCTCTGTATTCAAGGCCACGCGATTGGCTTCCATGGCTTCTTCAACCGCCTTTTCATTCAATCCATGGGCAAAGGCGTCATCGAAGTCCGGATAAATTAAAGCTGCGAGTTTACCGTCGGCTTGCTGGATGATAATGCTTTCAGATACATACGGCATGTTGTTCAGTTTGTCTTCGATTTCTTCCGGGTAAATGTTTTGGCCGGAAGGGCCGAGAAGCATGTTCTTGCTACGACCTCTGATAATTACGTTGCCCAAAGCATCCATGATTCCCAGGTCGCCGGTATGCAACCAACCGTCTTTGTCGATGGCTTTGGCTGTTTCTTCCGGATTCTTGTAATATCCAAGCATGATATTGTCTCCTTTACAAACAATTTCACCAACGATGTTGGCCGGATCCGGGCTTAAAATCTTGACATCCATGCGGTGAACCGGTTTACCACAAGAGCCGGCTCTGAATTCTTTCCAGTCTTCATAACAGATGAGTGGGGCACATTCTGTCATACCATATCCCACGGTGTATGGGAAATCAATGCTACGCATGAACGTTTCAATTTCTTGATTGAAAGCAGCACCACCTACTACGATTTCATAGAAGTTGCCGCCAAATGCATTCATCAATTGTTCGCGGACAGTTGCCTTAATCTTATCGCTGATAATAGGTACTTTCAGCAGGATTTTCATCGTAGGAGTCTGTAACTTCGGGAGTACATTCTTCTTGATAATCTTTTCAATGATGAGGGGTACGGCGATAACCAATTCTGGTTTTACGTCGGCAAAGGCTTGCAAAATAATCTTAGGACTTGGCATTCTGGTCAAGAAGTAAATATGACATCCGTAACAGAATGTATATAAGAATTCAAATGCAAGCCCGTACATGTGAGCCATAGGTAACATGGAAACGAGTTTATTACCTGATTTCAAAGGCAAGACATCCAAGGCATAACGGATATTCGACCAAACAGCCCGATAAGGAAGCATGACTCCTTTGGAGAAACTGGTTGTTCCGGAGGTATAATTCAAGATGGCCAATTCCTCAGGGCTATCTTCGTGATATTTGATGTGTTCTTTCCGGAAATTGCGAGGATACTTTTTGCCGAACATTTCGTTCAAATGCTCACGGGCATAAGTCAATTTTTCGGAGCGTGAAATCAATAAGCTGTAATCGTTAATCAAAATGATGCCTTCCAAATTAGGCATAGCATTTTCGTTCAAGTTTTCCCAAACAATATCTCCCACAAAAAGAAGCTTGGCTTCTGAGTGATTAACAATATTGTGTACGTTATCTGCCTTGAATTCATGAAGAATAGGGACGATTACTGCACCGTAGGTTATGGTTGCTAAAAATGCAACTCCCCAATGAGAACTGTTTCGGCCACAGATAGCTATTTTATCACCTTTCTGTATGCCACTTTGCTCAAAGATGATATGAAGTTTCTCGATTTTACGGGCAACATCTTTATATTGTAGCGTAGCACCTTTATAATCAGTCAGGGCATCCAGATCCCAGTTCTTTTTAATGCTTTGCTCCAATAAAGCGATTAAACTCTTTTCCATAATATCTTATTTTAAGATTGCACAAACTTGTTTGTATTGTGCAAATATAAGTTTTTATTATGGACTTACAAATAAAATGATGAAAAAATAGTTTTATAAATTTAATAATGTCTTTCACCAAATATTTTACTTCCAATTCGAACCAATGTGCTTCCGGCTTGAATGGCCCACGGGTAGTCGTCAGACATGCCCATGGAAATTTCCTTGAAGGTAGGAATGTCTTTGAAATGACGATTTTTCATTTCGTGGAAGAAACTGGCTAATGTTTTGAATTCAGCTTGAATCGTTGCTAAATCATCTGTATTGGTAGCCATCCCCATCACACCGGCTATTTGGATGTTTTTCAAGTCTTTCCAAAGCCCTTCATCCAGCATTTGCTTGCATTCATCCATACTGAATCCGAATTTGGTCTCTTCTTGTGCAATGTGAATTTGTAACAAGCAGGGGATGATTCTTCCGGCTTTATGAGCTTGTTTGTTTATTTCGGATAAAAGTTTCCAAGAATCCACGCCGTGAATCAAAGCTACATAAGGAGCCATGTATTTGATTTTATTCGTTTGTAAATGTCCGATGAAGTGCCATTCGATGTCTTTGGGTAAGGCTTCGTACTTAGCAGTCATTTCCTGTACCTTGCTTTCGCCGAAGATACGTTGACCGGTTGCATAGGCTTCTTCCAAAGCCTCTATCGGGTGAAACTTGGATACAGCAACAAGCCGGACATGAGCAGGTAGCCCGGCTTGTATTTCTTTGATTTGACGTTGAATTGGAGTCATGGAGTGGGGGAGGTTAAGCTTGTGGAAATTCCGGTTTTACATCCGGTTCGGCACTATATGGGTAAACATCCATGATAGCCGTTTCAGCAATGGAAGAAATAATATAATCAGCCATACTTCCTTTCATGCCTTCATCTAATTTTTTAACGCCATCGCGAAGGTCGGATGCTTGTACAAGAACATTGGTCGATGTCTTTTTCTCGGCACCGCTCTTTTCGTCCAGGGTGATGAATGTGAGTTTGCATTTGAACCAGCGGTCAGCAGCTGTATCTTCAGCAAAAAACAGTTCGCTATAATTGGCACGTTTGATGTCACTTACGGTAAATTCTCCGCTGATGTATGGTGTCATTTCTTCGATGATACGAGCCTCGGCTTCGGTAAAGCTGAGGGCGTCTACCAAATAAGGTTCAGTTACTTTTTTGTTCATGCCATTTTCCATGGTCTTTTCATATCGAATCTTGCATTCGAACCAAGTATGCATCATAATTGTTCTATTTTTAAAAGTTGTTTAACGGGTGACAAAGATAATCATAATTTTTATCAGAAGGCAAAGGAAGGTTAAAAAAACATGAGGCATTGATTTTGTCTATAAACCGATAGAAAATATCTGTTGGAGATAAGAAAAATAAGGGTTATCTTTGTTGTAGAAAAAAAGAAGTTGAACCTCGAAAATATTTGAACGATGAATACGATAAATTTAACTAAAGGTGGTTTCTTACGCAAAGTAGCGAATTATGAAGATAGTCCGAAGGATTGGAAATTTTTAGGAGACAAGCCGGCATTGATTGACTTTTATGCTCCTTGGTGTGGGCCTTGCCGTTCATTCTCGCCCGTGTTGGATGATTTAGCCAAGGAATATGCAGGCAAATTGGATATTTACAAGGTGAATGTAGACGATGAGCAAGAATTGGCTGATTTGTTTAGAGTTCGTTCGGTTCCTACGTTGGTGTTCGTTCCGATGGAAGGATATCCGCATATCTCTGCCGGGGCTTTAACAAAGAAAGAATTGAGACAAGCGTTGGATCATTTGATGGCCTGATTTGTCTCATGAAGTAAACGAATTGTATAATCATTAAAAATAGAATATTATGTCAGTAAAGTTTTACAAATGCAATCATTGTGGGAATGTAGTGGAAAAGTTGGTTGATTCGGGCGTGCCATTGGTGTGCTGCGGACAAAAAATGGAAGAATTGGTTCCGAACACCGTTGAGGCAAGCACTGAAAAACATATTCCTGAAGTAACCGTTTTGGACGATGGTCGTTTGAAAATTGAAGTTGGTAGTGTACATCATCCGATGCTCCCCGAACATCACATATCCTTTATTTATGTGGAGACGGAACGTGGTGGTATCAAGGTGAATTTGAAGGACGAACCGGTAGCCGTTGTTCATGTAGGAGATGATAAACCGGTAGCTGTTTATGAGTATTGTAACCTGCATGGTTTATGGAAGAAGGAACTTTAAAGTTCCTTCTTTTTCTTGTTGTTGCATTTCATTTCTTCCTTTCTTGGTACATCAAAGAAAATTCCTATCTTTGCACCTTAATTAATAATATAGCACTTTATATATATGCCTACTATATCTATTCGAGGAAATGAAATGCCAGCCTCGCCTATCCGAAAACTGGCTCCGCTTGCCGATGCTGCCAAGCAAAGAGGAATTCATGTGTATCATTTGAATATCGGTCAGCCCGACTTGCCCACTCCACAGGCGGCATTGGATGCCATCCGTAACATTGACCGTACGGTGTTGGAGTATAGTCCTTCGCAAGGCTATCAAAGCTATCGGGAAAAGTTGGTGGGATACTATAAGAAGTACGATATCAACTTGAATGCGGACGATATCATTATTACAACCGGTGGCTCGGAAGCCGTTCTTTTCGCTTTTCTCAGCTGCTTGAATCCGGGAGATGAAATCATTGTCCCCGAACCTGCTTATGCCAACTATATGGCCTTTGCCATCTCGGCCGGTGCGGTCATCCGTACGGTAACGACGACCATCGAAGAAGGTTTCTCGCTCCCGAAAGTGGAAAAGTTCGAGGAGTTAATAAACGAACGCACCAAGGCCATCTTGATTTGCAACCCCAATAACCCGACGGGATATCTGTATACTCGCCGTGAAATGAACCAAATTCGCGACATGGTGAAGAAGTACGACTTGTATCTTTTCTCCGATGAAGTGTATCGTGAGTACATTTATACCGGTTCGCCTTATATCTCGGCTTGTCATCTCGAAGGTATTGAACAGAATGTGGTGTTAATCGACTCTGTATCGAAGCGTTATTCGGAATGTGGTATCCGTATCGGAGCCTTGATTACGAAGAATAAGGAAGTACGCGATGCGGTGATGAAGTTCTGTCAAGCTCGTTTGAGTCCTCCGTTGATTGGGCAGATTGCCGCAGAAGCTTCTTTGGATGCTCCCGAGGAATATGCCCGTGATACCTACGACGAGTATGTAGAACGAAGAAAATGTCTGATTGATGGCTTGAATCGAATCCCCGGTGTGTATTCACCCATCCCGATGGGGGCTTTCTATACCGTAGCCAAACTGCCGGTAGACGATTGCGAAAAGTTCTGTGCATGGTGCTTGTCTGATTTCGATTACGAAGGCGAGACCATCATGATGGCTCCTGCTACGGGTTTCTATACCACTCCGGGTGCAGGTAAAAACGAAGTTCGTATTGCCTATGTCTTGAAGAAGGAAGATTTGGTACGTGCTTTGTTTGTGCTTCGGAAAGCCCTGGAAGCTTATCCGGGTAGGGTAGAGGAATGATATGATGAATTGGAAGCTCTTTATTGCCAAGCGAATTTATCGGAGCAACGAAGGTGGAAAGGTGTCCAAGCCTGCTATCCGCATTGCCATGTGGGGCATTGCCGTCGGATTGGCGGTGATGATTGTAGCTGTATCTGTCGTGATTGGCTTCAAGCATGAAGTGCGTGATAAGGTTGTTGGCTTAGGGGCGGACATTTCCATTACCAACTTTGATATTCAGAAATCGTATGAGACCGAGCCTATTGTGGTGGAAGATAGTCTGGTACAGGTGCTTTGTGCCGTGGATGGCGTGAAGCATATCCAGCGATATTCCACCAAGGCGGGTATGATTATGACTGATGACAACTTCCTGGGCATGGTGCTGAAAGGAGTGGCCGAAGAATACGACTGGACTTTTATCAAGAAACATCTGCTGGAAGGCGAAATCCCCCATTTTACGGATACGGCATCGACCAATTTCACCGTGGTCTCGCGGACGATTGTCAACAAGTTGAGGCTGAAGTTGGGCGATAAGTTGTATACTTATTATGTGGATGGGGACAAGGTGCGTGCCCGTCGCTTGCAGATAGCCGGCATTTATCAGACCAATTTTTCGATGTACGACGACTTGTTTCTGCTGACCGACCTGTATACGGTGAATCGGCTGAACAGCTGGGCCTCGGGTCAGGTGAGCGGGGTGGAACTGGAAGTGACCGATTACGAACGTCTGGAAGACATCAAGGAAGACATTCGCTCGCGGGTGGATATGCAGACTGACCGGTATGGACATAAATATTACACACAAACCGTGGAAGAATCCAATCCGCAGATATTTGCCTGGCTCGATTTGCTGGATTTGAACGTGTGGGTGATTCTGATACTGATGACGGGTGTGGCCGGATTTACCATGATTTCGGGCTTGCTCATCATCATCTTGGAGCGTACCAACATGATTGGAGTCCTCAAGGCCTTAGGTGCCGACAATTGGTCTATCCGGAAGGTTTTTCTAAGTTTCTCGGTCTTCTTGATTGGAAGGGGAATGTTGTGGGGAAACATCTTCGGATTGTTGTTTGTGTGGGTACAATCAAGCTTCCACTTGTTCAAACTCGATCCTGTTACCTATTATGTGGATAGCGTGCCGGTGGAGTTTAACTTGTGGTGGTGGGTGTTGCTCAACGTGTGTACATTGCTGGTTTCGGTGCTGATGCTGGTGGGGCCTTCGTATCTCATTACACGTATCCATCCGGCCAAGTCGATACGATTTGAATAACTTTAAGATTTATGTTGAAATTCCTGAAGAACTGGACTTTGCCCATTGCTATGCTTGTTGGTACCTTGGCATACCTCGTGTTCGCCAAGTGGACATTTCTGGCACCGGCCAAACCCTACATTCATGAGTTCGTGTCGTTCATAATGCCTTGGCTTATCTTTGCCCAGCTTCTGCTCACATTTTGTAAAATAGATATCAAGGAGTTGAAGCCTAAACGTTGGCATGCCTGGCTATTGATGATTCAAGGCTTTTCATGTGCCTTGGTGGTAGGGTTGCTACTGCTTGTCCCGATGGATGAGCTGGGAAAAGGTTTTTGGGAAGGAGCGATGGTATGCCTCATTTGTCCTACGGCTACCGCAGCTGCGGTCATCACGGGTAAGTTGGGAGGCAATGCAGCTACACTGACCACCTATACCTTGTTGTCCAATCTGTTGGGGGCCGTTTGGGTGCCTCTAGTGTTTCCGTTGGTCGAGCCTCACGAAGGGTTGACCTTTTGGGTAGCTTTCCTGAAGATTCTTAGCAAGGTCTTTCCGCTGTTGTTGGCCCCCTTCTTGCTGGCTCAGTTCTTGAAACATTATCTGAAAGGAGTACACCAATGGCTGACTTCATGTAGTGGAATGGCTTTTTACATCTGGGCTTTTGCGTTGGCACTCGTGATGGGACAGACGGCTCGTTCGTTGTTCAATAGTGATTTCTCGGCATGGCTCGTTGCTTTGGGAGGGCTGATGGCCTGCATCTTTCAGTTTGCTTTGGGCAAACGCATCGGGAGCATGTACCGGGATCGTATCAGTGCGGGACAAGCCCTAGGGCAGAAGAATACCGTCCTTGCCATCTGGATGGCATCTGCCTATCTGCATCCGTTGGCAACCATTGCCCCGGGAAGTTATGTGTTGTGGCAAAACATCATCAACAGCTACCAGCTTTGGAAAAGACAAAAAGCCTCTTTGGATAAAACGCCTTGAGGTTTTAAGTAAAACGCCAAGGCGTTTTGTCTCAAATGCCAAGGCGTTTTAAAAAAATGCCTTGATGTTTTTTTTTGAGGCTAAGTTTGGTTATTTTTGTGATATAATCTTGAACTTAAACTTTCTTTTGATATGGCTGGAAAAACACTATACTCGTTGGCTGCTTTATGTCTCTCGTTTTATTTGTTCTCCTGTGCTCCTAAGACCGAGAATCAATCGACCTCTTCTGTTACTTATTCGTACAATGCCCCTATGGTGAAAATCTTTTCGCCCGAAGTGGAGGATACTGTCCATCTGATGCTAGTTGCAGATACCCACCTGTGGATGAGTGATGACCGCGAAGAACCTTTCCGCACCCATAGCAAGCGTATGGCGGGGGCCTATCATGCTACTCGTCATTTTCAGACACTCGAGGCTACCAATCCTGAGAAATCTTTTCTGCATGTGTTGGGCATGGCCAAGGAAAAGAAGGTAGATGCCATAGCTTTGCTGGGTGATATTGTCAGTTATCCATCGGAGTATGCGGTAGAGTGGGCAAAGGGGAAGCTGGATTCGATAGGGATACCTTATTATTATATAGCAGGAAATCACGATTGGCACTACGAAGGTATGGAAGGCTCGTCTATCGAATTGCGTGATACCTGGGCCAAGAAACGTTTGATGCCTTTGGTAGGTCCGCATAATCCGTTGATGTATAGTGTAGATGTGAAAGGGGTGAAGCTGCTTTTTATCGACGACTCCGTTTACGAGATTCTTCCTGAACAATTGGACTTCTTCCGCCAGGAAGATAGTCAAGGCAAGCCGATGTTGCTGATGATGCATATCCCCGTTTATGCTCCCGGCAGAGAGGTCGGGTTTGGGGTCGGTCATCCCGATTGGAATGCTGCCCATGATACCAGCTATGAGTTGGAAAGACGTAACCGGTGGGCTGCTGAAGGACATAAGCCCGAAACATTTGCCTTCTATGATGCGGTGGTTTCTTCGTCGAACCTGATGGCGACATTCACGGGGCACGTCCATCGCAATGGAGTGGATGTGATTCAAGGAAAACCATTCTTTACCATCAAGGAAAATGCTTCGGGCGGTTATTGCGAAGTGTGGATTATTCCTGCTCCCAAGAAGCAGGAATAACCGGTAGAAGCTGGTTACAAATCCCAAATTTTGACTTCCATCTTCTTTACCTTTCCGCCTTCCAAACGGATGTCGGGCACGGCACGGTTGAAGAATCGATGACCAATGAACAGGGTTTCTTTGCCATCCGATTCAATCGGGTAGGTGTGCTTCTGGTCAATAATCAGGGTAGCTTTTCCTTGAACCTTCAGTTCGAGAACGAAAGCTCCACATCCGATGGTTTCGGAAGGAAGTTCCGCTCTCTTTTTCAGATTGACGGTATGGCTTGGTTTCATTCCCTTGACAGGCATGAACGAGTAGTCGGTCAGTTGGTAAGTGATGCCGTTCGATTGACCCGTCATTTCTTTGGAAACGGGGAAGATGGAGGCTTGTACCGCGTATCCCTTTTGAGTCAAGGCTTGACAGAAGTCTTTGGTCAGCAAACCGTAATTCATGGTAGACACGCCACAATGTCCGCCGATGCGTTTCAGACGCTCGATGTTTTCGTCGGCTGTACCTTCGTTGATGGCAAGAAGCACCATACAATCAGAATATTTTCTGACGTTCATGATTTCATCTTCTTTTCCAGTGAAGCAAATCCAATTGTTGCCGAACATCTCTTGTGCCATCTGGTAAGACTCGGCCAAGTCGCTATGCAACATCGGTACGATGCCTTGTTTCTTGCATTCGGTAAGCAGTTCTTTCAAAGTAGGGATGGGAGTACGCATTGCCGGATTGGTCGATGCCAGAACATAATTATTTCTCAGTTCTTCGAAAGTGAGGTCTGATAATTTAATTTTATCTTGTATTGGACTATAGTCTTTGGCATTTCGCATGGTTCGATTTAAGGTTGCATCGTGAAGGATAACCATGACTTTATCCTTGGTGTAATGCACATCACACTCGATACCTTTGTATCCCATTCGTTTGGCCATAGCAACGGCGGCTAAACTATTTTCAGGAACAATGAATTCGTTAGCCGAATTCATACTCCAGCACCCTCTGTGTGCGTACATTTTGGGAAAGAATGATTTTTGTGCCGCAATGCCTAATGTAAAAAGGCAAATCAGACAGATTGAAATTAGTCTTTTCATAGTTTTTATTTTAAGTGTTTTTCTTGAGTCTTTTAATAGCTAGATGATGCCCTTCTTCGGCTGCTTGTTGATACCATTTCATGGCTTGCTTCCTATCCACTTTGCCTATCCAACCTTCCTCATAGGCTTGTCCCAGCCGATAGTGTGCATATGGGTCGATGGATAGTTGATAAGCTTCGAAGGCTTTTCGAAGACATGGCTTTACATGACCACATCCCTTGCGGTATAAATCTCCTAAATTCGTGGGAGCATATAGTGTGTCACCTGCTTTATACGCTTCGGTAAACCAGTAGATAGCATTCTCTCCATTTATGGGTATACCGATACCTTCCTGATATAGAGTCCCTATGTCGTTCATGACCACGCCATGCAAAGGCTTTCCTTGTTTATATTCAGAGGCAAGGGTAAGCAGATGATCCACATCTTCTTGTGAGTAAGTTTCATAGGTTTCCGAACCATCAAGTTGCCATGATTTCACTCGTCCGATAGCCACATGCTGAGGGATATCAACTTCTACTTCATCGTCAAGGTTGTTGAGAGGAAGTTCATTCCAATCGTTGAAACGAGGAAGTAAATCTTTCTTTATCATGTATTGGATGTAGCCATAAATGCGGGGAGTGGACGAGTGAAGGTTTACCCCAAATGGGTACAAGGCCTTTTCGGATACATAACAAAAATCATTGAAGGCTTGTGAAAAGAAATAACAAGGTACTACGGTAAGTGTCCCTTTTACACGGGCAATTTCTTCGGCGATAGTTTCTTCGATCCAGTCCTCGTTCATCCGGTTGTAAATATTGTCAAAGTCCATTTCTCCTTTTAAGTATTTGACAAGCGAATCTACTAAATAAGGGAAGAACTTCAAGTCTTCGTAAGCAGCTAGATTATCTATGCTGATTGTGTAAATATCTTGTAAGTTGTAGCTGAGTGCGAATAAGGTTGTAGACTTTCCTTCTCGATGGAAAAGCCAGTTGGTGCTTTCAGTTGGAATGGCGAAATGATGGTCAAGCACCATATCGGGAATGTCCAGAAATTCGTGAAACTTCTGGAAGTTGAATGCTTCTTTAGAACGGATATTGATTGTGGTATTCATATTGCAAAGATAACAAAGAAAAAGGGGCTCTGCCCCCTTTTTCTTTATTTATTTAAGATGATGTTATCCGCAAGCGTTCTTCTTCATTTAGTGAAGCCAAATGTTTTACCCAAACCAAGTCTAGATGCATAGCTTCGGCCAGGCGAGTACCGTATTCTTTGTCAGCTAGGTAACAATGAGCGGCATGCCGATATTTGATGTTGTATGTAACTGGCAACATATCTTCTACGGTATTGGCTATCAATATACTGCGTTTATCTTCAGTCATTAAACGGTATAAGTTCCCGGGCTGGTAGAAGCAATCATCTGTGCAATCATCCGATGGATTGTATCGCAAGGAAGGACCGTCAGTTGGAGAGGTGGCATATGCAGCTGCATTTGTTTTCCATTCACCAATGCTGTTCGGTGAGTAACCTTTCGTCGCTCCGTTGTTTCCGTCTATCCGCATTAATCCATCACGATGGTAGCTATGCATAGGGCATCGAGAGCGGTTTACGGGTATTTGATCATGGTTCACACCGAGGCGATATCGTTGGGCATCTCCGTAAGAGAAGAGCCGTCCTTGCAACAATTTGTCAGGTGAAAGACCTAATCCCGGTACTAGATGGGTGGGATTGAAAGCAGCTTGTTCTACATCGGCAAAATAGTTTTCAGGATTGCGATTCAATTCCAGAACACCCACTTCAATGAGTGGATATTCTTTATGACTCCATACCTTGGTGATGTCAAATGGGTTCTCTTTATAAAGAGCAGCTTGTTCTTCTGTCATGATTTGGAAGTAAAGCGTCCATCGAGGGAAGTCACCTCGATCGATGGCATTAAATAAATCCCGTTGATGGCTTTCTCGATCGTGAGCTATGATAGCTGCGGCTTCTTCGTTGGATAAGTTTTTGATACCTTGTTGGGTTCTCCAATGATATTTTACCCACACCCGTTTCCCGGTTGCATTAATGAGGCTATAGGTGTGTGATCCAAAGCCGTGCATATGACGGTATGAGGCTGGAATGCCCCGATCGGACATTACGATAGTGACTTGATGTAGTGCTTCGGGTAGCATTGTCCAAAAGTCCCAGTTGGTTTGTGGGGAGCGGAGATTTGTTTGTGGATCACGTTTTACGGCATGGTTCAAATCGGGAAATTGTAAAGGGTCACGGATAAAAAACACGGGGGTGTTGTTGCCTACTAAATCCCAATTACCTTCTTCGGTATAGAACTTTACGGCAAATCCCCGAATGTCTCGTTCGGCATCAGCAGCACCACGTTCGCCTGCTACGGTGGAAAAGCGAACAAAGACTTCTGTCTGCTTGCCTACTTCTGAGAATAGTTTGGCACAAGTGTATTGTGTAACATCGTGTGTCACGGTAAAATGCCCGAAAGCACCGCTCCCCTTGGCATGCATCCGTCGTTCGGGAATGACTTCACGGTCGAAATGAGCTAATTTCTCGATGAGCCAAGCATCTTCTAGTAGGATAGGTCCACGTTGTCCGGCGGTCAGTGAGTGGGTGTTGTCGGTTACGGGTGCTCCATTTTCGTAAGTCAAGAATCTCTTTTCCATATATACTTTGTTTTAAGTTTGTATAAGTTTAACAAAAATAACATCTGTTTGGTTTAGGAAAATAACTACCCGGTTAATGTGTTTCAAAGTATAAATGGAAAGAATGAAGTATAAAAGAAATGGTGGAAGTGTATAATGCACATCCACCATTTCTTTTATTCGTAAATTATCCTTTATAAGATTTCATCCGAGGTATAACCTTTCGGTAATTCGCGACAATTGTAGGCCGAAGCCATAATCTCGCCATACGCACCGGCCGAACGGAGAGCAAATAAGTCGCCACGATGAGCTTTGTTCAAATCCACGGCCTTTAGGAATACGTCACTCGATTCGCAGATAGGACCTACTACATCGTAGGTCTCTTCTGCCTCGTCCGAGGTTATGTTTTCGATACGATGATAAGCCTGATAGAGAGCCGGACGAATCAGGTCGGTCATGCCGGCGTCGAGGATGGCAAACTGCTTGTTCGAACCTTGTTTCACATAGGTTACTTTGCTGATGAGACTTCCGCATTGACCCACTACAGCACGACCCAACTCGAAATGAAGGGTTTGTCCAGGTTGCAAATGAAGGAACTTGTGGTAAGTGGCAAAGTAATCGGCAAAGTTAGGAATTGGCAAGTGGTTGGGATGGTGATAGTCGATGCCCAATCCTCCACCCACGTTGATGTGTTCGCAGATGATGTGATGCTTGGCCAAATGTTCTTGAAGTTCGTTTACACGGTTGCAAAGAGCCACGAAGTCGTCCATTTCCAGGATTTGGGAACCGATGTGGAAGTGCAAGCCGATGAACTTCACGTTCTTCATCTGTTCTGCCATTTCAATCACCATGTCCATGTCTTCCATGCTGATGCCGAACTTGTTTTCGGCCAAACCCGTAGTGATGTTGGCATGGGTATGGGCACCTACGTTCGGATTGATACGGAAAGCTACTTGAGCAATCTTCCCTTTGGCTTCGGCCAGCTCGTTGATGATTTCAAGTTCGGGCACGGACTCTACATTGAAGCAAAAGATGTCGTGGTCGAGGGAGTAGTTGATTTCCTTATCGGTCTTTCCTACACCGGCATACACAATCTTTTCGCTCGGGAAACCGGCTTTTACGGCTGCACGCACTTCACCTCCACTAACGCAATCGGCACCAAGACCTGCCTCGCGGATGGCATTCAATACTTTGGGATTGGCGTTGGCTTTTACGGCATAGTGTACGACAAAGTTGTCGTACTTGCCTGCTTCCTTTTTGATGGTTTCGAGGGTGTCTCGAAGCACCTTCATATCGTAATAATAGAAAGGTGTTTCGAGCTCTCTGAATTTCTCTATAGGGAATGTTCCTTTTATCATAGTCATTAATGATTGAACAAGTGGTCACTCAATGATTGCAAAGCACGCTTCTTATCGTCCTTGCTTACCAAGAAGGAGATGTTGTAATCGCTACCACCGAACGAAATCATGCGGACAGGGATTTCACGCATCGCGTCGAGTGCTTTGGCTTCGAAGCCTACGTTTTCCCAACGCAAGTCGCCTACTACGCAGATGATGCACATATCATGATCAACATGTACGGTGCCATACTTCTTCAGGTCGTTGAGGATTTCATTCAGGTGCTTGGTATTATCAATAGATACGGATACACCGACCTCGGATGTACAAATCATGTCGATGGAGGTTTGGTAGCTTTCGAAGATTTCGAATACTTTACGCAAGAAACCGTATGCCAACAACATTCGTCCCGATTTGATTTGGATGGCGGTAATGTTGTCCTTAGCAGCTACGGCCTTGATTTTACCTGATTCAGTATCGTTGGAAATCAAGGTACCCGGGGCGGTTGGCTCCATGGTATTGAGCAAACGAACGGGGATGTTGGCATACTTGGCCGGTTGGATGCAAGTAGGGTGAAGAATTTTAGCACCGAAGTAAGCCAACTCGGCTGCTTCCTCGAAATGGAGTTGGCGAACGGGAGAAGTCTTGTCTACGATACGTGGGTCGTTGTCGTGCATACCATCGATGTCTGTCCAGATTTGGATTTCCAAAGCACCTACGGCGGCACCTATCAAAGACGCACTATAATCACTACCACCACGTTGTAGATTATCTACTTCGCCGTATGCATTGCGACAAATGAAACCTTGAGTGATATAAAGGTCGGCGTCCGGATGCTTTTCCAGCAGGACGGCCAATTTGTTCTTGATATAGCTAGGGTCGGGTTCACCGTTCTTGTCTGTACGCATGAAGTCGAGTGCAGGGAGCAATACTACGTTTACGCCCTGTTCTTGCAAGTAGTTGGTTACCATATTGGTAGAGAGTAGCTCACCTTGCGAAAGGATGACTTTTTCTTCGAACAATGTGAAGATGTCCTTGGTGAAAGAGCGGATGCCATTGAATATATCCTTGATGAAGGCCAATGTCTTTTGCTTGTATTCGTCGGTGGTATAAAGTTCATTGACATGTTGCTTGTACTTTCTTTCCAACTTATTGATGATTTCGTTGGCACCTTCCGGATTTTTCTTGTACAAGTAATCCGAGATTTCTACCAACGAATTGGTGGTGCCCGACATGGCCGAAAGCACTACAATCTTCTTATCTCCATCGTTAATTAATTGGGCAACTCCCTTCATACGCTCTGGTGAGCCTACGGAAGTTCCTCCAAACTTTAATACTTTCATGTTACCTATTTATTTTATTGTTTATATTTTTATTCCTTTATTTCCTCGATGTGATGATTCTCGAACTTGAACACTTTGCCTGGATATTCGGTGAGCATGTTCAGGTTGTGGGTAATCATCAGGATGGCCGAACCTTGTGCACAGATTTCTCTCAAAAGTTCTACAATTCTTCGTCCGGTTTCTACGTCAAGGTTTCCCGTAGGCTCGTCGGCTAGTATCAGCTCGGGCTTGTTGAGGATGGCACGAGCAATGACGATGCGTTGTTGTTCGCCACCCGAAAGTTCGTTCGGCATTTTGTAACCTTTGCCATTCATGCCTACTTGCTCCAATACTTCTTCGATACGCATGTGGATGTCTACTTTGTTCTTCCAACCGGTAGCACGTAGCACAAATTCCAGGTTGGCATGGACGGTGCGATCGGTCAGCAATTGGAAGTCCTGAAAGACGATGCCTAACCGACGACGCAGGTCGGGGATGTGTTTTTGCTTGATAGTGCGAAGGTTGTGTCCCATGACTTCGGCTTCGCCTGAGTGGATTTCCAATTCCCCGTAGATGGTCTTGAGGAAAGAGGTTTTGCCCGAGCCGACCTTGCCTATCAAGTAAACAAATTCGCCTTTGTTCAATTCAAAGTTCACGCCTTCCAATATCTCCAACCCTTGTTGGCAGATGCTGACGTTTTGGTATTGGATGAGTGGTTCGCTCATAATTCTTTTTTAATGTTTTTTCCAGGTTGCACTATGACGTTCCTTCAGCTCGCGTGCCAAGTCTTCGATTCGGTAACCTTTAGAAGTGAGGAGCACGATGAGGTGGTATATCAGGTCGGCACTTTCGTAGATGAGGCGTTCGTCGGTGCCGTTGCATGCCTCGATGACGGCTTCCACGGCTTCTTCGCCCACCTTCTGAGCCATCTTGTTCACGCCACTATTGAAGAGGCTGGTTGTATAAGAACCTTCCGGCATTTCCTCGTGGCGTTTGTCGATGAAGTCTTGTAGCACCTTGAGGAACATGATGTCCTGCGAGTTCTTGTCGCCCCAACAAGTGTCGGTGCCCGTGTGGCAAACGGGGCCTACCGGGTCGACTAGAATGAGCAAAGTGTCGTTGTCGCAATCGGCCTTAATGTCGATGACGTTCAAGAAGTTACCACTTTCTTCGCCCTTTGTCCAAAGGCGGTTTTTGGTGCGGCTGAAGAAGGTTACCTTACCGGTTTCCACGGTCTTCTGATAGGCTTCTTCGTTCATGAAGCCCAGCATGAGCACTTTTTGTGTATAATTGTCTTGGATGATGGCTGGGATAAGTCCTCCCATCTTTTCAAAATCTAAGTTCATATTCTTTTTTATATTTAGCTTGTCATTCTGAACGTAGTGAAGAATCTGAGAAGCGTTTGTTGGTGTAATCAGATTCTTCGCGATGCTCAGGATGACATGTTGGTTTGTCTTTTTTTAAACGTCTTGACGTTTCAATCAAAACGTGAAGGCGTTTGACCTCATACGCGAAGGCATATTCGAGGACACGTCATCGTCTAACGTTGATGCCTTGCTCGCAAAGATACAGTTTTAATTCGGGAATCTTGATTTCTCCGAAGTGAAAAACGCTGGCGGCCAGGGCTGCATCGGCCTTTCCCTCGATGAACGTGTCGCGGAAGTGCTCCATGGCACCTGCACCGCCCGAGGCAATCACGGGGATGCTGAGGCTATCGGAGAGGGTAGCAAGGGCTTTGTTGGCATAGCCCGTCTTCACCCCGTCATGATCCATGCTGGTGAAGAGGATTTCGCCCGCCCCTCGTTCGTTCGCTTCCTTTGCCCATTCGAAGAGATACTTGTCCGTTTCCACACGTCCTCCGTTCAGATAGCATTTCCATCCTTGGGGAGTCTGCTTGGCATCGATGGCCACCACACACACTTGCGAGCCGAAATGCTTGGCAATTTCGTCTATCAGCGAAGGGTTCTTGATGGCCGAGGAGTTGATGGACACCTTGTCGGCACCTGCACTCAGCAGGCGGTCAACATCCTTCAGCTCGTGGATGCCTCCACCCACGGTGAAGGGGATGCTGATGTTTGCGGCCACTCGTTTCACCAAGTCGGTGAAGGTCTTGCGTCCTTCGTGGCTGGCGGTGATGTCGAGGTAAACCAACTCGTCGGCCCCTTGTTCGCTATAGGTGCGTCCCAACTCCACGGGGTCGCCCGCTTGACGGAGGTTCACGAAGTTCGTGCCCTTTACGGTTTGTCCGTCCTTGATGTCCAGACAGGGTATGATTCTTTTTGCTAACATAATTCTTTACATAAATCGTTTTAGGTCCTTCATCGTGATGCGTCCTTCGTAGAGGGCTTTTCCGAACACCACGGCCGGTATGCCGGCTTCGTCCAAGCGGATGATGTCGTCCAGGCAACTCACTCCACCGCTGGCGATGAGGTGCATCGATGGGAATTCCTTCATCACTTGCTTGTAAAGTTCGATGGACGGTCCTTGAAGCATTCCGTCTTGGCTGATGTCCGTACAGAGCACCTTGCTCACGCCTTCCCGGGTATAGTCGGTGAGGAAAGGCATCAGCTCCAGCTGGCTATCTTCTTTCCATCCGCTCACCGAGATGCGGTTGTCCTTCACGTCGGCTCCCAGGATGATTTTCTCGGCACCATATTGCAGGAGCCATTTCTTGAACAAGTCCGGTTGCTTTACGGCCACGCTTCCCAGGGTCACCATCTGTGCCCCGTTTTCGAAGGCGATGACCAAGTCTTCGTCCGTCTTGATGCCCCCGCCAAAGTCGATGATGAGCGAGGTATGTCCGGCAATGGCATCGAGTACCTTATAGTTCACCACATGGCTCGACTTCGCACCGTCCAAATCCACTACGTGCAGACGTCGCACGCCATTTGCCTCGAATTCCTTGGCCACTTCCAACGGGTTTTCGTTATAGACCTTTTTTGTATCGTAATCGCCTTGCGACAGACGGACGCACTTTCCGTCGATGATGTCGATGGCGGGAATCAGTTCAATCATATTCACTCTCTCCTTATTATATTATAGCTCGATGAAGTTCCGCAAAATCCGTTCGCCCACCTTGCCGCTCTTTTCCGGATGGAATTGCGTGGCATAGAAATTGTCCTTGTGCAAGGCCGAGCTGTAGGGGAGGATGTAATCCGTGGTTGCCGCGGTAAATTCGTTCAATGGCACATAGAAGCTATGCACGAAGTAAACAAATTCTTCCTTGTCGAATCCTTTGAAAAGGTCGCTTCGGGTGTCGGTCAATGTATTCCATCCCATGTGAGGCACTTTGTCTTCGTGACGCATCGGTTGAAACTTCTTCACATTGATGTCGAAGATGCCCAAGCAATCCGCATCTCCCTCTTCCGAGTGTCGGCACATCAGTTGCATGCCCAGGCAAATGCCCAGTACGGGTTGCTTCAACTCCTTTATTAATAGATCCAATTTCTGTTCACGAAGGAAGTTCATGGTCGTTTCCGCTTCGCCTACTCCGGGGAAGATAACCTTGTCGGCCTTCATCAGTGTTTCCTTGTCGGAAGTGATGATGGCTTCCACGCCCAAGCGTTTCAAGGCATAATCCACCGAATAGATATTGCCGGCATTATATTTTACGATAGCTATATTCATCAGTTTTTTCTTTGAGTTTGCAAAAATAAATAATTATTGCTAATAGGTAGATATTTCTTACCGAAAGTTTTGAAAGAAGATGCAAAAGGAAACAAGAATTGATGAAAAAGGGCTTTTAAGTCCCCACTAATTATGAGAATAAAAGGATAAAACTGAACTTTTTTTCATTAAAAGCTTGTAGATATAAAAAAAAGCAGTATCTTTGCATCCGAATTCAGAAATGGACTCAATTGGTGTGGTAGTTCAGCTGGTTAGAATACCTGCCTGTCACGCAGGGGGTCGCGGGTTCGAGTCCCGTCCATACCGCCATTCGAAAGAATGAAAATAGGTTTGATTCGCTAGCTCAGCAGGTAGAGCACAACACTTTTAATGTTGGGGTCTTGGGTTCGAGCCCCAAGCGGATCACGAACAATCAATGCAAAATGAAGAGAATCCCTGATAATCAAACGGTTATCAGGGATTTTTATTTTATCCCTATCCACTTTTCACCGCGAATTTGAGCAAATGTCACCTGCTAAATCGGTGGAGTAAAATTCCACTAGAAATATCTCCACCGAATTGGAGTATATTTCACAGATTTACAATATTTTGCATATCAATGTTTTTGCTTGTCAAATGTAATTTTGCCACTAAAAAAACGAGTTCAAGAACAAATCCGGATTTTAGTATAGTTTTTGACATTTAAAACTTCATCCTTTTTATTTTTGAAGGCATTTTCTCTATTTTATAAGCTCGTTTATGGAAAGATTTGACATTTATCAAATAAATGGGCATAATCTTCATTTTTTGCTATTGTTTTGATTCTCTCCATTTACTTTTGCCATATCTTTGCATCGTTAAACAAGGAAAGATAAAAAGTAAAGTAAAAAGATATAATAACATTAAAAAGATATACAAAGTGGTGTTTTGCTATAATTTAAAAAAGGATGATTGCCTATATAGAAGCAAAACAACATCTTTAAACAATAGGTATTATTAACTGATTTTCCAATAGGGGAGAACTAAAAATTAGAAGTATGAAAAAGATTGTAGATTTTATGAAGTCTGTATTTGCAGGTCATTCTGCGGATTTGAATACTACTAATAATTGTAGTAAAATAAACTTTTGGTGCCCAACGGGTATGAATCCTATAAAAAACAATTAATATTTAAGGATAATTATTCAGCAGTAAACATAGGCAATCATCAATAGGTATTAACTTTCTCTTTTGTCAAAAAGAGAGCAAATTTATTTAGGTATGAAAAGATTGTTTGTATCCGTATTTGCGGTTTTGAGTTTGTCAACCGTATGTTTCTCACAGAAGAAATTGGAAATCACTGATTGGAATATGAAAAAGCATCTTCCAGAATTGGCCCGATACTTAGAGTTGAGTTCCAATCAATACGATAATGTAGCGAATGCTATTGATTTCCTTGCTGACAAAATGAATAGTGCCAAGTATTCTAAGGGTGAACGACAGATCAAATACTTGAATGAAGCCATATATGGCAGTTTGAAACTGATGAAAAGTACATTAAGTGAAGTTCAATACAAAAAGTATTTGCGTATATTGAATACACAAATACGAGACAATGGATTGAATCCTTATATAAAGAGCACCTCTGATTTTTTAGCACAGAACAAAACTATAGTTTACTAAACTTTGGTTCTGAATTTTAAACAAGGAAGGTATGTTTATACCCTCCTTGTTTGGTTTATGTCATCGATGAACGGACCCGGCTCAATGTTTCCAAAGACATTTGAAGATAAGAAGCAATGTATGTGAGAGGCACTCTCTTTACGATTTCCGGGAAGAGTTGCATCAATCTTGAATATCTTTCCTTTGCTGATTCGAAACGGAGCATATCCGCTTTCACCTGTGAAAGTATCAGGGAATCCTCGAAAAAACGTCTGTACAGATAGGATATGTCACAATTCGTATCCGATATGTCCTCCATCAAGTCACGTGGAATTTCCCACACCACACTCGGTTCCAACGCTTCCATCAGCAAGTGTGTGGGTGTCTGATGAAAATAACTTTCAATGCACCATACAACACCGCTTCCTTCGTATGAAAGATGCTCCGTCACATCTTTTCCGTGCTTGACGTAATACTGTCGTAGCAATCCTTGTTCGATATATAACAAGTTATTGCATACTTCACCTTCACTCAAAATAATATCTCCTTTGTGATATTTCTTGCATTGAATGACATT
>SUXX01000032.1 GCA_015060735.1 Bacteroides sp.
GATTATCAACCAAAGCCCATAAAAATCTTCGTTTATCCTGATTCTGCTCATAAATAAACTGACAGAATCCCATTAATAAATAGGAAGGAGAATAAGCATAATAATCACAAATGCCATATCCATCCAATTCAGCGGGATTAAATCTCATATTTCCAGTGATAGAAGCCGGAATTTTCTGTCTAAAATCAAATTGTTAAATTGTTTGCGTAGTATCCGTTGTTACCCAAGAGAAATCATCCCAATTTCTATCAAAGTAATAAAAGCCGTTATCCGTAGGAAGGTAAGTCACAGGGTAATAATAAAAACAGTGCTCAGCAGTTACATCATCTCGCAAATACTTCACGATTTCGTTCTGTTTATCCACTAACCAAATGCCTGCTGGCAATTCACCACCGGCATAGAGTGGAGAAATACAAATGGTTTGTTCCTCATTAAGTTTAACAATATCTACTGTCCAATAAGGACAAGGCACTGAATATTTGAATGTTCCCTGAATATCGTAATAAATCATTTTTTGAGAGGCATTATCATAGATACAAACATCCCCCGTTGAAGCAACTACGGCAAAAGAAGCTATCGTACGAAAATCTTCCGGTCCCTCTCCATAAGTATTGATATGGGAAACAAAATTACCAGAAGTATCGTATATCAACACTCCGTCACGCGAAGAAGCACCTATATAATAATAGTTCTTCCATTTATAAAGTCTATTGACTTCCCCTATCGCTATATCTTCTTCCAAATTTAAAGTCAAATAACTAATAGAATCTGCAAAGGAAGAATAGTTAATCACTTCATTAAAATCCTCTAAATCTATAACAATTTCCTGTTTCTTCTCTATTGAAGAACAAGCAGAGAATATGACAGCAATCAGTAATAAACAATATTTCATATTATACTTATATCATTTTTGGGGTTTCATCTTTCGGATACAAATGTAATGAAAAATCATACTCCATCAAACGCATCAAGGTGTTTTTTAAAAACATGAAGGCGTTTTAAAAAAATGCCTTGGTGTTTTGGGTGAAACGCCAAGGGGTTTTGAGGCAAATGCCTTGAATTCTCACCTTGTTCTTGGAATTCGTTGAAAATCTGCAAAATCTGCAACGAGTGTATAAGTGTTTGGCTATTAGGACGTTGATGTGGCAGATTTGTGCAACGCGGCAGATTATCTGCCACCGTATCTTACTGAATGTTTGGATGTTACAGGTCGGTTGCAGATGTTGCAGATGTGATTGAAAAATCATGCTAGAAGACGGGGCGTGGTCTTCTATAATGTCGGAGCCCCGTCATGCTAGATGACGAGGCTCCGACAAAAGTAACTTCACATTTATGCTTCCAAAGCCTGCTTGAAGCGAGCTAAGAACTCGCCGGCCTCTCCCATGGTCAAGCAAAGCGGAGGCAAGAGGCGGATGACATTCGTGCCACTTACACCCGTGAACACTTTCTGCTCGAACAGCAATCGGCGACGAATGTCCTTGATCGGTTCTTCGAACTCCATGCCAATCATCAAGCCTTGTCCGCGAACTTCCTTGATTTGCGGGAACTTCTTCAACTCTTCCATCAAGTAGGCACCTACCTTAGCAGCATTGTCCACCAGGTTTTCTTGCTTCATCACATCGAGCACGGCGATAGCAGCTGCACAAGCCAAGTGATTGCCACCGAACGTAGTACCCAACTGGCTATACACCGGTGTGAACTTCGGGCTGATGATGACACCCCCCATCGGGAAGCCATTGCCGATACCTTTTGCCACGGTGATGATATCCGGACGAATGCCGGTGTACTGATGGGCAAAGAACTTACCCGAACGACCATAACCGCATTGGATTTCATCGCAGATAAGTACGGTATTGTACCGGTCGCACAACGCACGAAGACCTTGCATGAATTCGGGAGTCACCAGACGGATACCTCCTACCCCTTGGATACACTCAATCATCACGGCACACACATCGCCCTTGGCCAACTCGGCTTCCCAAGCAGGGAGGTCGTTCATCGGCAAGTAGGTGACATGACCGTTGGCATTGATGGGTGCAATGATTTTCGGGTTGTGGGTAGCCTCAACGGCCAAGGATGTACGACCATGGAAAGCTTTCTCTTGTACCAGCACACGGGTGCGTCCGTTGTAGAACGAGGCCAGTTTCAAGGCATTTTCGTTGGCCTCAGCACCGCTATTTATCAAGAAGAACTGATAATCATCGTAACCCGAGAGCTCGCCCAAGCGATCGGCCAACTCTTGTTGCAACTTGTTGATTACGGAGTTGGAGTAGAAGCCCAACTGAGCCACTTGGTTGCTAATCATTTCCACATAGTGCGGATGAGCATGGCCGATGGAGATTACGGCATGGCCTCCATACAGGTCGAGGTATTCCTGACCTTTGTCATCCCACACTTGGCATCCTTTTCCCTTGACGATATTGATATCGAACAAAGGATATACATCGTATAATTTCATAATTATCTATATTTAAGTTTCACCACAGATTACACAGATTGACACGGATTAAATATAAAAATCTGTGCTAATCTGTGTAATCTGTGGTGAGTAAAATTAAAACGCACTTGGTTTCAAACGCAAGCCTACGGTTTCTTCGAGGTTGAACATGAGGTTCATGTTATGCACGGCCTGACCGCTG
Organism: Bacteroides sp.; assembly: GCA_015060735.1. GTDB lineage: Bacteria > Bacteroidota > Bacteroidia > Bacteroidales > Bacteroidaceae > Phocaeicola. The sequence goes on from SUXX01000032.1 coordinate 2,640, forward strand.
GCACCCTTCAAAAGATTGTCCACACAAGAGATTATCAGAAGTTTGTCGCCATGCTTTTCCAAATGGATGAGGCACTTGTTGGTGTTCACCACCTGCTTCAAGTCGATGTTCTTGTCCACAATGTGAACAAATGAATCCTTGGCATAATATTCTTCATACATCTTCACTATTTCATCCAACTCGACCTTGCACTTCACCACAAGCGTAGCAAAAATGCCACGAGGGAAGTCGCCCCGATAAGGGATGAAATCGATTTCAGAATCGAAGCTGTTTTGAAGTTGTTTCAAGGATTGCTTGATTTCGGGCACATGCTGATGACTGAACGGCTTGTAGATGCTCATGTTGTTGTTTCGCCAACTGAAGTGGCTCGTAGCACCCGGTTTTACCCCGGCACCGGTACTGCCTGTAATGGCATTCACCATCACATCCTCGTTCAGCAACAAGTTCTTGGCCAACGGCAACAAACCCAACTGAATACAGGTAGCAAAGCAACCCGGATTGGCCACATGCTTGCTATGGCAAATGGTACGACGGTTCAGTTCCGGCAAACCATACACAAAGTCATGATCATCGCTTTGGATGCGGTAGTCCATGCTGAGGTCGATAATCTTCAAGTCTTCCGGCACGTTGTGGCTCTCCATGAACTTCTTGGTATCACCATGAGCCGTACAGAAGAAGAGAACATCGATTTCGTCCAACGGAAGCTCGTCGGTGAATACCAAATCGGTTTCGCCGTACAAGCCTTCGTGAACATCTGTAATCTTGTTACCTGCGTTACTACTACTATTGATAAATCCTATTTCTACTTCAGGGTGGTTGATAAGCAGACGAATCAATTCGCCTGCCGTGTAACCTGCCCCACCGATAATTCCTACTCTAATCATATGTTTTCCTTTTCGTCCTTGTGGTTTGCATAATACGCACGAAGAGCAGTCGAAGTAACCTTGATGAATCCCTTGGCATCATCGGCTGTCCAACCCTTCTGCGTTTCACCATATTCGCCGAACTTATTCTTCACCAAGTCGTCCTTCGATTCGACACCTACAGTAGAAAATGACAACGGACGGAGTTCAAGGATAGCGGTACCGTTTACGTTGCGTTGGCTTTCGGTCAACATGGCCTCGATATCACGCATTACCGGTTCCAAATATTGGCTTTCGTGGAGGAACATGCCATACCAGTTGGCTACCTGATCCTTCCAGTATTGTTGCCACTTGCTCAAAGTATATTTTTCCAAGAAACGGTGAGCACCGATAATCAACATCGGAGCAGCCGCTTCGAAACCTACACGACCCTTGATACCGATGATCGTATCACCTACGTGCATGTCACGACCAATGCCGTAAGCAGCACCAATTTCTTCTACCTTCTGAATGGCCTTGATAGGGTCATCATATACCACATCGTTCACCGCCTTCAACTCTCCCTTTTCGAAAGTCAAACGAAGCTGTTCGCCACCTTCCTTTGTACAATGCTTCAAATAGGCAGTTTCCGGCAAGCCCTGAGCCGAGTCGAGGATTTCACCACCACAGATAGAAGTACCCCAGATACCTACATTATACGAATACTTCAACTTGGTGAAGTCAGCAGAGAAACCATTGGCATTCAAGTAATCGATTTCTTCCTGACGGCTCAAATTGTTGTCGCGAGTCAAAGTGATGATTTCCACACCCGGAGCCAATACCAGGAAAGTCATATCGAAACGAATCTGGTCGTTACCGGCACCGGTAGAACCGTGAGCAATGGCATCGGCACCGATTTCGTTGGCATAACGAGCAATGGCTAAAGCCTGGAAGATACGTTCAGAGCTAACCGAAATAGGGTAAGTACCGTTACGGAGCACATTACCATACACCATGTACTTCAAGCTCTTTTCATAATATTCGCGAGTAACATCGAGTGTCACATATTTTACCGCACCTAGCTTGTATGCATTTTCTTCGTTCTTCTTCAACTGTTCTTCGCTGAATCCACCTGTATTGGCACAAGCCGCATACACTTCATATCCTTTTTCCTTAGCCAGATACATCACGGTGTAAGAGGTATCCAAACCACCACTGAAGGCTACTACTACCTTTTTCTTCTTATTTTCCATAACAAAATATTTTTAATGAAGAATGATAAATGAAGAATGAAGAATTTCTATCCATATAAAGATTCTTCCTTTCCCATTTTCATGCTTCACTTTATTAATCCTTCATTTTTAGTTCTACATTCTTCATTAAATTTGGTCTTCTTCGTGCAAGGCCGGGTCGTAAAGCATCGCTGTGCAGATACAGAACTTACCTTCCTTAGCTACCAGAATATCATGGTTAGTACAAGCTTCGCAACCTTTCCAGAAAGCCGCATCATCGGTCAGCTGATTGAAAGTTACGGGCACATATCCCAATTCAGTATTCATCTTCATCACTGCTGCTCCACTGGTCAGGCTGAACAACTTAGCCTTCGGCCAACGCAAACGAGCCAAGCGGAAAGAAGCGGTCTTGATTCGCTTGGACAAGCCCAAACCACGATATTTGGGATGTACTATCAATCCCGAAGTGGCCACATAGGTCTTGTTCCCCCAAGACTCGATGTAAGTAAAACCGGCAAACTCCTCACCATGCAAAGCGATGATTGCTTTTCCTTCTCTGATCTTGGTCATCAAATATTCATGTGTACGTTCAGCAATACCTGTGCCACGTACTTTGGCAGCTTCTCTAATGGTATCAAGAATCTTGTCAACATAAACTTCGTGTGAGGCATCTGCCACCATCACATCAATTTGTTTAGCATCCATGTCTGTTTCTATATTAATTTTATTGTATATTCGGTATAATCAGTGACAAGGCATTCTTTACGCTTGTCCGTGTACATCCTTCACGCATGACGAGCAATATGGTATCATCACCGGCAATGGTACCCAGAATTTCATAAAAGTTACGGTTGTCGATGTCGTAGGCCAAACTACTGGCATAGCCGGGACGGGTTTTGATGACCGCCAGATTTGCCGAGAACTCAATGGAAACAAAGCCACTATGCATCAATAGTTCTGCAGCGGTATGCTGTTCCGTCATCCGCTTGTACATGGTATTATTAGGCAACACATATACATAATTGCCATTCATGCTGGCAGCCTTGGCAACTTTCAATTGTTTCAAATCCCGAGAAAGAGTGGCCTGTGTCAAACGGAATCCTTCTTTCTGAAGTTCGTGCAATAGTTCGTCCTGACTTCCGATTTCTTTACTGGAAATAATGATTTTAATAGCATCCAGTCTACTGTTCTTACTCTTCATGCTTGCATAATTATTCTAATTCGGACGCAAAATTACAGATAATTCGGGAATATCCATGCATAAAAAGGAATATTTTTATGCATATTCTTTCCAAGGATTGCATATCCAAGGGAAAAATGTATCTTTGTAGCTTATTATACAATCAAAACAAGAAATACAAACATGGTTTTAATAGGAAAATTATTGGTTGCAAGCTTGATGACTTTTTCGGTTTGCAACAATCAAGTATCGTCGAAAGAAACAATTGAACAAGGCATTGTTACCACCCACGAACAGGAAGAACCGGCACGATTCACTTACAGCAGTCCGCAAGTGCCGGAGAAAATGACTTTCTGCGGAAAGGAAATAGACCTGACCCGATTCGACCGCTACGAACGCATGGACCGGGAATTACTGGCTTTCACCTACATGCATAGTACATCCATCCAAATGATAAAGAAGGCTAACCGATACTTCCCGATAGTTGAACCCATCCTGAAGGAAAACGGAATTCCCGAGGACTTCAAATACCTGATGGCTATCGAAAGTAATTGCAACCCGCTGGCTCGTTCCGTAGCCGGAGCTGCCGGTCTGTGGCAATTCATGCAGACCACCGGTAGAGAATACGGATTGGAAGTGAACAAGAATGTAGACGAACGATACCACATAGAAAAAGCAACCAAAGCTGCCTGTAAATACTTGAAGGATGCGTATGCCAAATACAATGACTGGGTAGCCGTAGCTGCTGCCTACAATGCCGGACAGGCTCGAATAGCTACTCAATTGAACAAACAACAGGTGGACGATATGCTGGATTTGTATTTGGTGGAAGAAACATCCCGATACGTTTACCGCATCATGGCAGCCAAAATCATGTTCTCCGACCCGACCCGATTCGGCTTTTACTTGAGAGCATCCGATTTGTACATGCCTATCCCGACCCAAGAAATAGAGGTCACAACCGGTATCAGCGATTTGGCTTCATGGGCCAAACAACAAGGCATTACCTATGCACTCTTAAAGAATCTAAACCCCTGGTTAAGGGATACTTTCCTGCAAAATGTCAGCAAACGGACATATAAGTTAAAAATACCCATCAAGGAAAAGATGCATTATAAGCCCAACGAAATCATTCCTCACGACAATCGTTGGATTATTAAAGAATAATTCATTACTTTTGTAAAAAACCTAATTTTAATACTATGAAAAGACATCTGGCCACAGGATTACTGGGCATATTGGCTTTGGCAGCCTCTGCACAAACATTCCAAGAATGGCGTAATCCGGAGATTAACGCTGTGAATCGTGCCCCTATGCACACCAATTATTTCGCTTATGAAAATGCCGAAACGGCAAGCAAGGGATTGAAGGAACAATCCACAAACTTCATGAGCCTGAACGGCACCTGGAAATTCAACTGGGTGAAAGATGCGGACATGCGTCCGACAGACTTTTGGCAAACCAACTTCAACGACAAGGGTTGGGACGACTTCCAGGTTCCTGCGGTATGGGAACTGAACGGTTATGGCGACCCACTATACTTAAACATCGGCTATGCCTGGAGCAACCACTTCAAAAACAATCCACCGGAAGTACCTACCGAAAACAACCACGTAGGCTCTTACCGCCGTGAAATTGTTGTGCCGGCCTCCTGGAAGGGAAAAGACATCATCGCCCGCTTCGGCTCGGTTACATCGAACATGTATCTTTGGGTGAACGGGAAATATGTAGGTTATAGCGAAGACAGTAAATTGGAAGCTGAATTCGACTTGACACCTTACCTGAAACCGGGGCAGAAAAATCTCATCGCTTTCCAAGTGTTCCGTTGGTGTGACGGCAGCTATCTGGAAGACCAGGATTTCTTCCGCCATTCGGGCGTAGGACGCGACTGCTACTTGTATGCTCGCAACAAGAAACGTATTCAGGACATTCGAGTAACTCCGGATTTGGACGCCAACTACCAAAACGGTTCGTTGGCCGTAAACCTGACGTTGAAAGGAAGCGGCACCGTCAATCTGGAATTGCTTGATGCCAATGGCAAACAAGTAACTACCACCACTGCTAAGGGTAACGGCATTACCACCTTGCAAGTGGAAAACCCTCAAAAATGGACAGCCGAAACTCCTTACTTATATACCCTGCGTGCAAGCCTGCAAGGAAGCGATGAAGTAATACCTGTGAAGGTCGGTTTCCGCAAGATTGAATTGAAAAAAGACCAAGTTTTAGTAAACGGAAAAGCCATCCTGTTTAAAGGGGCCGACCGTCATGAATTGGACCCGGATGGAGGGTATGTGGTTTCACGCGAACGAATGATTCAAGATATCCAAATCATGAAAAAGTTCAACCTTAATGCAGTGCGTACTTGTCATTATCCGGACGACAACCTGTGGTACGAACTTTGTGATAAATATGGTATCTATGTGATTGCCGAAGCCAACATCGAATCGCACGGCATGGGATACGGTGAAAAAACATTGGCAAAAGTAGCCAGCTACAAAAAGGCTCATTTGGAACGTAACCAACGAAACGTACAACGCAGCTTCAACCACCCGAGCATCATCTTCTGGTCGTTGGGTAATGAAGCCGGAGACGGCGAAAATTTTGTAGCTTGTTATGAATGGGTGAAGAAGGAAGACCCGAGCCGTCCTTGCCAATATGAACGAGCCGGCATGGAAGACCATACTGACATTTTCTGTCCGATGTATTACGGCTATGAAGAAATGGAAAAGTACGGCCAACGTACCGATGCCACCAAGCCTTTGATTCAATGTGAATATGCTCATGCCATGGGTAACTCGGAAGGTGGTTTCAAAGAATATTGGGACATTATTCGCAAATACCCGAACTTGCAAGGGGGCTTCATTTGGGACTTTGTAGACCAATCATGCCGTTGGACCGGCAAAAACGGTGTCGAAATCTATGCTTATGGTGGTGACTTCAACCGTTTCGACCCGAGTGACCAAAACTTTTGCGACAATGGTTTGATTAGCCCGGATCGCGTACCCAACCCACACATGTATGAAGTAGGACATATCTATCAGAACATCTGGACTACACCGGCAGATCTCAACAAGGGTATTGTCAATGTATATAACGAAAACTTCTTCCGAAACCTTTCGGCTTACTACATGGAATGGGAAGTGCTGAAAGGTGGTAAGGTGATGCGTACCGGCAGAATCGAAAACCTGAACGTAGAGCCTCAACAAACAGCTCAAATTACTTTAGACTACGGAAAGATTTGCGAATGCGACGAATGGTTGCTGAACGTATCCTATAAACTGAAGAACCGCGAAGGATTACTCCCGGCCGGTCACGAAGTTGCCAAGAATCAATTGGTATTGAACCCTTACAAGGCTCCGAGTATGGAACTGAAGAATGTAACAGCCATGAACCAAGCAACAGTAGGTCCTGAGATTGTTGACAATCAACGGAACTTCCTGATTGTGAAGGGTGAACATTTTGTCGCTGAATTCGGAAGACGAAACGGCTATTTGAGCAAGTACGAAGTGAACGGCACAGACCTGATCTTGGAAGGTGCTGCATTGACTCCAAACTTCTGGCGTGCTCCGACTGACAATGATATGGGTGCCAGACTGCAATTAAGATATGCCAACTGGAAAAATCCGGGATTGAAACTGACTTCGTTGAAATCCAAGACAGAAAATGATTTGGTAATTGTGGATGCAACTTATGACATGACCAATGTATCGGCCAAGCTGTTCCTGACTTATACCATCAATAACGCAGGTGCCATCAAGGTCACTCAAAAGATGGTGGCAGATAAAAATGCCAAGGTATCTCCAATGTTCCGCTTCGGCATGCAGATGCAAATGCCAAAGGATTTTGATGCTATCGAATATTATGGCCGAGGACCGATAGAGAACTACGCCGACCGTAAAGCTTGTACCGACATCAACATTTATCGTCAAAGTGTAGACGAACAGTTCTATCCATACATCCGACCGCAAGAAAATGGTACCAAGAGCGACATCCGCTGGTGGAAACAACTGAACCATAGCAGTAACGGCTTACAACTTGTAGCCGAAGCACCGTTCTCTGCATCAGCCTTGCATTATACCATCGAATCATTGGACGAAGGTATTGCCAAGGCACAAGGTCATTCGCAAGAAGTGGAAAAAGCCAACTTGACGAATCTCTGCATCGATAAGGTTCAAATGGGATTAGGTTGTGAAGATAGTTGGGGACGCATTGCCCGTCCGGAATATCAAATTCCTTACGGCGACTATGAATTTACTTTCATTCTCACTCCGGTGAAACATCAAGTAAATCTTGAGTAATAATAAAGAATAAGGGCTGTGTATTTTAACACAGCCCTTATTCTTTATTATTACTCAAAGTCCAACTTTCCGAAAAACTCCGGACAATGGAAATTCGGTTCCGGCAATTCAATCGGATTCCACGATAAGAAGTGAGGAGTCTGCAACAGGTCGCCACACTTGTAGAAATTAGCTCGCATCAATTTACCTGAAAGATTTAGGATGGAATGATTGAACAAAGCTGATATCGGAATAATCAAAGCCACTTCCCATGTACGTTCGCCTTCCTGTTCCTCAAAAGGACTTGTTCCTAAAGAAGCCCAACGCTTTATGCCCCGCATGATTCCCTCTGGAGCACCGGGACGTTCTGTTTCCTTCTCGCCTCCATGTAATAACATGCTACCGATGCAATTACACTCGAAATTATAATAGTTGTCATTACCTTCTGGTGAAAGGAAAAACTCCACACACGAATCTTCCCATACCCGACCATCATCTTCGGCTTCCACTGCCCGCACACTGGCTTCGGTCACTTGATAATGCAACATGATTCCGATACCGTTATGAGCAATACGGAATTTCACTTCCGGGCAATAAGGATGTTCTTCCGGCCAATTTACCGATTCAATTGTTTCAAATTCCAAACCATAAGAGTCCATTGTGTCCGGCAAGGCAAACGGTTCCTCCATGGAGCAAGAAATTTTAGGTACAAATAATGTTTTCATAAGTTTTCTTTTTTTGTTTGATGCAAAGTAAACACAAATCTTTCTATTTTCGTACTTTTGAAAAAAAAATCTCAAAAATGATACCCGATAAGAGGGCTTGATTGTATTAGTAATAAAAGGAACTAAAATCTACCTAACATGAAACATCTCAAGAAAACCCTTCTATGGATATCGGCAATAGTCCTCTTGGAAAGTATCGCCCCATTGCAGACACAGGCACAGAATCGCATTACCCTGAAACTGGAGAACAAACCATTACCCGCTGCCCTAAAACTTATCGAGCGGGAAGGCGGAAAGAACGTCATCTTCTCCGTGACCGAAACGGAGAGACATTCCGTGTCTGCCGACATCCGACAAAAGACGCAAGCCGAGGCTATCGGCATAGTATTGCAAGGCACACCTTTTATTTATAAGGAACGGGCGGACTACTTCGCCATTCAGAAGAAGGATACAAAAGCCAAAGCCATCGAAATCCGAGGTATGGTGATGAACGAAAAGAACGAACCGATGCCGTATTGCAACGTGCTTCTGCTCACCTCCGATTCTACTTTTGTAAACGGATGCGTGACCAAGGAAGACGGTTCTTTCCTGATGATGGGCGAAGAAGGAGTACCCTATTCCTTGAAGGCTTCGTATATCGGTTATGTCACTACCACCCAAGCCCTTGAAGCACGCAACTTGATTCAGCTTCTTCCCGATGCTTTGGCATTGGAGGAAGTGACCGTTACCGCCGAACGTCCTCTCATCGAGCCAAGTGCCAATGGGTTGAAGGCGAATGTCATCGGTACTTCGCTTGCCAAGATGGGAACAGCCGGTGAAATGCTCTCGCATCTTCCTTTCGTGACGGGGAAAGACGGGAGCTACACCGTATTGGGACACGGTACACCCGAAATCTACATCAACAACCGGAAGGTTCGTGATACAAGTGAACTTGACCGCCTTCGTGCCGACGAGATTGTATCGGCCGAAGTGATTACTACACCCGGTGCGGACTATGCATCGAATGTATCTTCGGTTATCCGTATCAAGACGATCAAGCAACGTGGACAAGGTTGGAGTGGAAGTTTTTTGGCTAATTACACACAAGGTAATTTGGGCAATGGATACGGACAAGTGAATCTCAACTATCGTCTCCGAGGATTGGATATCTTCGGGATGACTAATGTGACACGAAGAACACAATATGGTAATAGTACAGCCGATGACCGATTGGAGGCATCTTCTATATGGGAGGTACATACCCAAAAACATTATAATCAAAAACAAGATTACTTTTTCGGTGTATTGGGATTCAATTATGATTTTAACGAACATCATTCCATTGGTTTGCGATACGAACCGAACACACCTTTCGGCAATCATAAAGTACCTGTCCATTCTGATGTCAGTGTGAAGAAAGACGGAGTGGATCTGGAGAAAATGAAAACCGAACAGATATTTCAAAACAAGAGCAAATGGAAACATTCTGTAAATGGCTATTATACAGGAAATATCGGAAAATGGCAAGTGGACGTGAATGCTGATTATTACTTTGGCCAAACCGAGACACTTCAGCAAATAGCTAACAACGGAGAAGAAGCTGCCGAATCGACCAGCAAAATCCGCAACTATCTGTATGCCGTGAAAGCCGTAGCAAGCACACCCATCGGCAAAGGGCATTTCTCCATCGGTACGGAAGAGACGTTTACCAACCGTCACGACCTCTTTCTGCAAAGCGGATTCAGTGCCGATGCCGACAATCACGTGAAGCAAAGCCTTTGGTCGGCTTTTGCCAATTACTCGTTACCACTTGGCAAATGGAATCTCAGTGCAGGTTTCCGATACGAACATCAGCAGACAGATTATTACGAAAGCAACATCTATAAAGAAGAACAAAGCCCAACATACGATGACTTTATCCCGATGCTTTCTGTAAACTATCGGGACGAGAATTGGAACTTGGCACTATCCTATAAGAACTACAAGGAAAATCCTTCTTATAGTATTCTGACTAATGCCATCAACTATCGGAGCAAGTACGAATACATGACCGGTAATCCGTTGCTTCCCAAGCAAACAAGTGACCGATTGGCCTTGGATGTTTCGTGGAAATGGATTTACTGGAGTACTTGGTATCAGCACGTGAAGAACAGCATCACCACCGTCACCCAAGCCTATAACGATGAGACACATCCCGGTGTGACCATCATCGACTATCAAGCCATCCCCGATTCGTATTCTTACGGTACTATGGTGACACTGGCTCCCCGATTCGGCATTTGGCAACCGCAACTCACTACCGGTGTTTCTTTCTGGGATTCTGACCTCAAGGCCATCGGTATCAACTACGATTGGAATGACCCTTATTGGTATGTCATCCTCGACAATACCTTCACTCTGCCGAAAGGATGGTTCATCAACCTGCAAGGAACGTATGTACCAAAGTTCAAGCAAGGTTCGGCTGACAAAAAAGCGATGGGGGTAGTCGATTTTCGCCTCTCCAAGTCGTTCCTGAAGGATGATGCCCTGAGCGTAACCCTGACCGCCAACGACATCTTCCATACCCAGCACAATGCGATGACGGCATACAGCATCAGCACCTCTACCACCTTTACGGAATATTACGACCATCAACGTGTGGGCATAACACTCTCTTATAAGTTCAACGCTACCAAGAGCAAATACAAGGGTACGGGTGCCGGCCAGAGTGAAAAGAGCCGTTTGTAGTAAAAAAGGGGTAAAGAATCGTGATACACATTCGCGATGGCGATTTTTTATTTCATGCAGACGTTTTACCTCAAACGTGAAAGCGTTTCTCAAAAACGTCGTTATCTTTGCAACACTATGGCAGGACTATCGATATTCAACATACGAGGGAAACCCACAAAGGAGGAACGCTTCCGGGAGCTCTTCCTCGCGATGCACCCCAAACTCATTCGCTATGCCACCACCCTGATGGGCGATGCGGACGAGGCAAAGGACATCGTGAGTGAGGTATTCGGGCGAGCATGGGAAGAGTTCGATTCATTGGACGAAGAAGCGAGAGCCTGGCTTTACACCACCACCCGAAACGGATGCCTCAACCGACTGAAGCATTTGAAGGTAGAGCAGACACACATCGAGGCCATCGTCCTTGCTACCCAAGCGGATGTGGATAACGGATATTGGGAACACGAAGCCTTGTTGCAAAAGGCGGAAGCCATCGCCCGAAGCTTGCCCAAGCCGACTTGCACCGTCCTCCGCCTCTGCTATTGGGAGAAGAAGACGTATCAACAAGTGGCGGAACAACTGGGCATCAGTCCCGACACGGTGAAGAAACACATCAGCAAGGCTTTGCGGATGCTGAGAGAAGAAATGAACAGATGAATCTTCCCATCGTGTCATCCTGAGCAATGCGAAGGATCTGAGTACACCCACTTTATGCATTCAGATTCTTCACTTCGTTCAGAATGACACGTTGGGGAAATAACAAAAAAATATATGAAAGACGAAAACACCAACGACCAACGGCTGAAAGCCCTCTTCGGCGAAGCCCTCGGCACCACACCTACCACCGAACAGACGGAGCAGGCGTGGCAAGAGTTCATCACGCCCCGACGTGCATCTTCCCGTCCGCGGAAGAACCTTTATATCGGTATCGTTTCAGCAGCAGCCATCCTTGCGTTGATGTTCGTGCTTTGGCCAATGATGCGTAATGGGGGTGCAACCGAAAGCATTCAGGTGTTCGCCTCGCTAGAAGCTCCGAAGGAAATCACTTACACGGAAAAAGCCACGCAAAGAATAGTGCGTACCCCTGCCGGAACCACTACTACAATTACCCTGAGCGATGGTACGGAGGTGTTGCTCAGTGCCAATAGCCGATTGGAATATACCCCCAATTTCAACAAAGAAAAACGAGAAGTGACCTTAGTGGGTGAAGCCCGTTTCAACGTGGCGAAAGATGCCCAACGTCCTTTCATCGTCCATACCGAACAGATACAGACACAAGTGCTCGGCACAGTGTTCGATGTGAAGGCTTATCCGCAAACCCTTCCCGATGTGACGCTTTACGAAGGCCGTGTGGAAGTGAGCCTCAACGGTGCTTCTCCCCGACTGATGCAGCCGGGTGAACAAGCTTCGCTCGACAAAAAAGGTCAACTGAAACTAGATAAAGCTCCCGAGACACAAGGGGTATGGACAGAAGGTGAGTTTGCTTTCGACAATCGCGAGTTGATGGCCGTGATGCAAGAAATTGGTTCGTGGTACAACATCAGCGTGGTGTTCCATTCTCGTTCACTATTAGAGGAACGTATCTATTTCCGCATGAAACGAGTTTCCTCGGTAAACGAGGTATTGGAGGTGTTGAACGATATAGGGATTGCTACGTTTGAATGGACCAATAAATCAATCGTAGTAAAAAGAAACTAAAGAAAGCACGGATTACATGAATTTAGCGATGCTGATATCCACTAAGGTTCGTGTAATCCGTGCCTCAACATGTGATATTACTTCTTCAAATACAAGTTCCAACCCGAAAGGATGTCACCATAGAAGTAGAAATATACATCGAAAGTCTGCTTGCTATTGGCATCTGTCACTTCGTAACGCTTGGTTACATCGTATTCTTCCTTCAAAGCATATTCTCCCAAAGCCAAAGGAGCCAGTTCGGTCTTACCGGCAGCCTCAGCAATCAACTTTTGCATGCGTGCCTCGATGATCTTCATCACACCGGCATGATTGAATGGATTTGGGTCAGCTTTCGCCGGATAAGTAGCCTTCACAACACCGCCATTAGCTTTACGGGCTGCACGGGCACTATCTGCATATTCCTTGAATTGTTTGCGAATAGCGGGATCCTTGATTTCTTCGGCAGTAAACATAGAAATACCTTGGGCACCATTGTTCAAAGCAGCATCCATCGTAGCAAACATCTCCGGAGTATTGTATGCCCAAACACCTGCATAAAGTGTCGTCATTTCGTTTTTGTCGCGAGCGTTTTCGATGATACAATCGGCCACGAAGCTTACGTCTTCCGTATAAAAGTTATGATAAACCATCGGGAACACGATGTCGAGATTCCAGTCACCCCAATCCTGACGCACCATGCGAGAAGACATCTTTGGAGTTGGGAACGGAGAAGCCGACATAGCCTTGCCATGCTTGTGAACCACTTCGGCCACCAGATTAGCTACTTCAGCTACCATGTCGCAACGGAACTGACGCCAGTTTTCATCCATTGACGGGTCTTCCTTTCCACGTGGGTCATAACCATACTTTTCCTTAAAAGCCTTGATCATTTCGGGATGATAGCCATAGTCCCATTGCGGATATTCACGGTCTTGAACGATGCCGTAGTTAGGCCACAAAGTAGTGGGCAACACCACATCTACCAAACGGTGATAGTCAATGGCAATACCTTCGACTCCTTCTACCTGACAGATTTCTTCCACCTGTTTACAGATTTCCTCACGGACACCCGGTATAATCGGACTAAGGAACTTATAATAATTAACATAAGCCATGCTGTCTGCAATGCTATGACCATTTCGGTTTACACTCAACCATTCCGGATGTTCAGCGGCAATCTTGGCATTGTTGATAGTCCACCACCAAGCATATACGGTTAGCCCATGTTTTTGGGCTACCGGAACAGCCTTACGATATTCATCGGCCGAATTCGCTTTCAGCACAATGCCATCCAATCCCAATTCGCTCAACGATTGGCAGACAGAATCAAACTTTACAGGATTATATCCAATCCATGTCCAAAACATCGGATATTCCTTCGACTGATTTTCCTTGACCGTTTGCTGACAAGAGAAACAACTCAGTAAAAGAATACTTCCGAGCAATACGTGTAACAGATTCTTTTTCATAAACACTTTTTTTAAAATTCAACTTCCACCCAGTTCGGACAATGGTCAGACAGAATCGCTTCCGGGTTTTCTCCCAAAATTTCGGATTGAAGCACTCTTACCTGAGGAGTGACGAAGACAAAGTCAATCTTCTTGCGTCTTTCTTGAGGTACACGAGTGAAACCGTGGAAGGTATAGTTAACTCCGGTAACCTTTTCGGCAATCTTGTGAGCATCTTTCAATACGAACTCATTGGTAGTGATGGTAGTATAACAATCGCTCTGATCGGTTACATTAAAGTCTCCGGTTACAATGGCAGGCTGGTCGCCTACAATTTCCTTGATTTTATTAATAATCAGCAATGCACTCTGTTTACGCGATTCCTTACCAATATGATCCAAGTGAGTATTAAGAGTCATCACAATCTTACCGGATTTCTTCTCTTTCAATTTGGCCCAAGTACAGATACGGACACAGTCGGCATCCCAACCAATCATACCGATGCTATCCGGTTTTTCAGCCAACCAGAAAGTTCCCGAGTCCAAGGCATCGAACTTGTTCGTGTTATAAAACACAGCACAATAGCCTCCCTCTGTTTTTCCATCGGTTCCGGCTACACCCACGCCTTTATACCCCGGCAACAATTGTTCCATTTCCACAAACTGATTGTGAAGCACTTCTTGGGCACCAATCACATCAATTTGATAATCTTTGATGAATTGTGCAACGCGTTCTTTACGATACTTCCAGTTATTCAGGCTATCAGCCGGATTGTCGTTACGGATATTAAAGCTTACCCAACGAGCATTTACAATCTCCTCTTTTTGTTCGCAACTTGCCAATGACAATACCGCAAACAATAGAATCAAATATTTTTTCATGGACATCAATCAATTAAAATTCCATCTCAATCCAGTTCGGGTTATGATCCGACAACATCGCATCTTTCACTTCACCCGGGATTTCAGAATGAAGCACTCTAATTTGTGGAGTCACAAAAAGGAAGTCGATGATTTGACGTTTTTCCATTGGTACACTGCCAAATCCTTGGAATGTATAATTCACACCTGCTGTCTTTTCAGCAATCTTATGAGCATCCTTCAACACAAACTCGTTGGTAGTAATCGTTTGATAAGCATCGCTCTTATCATTCACATTGAAGTCACCTGTCAATACCGCCGGTTGGTCGCCTACAATTTCCTTAATCTTACGAATAATCAACAATGCACTTTGATTACGGGCTACTACTCCCACATGGTCGAAATGAGTGTTGACAGCCATAATAATCTTACCAGTACTCTTTTCTTGCAATTTAGCCCAGGTAGCAACACGAGGACAAGCTGCATCCCAACCCATCTTACCAACGCTATCCGGATTTTCGCTCAACCAGAATGTTCCAGAATCCAACGCAGTAAACTTATCCTTACGGAAATATACAGCCGAATATTCGCCCTTGGTTTTACCATCGTCACGACCTACGCCTACTGCTTCAAAATCAGGCAACATAGCCTTCAAATCCTCGAATTGGTGGTGTAACACTTCCTGTGTACCAAACACATCGAGTTTCGTATCCTTGATATACTGAGCCACACGTTCCTTACGAGCATCCCAATGATTAGGAGCATCACCCTGATTGTCATATCGCATATTAAAAGTAGCCCAACGAGCCGTAACTTTCTTTTCTTCCTGTGTACAACTTGCCATAGTCAATACTGCAAGTAACATGTATATAATTTTTTTCATTTCTTTGACTTTAAAAACAAGAACACGGACTTGCAATATTTCATTGCAAATCCGTGTATCTAACTATTAATTAATTTACTTTTTCTTTCCCTTTGCCAATTCCTTAGAGAATGAATAAGGCATATCCGCTTCGTTAATACCACGTTGCTTGTTCGGAGTTGCACTCATCTTCACATCGATTACTGCACCCTTCATCAATTCACTGTGCGACAAATAGTTCTTCGTATAATTAGCACCATTTACAGACATTTGGTCGATGTAAATGTTCTTGTCGCTGTTTTCAGGAGCATTGATAACCACGTCCTTACCATTTTCCAAGTGAACGGTTGCTTTCTTAAACAATGGAGCACCCATGATGTACTGGTCTGTACCCGGACATACCGGATAGAAGCCCAATGCAGAGAATACATACCATGCAGAAGTTTGACCGTTGTCTTCGTCACCGCAATATGCATCCGGAGCCGGAGTGTACATGCGATTCATCACTTCACGCAACCAATATTGAGCCTTCCATGGCTGACCGGCATAGTCGTACATGTAAATCATGTGCTGAATAGGCTGATTACCATGTGCATAGTTACCCATATTCATCACAGTCATTTCGATGATTTCGTGAATTGGGAAACCATAGTAACTATCATCGTAGATAGGCGGAACAGCAAATACTGAGTCGAGCATATTAACGAATGTTTCTTTACCACCCATCAAGTCAATCAACCCTTGAGGATCGTGGAATACAGACCAAGTATAGTGCCAGCTGTTACCTTCAGTGAAGTTACCACCCCACTTCAATGGTGAGAAGTTTTCTTCGAAGGTACCATCCTGCTTCTTACCACACATCAAGTTAAAGTCTGAGCGGAACAAGTTCTTATAGTTCATGGCACGTTGTTCGAACAACTTGATTTCCTTCTTCGGACGGTTCAATTCCTTAGCTAACTGAAGGATACACCAGTCATTGTAAGCATATTCCAATGTACGAGCTGCACTTTCGTTAATCTTCACATCACAAGGTACATAACCCAACTTGTTGTAATATTCATGACCCAAACGACCTGTTGAGGCAACTTTCGGGTGTACATTTTCTGTTCCATTAATCAAGCCGGCATACAAAGTTTCCAAGTCTTCTACCTTTACACCCTTCATGTAAGCGTCCACCAAGATAGATGCTGAGTTGTTACCCACCATACAGTTACGATGACCCGGGCTAGCCCATTCTGGGAAGAAACCACTTTCCTTGTAAGTATTAATCAAACCTTCCTGCATTTCCTTGTTGATAGAAGGATATATGAAGTTCAACAATGGGAACAAGCAACGGAATGTATCCCAGAAACCAGAGTCAGTAAACATATAACCCGGCAAAACTTCGCCATTATACGGGCTATAGTGAACAGGATTTCCTTGAGCATCAAATTCATAGAATTTACGCGGGAACAACAAAGAACGGTACAAGCAAGAATAGAACATACGATATTGGTCGAGAGTACCACCTTCTACTTCTACCTTACCCAACACTTCATTCCACTTGTTCTTACCCTTTTCAGCTACAGCATCGAAATTGTCGTTACCCAATTCCTTCAAGTTCAATTCAGCTTGTTCAGGGCTGATGAATGAAGAAGCTACACGTGCATGTACCTTTTCACCTTTCTTGGTCTTGAAACCGATAACAGCACCGGTATGATAGCTAGTCTGTTCCAATTTACCTTCTTTCAATGTAACAGGAACGGCAGCATTCTTCTTAGCCGGTTCTACATCGTTAGAGAAAGTAGCTGTATAAGTAAACGGCTTGTCGAACACAACAACAAAATAGTTCTTGAAGTTTTCAGGTACACCACCACTGTTGCGAGTTGAATAACCTACAATCTTATTTTCACTTGGGATAACCTTGATGTACGAATTACGATTGTATGCATCCACTACGACATAAGAGTCTGCATCAGGGAAAGTGAAACGGAACATGGCAGCACGATCTGTCGGAGCCATTTCTGTCACAACATCATACTCAGCCAAATATACCTTATAGTAATTTGGACGAGCAATTTCTCCCTTGTGAGAGAACCAGCTGGCACGCTTGGCTTCATCCATTTCTACCTTACCGGTAACAGGCATCAACGAGAATTGACCGTAGTCATTGATCCATGGACTTGGTTGGTGAGTCTGTTCAAAACCATAGATTTTGTTGGCGGTATAAGTATACTTCCAACCGTCACCCATTTTGTTTGTACGCGGACTCCAGAAGTTCATCCCCCAAGGGGTCGCAATCGCCGGATAGGTGTTACCTGTCGAAAGTTCGAATGTCGACTGTGTACCCATCAGCGGATTTACATACTGAGTGTAGTCCTGAGCCTTTGCCCAGAAGATGCTACACATCAAAAGCACAATAAAACTGATTTTTTTCATGTTATATAACTAGATTAATTAATAATCAATACCAAATTTCACCCGGTTGGTTACCCATCACAAATTCTACGGTTGCCCCGTCCATAATCTGCTGGTGGGTGAGATAACTCTTATCGTATGGTTGGCCATTCACCTTCACGCTTTGGATGTAAATATTTTCCCGGCTTACATTCGGAGCCAACACCGTAAAGGTCTTGCCATTCTTCAAGTTCAGACGCATTTCAGGGAAGAGTGGTGTACCAATTTCATATTCACCACTTACCGGATTCACAGGATAGAAGCCCATGGCACTGAACACATACCAAGCCGACATCTGGCCGCAGTCCTCGTTACCGCAAAGGCCGGCCGGTGCATTGAAGTACAATTCATGCATCACTTGGGCTGCATATTTCTGTGCTTTCCAAGGTTGGCGTACCTTGTTATATAAATAGATGACGTGATGGCTTGGCTCGTTGCCGTGGGCATATTGACCAATCATACCGGTACTGAAGATAGGCAATTCTTCATTGCCGGCCGGGATGTAAGTAAACATACTATCCAACTTAGCCGCAAACTTATCCTGACCTCCCGACAAAGCAATCAGTCCCTTGATGTCGTGCTGAACCGACCAAAAATAATGCCATGCATTACTTTCACAGATATGAGCTGTATATTCATCCGGATTGAAGTTCGGTTGGAATACTCCCTTGTCATCAATCGGTTGCATGAAATTAGTTGCCGGATTATACACATTGCGATAGTTCTGCGAACGCTTGTAGAATTCATTGGCCAACTCGGTCTTACCCATCTTCTGTGCCATTTCTGCAATGCAGAAGTCATCGAAAGCATATTCCAATGTACGGCTCAACGACCAGTTTTCCGAATTATATTCATCCTTTACATTATAAGGTATATAACCATTCTTCTTGTACGAACCGATACCGCGATACTCGTCGATGTTGGCCGTAGCCACGCAAGCTTCCAATGCCTTTTCGGCATCAAAGTCGCCAATACCCTTCAAATAAGCATCCACGATAACAGGTACAGAGTGATAACCAATCATCATATCAGTTTCGCTACCCCAGAAGTTCCACACCGGCAAGCGACCATTCTGTTCGTAAAATGCAATGAACGATTTCACCATGTCGTTCACACGTTCTGGCTCTGTATAAGTAAATAATGGATGTGCTGCACGGAATGTATCCCACAACGAGAAGGTACTATAATTTGTCCAGCCATTCGCTTGATGCACTTGTTTATCCGGACCGTAATATTTACCGTCCACATCGCTATAAATCGTTGGGGCAATCATGCTATGATACAAAGCTGTATAGAAGTTCACACGGTCATCGGCATCGCCTCCCACCACTTCGATAGTAGCCAGTTGCTTGTTCCATTCAGCCTTGGCTTGTGCCAGATATTGGTCGAAATCATTGTGCGGTGCCTCAGCTTCCAAATTCTTCTGAGCACCTTCCATGCTCACACCCGACAAAGCGGTTGTTACAACAACCTGGTCACCCTCTTCGGTATCAAAATAGAAACGTGCGATATTAGATGTACCGACTTGCTCTCCTCTCAACTTAATGTCTCCATTATCGATTTCCATCTTCTTAAACGGACGAGAGAAACGGGTTGCAAAATAGACCTTCTGTCCGCGTGCCCAGCCTTCCGAGAAACGATAGCCACGGATGTTGCACGAGTCAATCACTTCAATCTTCGAATCCATCGTGAAATCCCAGTTCATGGCCTTCTTCAAGTTCAAGACAACCATGCTTTCTGCTTTCGGGAAAGTATATCGCTGCACGCCACATCGTGGAGTAGCAGTCAATTCCACATTGATATTATAATCTTGCAACTTCACCCGATAATAACCGGCAGAAGCTTCTTCGTCGTTGTGCGAGAACTTGGAATAAATACCCAAATTACCTTCCTTGGTTTCCTTGTAAGGCAAAGTGACCGGCATAAAGATAATGTCATACAAGTCACCAGCTCCTGTTCCTGAGAGGTGAGTATGACTGAATCCGGCAATTGTACTGTCCGGATAAAAATAGCCGGAGATGCGGTCCCAACCTGCCAAGCCATTATCGGGACTCAACTGCACCATACCGAAAGGAGCCTGAGCACCCGGGTAGGTATTACCTGTAAAATCAGTTCCGATAAACGGATTTACCAACTGTGAATAATCAGCCTTTGGCTGGGAGGACTGAGGGGTTGTACAAGCCCCCAAAGCGAGCAAGGCAACCAATACAGAGACAAAAAGCGTTCTCATATTCAGATTATAAGATTATATATTACAAAATTAATTCTACAAAGTTAAGGAATTAAGTTGGAATACACAAAAAAATCTGTAAATTCGCTGACATTTACAAAGAAAACACTTTATGGAAGAAGGAATATTCAATCGAACCGAACTTTTATTAGGCAAGAAAGCCACCGATACCATTGCACAAAAACGAGTTATCCTTTTCGGGGTAGGCGGTGTAGGAAGCTGGTGTGCAGAGAGTTTGATACGTTCAGGCATCCACCACCTCACCATCGTAGACAGCGATTGTGTATGCCCCACCAACATCAATCGCCAACTGATAGCCACCACCCGGACCATCGGGCGACCCAAAGTGGAAGTTCTAAAAGAACGACTCCTATCCATCAACCCCGAAGCCGAGATTCAGGCTCTCCAAAAAGTATACTGTGCCGAGACCGCCGATTCGTTCCACATCGACACGTACGATTATGTATTGGACGCTATCGATAGTTTAGAGAACAAAGCACACCTCATCCGTCGGGCCAGCGACAGTCCTGCCACCTTATTTGCTTCCATGGGAGCCGCTCTCAAGATGGATCCTCTCAAGATAAACATTGCTGAATTTTGGAAAGTAAAGGGCTGCCCTTTAGCCAAGGCTCTCCGACAAAAGTTCAAAAAAAGCAAGAATTTTCCCTCAAAGAAATTCAAATGCGTGTATAGCGAAGAATTATTGGAGAACAAAGGTGCTGAGACTTTTCATGAAACGACTTCGCCTTTGGCTGAAAACGACTGGCATGTCTCTAAAGTGCACACTAATGGTACCATTGCCCACACAACGGCCATCTTCGGCTTCATGCTGGCCGGCCTGGTGATTCAAGACATTATCCGAGAATAAACATTCCGCTTTCACCCGGGCAAAGTTTACGCTATACAATAAAATTTTTGGCAAAAATTTGGTGGATTAGAAAATACTCCCTACATTTGCACCCGCAAACAAGCAAGGTGCCATAGCTCAGTTGGTAGAGCAAAGGACTGAAAATCCTTGTGTCCCCGGTTCGATTCCTGGTGGCACCACGAAGAATCACAGCAAAAAGATGAAAACCTCTGAATTTCAACGAATTCAGAG
>SUXX01000094.1 GCA_015060735.1 Bacteroides sp.
TTCTACCGAGCCGATACAGATTTCTTCGCCTTCTTCGCTACGCCAAATAGGAAGCGGAGTACCCCAATAACGAGAACGGCTCAAGTTCCAGTCGTTCAAGTTTTCGAGCCACTTACCGAAACGGCCTATACCGGTTGATTCCGGCTTCCAGTTGATGGTCTTGTTGAGTTCCATCATGCGTTCCTTAGCAGCAGTAGAGCGGATAAACCAGCTATCAAGTGGGTAGTACAATACCGGCTTGTCGGTACGCCAGCAGTGCGGATAGTTGTGTACATGCTTTTCAATCTTGAAGGCCTTGTTTTCGCCCTTCATGTTGATGCAGATGAACACGTCGAGCGATTCGGCCTGCTGAGCAGCCTTTTCGTCGTACTTGCCATCCACGGTGAACTGAGGATCGTAAGCGTTCTTCACCCAACGGCCTTCGTAGTTCTTATAAAGTTCCTTGTTCACGCAAGTGTTCAAGAATTCTTCATCGAGTTCTTCCATCAGGTAGAACTTACCGGTGAGGTCTACCATCGGACGGGTTTCGCCCTTCTTGTTGATCATGAACAAAGCCGGGATACCTGCAGCTTTCGCTACAAAGGCATCGTCCGCACCGAAAGTCGGAGCGATGTGTACAATACCTGTACCGTCTTCGGTCGTTACATAATCACCCGGGATTACGCGGAATGCCTGAGCCGATGCATCGTGCCATTGGCCTTCTTCGTCTACATTCACCGGCTTCACCCACGGGAGGAGTTGTTCGTATTCCATGCCTACGAGGTCAGTACCCTTGTACTCGCCTACTACCTTGAACGGAACGAGCTTGTCGCCCGGCTTGTAGTCTTCGAGTGCGAGGTCAGCAGCCTTCGGGTTGAAGTGCATATTCAAGAGAGCCTTGGCCAATACCACGGTCATCTTTTCGCCTGAGTAGCTATTGTAAGTCTGAACGGCTACATAATCAATCTTCGGACCCACACAGAGTGCCACGTTGGATGGCAATGTCCATGGAGTAGTAGTCCATGCGATGAAGTACGGAGTACCCCACTCTGCCATTTCCGGCTTCGGGTTCTTCATCTTGAACTGACCGATGACGGTAGTGTCCTTCACGTCACGATAACAACCCGGTTGGTTCAATTCGTGCGAGCTCAATCCAGTACCAGCGGCTGGAGAATACGGTTGTATGGTGTAACCCTTATAAAGCAAGCCCTTGTTGTAGAGTTGCTTCAAGAGCCACCAGAGGGTTTCGATATAACGGTTATCGTAAGTGATATACGGATCGTCCAAGTCCACCCAATAACCCATCTTATGAGTAAGGTCGGTCCATTCCTTGGTAAACTTCATCACGTCCTTGCGGCAAGCAGCATTGTATTCGGCTACCGAGATAGTCTTGCCAATATCTTCCTTGGTGATACCCATAGCCTTTTCTACACCGAGTTCTACCGGAAGACCGTGTGTGTCCCAACCTGCCTTACGTTTCACCTGATAACCCTTCATGGTTTTGTAACGGCAGAATGTATCCTTAATGGTGCGGGCCATTACGTGGTGAATACCCGGCATACCGTTTGCAGAAGGAGGACCTTCGTAGAATACGAAAGAAGGACATCCTTCACGTTCTGTCATACTTTTGGAGAATACATCATTTTCGTCCCACTTGGCCAACACTTCCTTATTCACTTGCGAAAGGTTGAGCTGGGAGAGTTCTGCGAATTTCTTACTCATAATTTTATGTTGTTTTTCTTATCTTCTTTTTACCTTTAAAAAGGCCCTAAAAATTTAAAGCTGCAAATTTACAAGAAAATTAGATAGATACGAAAGAAATTGTTTGTAATTTTGCAGCCAAATTTGAAAAAGACCCATGAAGAAAACGAAAATCACCCCTATCACCAAACAACCAAGCTTATGGGCATTAAGTCCTTTGCTTGTTTTTTTATGCCTTTATTTGGTTGTATCACTGATTGTAAACGATTTCTATAAAGTACCAATTACGGTAGCTTTCCTCGTATCATCGGTGTATGCCATCTGCATCACCCAAGGTCTTTCCTTAAATGACCGTGTCATGCAATATTCCCAAGGAGCAGCCAACAAGAATGTGATGCTAATGATCTGGATATTCGTCTTGGCAGGAGCCTTTGCTCAGAGTGCCAAGGATATAGGTGCCATTGATGCAACCGTCAATCTAACTCTCCAACTCTTACCAGGCAACTTACTCTTGGCCGGTTTTTTCTTGGCAGCTTGTTTTATTTCCTTGTCTATCGGTACATCGGTAGGTACAGTGGTAGCCTTGGTTCCCGTCATCGCCGGTATTGCCGAGAAGACAGGTATGAATATGGGGTTCATGACCGCTATCGTGGTGGGCGGTGCTTTCTTCGGCGATAATCTTTCGTTCATCTCCGATACCACCATTGCGGCCACCCGTACCCAAGGATGCGCCATGAGGGACAAGTTCAAGGTAAATTTCCGATTGGTTCTTCCCGCGGCTTTGGTTGTATTGGCCTACTATGTCTATCGAGGTTTCGGGATGGAGGTTCCCCCCGAAACCTATTCCATCGAGTGGGTGAAAGTACTCCCCTATCTGGTGGTGCTTGCCACGGCCTTCATGGGCTTCAATGTGGCCGTGGTGCTTCTGCTCGGCATCCTAGCATCGGGCTTGGTGGGCATCGGCACGGGCACGATTGATGTGTTCGACTGGTTCGGTTCCTTAGGAACGGGCATGAGCGGCATGGGCGAACTTATCATCATCACCCTCATGGCGGGTGGCATGCTCGAATTGATTCGCTTCAATGGCGGGGTGGATTACATCATCCATGTGCTGACGCGCAAAATCAATGGCAAGAAGGGAGCCGAAATGTGCATCGGTGCCTTGGTGGCCATCGCCAACGTATGTACCGCCAACAACACCATCGCCATCATCACGGTGGGGCCTCTTGCCAATGACATCGCCACGAAGTATGGGGTCGATAAGCGCAAGAGCGCCAGCATCCTCGATACGTTCTCGTGTGTCATTCAGGGCATTATCCCCTACGGGGCGCAGATGCTGATGGCCGCTAAGTTAGCTTCGCTCTCACCGCTCAGCATCATCGAATACCTCTACTATCCGATGGGTATTTTCGTGATGGCGATGTTCAGCATCCTTGCCCGTTGGCCGAAGAAGTATTCATAATCTCCGTTCCAAATAGGTATAT
>SUXX01000033.1 GCA_015060735.1 Bacteroides sp.
GTAAGAACGTTCACTTCATGGGTTTGACTTCTAACGGTGGTGTACACAGTTCTTTCGACCACTTGTTCAAACTTTGCGATATCGCTAAGGAATATGGTGTAGGCGAACGTACCTTCATCCACTGCTTTATGGACGGTCGTGACACAGACCCGAAAAGCGGCAAGGGCTTCATCGAACAGCTCACAGCACATTGTGCACAGAGTGCAGGTACCATTGCTTCTATCGTGGGCCGTTTCTATGCCATGGACCGTGACAAGCGTTGGGAACGTGTGAAGGAAGCATACGACCTCTTGGTAGAAGGCAAGGGTAAGGATGCTACTGACATGGTTCAGGCGATGCAGGAATCTTACGATGAAGGCGTAACCGACGAATTTATCAAGCCAATCCACAACAGCACTGTAGACGGTACTATCAAGGAAGGCGACGTAGTGATCTTCTTCAACTACCGTAATGACCGTGCGAAGGAATTGACTATTGTTCTCACTCAGCAGGATATGCCGGAACAAGGTATGCACACTATCAAGGACTTGCAATACTACTGCATGACTCCGTACGATGCATCGTTCACCGGTGTACACATCCTCTTTGACAAGGAAAACGTACAGAATACCCTTGGCGAATACCTCGCTGCTAATGGCAAGACTCAGCTTCACATTGCCGAAACAGAAAAGTATGCTCACGTAACCTTCTTCTTCAATGGTGGTCGTGAAACTCCGTACGACAATGAGGACCGTATCCTCGTTCCTTCTCCAAAGGTAGCTACTTACGACTTGAAGCCTGAAATGAGTGCTTACGAAGTGAAGGATAAGTTGGTAGAAGCCATCGGTACTCAGAAGTACGACTTCATCGTAGTGAATTATGCCAACGGTGACATGGTAGGTCACACTGGTATTTACTCGGCTATCGAAAAGGCGGTAGTTGCTATCGACGAATGCGTGAAGGATACCGTAGAAGCAGCCAAGGCTAACGACTACGAAGTAATCATTATTGCCGACCACGGTAATGCCGACAATGCCTTGAATCAGGATGGTTCAGTCAATACTGCTCACTCGTTGAATCCGGTTCCGTTTGTTTACGTGACAGCTAACAAGGATGCCAAGGTAGAAAACGGTGTATTGGCAGACGTTGCTCCGTCTATTCTTCACATCCTCGGTCTCCCACAACCGGCTGAAATGGATGGTAAGGATTTGATTAAGTAAGATAGATTAAAACCAATAAGTGTCATTCTGAACACCGACTGTGTCATCCTGAGCATAGCGAAGGATCTGATTGCACCCGCTTTATGTATACAGATTCTTCGTTTCACTCAGAATGACATGGTGGGGACAGAATGACATGTTTTTTATAGGAAAATGTTATGATTCAGATAGATGATGTAGTAATCAGCCTCGATGTGTTCCGCGAGAAGTTCTTGTGTGATCTGGGGGCTTGCAAGGGTGAATGTTGCATTGAAGGCGATGCCGGAGCTCCGGTAGAACTGGATGAAGTGGAGAAACTGGAAGAGGTGCTTCCCGTGATTTGGGACGACCTTGCCCCTGAGGCACGAGCCATCATCGACAAGCAAGGAGTGGTATACACTGATGAGGAAGGCGATTTGGTAACTTCTATCGTAAACGGTAAGGATTGTGTCTTCACTTGCTACGATGAAAAGGGCAGTTGCTATTGTGCGATTGAAAAAGCTTATCGAGCAGGGAAAGTAGACTTCTGCAAACCAGTTTCGTGTGCTCTTTATCCTATTCGTGTGGGAGACTATGGTCCTTATAAGGCGGTAAACTATCATCGTTGGGATGTGTGTAAGGCTGCTGTGCTGTTGGGAAAGAAAGAAAACATGCCGGTGTATAAGTTCTTGAAGGAACCTCTAATCCGTAAGTTCGGTGAAGAATGGTATGCTGAGTTGGAAATTGCTGCCGAAGAATTGAAAAATAGAGGACTAATATAGTGGAATGATGAAAAAGCTGATTACTATAACTTTATTGGGAATACTTTTTTCTTTACCCGTTAGGGCTCAAGAGGAAGCATTGGTTACTCCGAATGATTCTGTTGAAAGTTTGTTTAATCGTTTGTTTCCATCGGCTAACTCCCATTTGTCTGCCCATATGAATTTGGAATTTTATACCTCGGCAGCTGCCTATTTTACGGAAGGGAGTTTTGATGAAGCGGCTTTCAAAATCAATCGTGTACGAATGGAAATTCTCGGTTCATTCAGTAAGGAATTCTCTTGGCACTTTCGCCAGTCGTTTAATAAATATAGCAATCCTCATGCATTGGACAATCTGTCTTCATCTATCGAATATGCTTATGTTAATTGGAAACCATCTGCAAAGTTCAATTTAACCGTAGGAAAACAATTTGTTTCTTTAGGTGGCTACGAATATTACTTGAATGCTAATAAGGTAAGGGAATTCAGTGAATTCAATGATTATGTGGCAGCCTATCAAGCCGGAATTTCGGCTGCTTATAATTTTTCACCGACACAAGAGTTAGTGCTTCAAGTCACCAACAGTCGAAGTGGAGAAGATCAGGATATGTATGTGTATGGCCGTCCGGAAGGAATAGCTAAAGCTAAGGTGCCAGTAATGACAACTTTTAATTGGAACGGGTTGTTTGCCGATAAGGCCGTGCAACTTCGTTATGCTGCTTCTTGGGGTCAGCAGGCAAAAGGGAAGAACATTCTTTATTTGACGGCAGGTAATACTTACGAGAAAGGTCCTGTCATAGCTTATGTGGATGTTATGTATTCCCGACAGGGATTAGATAGTCATTGCATCATTAGCGATATGCAAGGTTTTTTGGTGGAGGCTCCTGTAACAGCGATGAATACGGAGTATCTGTCTATTATAGCCGATTTTGATTATCGGATTCATCCCAATTGGAATGTGTATGTAAAGGGAGCTTACGAAACTGCAGGTGTATATGAGACAAACGGTTGGTTTGAAAAAGGATTGTATCGGACGACTTGGAATTTGCAGGGATGTGTGGAATTCTTCCCGATGCGGAATAGTGAGTTGAAAATATTCGGCCATTTGTTGCATAAAGGACATAAACTGACAGAACGTGCTCGTGCTTTAGGAGCAGTTTCCCCTGATACTCAACGAATTTCAGTTGGATTGGTCTATACGATTCCGGTTTTTTAGCGTAAAAGCAATTATCAACTATTAACTGAAAGACTTTAAACAAGGTTTCTGAGGATTTGTTCTCCAAGGAGTATTTATTTAAAACTTGGAGATATGAAAAGAGACTATCTATGGAAAGCTTTCATGATTCTTTGGTTGGGATGCTGGGGAGAAGTGGAGATCTTTGCCCAACAAATCTCAATTAACGGGTCAGTGAAGGATACCTCTGGTGAACCCATTATCGGGGCCAATGTTATTGTCAAAGGAACGACCAACGGAAGCATCACAGATTTGGATGGAAACTTTCAGTTAAGTGCGGACCCTGAAGTAACGATTGTGGTATCCTTCGTAGGTTATCAAACACAGGAATTGCCAGCCCAGCCAGTGATGAATATCGTCTTGAAGGAGGACTCGGAACTGTTGGACGAGGTGGTTGTAATTGGTTATGGCTCAGTTAAGAAGAACGACTTGAGTGGCTCTGTTGTAGCCATCAAAGCTGAGGACATGAATAAAGGAGCTGTAACTTCTCCACAAGAACTGATATTGGGCAAGGTGCCTGGTTTGCATGTGTCGACAGGTGATGGACAACCAGGGGCAGGTAGCAGTATGCGTATCCGTGGTGGAGCCTCATTGAATGCTAGTAATGACCCGTTGATTGTGATTGATGGAGTTCCTGTTGCAAATGATGCAGCTCCGGGTACGCCTAATGCGTTGGCTACTATTAATCCCAATGATATTGAGACATTTACCGTATTAAAAGATGCTTCAGCAACAGCTATTTATGGTTCTCGTGCTTCCAACGGAGTAATTATTATTACAACGAAAAAGGGTTTACAAGATAGAATAAAGGTACATTATGCCGGTACATTTACCGTAAAAGACCCTTATAAACGGGTGAAAGTGATGCATGCCGATGAATTTCGAGAAACAATAGCTCGGCAATATCCTTTGGGGACAACGTTGGGTAATGCAGCACAAGAAATGCTGGGAATGTATCCTCGACAATCTACTGATTGGCAGGATGAAATCTTTCGCACAGGAATGGCTACCGACCAGAATGTGAGTGTGGCTGGTAAGGTTGGTTTTTTGCCGTTCAGAGCCTCTATGGGATATAATACCGAACGGGGTACATTACTTACCTCTAAATACAATCGTACGACAATTTCTGTTAATTTTAACCCGAAGTTTCTGGAAGATCATTTGTCAGTAGATGTCAATGTGAAAGGAACATTGAACAAAACTCGTTTTGCTGATAGTGGTGCAGTGGGAGCCGCTGCTTTCTTCGATCCAACCAAACCTGTTTATAATGATAATGGGCGTTATAACGGTTATTGGACATGGGAAACCATAGCAGTGGAAGGAGAGGAAACCAAATATTATCCGAATACGTTAGCTAGTATTAATCCGTTAGCCATTTTGGAACAGTACGACAATCACGGGAAAACAGTTCGGAGTTTAGGAAACCTTCAAATGGATTATAAAATTCATGGGTTGGAAGCATTGCGTGCCAACTTGAACTTGGGCTACGATGTAGCTAAGAGTACGGGAAGCCGTTTTAATGCCCCTTATTCTCCTCAGGCTGTGCTGAGTGGTAATTTTAACTATCAGGGTGAAGGGGCTGTCTGGAATAATCTGCGTCGTAATCTATTATTAGATTTTTACTTGAACTTCAATAAAGAATTTGCTTCTATTCATAGTCATATTGATGCTATGGTTGGCTATTCCTGGCAACATTTTTACTATTCCGATTATGATATCAATAAATCCAATCCGGTTGAGCCGGGAACGAAAGAGGGGTGGACGTATGATACCCACGAAGGTCGTTTCATAAAAGATGGTCATCACCGAATACCGAGAGAAAATTATTTGGTTTCTTTCTTCGGAAGGCTAAACTATCATTTCATGGATCGTTATTTGTTGACTGCTACGTTGCGTAGAGATGGTTCTTCCCGCTTTAGTAGTAATAATCGATGGGGCATGTTCCCCTCGGTGGCTTTTGCTTGGACATTACTGAATGAACCTTGGATGGAAAATGCCAGAAATCTCTTTTCTAGTTTAAAGCTTCGATTGGGTTATGGAGTAACAGGTCAACAGGAGATAGGTGATTATTTGTATATTCCTACTTATTCCTTAGGAACTGACCCTACCAGTCAATATTTGAATTCTTATCTGTTGAAGCCGAATGGTTATAGCCCGGACTTGAAATGGGAAGAAACAACGACCTATAACCTGGGTTTGGATTTCGGTTTACTAAACAACCGTATTTCAGGTTCACTTGAATATTACGAAAAACGAACAAAAGATTTGCTGAACAGCATTAGTGCTCCAGCAGGCACAAACTTTACTAACATCGTGATGGCTAATGTGGGAACCATGAAGAATCAAGGGATAGAGTTTAACATCAACGCGGTAGCGATACAATTAAAAGATTTTAGTTGGGAATTAGGATATAATGTGACTTGGAATAAGAGTCGGATAACTAAACTGACTGCAACTTATAATCCTAATTATCCGGGGATAGCTGCGGGGAATGCTCCGTTTGCTACAGGAACGACCATACAATACCATCAGGTAGGCTATGCTCCATCGACTTTTTATTTGTATCAGCAAGTGTATGATGAACAAGGGAATCCTATTCAAAATCAGGTAGTTGACCGCAATGGAGATGGAGAAATAACTCAAGCCGACCAATATTTTACAGGAAAGAGTCCGATGCCTAAAGTCTTTATGGGGTTGAGTTCACAGTTTAAATATAAGAATTGGGATATAGGATTCCATTTGCGAGCCAACTTTGGGAATTATGTTTTCAATGGATTTGAAGCAGATCATACGACTTTGTATAATTTTAATAATCAAGGTTTTATTAATAATTACTATCAAGAAGTCGGAAAATATGGCTTTACTCAGATATCTGAAAATTATCAAAAGACGAGTGACCTTTATTTGGAAAATGCGTCATTCTTGAAGATGGATAATATAACAATCGGTTATTCGTTCCAAAAGTTTTTGACAGAGAAAATAACAGGACGAATAAGTGCTACGTTACAGAATGTATTCACTATTACGAATTATTCAGGACTTGATCCGGAGTGTGCAGCCATTGATTCAAATATCTGGCCAAGACCAAGGACATTTACCGTGGGACTAAGCCTGAATTTTTAAATGAATATCTTACTAAAATAGACTACAAATGAAGAAAAATATATATTTAACTGCGGTGGCAATAATCATCCTGTCATCCTGTACCAATGATTTGAATGTTGAGCCGCTGGATACGACTGTATCTACTGCTAGTACGGTGTATAGCGATGTGACCGGTTATGAAAAGGCATTGTTCAAAATCTATTCGGTGTGGGCCTTATCCGGACAGGATGGGGCGGGAAGCTCGGATATTTCTGATCTTGATGCAGGTAATACAGTCTTGTTTCGTAGCTGGTTTACCTTACAAGAACAGTGTACTGATGAGATGAAAAATTCGTGGAGTGACCCTTGGTGTCTAGATGTAAATGGCATTACTTGGGGAACGACTAAAAATGAGCCGGTGGAAGGAGTATACCAACGGTGTATGTACATTGTAGCATTGGTTAACGAATATCTACGGAATATTCCTCATGCTCCTAAAGAAGTCGATAAAAACGGTTCTGCAGCTGAAGCTCGTTTCTGTCGGGCATTGGCCTATTATACGCTGATGGATATGTTTGGCATTCCGCCTTTTATTACAGAAGACAACTATTCCATTAATCCGGGACAGTTGTCACGTGCTGATTTGTTTGCTTGGTTGGAAGGTGAATTACAGGAAATTCGCACATCCTTACCCGCGGGCGGGCAAGGAGAATATGGCCGTGCTAATCAGGCTGCCATAGATGCTTTATTGGCTCGTATGTACTTGAATGCACAGGTTTATACGGGTGTTGAACGATATTCAGATTGCATTGAAGCCTGTAATCGTATCATGACTGGAAGTTATCAGTTGGCTGAAGATTATGCAGAACTTTTCATGGCAGATAATGGACAGAATACTCGTGCTCGTCGGGAAATTATTTTTCCGATTTGTTTTGATGGAGAAGTAACCCAGTCGTATGGTATGGCAGCTGTGATATTGGGTTCTCGGGGAAGCGGAGAATTTGCAGAAGTGCCGGCTGGTATTAGTGGAGGTTGGGATGGATATCGGGGTACACCAGAATTAGTTCGCTTGTTTGACTTTATTAATAATGATTCTCCGCAAGCTAATCGAATATTGGATAGACGTGGTATTTTCTTTGACAAGAACCGTAGTATTGGCATCACGACCTCAGTGACCGGGACCTTTACTACCGAAGGTTGGGCTGTATATAAATACACGAACATGCGAAGTGATGGGCAACCGGGAAGTAACACAACATTTCCGGATACCGACTTTCCGATGTTTCGCTTGGGCGATGTCTATTTGATGTATGCGGAAGCCGTGGCTCGCGGCGGACAAGGTGGAAACTTAAAAACGGCTGTGGATTGCATTAATGCTCTCCGTAAACGGGCATATGGTGATGATTCGCATCAAATTACGGAAGCATGGTTATATGAAAACAACTATAGAAACATCTTGGATGAACGTGGACGAGAATTGTATTGGGAAGGAGTCCGTCGTACAGACTTGATTCGTTTTGGCTTGTTTACTTCTTCTGATTATTTGTGGACATTCAAGGGTGGAGTTCTGAGCGGAATTGGTGTTGATACTCGATACAATGTATTTCCGATTCCTTCTACTGACATGAGTGTAAATGTCAATTTGATTCAGAATGTAGGATATTAAGCTGCAAAGGTATTATATAAAAACGGCCGACTCTTTAAAAGTCGGCCGTTTTTATATAAAAGTATTACCATTTCTCTATTCCCTGTACTTCGGCAGGACGTTTCACTTCGCGGAGGCTGATGGCAAATCCGCCACCGCTGGCTGCGTGCAAGTCCAGGGTGGTGTGGCTGTTCACCAATCCCCGGCTGATGGTGTAGGCCTGCGGATTCTTGTCCCAGCTGGCATCGGCCGCATCGGCGTAGACGGTGGCCACGTAGGTCTTGCCCGGTGTCAGGAAGTCGAGCGACAGGCGAGTGTCGTGCCCGTTCTCGTCGGCCGTGCAACCCACAAACCAATTGTCCGTACCCTTTTCCCGTCGGGCTATCGTGATGTAATCGCCCGGTTCGGCCTCCAGGTAGCGGGTTTCGTCCCATTCCACGGGCACGTCCTTGATGAACTGGAAAGCATCCATGAAGCGTTCGTAGTTCTCGGGAATGTCGGCAGCCATCTGCAAGGGGCTGTACATGGTAACGTAGAGTGCCAGCTGTCGGGCTAGCGTGGAGCGTACGCGTGACAGGTTTTCCGGATTCATCCGGCTGCAGTCGGTCTCGAAGATGCCCGGCGTATAGTCCATCGGGCCTCCGATGAGGCGGGTGAAGGGCAGGATGGTGGTGTGGTCCACGTTATTGCCTCCGAAGGCCTCGTACTCGGTGCCGCGGGCCGACTCGTTGCCGATGAGGTTGGGATACGTGCGGCAAAGGCCGGTGGGGCGGACAGCCTCGTGGGCATTGACCATGATTTGGTGATCGGCAGCTTTCTTCACGGCATGCAGGTAGTGGTTGTTCATCCACTGGCCGTAGTGGTGCTCGCCCCGGGGGATGATGTCGCCCACATAACCGCTTTTCACGGCGTTGTAGCCATGTTCATTCATGAACCGGTAAGCTTGGTCAAGGTGGCGTTCGTAGTTGCGTACGGACGACGAGGTTTCGTGGTGCATCATCAGCTTGACGCCCTTCTGGGCAGCATATTCCTTCAGCTCCTGCACATCGAAGTCAGGGTAGGGAGTGACGAAGTCGAACACATCCTCCTTGCTCTTGCCGAACCAGTCTTCCCAGCCCTCGTTCCATCCTTCCACGAGCACCTGGTCGAATCCATGCTCGGCAGCAAAGTCGATGTATCGTTTCACATTCTCCGTGTTGGCCGAGTGTTTCCCGTTGGGGGTGGTCTGGGTGTAGTCCGTTTCGCCCAGCTTGACACTGTTCAGCTCGTCGGTATAGGCCCACGAACCCTTTCCGGTAATCATGTCCCACCAGATGCCGATGTACTTCACCGGCTTGATCCACGAGGTGTCTTCCAGCTTGCACGGCTCGTTCAGGTTGAGGGTGAGGCGAGAGGCCAGGATGTTGCGGGCGTCGTCGCTCACGATGACGGTTCGCCACGGGGTGTGGCAAGGTGTCTGCATGTATCCCTTGTTGCCTTGTGCGTCGGGGGTGAGCCAGCTTTCGAACACCAGGTTGCGGTCGTCCAGGTTGAGGTGCATGCACGGATAGTCCACCAACGCCGCTTCGTGCAGGTTGATGTAAAGTCCGTCGTCGGTCTTCATCATCAGGGCCGTTTGTACGCCGGTGGGCGAGAAGGGTGTCTGCGAGGAGTTCGGGGTGATGGCTTTCGGCATCAGACTACGGATTTCGGACAGGCGGGAGGTGGTGTAGTCGTACTCCTGCGTGTCGTAGTCGCCCGGTATCCAGAAGGCTTTGTGATTGCCCGTCATGGCAAACTGGCTATGCTCCTCCCGGATGACGAAATAGTTCAGGTTGGGCTGTTGGGGGAAGTTGTAGCGGAACCCAAGTCCGTCGTCGAACAGGCGGAACTCTATCTGGATGTAGCGTTTGTTCATCGGCTGGTCGAGGGTGACGAGCAGCTGGTTGTACCGGTTGCGGATTTCCTTTTCCTCGCCCCATACGGGTTGCCAGGTCTCGTCGAAGCTGGAGGTTTCGGCCTTCTCCAATCGGAATCCGCTGTACAGGTTGGTCTGGGCGTCCAGAGCCGTAGTGTCCTTCTGGGCGGTCCATTCAAAGTCGGTCTGCTTGTGGGCGTCTTCGCGTTTCAGCTCCAGTCCCAGTTTGCTGGGGCGGATGACCGTTTTCCCTTTGTAGGTAAGTTCGTAGATGGGTGTACCCTGTGCGTCGAGGCTGAAGTTCAGGGTCAGGTTGCCGTCCGGTGAGGACAGCCGTTCCTGAGCATGGCACAGAACGATGCCCATGCTCAAGACAAGCATGTTGAAAAGTTTTCTGAAGTTCATGTGTTAAGTCTAGTTTAGTAATTGTTCGTTTTAAAATTCGAGTACCAGTATTTCGCGGTTACCCAATGTCAGTTCCTTGCCCAGCGTGATGGTCTTGCCCGACAGGAAGTCCTTGGCTTGTGGCTTCGGAAGCACTTCGGCATACGGAGTGAGCGAGATCTTCGCTTCGCGGTCGTTACCGTTCATGATTACCACAACCGACTTGCCGTTGTATTTCCGTTCGTACACATACACACCCTGGTTGATGGAGAAGTGCTTCAGTGTACCCTTGCCAATCACTTCGTTGCCCTTACGCCAGTTCAGCATCTTCTTGATGAAAGCGTGTGCAGCTTCTTCCTGTGCGGTGCGTCCCGACGCGTTGAAGCAGTTGCGGGCATCGCCTTCCCAACCACCGGGGAAGTCCTTACGGAGCATACCGTCGCCTTCCGACTTTTCGCCGGTCATCAGGATTTCGGTGCCGTAGTAAATCTGCGGAATGCCGCGGGTGGTGAGCAAGAAGGTGATGGCTTGCTTGAAGCGAGTCAGGTTGGCCGCCTTCTTGTCGTCAGTGCTGAAACGAGAGGTATCGTGGTTGTCCAGGAAGGTGAGCAGATTCATTGGGTCGGCATACACCAGGTCCTGAGTGAGGTAGTCGTACAGGCGGTAGAGACCTCCAGCCCAGTCGGTCGTTTCTTCGTCGAATGCCTTGTTCATCTGGTCCATCAACGGGAAGTCCATCACGGTGCGGAGGTTGGAGTTGCGTGGAGCAGCCAGCTTGCTGTCCTTCTGCCAGAACGAAACCAGCACGTTGCTGTTGAGCCAAGTCTCGCCCACGATGTTGAAGTCGGGGTATTCGTCGTTGACAGCCTTGCACCAACGGGCCATGAAGTCGAAGTCGGCATACGGGTGAGTGTCCTGACGGATACCGTTGATGCTGGCATATTCAATCCACCAGATGCTGCTCTGGATAAGGAACTGTGCCACGTGGCGGTTACGCTGGTTCAAGTCGGGCATCTGACGGGTGAACCATCCATCCACTGCAATCTTATATTCGTATTCCGAGGCATGCACATCCTGCACGCTGGCGGTCTTGTACGAAGTGCCCACATAGTTCGACTTGAAATTGAACCAGTCGGTCGATGGCTTGTCGCTGAAGATGAAGTTGTGGCTTCCGCAGTGGTTGAAAATCATGTCCATTACCACCTTCATGCCCTTGGCCTGAGCCTTTTCCACCAGTTGGCGGAACTCTTCGTTGCTACCGTAGCGACGGTCCACCTGGAAATAGTCGGTGATGGCATAGCCATGGTACGATCCGCCCGGCATGTCGTTTTCCTGAATCGGGTTCAGCCAGATGGCCGTTACGCCCAAGTCTTCCAGATAGTCCAGATGGTTTTCAATCCCCTTGAGGTCACCTCCATGACGGCCGTACTGTTCGTTGCGGTTCACCTTGTTTTCCTTCATTCCCGGTACGATGTCGTTGGCCGGATTGCCGTTGGCAAAGCGGTCGGGCATGATGAGGTACAGCACATCGCTGGCATCGAAGCCCTTCACTTCCGAAGAGTGTGGACGGCGTTGCTTGAGCTCGTAAGGCACGACGGTTTCTTTCCGGCCCTGCTTCAGGATGATGTTGAAGGTCTGCGGAGTTGCTTCCGACAAGTCGACATACAGCAACAGGTAGTTAGGGTTTTCTTGCTTGACTACATCGCGTAAGGCAACGTCCGGCGAAGAGAGCGACACGTCGCACGAACCGATGTTATCGCCATAAAGCATAATCTGCAGTTCAGGATTATGCATGCCAGCCCACCAGAATGTAGGAGTAATCTTCTTGACTACAGCCGCACTGGACTGATGAAGGCCGAGAAAAGCGAAAAGTGACATAAGAACGAGAACTTTTTTCATATAATATACAGGTTGATTTTTAAATACAAAGTTAGGACTTTCTATCAGAAAAGGCCAGACGTTTATATTTTTGAATGAAAATATAAGTGCTTTTAATTCTTTTCCTTCACAATACCTACACAGCAAGCACCGATAATCAAGAAGATACCGGCCAAAACCAACATGTTCACTTCGGGAGGAATGCTGCCTTCGGTGGTGAACGCCTTCAGGATGATTCCGCCCAACGAGGCTGCTACAATCTGAGGAATGCAGATGGTTCCGTTAAACAAACCAAGGTAGGTACCCATGTGACCGCCGGTAAGGGCATTGGTCAGGATGGTAAACGGAAGAGCCAACATGGCTGCCCAAGCACAACCGATGAGCAAGAACGAACCGAACAGCATATACTGGTCGTGAATGAACAGGATG
Source organism: Bacteroides sp. (assembly GCA_015060735.1). Taxonomy (GTDB): domain Bacteria; phylum Bacteroidota; class Bacteroidia; order Bacteroidales; family Bacteroidaceae; genus Phocaeicola. Next base: position 12,470 of record SUXX01000033.1, read on the forward strand.
GAGATGAAACCGATGGCTCCCAACAACAAGCTCACTACGTAAGCCACCTTGCGGCTCTTGAACTGCGGGATGATGGTTGCCCAGATAACCGAACCTACGGCTTGTACGGCAAACAGGATGCCTACCCAGTCGCCAGCAGTCTGATATTGTACCGAGGCTGTATCGATGACGGTTGCACCGGCTGCAGTGACGATGGAAGGAGCATCAAAGGTGTTGGCGGCAATCGTACCGTTGGTGTAAGTCCACATGAACATGAAGGCAGCCCAGCAGAAGAACTGTACCAAACCTACGGTCCAGAAGGCCTTCGGAGCCTTGATGAGCAATTGCAGCATGTTCGTTTTTTCTTCCTTCTTGTCGTCCTTGTTGATGCCGTGGTATTCAGCATACAGTTCGGGCGGATATTCCTTCACCTTGGCAGAGGTATAGATGACACACAGAATCAGGATGAGGGCACCGATGTAGAACGAATAAATCACCGAGTCGGGGACCACTCCCTTCGGAGCAATGTTGCTGATGCCGATGGCTGCAAAGATGAACGGGAACAAGTAGCCGGCCAAGCTTCCTGCGTTGCACAGAAAACTCTGGATGGAATAGGCCAAGCCCTTTTGCTTTTCGTTCACCATGTCGCCCACCATCATCTTGAACGGCTGCATGGCCATGTTGATGGACGTATCGAGGAACATCAATGAAATCAAGCCGAAAATCATGGCAGCACCTACGGTCATGCCGAAACTGCCGGCATTGGGCAACAGGCACATCACGGCTACGGCAGCCAGGGCACCCACAAACAAGTAAGGGATGCGGCGTCCGAAACGGGTCCAAGTACGGTCGCTAAGTGCACCGATGATGGGTTGTACGATGATTCCTGCCAACGGAGGCAAAATCCAGAAGTAACTCAAGTCGTGCGGGTCTGCTCCAAGGGTGGAGAAGATACGGCTGATGTTGGCACTCTGCAGGGCGTAGGCAATCTGTACGCCAAAGAATCCGAAACTGATGTTCCACAGTTTCCAAAAGCTTAGGTCGGGTATTTTTCTCATGGTATTTATTTTGGTTTTTTGGTTTTAGGGAGTGATATACTTCTTGACACGATTTGTTATTCAGACGACCGAAGGGAGGAAGAATCCCGGTAACACTCACTTGATGTACTCGAGATCCTTCGCTTCGCTCTGGATGACACTGGATATTAGTATCTTCCTGTTTCGTCAATCATTTCAGTCAGCTTCTTGTTGAAGGCCTTCTTCTTCATCAAAGCTTCCAAAGTGAGGTGCATGCGGTAACGCCAGTAGTGGCGTGGGTTGGCCGGCACGTTGATGCGTTCGGCGTCTACATCCGGATAGCGGAGCTCTTCGTCCATGGACAACCAGTCCTGGAACGAAAGGATGCAGAGCAACGACGGGCATTGCAGGTGCTGGCGGATGATGTCTTCGCAAATCCATCCCGGTGCAGCGGCAGGCACTTCTCCCCATTGGTTCAACACCTTGTTGTAGTAGTTGGCTGTGAGTTCAGGATCTTCTTCCCACCAGCCGCGGAGGGTAGCCATGTCGTGAGTCGAGATGGTACATACCGAGCGGAGCGGATATTCTTCCAGATGACCGAACTCGTGTGCCGGATTCTTCGGCATGCGTTGGATTTCGAGGCTCAGAATCTGTAGCTGTTCCATCACCCAAGGCACACAGTCGGGCACCATACCCAAGTCTTCACCGCAAACCAGCATGGAAGTACATTGGGTAAGCATCGGCAATTTCTTCATGGCTTCGCCGTACCAGAACTGGTTGTGACGCTGGTAGTAGTAATGGTTGTACAGGTTGTTGAACGCTGCCTTTTCCTGATCGTTCAGGCGTTCGAAGATGAAGTCGTTCTGAACGGTGATACGCGGATGGTAAGTGGAAGGGTTCTTGCGGTCGGGCACAAACAATACGTTGCTGATCAAGGTGTACAAGCCTTCGCGGAGGAGGACACTTTCTTCGTCCTTCTTTCCGGCAAACCAAGCTTCTACCTTGCGTTGGGTATCAAATTCCGGACGCATTTCCCAGATGTCATCGTGGCTGTTCTGCAAGAAAGTTTCCTGGACGAATGTAGCCTTTTCGCCGAACAAGCGGTTCAGGATATCGTCGTTGATGAACGGACGGGTCATGAAATCCTTCTGGAAGCCCAAACCGAAGCTTTCGATTTCTTCGACACCCATCGGGAGGGCAGGCACGAACTGACCGAGCAAACCATGTACCGAGTGTGCCGGGATTTCCCAAATGCGGAAGAAACCCAGAATGTGGTCGATGCGGTAAGCAGTGAAGTATTCGGCCATCTTGCGGAAACGTTTCTGCCACCACAGGTAATTGTCTTGTTCCATGACATCCCAGTTGTAGGTAGGGAAGCCCCAGTTCTGTCCGTTTACCGAGAATGCATCGGGTGGTGCACCGGCTTGTCCGTTCATGTTGAAGTAATAAGGTTCAATCCAGGCTTCTACGCTGTTGCGGCTGATGCCGATAGGAATGTCGCCCTTGAAGATGATGCCTTTCTGACGGGCATAGTTTCCGGCATCCAGCAACTGGATGTGCAGGTTGTATTGGATGTAATAATAGTAAGCAATGTGTTCATAGCATTCGCTTTCGGGAGCACACATGGCGGCGATGGCCTTGGCGTCGTATGTTTGATGTTCGGGCCATTGGCTGAAGTCGGGTGTGCCGTACAAGTCTCTCAAATGTGAGAAGGCTGCATAAGGCAACAACCAGTGCTCGTTTTCCTGGAAGAACTTCTTGAAGTCGGCCGATGCCAGCAGTCGCTTGCCGGTTTGCAAGTACATCAGGCGGATGTATTCACGCTTGGCATTGTTCACAGCCTCGTAGTCAATCTGTGGCAAGGCATTCAGTTCCAAACGTTTCTGCTCGAAAGCAGCCGCAGCTTCCTTGTCCTTCATCTTGCCCAGTTGGCGAAGGTCGATGTACATCGGGTGGAAAGCGTAGATGGAGATGCTGTTGTAAGGATAAGAGTCCATCCAGGTGTTGGTGATGGTGGTATCGTTGATGGGGAGAATCTGAACCGCCTGTTGGTGAGTCTGTTCTGCCCAGTCAATCAGCTTCTTCAAGTCGCCGAAGTCGCCTACACCGTAGCTTCCTTCGCTGCGGAGCGAGAATACCGGGATAGCAGTACCGGCAATCTTGCGTGACATGGAGCCGAACATCACTTCTATTTCGGTAGTCAGGAAGATTTCTCCCTTGTGCAGGTTACTTAGGTAAAGCTGACGGTTGGCACCATTTTCCCATTCTTCCACTTGGGCTGTGTCGGCATTGAGTGCCACGAACTTGTATTCGAGTGGGAACTGGATGTCGATGGCCGGAATGGTAGCTATCCATTCGTTGTTCTGGATTTCTTCCATGATGACGGCCTTGCTGGCCTCCCAGTTGCCCAGTTTGCTGTGGTTACCGCAGATACCCAACACTTGCTTGCGGTGGTGCAGGCAAGGACAGATGGCACGGAAGATGATGTCGCCATTACCCGATACCTGAGCCTTGGGAGTCTTTCTTTCTACGGCATTTCCACTGAAAGCAGAGCTGTATAGATAGGATGCTCCCGGAAGGTCTTTCCAAGCATCGTTCAGAATGTAGTGGCAATTGCGTTTCTTGCTCGGGCAGAAGATGTGTGCCATGGTACCGCTTTCGCGGCGGCAGCACTGGCCGTCACAAAATACACCGTAGCGGTAAGTCAGTGGAACGCCTGCTGCAGCATCACTGGTTTCTGTACTTCCTTCCCAGATGATGCCGTCGTGGGTGTTCAGCATGATGGGAGTGTTCTCTTTCCCTTCCAGCATGACGCCAATGGATTCGCCCCATGCTGTGCGGTACTCTATGTGAAATGTTAATTTCATAGTGTTTTGGTATTATGATTGTACAATTAGTTCCAAATATATGATTTTCTTACTGAAATTCATCTTTTAGTACCAATTTTTTAGGGAATATTGTTCATTTATTAATAAATAATAGGTAGAGAGGCTGTATTTCTCTCCATTTCATCGGGGGATAATAGCGGGAATAGCGGTTGGATAGAAATAAAAAAAGTCCCAGGCTAATGACCCGGGACTACCTCTAGTGTAAGATGTGAGGATGGATTTAAAAAGTTAGTATGAAACAAATTACGCATCGATATTTGCATACGTTGCGTTTTTCTCTATGAATTCGCGGCGTGGAGCTACGTCGTCACCCATCAGCATGGAGAAGATGTAGTCTACGTTCGCGGCGTTTTCTATGGTTACTTGCTTCAGGATACGGGTTTCCGGGTTCATGGTGGTTTCCCAAAGTTGTTCTGGGTTCATTTCACCCAAACCTTTGTATCGCTGAGTGTGGATGCCGCCTTCATTTCCATCGGCATACTTTTCGATGAATGCTAATCGTTCATCTTCGTTGTAACAATATTCGCTCACCTTGCCTTTCGAACACTTGTAAAGTGGTGGATTGGCGATATATAAGTGACCGGCCTCGATGATTTCCGGCATATAGCGATAGAAGAGTGTCATGATAAGGGTGTCGATGTGTGCACCATCGACATCGGCATCGGTCATGATAATCACCTTGTGGTAACGCAATTTGTCGATGTTTGCTTTTTTGCTATCATCGTCTCCGTCTACCCCGAAACGTACCCCGAGGGCGGTAATGATATTGTTCACTTCATCGCTCTCGAACGCCTTGTGCCACATGGCTTTTTCCACATTCAGAATCTTACCTCTCAGCGGAAGGATGGCCTGAGTTGCACGGCTACGTCCTTGCTTGGCCGAACCACCTGCCGAGTCCCCTTCGACGAGGAACAATTCGCATTCTTCCGGTACACGGCTGGAGCAGTCGGCCAGTTTACCCGGCATGCCGCCACCACCCATCGGACTCTTGCGTTGTACGGTTTCGCGTGCCTTGCGGGCAGCGATACGGGCTGTTGCAGCCAAGATGACCTTATCTACTATCTGTTTCGCTTCTTTCGGATGTTCTTCCAAGTAGTTGTTCAATGCTTCACCCACTGCCTGATTCACGGCCCCACTGATTTCGCTATTGCCTAACTTTGTCTTGGTCTGTCCTTCGAATTGAGGTTCAGCTACTTTCACCGAGATGACGGTTACCAACCCTTCGCGGAAGTCTTCACCCTGAATTTCAATCTTGGCTTTTTCGATGGCCTTAGCGTTGTTCTCTTCAGCATATTTCTTCAATACACGAGTCAAAGCGGTACGGAAACCTACCACGTGTGTACCTCCTTCGATGGTGTTGATGTTGTTTACATACGAGTAGAGGTTTTCGCGATAACCGGTATTGTACATGATAGCAATTTCAATGGGTACACCCTGCTTTTCGGTGTTTAGGTAAATCACGTCATCGATAAGCGGTGTATTGCTGTTCTGATTGTTAAGGAAACGCACGAATTCCTTAACACCTTCTTCCGAGTGGAAAGTTTCGGTACGGGCATTACCTTCTTCGTCCTTGTCACGAAGGTCGGTCAGCGTGATGGTGATACCCTTGTTGAGGTAGGCCAGTTCACGTAGACGGTTCTGCAAGGTTTCGTACTTATAAGTGGTTGTTGTAAAGATGCTGGCATCGGGCCAAAAAGTCTGTCTTGTACCGGTACGGTCGCTTTCGCCTACTTCCTTAACGGGATAGAGTGGCTTTCCGCAAGAATATTCTTGCTGGTAGACTTTACCGTTTCGATAGACGTTGGTTGTCATGTGAGTGGAAAGTGCATTTACACACGATACACCTACCCCGTGCAGACCACCTGATACTTTGTATGAGCCTTTGTCGAACTTACCACCGGCATGGAGCACGGTCATAACCACTTCCAAGGCAGATTTTTGTTCCTTTTCGTGGAAATCCACGGGGATACCACGTCCGTTATCTTGTACGCTGATTGAATTGTCTTCGTTGATGAATACTTCGATGTGGTCGCAGTAGCCTGCCAAAGCTTCGTCGATGGAGTTGTCCACCACTTCATATACCAAATGGTGCAAACCCTTCTCGCTGATGTCACCAATGTACATCGCCGGGCGTTTACGTACCGCTTCCAGTCCTTCTAATACCTGAATATTACTGGCGGAATAAGAATTTTCGCCGTTAATCTTTTCTTCTTGAGTCATCTTTGTTCAATAGATTGATTTAGTGTTCAAAGATACAAAAAATATACGAAAGGAACGACCTTTTAGTGGTAAAAAACATAAAAAAATAAGGCTGCTCCTTTGGGATGTCATAACGACAAAAGGCTGAATCCTTTCGAATTCAGCCTCGTTTATCTTTTGCTCAATGACGATGATTAAGCGAGCTTGCTAATGTGAGCAGCCAACTTAGACTTCAAGTTAGAAGCCTTGTTCTTATGGATGATGTTACGCTTTGCCAACTTGTCCAACATCTTCTGAACGCCAGGGAACATAGCAGCAGCTTCTGCCTTGTCATGAGTGTTACGGAGCTTCTTTACGGCATTACGCATAGTCTTAGCGTAATATCTGTTGTGAAGTCTTCTCTTTTCTTCTTGTCTGATTCTCTTAATTGATGATTTGTGATTTGCCATCTCGACTAATCTTTAAATTGTTCTTTATTCTTTTTCTTATTAGTAGTCCGTGGGGGAATCGAACCCCCCTTGCAAGAATGAAAATCTTGAGTACTAACCGATATACGAACGGACCATCCTTCTTTATTGATGTGCCTTGGCAGCATCTTTGGCGGTATGGACGGGACTCGAACCCGCGACCCCCTGCGTGACAGGCAGGTATTCTAACCAGCTGAACTACCACACCGTTTTGGTTAAAGAATCGGCTTCCTTTCCGAAAGCGATTGCAAAAGTAGAATGTTTTTTTGAATTGGCAAAACATTCTGAAGAAAAAATATTAAAATTCGTGCAAATTAAGGGGATTTCCTTATTTTTGCAGGATAGAAAAGAGGTGTATAGCGATGTTTCAGAAGGTTACAGGCATAGTGCTGCATGTGTTGAAGTATACTGATACTTCGAATGTGGTAGACGTTTATACGAAGGAAGGAGGGAGAATTTCGTTTTTGGTAAATGTATCTCGCTCGCGGAAGTCGGGCATGCGTTCGGCTCTCTTTCAGCCGTTGGCTTTAGTGGAGTTGGAGGCCGATTTTCGTCCCAATGTTTCTTTGCATCGGGTGAAAGAAGTTAAGTTGGCCTATCCTTTCCGTTCGTTGCCTTTCCATCCTTATAAGTCCTCTATTGCCTTGTTCTTAGCCGAGTTCCTTTACCGGGCCTTGAAAGAAGAAGCTCCTAATGAGCCTTTGTTCGAATATCTGTACCATTCCATCTTATGGCTGGATGCTTGCGAGAATCGTTCTTTTGCCAATTTCCATTTGGTGTTCCTGATGCGTCTTTCTCGTTTCCTGGGGCTTTATCCCAATGTGGAAGATTATACGGAAGGTTGCTATTTTGATATGTTGAATGCTTGTTTCACTTCATTGCTCCCCAAAGGGGGTGTTTTCTTGAAACCCGATGAGGCCGGTCGCATCCGTCTGCTTCTCCGCATGAACTACGATACGATGCATCTCTTTGCCATGAACCGTGTGGAGCGAAATCGATGCCTGACGGTGATTAATGACTATTACCGCTTGCACTTACCCGATTTCCCGACCTTGAAGTCGCTCGATGTATTACGCGAGTTGTTTGATTAACGTATGATATTGGACCGTTAGATTACAATTTACTTAATATTGTGTCTAGATCAAACTTTACAGATGACCCATAGCTATTGATGTGAAAGATGGGTAAGGTATTAAAAAGCAAGTCTTCCCTAATCGGTAATTGATTCGTGCGTACAAATAGATGGCTAAGTTCGAAGGGGATAGCATTTTCTCGGAAAGCCATCATCTGTCTCTCATATCTGTCTAATGTTTGTCTTGTATGACGTTTTTTATTTGCTTTTGACAGTTCGGCAGTACTAGGATAATGCGAAACGATTATTCCGCATACTTTATATTTACTGATGTCAAAGTCTTTTAAACATGACATCCGAGAAAGCACTCGTATATAACTGGCGGCCAATTGCCTTTCTGCTTTCTCTATGTTATCTTTGGTATATTTGGATTTAAGCTCAATTAATACAAAATACTTCTGTTCTCCTTTTGTTAGAAAAAAGATCCCATCACAATCATGCTTAAGTTCTGGTAAATTGTTTTGGTTATCTTTGTAAATGTTATGACATTCCCTTAATAGATTATTTTTTATGCTCAGCAATTTACCATGATAACACATTTCTACCATCTTTACTGTTGCATTCGTTTCATATTCGTGAATAGGAATAAGACCGCCACAACATTTATATTCAAATAAATCTGGATGATAGAAATGTATCAAATCATTGTATAGATTGTTACTCATCTTCGTCTTGATATTGATATAGGTTTAACTTATCATCCATGTCCATTTGTCTCCTGACAATTGAAGTGAATGAATCAAAAGGAATGCCTTCAGATAAATCCTGCAATTCAATTTTTACTTGATTAGTCTCATCCAAATAGAAGTAATATGCCTTTACTTTTTCTTCGTCCAAGAAAATGGATTTTGAGTGCATGTTTTCTCTACAGAAATCAGTAAAAGCCTTTTCTTTGTTTTTCTTCAGTTTTCCTAATGCAATCAATTGGTTTAATCGAGCCAATAAGTAATCGCTATGGGTTGTAATCTGCATAAATGCTCCTTTATTCAGACATGCTATTAATAAATCTGTCATGTTGTATTGCATTTCTGGATGTGCATGTGCTTCAGGTTCTTCTATACAGATAGAGTCTGATTCGATTTCTCTATTTTTCATCCATAACAAAATCGGACTTAATTCTTTAATGGATGATGCCGCTGCACTCAAAGGAATTGATGTTCCGTTTGCGAGTTTCAACATAGTCCCATCCTTGCTGGTATGCAATTCTCCATCAATTAATTTGCGGATTCTTGACTCAAAGAATTGTTTGTCTGTTGGTTTTGACTCTTCCCACATTGATTTTCTTGCTAGTATATCATAATCACGCAAAAACAAATCGTACATACCTACGCGACTGGCACTTTTTTGCACCGAATAGCTATTATCTAGTAAAGAAGCTCTTCCCGGAGGTAAAAGAAAAGAGTGTGTAATTCGTTTTTCAAAAATTTGTTCAGACAAATATTCTGCTATAAAATCAGACATAAGGGAAGGGATTGAAGAGAAATCTCCTATAAAGATTCTCTTCTCTTCATTGATTGTGATAGATGAGAATATGACAGATTCTTCTCCGAATTTGATGGTCTCGCCCTCACGCTGATAAGCTATATTCAATATGTCGAAATTCAAATCAAATAGAAATGTCACTTCACATGGTATGTTGTCATAGCCTAATAAGTTTTTGAAAAAATCTTTTACATCTTTGGACATCCAAATACACAAATCCGAGATTTTAATATTAAAGTTAAAATCTTTAGCTTGTTTAAGTTTACCTTCTATTTTATTGGAAACAAACTTGTAGATTCTGTTATTGGCAAATGTACTGAATACATAATAAGTTAAGAAATTGGTGTAACTTTTGCCTAAATTAGAAGCACCAGTAAACAACATTAATTGTGCTAACTCAATATTAGCGTTTCTTATTGGACCTAATTCTTCAATATGTATGGATGTCTTTTTCATTTTTGGTGGTTCCTAAAAATCCTTCATGCTACAAAATTATAAAGAAAAAACAAACGACCAACAAAAAAGTTATGAAAATAAGAACAATTTATAATTATGGTATTATATTCCCCATTCAAAAATAAGCTCTTATTATTAGTGAACATAATAAAATATTTAGCCTAGTGATACATATAAACGTCTATATTTTTTATTTTGACTTCAAGAAGCACTCTAGCAAAGTACGTTCCCGAATGATGACCTTGGCCGTACCTTTGGTTTCCTTTATTAAGGAAAGCACCGTCTTGCATCGCTCCGTTGTTTCGGCAGAAAGAGCAATCGAAAGCACATAATCCCCCTTTTCATCGGGGAAAGGCGAAACATCCGTAACCGTTCCTTCCATAAACCCATATTCCTGTTCCGGAAATCCCGTCAGGTGAATCACCGCACGCTGTTCCGACCGGATTTTCCCTATGTCTTGCATCGATACCCGTGCCGTTCCTTGAGGCAACCCATCCGTCCCGACCGATAAAGCAAACTCCGTTACCACCGTTTCGGGATAGCTGAACCACGCACTTCCAGCCAAGAGCAGCAGTACAATGCCCAGCAACACCCCACTGCCGTATCGCAAGATAGCCGGTGGTACCCGGTTCATCACCTCCTGTACCTCCTCACTCCGTAGTTCTATTTCCTTTTCCATTTCTATAATCCATATTAATGTCATTCCCCGTCTTGTGTCATTCTCCTTGTCGTGTCATTCTGAGCATCGCGAAGAATCTGTGTACATCCACTTGATGCAATCAGATTCTTCGTTTCACTCAGAATGACACGAAGCGATGGCTAATTCCCCAGCTCCAACTGGTTCTTCACCAGACGGTAATACAATCCCCGTTTCGCTGTCAATTCCTCATGCGTACCCTCTTCCGCTATGCGTCCCTTGTCCAGCACCACAATCTTGTCCGCATGCCGCACCGTACTCAGTCGGTGAGCCACAACCACCACCGTTTTTCCCTGGTAAAATTTCTCCAGTTGCTCCATGATTTCACGTTCGTTGTTCGCGTCTAGGGCGTTCGTTGCCTCGTCGAAGAACAGGAACTCCGGGTTCTTGTACACCGCCCGTGCTATCAGCAACCGTTGCCGTTGCCCCTGACTGATGCCGTTCCCCTCCATGCCTATCTTCGTGTTGTAACCCAATGGCAGCGAGTCGATAAACTCCCCGATGTTCGCTACCGTCGCTGCATGCCGCAGCCGTTCCACATCCACCGTGTCCGTGCTTACCGCAATGTTGTTCGCTATCGTGTCGCTGAAGATGAAGCCATCCTGCATCACCGCCCCCGTCTTCGCCCGCCACACATGCGGATTCA
>SUXX01000034.1 GCA_015060735.1 Bacteroides sp.
GAAGAAGCAACAGAAGAAGCTGCTGAAGCATAATCTGGAGTTTATCTCAAAAAAAACGAAGGTGCATTTCCTGATGGATTTGCACCTTCTTCTTTTTTATTCAAATTGGAAGGATTCAATGGCAAACAAGTCCGTATCCCCTTCACCATTAAAACGGAAGAAAATCGGATGTTTGCCGTCTAGTTTATGCGTAATCTTTTGAGTTAAACGAATCACTTCTTTCCCATCTGATACCGGTACCTGGAATGTACACAGGCGAGGACGCGATAGATTATTGGCATACACATGAATAGTGCCCCCCTGGGTGGAACGAACTGAAATCGTCATAGATGTCGGGGTACGATCAAACTGAAAATACTTGAAAGCTGCCGTATCCTCATTTCGGATCTCATCCAGCATCTCATTGCCGTCTGCATCTCTGTGTACACGAACATGGCCAGTCAAATAACAAGCTCTCTCTGCCTCCATTTCTTTGAATGGATTCAACGGCCCGACTGCTCCCTGTGTGGTCATCTCCACCTCATTGATACTGCCATCGGCATTGAAAGTTATCGGTTCAACACATGCCTTACGCATCATGACAGATTCATCCGTTGGCCGATGGTAGAATACAAACCATTGTCCATTCACTTCGGCCAACGACCCATGATTGTTCCATACCCGAGGGTCAGAGCCATAATTATCCACAATCACCCCTCTGTATGTATAAGGTCCGAAGGGAGAAGTAGCTGTGGCATATCCGATACTTGTAGGTCTTCCCCGGCGACTGATGTCGGCAAAGATCAAATAATAGAGGCCATTCCGTTTGATAAGCTGGCTTCCTTCGTGAAAATAATGTTCTTCCTCAGTAAGCACATCTGTGCGAATAGTTTCGGGGTTAATCTCTCGCATGTTTGGCTTCAGTTTCGCCATCTTACACTCAAATTGCCCCCACGTCATATATGCTTGTCCGTCATCATCAATGAATACGGAAGGGTCAATTTGGCGTGCTCCCTTCACTATTTGACCATCTTTAAACGGACCCACAGGAGAGTCGGCTACGGCTGTTCCTTCATCCTCGCCTCCCCCATCCAAGCAGTAGAATAGATAATATTTCCCATCCTTCTCTATGCAATCCGGAGCATAAAGTTTTCGGTCAGAATAGGAAACTTCATCCTTGGGGCTTACTGACGAAAAGACATCTCTTTCCATCTTCCAGTTTATCATATCTTCCGAAACAAGCACATCGTAATGACTGGAACAATAATATTGTTTGCTCTCATCACGAGAACCGTATACATACACCTTGCCATCCTTCCACTGATGTGCAGAGGGATCGGCCATATAACTTCCTGTCGGTACAATCGGGTTCTGAGCTTCGACTGCTACACACGCCGATAAGGCCAACATGGTTATTGCCATTCTGTTTTTTTTCATCTTACTTATTTTTCAATTTTAAAAACTTTATCAGTACCAATATGAACACATATCCTATAAAGATAATGCCTACCGTAGTCCAAGGAGTCAAGGTAGAAAAATGAACGACCGGCATATATACCAATGCATGACTTACGAGCAAGGTCATTGCATTCTCTCCAACGAAAGTTATCGGACGAATATAACGAGAAAATACATTCGCTATCAGTCTGCAAAGGTTGTTAAATGTTACAATACCACAATAGGCAAACAAGGGCCATAGCAAGAAATGTCCGGTCAGAAGTACATTGCGATGGTGCCCTACAATCGAATTGCCTAAACAGATAAAGCCTAGATAGCCTATCAAACAAACGGCTATCAGCCATTTGCTGGTTTCAAATTTATTGAAACGATAGCCTATCATAAAGAAAGTTACCCCCATCGCCACATTTGCAATCAAGAAAGGAAGCCACGGACATGACAAACAATGAAAGGCGTATCCAATCACTACCCCTCCAATCATGCTACCTATAGGCGAGACTTTCCATTTAAGCAGGTAATAGGCACATAAACGGACCAAAAATAGAGACAGAATAAACCAAGTAGGTGTATTAATAGGTATGTACCCATAAATGTAAAAGGTTTCGAGTACATTTAGAGTCGCCAGTTTCCATGTCAAAGTTCCACTGATAAAATGCATCACCAAGTAGAAAATATAACCTATCATCCCCCACTTTAGAAATGGAATAACGAACTTCCCAACATCTTTCTTTATACCCGCAGCTCCTCTATCTACGTTGAAAAATTGTCCTGATTTGTAATAGAACCAAGGCATGGAGAAAGTCAGAAAAGGTAGTGCCACTCTTACATCCACAGTTCCAAATACTTTACTGGTGTTCATCGCATGAAAAGCCATCACCCATAAAATCAAGATACCACTTGCTATATCAATATATGCTATCCGTTGTTGCTTCATAAAGATTAGAGTAAGGATTATACAAAAGATTTCCCAAATTTAGAAATAAATTTGCATAATGCCATATTCCTGCCTATCTTTACATCAAGAAATCTTAATATCTACATTATATGATAAAACATACCATCCTCTCAAAGCTGAAGTGGGGATTGGCACTGACCTCCATACTCTTCTCGCTACACACTTCGGCTCAATCCCAATACCTGAAAGGTTATGCTCAACGAGGCAAGCAATTGGATGTGCTGCCCGGATTCAAGAATCCTCCCAAAGGATACGGCAATGTACCCTTCTATTGGTGGAGTGGCGACAAACTGACCAAGGAACGTCTGGCTGCACAACTCGATATTCTGTCCGAATCAGCCACAGACGGGTTTGCAGTGAGCTATATCCACACGCACCCTACCATCGATTCGCTATTTAATAAAAAAGGTTACGGCCTGTTCGGACGCACTGAGCCTGGTGCCCCTGAAGTTTTCTCAGACGAATGGTGGGATATCTGGACATGGTTCTCGGGCGAGTGTGCCAAGCGTGGAGTGGCCGTGGGGCTGGACGACTACACCGTGGGGTGGATTGGCAACGGATATTATCCCGATGAGATTGACGCACGGCCCGAGTTTCAGAACTACCGAGGCGAGTTGAAAATTGCGGCACATGATGTAAAGAAGGGTCAGTCGGTAGAGATGGCCTTGCCCGACGACCTGCTGAAGGTGGTTTGCTGGCCAGGGCCGATAAGCTTGGACGAGTACATCCAGGGCGGTAAACTGAGCTGGACTCCCCTGCAGGACGGACGACTCTTTATTGTCAACACTACGGACAGCTACATCCTGCATCCAGAATACGGCAAAGAGCTGGTGGGTGTATACTTCGACCGCTTCGAGCAGAAGATGACTCCCCAACAACGCGAGGGGATGAACTATTTCTTCCAGGACGAGATGTCCTACCCCATCAACATGTTGTCGTGGGCTACAGACTTCCCTGAGGAATTCCAAAAACGGAAGGGATACGACATCCTACCTTATCTGCCGGCTCTCATCGAGAACATCGGCCCAATGACTCCGAAAATTCGCCTCGATTATGCCGAAGTGCTGACCGATTTGGCCGATGAACGATACTACCGTCCCATTTATGACTGGCACGCCAAACGAGGATTGATCTACGGCAGTGATAATCTGGGACGCGGAAAGGACCCACTAGCCTATGTAGATTACTTCCGGGCAAATAGTTGGTATACTGCCCCGGGCAACGATGCTCCATCGCGAGGCTCCAGCTTCTTGCAAACCAAGGTATCGAGTTCCATTGCTCACTTGTACAACCGTCCACGTACCTGGCTCGAAGCTTTCCATAGCATGGGTTGGGGAAGCTCGGGCGAATGGCTTACCCGCCAGATTGACCATCACTTCATGGCCGGCGGTAACCTGGTGTGCATGCATGGACTTTATTATTCCACCCACGGTGGTTGGTGGGAATGGGCACCTCCATGCTTCCACTTCCGCATGCCATACTGGCCGCACATGAAGGGTTGGCTGGAGTACACCGAACGCATGAGTTACTTGCTGAGCCAAGGCGATCACGTGTGCGACATCCTGCTGATGTATCCAACCGAATCCATGCAGGCATATCCCGAAGCTACAACCAAAATAGCTTTCGATGTAGCCAAGAAATTGAGCTATTCGGGGTTGGATTACGACTTTATCGACTTCCGCACGTTGCGTGATGCCCGCATTGCTGATAAGGCTTTCCACGTAAATCATGAATCGTACCGAGTAATGGTAGTGGCCGACATGCAGGCCATGCACTACACTTCGCTGGAAAAGATTCGCGATTTCTATCGTCAGGGTGGTATTGTGCTGGCTACCGGTGGGTTACCTCAGGCCAGTGACTATCAGGGCGAAAACGATCCAAAGGTCGATGCTATCGTGAAGGAAATATTTGGCTTGACAGCTGCCGAAGCTAAGGCGGGCAACCAAGCCCAGCAGCAACGCAACGAAGCTAGTGGAATTGGATTGTATGTAGCCGATGGAGCTATCGAAAAGGTAATCCCACAATTTATTCAGCCGGATTTCATCCCGAATGAGAAGGGCGGAAAAGTGCTGCACAGACGCATAGGTCAGCGAGACCTCTATATGGTGATGAATGTGGAAAAGGGCTCGGAATGTTTCTTCCGGGCAACGGGTAAAGTGGAACTGTGGAATGCTACCGATGGCACCGTGAGCGAAATGCCTGTGCTTAGACAGAACGAACAAGGCACTTGGATACGTATGAACAAGGAGTATGATAACTCGTACCTCATCATGTTCTCGCCGGGATTGCCTACCTTGTTGGCACAGGAAGACCAAGAGCTGGAAAAACCCGAACTGGTGATTCCGGTAGAAGGCGAATGGCGAGTGCAACTGGTACCGACACTCGATAACAAGTGGGGCGATTTCCGCTTGCCGGCCAGTCCCGAAATGATAGCTGCCGAAGCACGCATGTTCGAATACAAAGCTCGCGAATGGAGCGACTGGAGTTCTGAAACTATCTGGGGATTCGGTCCGCAGGCCATCCTGGAATATGGCAACAACCAAAGCGAAATGTGCGACTTCTCGTGGGAATATGGGGTGTGGAACCAACCGGGTTCGCAAGGTTATCATGGTTTGAAGAGCAAGGTATCCGACGGTTTCTTCATCCTCGACAAAGGAGGTACGTTGACCTATCGAACCGGTGTTTATGTACCGAAGAAGGGAGAATATCGCATCGAACAGATTCAGACCAAGGCCGACCAAATTCGACTGGATGGAAAGGTTGTAGCCAGTGTAGTAACTCTGAAGAAGGGCTGGCACCAGTTAGAGGCAGTGTACGAAAATACAACCAAGGCCAAGACGAGCGACTTCTCGGCCGAAGTGGTAGACTATCGTGCTCGTGGAGCAGTGGTGCTTCTTCCTAAAGATGCTCCTGCACCCGTGAAGCCAAGCATCTATGCCGACCGAGTATCGATGTTGTGGACCTCCTCTCCTCACTTGAATTTCGACCCGTATATGGGCAAGCATAAATTGTGGGACTATCGGTTTGTATCGGCTCCGGGCATGAAGAGCATGCAATTTGCCGTATATGGCCAGCTAAAGGAAGTGAAGGTAGGCGGACAGCCCATGACCGTGAAACCTATCGGCATAGAACAGAAAACGGGTATCAATCGTTACGAAATCGGTATGTCGCAGACCAAAGCACGTGCAGAGGAAGTAACATTCTCGGTCTTGGTTCAGCCAGGATACTCGGGCACATTGGCCATTGCCGAGCCGGTGAAGATTGGTACTGAAGAGGGTTTGATGGAGGCAGGTGACTGGTCGAAGACGGGTGTATTGCGTTTCTATTCGGGCGGTATGCTTTACAAGAAGACCTTTACCCTGGACGAGCAGAACCTGAAGCAGCGAGTAATGCTGAACCTAGGTTCAGTAGTGGCTACATGCGAAATGAAAGTAAACGGACAACCTGCCGGCGTGCGGATGAGCCCACCCTACAGCATGGACATCAGCCCGTATCTGAAGCCGGGCAAGAACGAGGTGGAAGTGTTGGTATATAGCACCTTGTCTAACCATTATCAAACGCAGCCCACCCCTTATCGTGGCGTACCTACTGCAGGTATCTTGGGACCAGTTCAACTGGAAATATACCAGGTGAAATAAACAAAGAAAGAGCAGCTATCGGGAAATAGCTGCTCTTTTTATTTTATCCAAGCAAAAAGCTAGGATGGTTCAATAAAAAGTAATTCAATTAGTCTTCCATGAGTTTGCGATAACGCACACGCTTAGGCTCTTCATTGCCCAAACGCTTCATCTTATTCTCTTCGTATTCCGAGTATGAACCCTGGAAGAAGAACACTTCGCTATTGCCTTCGAAAGCAAGGATGTGCGTACAGATACGATCGAGGAACCAACGGTCGTGGCTAATCACCACTGCACAGCCGGCAAAGCTTTCGAGACCTTCTTCGAGCGCACGGAGTGTGTTCACGTCGATATCATTGGTAGGTTCGTCGAGGAGGAGTACGTTGCCTTCTTCCTTCAATGCCATGGCCAAATGCAAGCGGTTACGTTCACCGCCCGAAAGCACACCGCAGAGCTTTTCCTGGTCGGCACCCGAGAAGTTGAAACGGCTCAAATATGCACGGGCATTTACATCACGGCCACCCATACGGATAAGGTCGTTGCCACCGCTAACTACTTGATAGACACTCTTGTTCGGATCGATATCCTTGTGTTGCTGGTCAACGTATGCGAGCTTCACAGTTTCGCCCACTTCGAAGTTACCTTTGTTTACTGTTTCCAAGCCCATGATGAGACGAAACAAGGTAGTTTTACCTGCACCGTTAGGACCAATCACACCTACAATACCGTTCGGCGGAAGCATGAAGTTGAGGTTGTCGAAGAGTAGCTTTTCACCGTATGCCTTTTGTACACCGATGGCTTCGATGACCTTGTTACCCAAGCGAGGACCGTTCGGGATGAAGATTTCGAGCTTTTCTTCTTTTTCCTTCACGTCTTCATTCAAAAGTTTGTCATAAGAATTCAAACGAGCCTTACCCTTTGCCTGACGAGCCTTCGGAGCCATACGCACCCATTCTAACTCACGTTCAAGTGTCTTGCGACGCTTGCTGGCTGTTTTTTCTTCCTGTTCCATTCGCTTGGTCTTCTGTTCGAGCCAACTTGAATAGTTGCCCTTCCATGGAATACCTTCGCCACGGTCAAGTTCAAGAATCCATCCGGCAATGTTGTCGAGGAAGTAACGGTCGTGGGTGATACAAATCACCGTACCTTCGTATTGCTGCAAGTGTTGTTCCAACCAGTCGATGGATTCCGCATCGAGGTGGTTGGTCGGTTCGTCGAGGAGCAGCACATCCGGCTTCTGCAACAAGAGGCGGCAGAGAGCTACACGACGGCGTTCACCTCCCGAAAGAACCTTCACCGGCTGGTCTTCGGCCGGACAGCGGAGAGCATCCATGGCACGTTCTAACTTGCTATCAAGATTCCATGCATCAGTTGCATCAATGATATCCTGCAACTCTGCCTGACGGGCAAATAGAGCATCCATCTTGTCCGGATCTTCATAATATTCCGGAAGACCGAATTTATTATTGATTTCTTCGTATTCGTTGAGTGCATCTACAATAGGCTGAACACCTTCCATGACCACTTCCTTAACGGTTTTGGTATCATCCAATTGTGGTTCCTGTGCAAGGTAACCTACGGAATATCCCGGCGAGAAAACCACTTCGCCCTGGTAGCTCTTGTCGAGTCCGGCGATGATTTTAAGTAATGTTGACTTACCCGAGCCGTTCAAACCGATGATACCAATCTTGGCACCATAGAAAAAGGACAGGTAGATGTTTTTTAAAACTTGTTTGTTCGCTTGAAAGGCTTTGCTCACGCCCACCATCGAAAAGATAATTTTTTTATCGTCTACTGTTGCCATATAGTTGTTTTATTAATATTGTTCTTTCTCATTCGGGAAGTCGCAATGCTTTACATCTTCCACATATTGGCTGATAGCATTGGTCATCACTGTATGAAGATCTGCATAACGGCGAAGGAAACGTGGGCTAAACCCATTGGTCATACCTAACATATCAGCCACAACGAGAACCTGGCCGTCTACTCCTCCACCTGCTCCGATTCCAATCACAGGGATATTCAATTCCTTAGCCACACGTTCGGCTAATGCTGCCGGAACTTTCTCAATTACGATGGCAAAGCAGCCGGCTTCTTCCAATAAATGAGCATCACGAATCAGTTTTTCAGCTTCTTCATCACCTTTCGCACGTACATTATAAGTACCATATTTATTGATCGATTGTGGCATCAAACCGAGATGTCCCATCACCGGAATGCCCGAAGCTATGATTTTCTTTACGGAGTCGATAACTTCTTCCCCACCCTCTAATTTCAATGCATCGGCATGGGTGATTTTCATAATTTGGATAGCATTAGTCACAGCCTCGTAAGCCGAGGTCTGATAAGTTCCAAACGGCATATCTACTACCACTAGGGCACGCTTTACACCACGCACCACAGCTTTACCATGATAAATCATTTGGTCGAGGGTAATAGGTAGTGTAGTAACATTACCGGCCATCACATTGGAGGCTGAATCTCCTACAAGAATAACATCAACACCGGCTCCATCCACAATTTGAGCGGTGGTATAATCATAAGAAGTCAACATGGAAATCTTTTCACCACGTTGTTTCATTTCAATTAATCTATGTGTCGTAACCTTACGATTGTCACTTGATAAATAACCTGCCATAATTCTATATTTCAGATTTTAATTAAATAAAAAACATTTTACCTATTGATAACTGGATTATTTCAATAAATCCATCATTTTTTCATACGAAAAATTCATAAAATCGGGAATCACCACATCGGCTTTATCTTGGATAGCTTCAGCCGAATTAGTTGTAGAAAGACCCACTACTTTCATTCCGGCGGCATTACCTGCTGCCAGTCCGTTGAACGAGTCTTCAAAAACTACACAGTTCTCGGGGACAGTACCCAACAACTCCGCACCCAACAAGAAACATTCAGGATGCGGCTTGGAATATGTGAATGAATCGGCCGTAAGGATTTTATCTACCATTGTGTGTATCTCAGGATGAGCACGATAAACATTTCCCATCTTTTGATTATCCGAACTGGTTACAATGGCGATTTTCACTCCTTTTTCACGTAACTCCTTCATGAATGTTTCCAAACCTGGCACATATTCATAACGCATCTGACTTTCGAATGTAGCAATATCAGCAGTCAGTCTTTCACGAGCTTTCGGATTATTGGGAAGATATTTCTCAAAAATATGAAATAACGTATTGCCCTTAATCTTTTGCCCGAAATTCTCAATGTCAGGAAAGTAAAGACTACCCTGATTGTTCCAAAATTCAGTGTATTGTGGCTCTGTATCCATCACTACCCCGTCAAAATCGAACAGAGCAGCCAAACATTTAGTCGGATTCATCTTCATTCTGTTTGAATAATATATGGCAAAGATAAGAATAATCTGGCATATAAATATCCTAATTCATCAAAAACCAACCAATAACATGATGTTTAGTACAGATACAATGAAAGCAATGGTGTAAAGAACAAAAGTACTCCAACGTGAATTGGCATAATCGCCCATTACACGCTTGGACGAAGTCAAACTCACCTGTAAAAAGACAGTAAACGGAAGCTGCATGCTCAAAATCATTTGCGAAATGATTAAACCATAAAAAGGATTGTCTATCAAAAATATGATGAGAAGAGCAACACCTAACGACAATAAAACACCTATTCGCGAATGTATATCTTTGATGTGATAAGACTCACCAAAGATGCCGGCAAAGATTGAACCGGCAGCCATGCCACTAGTAATAGTTGATGAAATACCGGCCATCAAGAGTGCTAATGCAAAGACAATACCTGCCGATTCTCCCAATAATGGAGTAAGCAAGGATTGGGCTTGTTGCAACTCTTCAACAGGTGTACCCGTCTGGAAAAAAGTGGCAGCAGCCAACAATATCATTGCACTATTGATAGCCCAACCTACAAGCATAGAAAACAGGGTGTCATAGAATTCATACTTTAAACGCTTTTGCATGGCATCCTTGTCTTGCTTGTTATATTCATGACTTTGAATGACTTCTGAATGAAGAAATAAATTGTGTGGCATTACTACGGCTCCCAATACACTCATAATAATGAGCATACTTCCATGGGGAATGCTAGGTACAACCCAGGAACGAGTTGCCAATGGCCAATCTATATCAACCAAAAATAATTCATAAAGAAATGATAATCCGATAATGGAAACAAAAGCAATGATGATTCGCTCAATCTTTTTATAGGAATTAGAAAAAAGCATCACCAACACGAACAATGTAGTCAGTATGGACCCCCACACAATAGGAATACCGAACAACATCTCTAAGGCAATGGCTCCACCCAGGATTTCTGCCAAAGATGTAGAAATGGAAGCACATACAGCCGTTGCCAAAACTGGCCTTGAAACCCATTTAGGACAATATTGCGTCGCTGCTTCACTTAGACAAAGTCCTGTCACAATACCCAAGTGAGCCACATTATGTTGAAGGACTATCAACATAATGGTGGAAAGAGTAACTACCCACAACAAAGCATAACCAAACTCGGAACCAGCCGCAAAGTTGGAAGCCCAATTACCGGGATCAATAAAGCCTACCGTAACCAATAATCCCGGACCTATATATTTAAAAATATCTAATCCACCCAGATAGCGTTTATGATTCTTATTCTTCAGTTCTTTCCAAATATTGTTCATCATTCATCATTTATTAGTAAAACAAAATTAAAAGCCGGAAGTTCAATACTATAAGAACATCCCGGCTCCATTTCCACAAAGTTTCAATTTAAAAAATCCAACTGAATGTCACTTCATTCCATCCCGAAGCCATATACCAATCAATGGTTTTGAAATAGTCATTCCACTTAGAACGTGATGGAATCGGAATATATATACCTAATCCACAGAAATTATCCGCATCCACTGCATATGAAGAAGGATGTGCTTCAGTTAAACATCCTTTATACAAAATAGTTTTGTCTAATTGAGCCTTAAAACTTGACGGATTATTATTTTCATTTAAAGTCTTAATAAATTGTTCCAAGTCATATGCAATATCTGGTCCACCTTGACGACCATACTCTTGTAGAACATTTACATCATAGTTGGCCAATAAATCCTTATGTTCAATAATCTCCTGTTTTACAATATCCGTCAACGCTTGTATTTCCTTGCTATTAACAATCGCAATCGTTCCCCAAGCATTAGAAGTTTGTTCACTATAAAAATCGATATATGCCTGACAGATTTTCTTATATCCATCCAAATTCCCTTCATACAAATAATGCAATGAATTCTCGTAAGGGAATCCGTACGCAGGAACTTCCATAACAGATGCTATCTGATAATCAACAGCATCTCGTAAGTCATAACAAACCTCTATAGTTCCCATACAACAGGCGTCGAACAATAGAAAATCAAAATGTTTTCCTGTTGACTTCATTGCATCTGCCATATCCTTTATAATCATTGTGTTATCAGTTCCTTTGCCATCCTGTCCA
This sequence comes from Bacteroides sp., assembly GCA_015060735.1. GTDB lineage: Bacteria > Bacteroidota > Bacteroidia > Bacteroidales > Bacteroidaceae > Phocaeicola. The sequence goes on from SUXX01000034.1 coordinate 11,482, forward strand.
AAAGAACGGGTTGAACGAGACATATAAATAGTATTCAGCCAAGAACTACCATGTGAAGCAGCAATCAAACCGATCTGTTCTGTTGGAGATAAATCGATAAGGTCTTTTAAAACCTTGCTCATTACGTCCTTATCTGTAGATAACTGAGAAGGATATTTCTTTACGACCTCTGCCAATTCGATAACTTCTTCAACAGTAGCGTCTTCGGGCAAAGGCTCATGACCATTCACATTACCATGACCATCTGTTGTATAACGTAATACAACCGGATAATCCCAACTTCCGTAACTTCCACTACCATCCCAATAAATCAACAAAGTTGCAGATTTTTTCATTAACGATAAACCATCATACATTGCAGAAATATTGGTCCATATATCATCCTCTATGTTCGAAGCATCAGCTACAAAATAGCCCATTACGGTCATATTTGAACTTTCAACGGGTTCTGGAACAGGAGGATTTGGCTCGTCATTATTGCCACATGCAATCAACAAAAATGCAAGTGTACAGCATATAAATAATCTATTCATTTTTTCCTTATTAATATCCTACAGCCTTTTTAAATCTAAATGTAGCATCTACTTGCTTCAACTGACTCTTGCCGGATTTCTGATATTTTTCCTTCAGCTTTTTTATCGTTTTCTCTAACTTTTCTTTCTTTTCACCAAAAAGGACGAAACTAGTACGATTCCGCAATCCATGCTTCTGAACCAAATAATCAGTCAACTGGGCACTGTATTGATAACGCTCCGGTAAGAACTTATCTTTGTCTAAAGCAACACTATCCACAAAGATAATATCTGTAAAATAGACCAATGAGTCTGTGAAAGAGGCAGATACACCTGCTATATAAACACCTTCCTTTTCTTTCTGCATGGTAAAAGCAGAGCATAAGGCAAAAACGAGGAGCAATGAACTGAATAGTTTTAAATGTTTCATATTAACTTTAATTCTTATATTTTGATTGGCAAAGATAATCAATCTATTGTATTTAAACGAAGTTCAATGGATTAATTAACCAAAAAAACAAAAGAGGTGGCTGAAAACACATTCCAACGACCTCTTTTATTCTTTTCGGAAACCGAATCTTGCCTTATCCCAGATAAGACTTGAGCAACTTGCTACGCGAATTGGTTCTTAATCTTCTGATGGCTTTTTCCTTAATCTGGCGTACACGTTCACGAGTGAGACCGAATTTATCGCCGATTTCTTCCAACGTCATTTCCTGCGTGTTAATACCGAAAAACATCTGGATAATTTCCTTTTCTCTTTCGGTTAACGTAGATAGAGCTCTATCAATTTCCCTCGAAAGTGATTCATTAACCAATGAGCGGTCGGCCATTGGAGAGTCATCGTTTACAAGCACATCCAACAAACTATTATCCTCTCCTTCTACAAAAGGAGCATCCACAGATATGTGACGGCCAGAAACTTTCAATGTATCCGAAATCTTGTCTACTGGAATTTCAAGCTCATCAGCCAATTCTTCGGGTGAAGGACGACGTTCATTTTCCTGCTCGAATTTAGAAAAGGCTTTGCTGATTTTATTCAGCGAACCTACCTGATTCAAAGGAAGACGAACAATACGCGACTGTTCGGCTAATGCTTGAAGAATGGACTGACGAATCCACCATACTGCATAACTGATAAACTTAAAACCACGAGTTTCGTCAAATTTTTCAGCAGCCTTAATCAAGCCCAAGTTACCTTCATTAATCAAGTCGGGTAAACTAAGGCCTTGATTTTGATATTGTTTAGCTACAGAAACCACAAAACGAAGATTGGCTCGGGTAAGTTTTTCAAGAGCAACACGGTCGCCTTTGCGGATACGTTGAGCGAGCTCTACTTCTTCTTCGACAGTAATCAAGTCTTCGCGACCGATTTCCTGCAAATACTTATCAAGCGAGGCACTCTCACGGTTAGTGATACTTTTGGTAATCTTTAATTGTCTCATTCTTATAAAACAAATTTGGGTTGCAAATTTACTTAAAATTTTCTAAAAGACAAATTATTTTCCCACTTTATTATATTAGGTTTTCCAACAATAAGCATTCATTTTTATGAAAACGACTAGATTTTAACAGAAAAGGTGCACAACTTATTGTAAAAGTCGTGCACCTATTTTTTTACCTTAAAGCTAAACCTATTTAAACTTAATACTTAAAAGAGAGAAATAAATTTTCATTATTCTTGTGTCAAATCAACGGCGTAATTTGCTCGTTTACCCGAAGGGAACACTCCAGTCAAGAAAAGTACCTGATCTGTTGAACGGATTGCAGCCTTAACCACTTCTTCCAATTGTTCTATAGTTTTGATACTCTGTCCGTTAGCTTTCAAAATAATGAAACCCTTACGAACACCGGCTTCTTGCATTTTACCATCTGAAACACCAGTAACTTCCACACCGGTTCCCAAATTAAGCTGACGTTTCATTTCCTGAGGAACTTCACGGAAAGCAGCACCTAAGATTTCCATACCCGAATTTTTGACTACCTTTGTGTTGCCTTGTTCGTTTTTCAACACCATTTCCAAATTCTTTTCCTTCTTGTCACGAATCACCTTTACGCTTACTTTATCACCCGGACGGTGTTTTGCCAAAGCTTCTTGTAAACCAGCAAAGTTCTTCACTCGTTTTCCGTCAATGCCAATAATCACGTCATTTTCTTCCAAAATACCAGCAGCCGATCCGCCTTCAACGATTTCACGTACCCACACACCTTCTGTGACACCCAAATCTTTCACTTGCTGTTTGGTCTTTTCATCCATCAACTGGCCATCGTCATCAATCGGAGTTCCTTTTATACCCAACATGGCACGCTGTACAGTACCAAACTGCTTCAAGTCAGCTACTATTTTTGTCATGATGCTTGTCGGAATAGCAAAACCATATCCTGAATATGAGCCTGTAGGTGAATATAATACAGAATTGATTCCGACCAATTCACCACGTGCATTCACCAATGCTCCACCACTATTACCTTGGTTGATAGCAGCATCGGTCTGAATAAACGATTCTACACCGTTATTATATACACCCAACGAACGAGCCTTAGCACTTACAATACCTGCAGTCACGGTTGATGTCATATTGAAAGGGTTACCTACCGCTAGTACCCATTCACCAATCTTCAATTGGTCAGAATCTCCGACCGGAATTGTCGGAAGGTCATCACCTTCAATTTTAACTAAAGCTAAATCGGTGCTAGGGTCAGTACCAATGATACGTCCTTTAAATTCACGACCATCATTCAACTTCACACTGATGATATCCGCATGGTCAATCACATGGTTATTGGTCACGATATAGCCATCCTTTGAAATAATTACGCCCGAACCGAATCCCACTTTTTCAGGAGTCTGAACCTGACGTTGTTGGCCACCACGATTACCAAACATATCACCGAAGAATTCATAGAAAGGGTCACGCACAGTAACCGTCTGAGTCTTTGACTCTTGAGTTGACTTGATATGCACCACAGCATTCACCGAACTTTCGGCTGCTTGTGTTAAATCAACAGGCTGCAAATGCGTTGCATCCAATGCTGCCAATCGTGTATTAGGGTTTGATTGAAAAACCTCATCAAAAGCCAATGTATTATTTTGTTCAGGTTGCATCAAAGCATAACTGGTCACACCAGCAACACCAGCACTTACAACTACAACAGCTGCAGTTCCCACTAAAAAATTAATTGCTTTTTTCATAACTTCAAGTCTATTTATTTGTTAATTGTAATCACTTGTTTAACATTTCACCGCTAATGTAAAAACAAAAAATGTACAGTTGTATAGAATGACAGCTAATTTTGTCGCTTTTTAACAATGCAGTTAAATTGATTAACAGCGATTAACCGCCAAGGATGACAATTTTGCATTCGTTATCATTAACGGCTGTCATAGTTGTCAGTACCTTTATGTGAAGAACAAAGAATGTCGGTTCTGGTTGAATACAACGTAAATTTATTGCCCGAGGTTTACAGTAACTAAAAAATTATCCTTATCTTTGCCATGTAAAAGCAGTTGGACGGTCTGTCGCTGATGCCTATGGCAAAAGAGGAAAGTCCGGGCAACATAGAGCATCCTACTTCCTAACGGAAAGCTGTTTGCGAAGGCAGAGTAATGCAGAAGAAAATAACCGCCATCTTTGATGGTAAGGGTGAGAAGGTGGAGTAAGAGCCCACCAGACACATGGTGACATGTCGTGCTGTGCATCTTAGGAGTTGTAAGGTCATGTAAACCGACATCAACGAGGGTTGCTCGCCCCACGTCGGAGGGTAGACCGCTAGAGCTTATTGGTGACAATATGCGTAGATAAATGACAGACATCTTGTAGTTAACAAGAGACAGAACCCGGCTTATAGACTGACTGCTTTTCTTTTTATTATCTAAGATTAAAGCCCATGCATACACCTGATTTCCAACAAATCAAACACTTCCTTTTGGAGGATATCTGGAGAGTTACCGACGATGAAGTAAGTAAAAAGCGTGGTATGTTTTACAATGCCATCAAGATTATCACACTGTCTGTGAAAGAATTTACAGAAAGAAGAATCGTCAACAAAGCATCAGCACTTACATATAGCACATTACTCGCTATTATTCCTATCCTTGCCATTTTATTTGCAATAGCCCGCGGTTTTGGTTTTGCCAATTTATTGGAAGACCAGTTCCGAAGCGGACTTGAAGGACAAGCATTAACTGCAGAGACAATTCTTTCGTTTATAGACTCCTACTTGAGTCATACAAAAAGCGGAGTTTTTATTGGAGTTGGGTTAGTCATGCTGTTTTATACAGTTTTACTGCTGACATATAACATGGAACGAACTTTCAATTCCATTTGGCAAGTAAAGAAACCACGTAGTCTTTATCGCAAAATGACAGATTATTTCTCCATGCTATTACTACTACCTTTACTTATCCTTCTATCGAGTGGTATTTCCATTTTCATGTCGACCATCATGAAAAACATGCAGGAGTTTGTATTACTTGCACCCATCATCAAATTCCTCGTTCGCCTTACTCCTTTCGTTTTAACTTGGGGAATGTTTACTGCCTTATACATATTTATGCCAAATACGAAGGTAAAATTTAAATATGCCCTTTTCCCTGGTATTTTAGCGGGAAGTGCCTTTCAAGTATTCCAATATTTATATATAGGTAGCCAGTTGTGGGTTTCGCGTTACAATGCCATTTATGGAAGTTTTGCAGCCATCCCAATGTTCTTGCTGTGGACACAAATTTCTTGGAGCATCTGTTTATATGGTTCCCAGTTATGCTATGTAGCCCAAAATTTACGAAACTTCAGTTTCAGTAAAGAAACGGAAAATATCAGCCGTAGATATCACGATTTCCTTTGCATACTTGTCATGTCCTTAATCTGCAAGCGTTTTCAAGAAGGTCTCCCTCCTTATACGGCAGAAAGTTTGAGTGATGAACATAAAATCCCCATTCGGCTGACAACCACCATTTTATATGAATTGCAAGATTTACGGATGATATACGAAACGACAGTAGAGAATGAAGATGAAGAAATGGGATACCTACCCTCTGTCGACATAAACCGTATGAATGTGGCAATGCTCCTGAACCGTCTGGATAAAGCCGGCTCAGAAGCATTCAAGATAGACCGTAACCGCTACAATGCCCCATGGGAAACATTGATGCAAGCACGCGAAGATTATTATAAAAATACTGAAAAGATATTATTGAAAGATCTTTAAGCATTGAAATGCATCATTCTGCTTAGATATTTACCAATAATATCAAATTCAATATTTACGATACTACCAACCTTGAACGTATGAAAATTAGTATGTTCAAATGTATAAGGAATAATGGCTACTTGGAAAGTATCGTCCGTAGGATTGCAGACCGTCAGACTTACGCCATTTACCGTAACGGAACCTTTGTCTACTGTTAAATAGCCTCGTTTAGCCATTTCTTTATCAAAAGCATATTTAAACGTATAATACCAGCTACCATCCGCATCTTTAATGTCTATACATTCTGCTGTTTGGTCTACATGTCCTTGCACAATATGGCCATCCAATCGTCCGTTCATCATCATGCTGCGTTCCACATTAACTTTATCACCTTCCTTCAGCAGTCCGATATTGGAACGCTCTATGGTTTCTTTCATAGCAGTCACTGTATATGTACCATCTTGAATAGATACAACAGTCAAACAAACACCATTATGCGATACGCTTTGATCTATTTTTAATTCATCTACAAATGAACATTTCATTGTCAAATGCAGGTTTTCTTGGTCCTTTACTACTCGAACCACTTCTGCATACTCCTCTACTATACCTGAGAACATGATTATAATTTATCTATTTGGTTATTAATAGGACAAAGATAGCACAAAAATATTCGAAAAAAAGATTCTATCACAGTATATTTTACATCAAACATGATTATTAACGATTGTATCAGAACCTTTTTCACAAATTTATGCTTATTTTTGTCCCCATGAAGAACACATATCCAATAAACTCCAAAGCCATAGAAATAATTATCCACACCATTAATTGGTTGTTGATTTTTGTTTTCCCACTTTTCCTTTCGGATAATCATGGGAACATGAATTGGATAGAATTTTATAAGCATATAATTGTTACCTCCTTTTACTGCCTTCTATTCTATATTAATTTCTTCTATCTATTACCTAAAGTTTGGTTTAACGGACAAATTCAACGATTTATCATCATCAATTTGATCCTGATTTTTGCATCTATACATGGTATTTATTTCATTTTGGATTTCCTCTTTGGCGGGAAGAATTCCATTGCACCCTTGCATATACCTCCTCCACTGAATTTCCTTTTTTATCTGTTCAAGTCCTTACCGATGATTTTTGTCGTGGTACTTAGTATGGTTATACGCATCAGCCAGCAATGGCATCAAATGCGGGACAAACTGATTGAGGCAGAGCAAGAAAAAGCAGAAGCAGAACTAAGTAACCTGAAGAATCAGTTGAGTCCTCATTTCATTCTGAATACTCTCAACAATATTTATTCTCTCATCAATATCAATGGTGTCAATGCACAAGAGGCTATACAAGAATTAAGCAAATTACTTAGATACATGCTATATGATAACCAATCTCCTTATGTTTCGCTAGAAAAGGAATTAGAATTCATTGATAGTTATGTAGGTTTAATGCAGATACGAGTTACACAATCTGTAGAAATCAATGTACATTTGAATAAAGGACCAAAACAAATCATGATTTCTCCTCTAATCTTTATTTCACTGATAGAGAATGCTTTCAAGCACGGTATCAGTCCAACTCAAAACAGTTACATCAGCATATCCATTCAAGGATATCAAGATGGGAAAGTAAGTTGCGAAATCATAAATAGTAATTTTCCAAAGACAATGACCGACAAAAGCGGAAGTGGTATAGGACTTGAGCAGGTTTATCGTCGTTTGGAATTATTATATCCTAATAAATATAAATGGCAAAAAGGCGTCAGCCCTGATGGCCAATCTTATACTTCAATATTAACCATACAAACTGATGACGTATGCAATTAAATTGTGCTATTATTGATGATGAACCTTTGGCTATGGAGCTTATTAAAAGCTATGTAGAAAAGACACCTTTTCTGAAACTCGAAGGCATGTATTCCAATGCAGTTCAGGCATTGTCAGAAATGGCAAAAAAAACTCCTGTCCATCTGTTATTTCTAGACATCCAAATGCCAGGCATCAATGGTTTAGAGTTTTCTAAATTAGTAAGCGACCAAACCAAAATAGTATTTACTACTGCTTTTAGTCAATATGCTTTAGATAGTTATAAAGTGAATGCTTTAGACTATTTATTAAAACCTATCAGCTACAACGATTTTCTACAAGCAGTCAATAAGGCCATCCAATGGTTTAAGTTACAAAATAACATTTCTGAATCTTATTCAGACAAAGCAGAATTCATTTACGTGAAAAGCGAATATAAATTGCTTCAAATTCCACTGGAAAAAATTCTCTACATCGAAGGCTTGAAGGATTATATAAAGATACATTTAGAGGGTGAAGCAAAACCAGTCCTATCCTTGCTGAGTATGAAATCTATGGAAGAAAAATTATCTCCCGATCGATTTATCCGCATACATCGGTCGTATATTGTTCAAAAAAGCAAGATTCGAATGATTGACAGAGGACGAATTGTGTTTAACAAAGAGTATATTCCTATATCTGACAGCTATAAACAAGAGCTTCAAAACTATCTAAATGAGCATTCGGTCTGATAATTCCGTGATTTTGAAGAAAAAAAAAGAATTTTTTATCTTCTTTTTTTGAATATTTAAAGATTTTATCTATTTTTGCCATTGAAGTTGTGAAACTTCATGTAAGAATAGTTTAGTTAAGTCTAGTTTAGTTTTTGTGTTGTAGTAAAGGGCCAAGCAAGCGAGCTTGGTCCTTTATGTTTTCATACATCAACTTTCAGACAATTCTTTTTCAATCGTCCATGCGGCCAGAAACAATCCAACTACGCAAACAATAATAACAATCATCATAATTAAAGAATTTATTCTTGTCTATTCTTGTTTTTCTAACAATTATCACGCCATATTGTTTTAAAAGGAGTTTTTCTATTATCTTTGCCGGAAATTGAGATACTATATGAAAACATTTAAGATTGGTTTGCTGGGCAGAATTATCATTGCCATAGCACTGGGAGTATTATTCGGCAATTTTTTGCCAGAAGTTATTGTCAGAATATTCGTAACCTTCAACGGAATCTTCAGTGAATTCCTTGGGTTCATTATTCCTTTAATTATTTTAGGGTTGGTTACTCCGGCCATTGCCGACATTGGTACCCAAGCCGGGAAAATGCTGTTAGTAACAACTCTTGTAGCCTATGGTGCTACTTTATTCTCCGGATTCCTTTCCTATTTTACCGGAGTCACTTTTTTCCCATCCATGATTACACCGGGAGCATCGATTGAGCAAATTAGTACGGCACACGATATTACACCGTTCTTTTCTGTAGCCATTCCCCCTTCCATGAATGTCATGACCTCCCTGATTCTATCATTTACCTTGGGACTTGGCATTGCCCACCTGAAAGGAAATGTACTGAAGAATGCCTTCAACGACTTCAAGGAAGTGATAATCATGACCATTCAATCCGTCATCTTACCCTTATTGCCAATCTATATCTTCGGCATCTTCCTGAATATGACACATACAGGACAAGTAATGAGTGTACTGACTGTTTTCATCAAGATTATTGGCATCATTTTCATTCTGCACATATTCTTATTGATTCTCCAATATGTGATAGCCTCTGCCTTTGCTCATAACAATCCTTTCAAGGCATTGCTACGTATGTTGCCTGCCTATTTCACTGCTTTAGGTACTCAATCATCTGCTGCTACCATTCCTGTAACTTTGAGACAAACCATAAAGAACGGAGTACATGAAGACATTGCCGGATTTGTAATTCCTCTTTGTGCTACCATTCACTTGTCAGGAAGTACACTGAAAATTGTTGCATGTGCCTTGGCTTTGATGATTATGCAAGGATTACCGTTCGACTTCCCAATGTTTGCAGGCTTCATTTGTATGCTGGGAATAACAATGGTGGCCGCACCCGGTGTTCCCGGTGGAGCCATCATGGCTTCTTTGGGCGTACTTCAATCCATGTTGGGATTTGGAGAAAGCGAACAAGCCTTGATGATTGCACTCTATATTGCCATGGATAGTTTTGGTACGGCATGCAATGTAACCGGTGATGGCGCCATTGCCATAATCATCAATAAACTTTACGGAAAGAAATAACACATTCTTTCAAAAGAACAGTCAATATAAAATATACGCCAACACGTATTTAAAATATGTGCTGGCGTATATTTTATTTGCCTTCACCCGATTAGAATATCTGAATAAGCAATAATCCTACGGCAAGCGAAGTAACGGTTGTTATCAGTCCGGGCATCATAAACGAGTGATTCAAAATCCATTTACCAATACCTGTTGTTCCTGTACGGTCAAAGTTGATAGCTGCTACAACGGTCGGATAATTAGGGATAAAGAAGTAACCATTAACCGCCGGGAAAAGAGCTATTAACATCATCGGCGAGATACCCAGAGCAATACCTAATGGAACAATGGCACGCACGGTAGCTGCCTGACTATACAACAAAATAGACATCACAAACAGAGCCACACCAAACAGCCATGGCATTTCCGTAACAATATCTTCAATCGAAGCTGTCAATTCCGTAATATTACCATTAATAAAGGTATCTCCCATCCAAGCAATACCGAAAATAGCAATCACGGCTTGCATTCCGGCAGGGAAAATACTTCCTTGAGTGGCCTTGATTCCGTCTGTCCGAGTAAAGAGAAGAATCAAGGCGGCAGCAGAAAGCATCAATATTTCAATCAGCGATGGCATACCCAAAGCCACACCATTAAAACTAGGACGCAAAGAAGGAATAGATCCAAACAAGACAATCAATAAGGTCGCTGCGATAAACAAACCTACTGACAAGCGGGCATTAAACAAGTTCTTCACATCTGTCAATTGCACGTGCTTATCATCCAGCACACCTTCTTTCACACGACGAAGATATTCAGGGTCTTCCATCAACTCCTTACCTACCCTCATCGAAAAGAATGCACCCACTAAAATCCCAATGATGGTAGCAGGAACACAAATTTTCAGAATGTCGAACAAGGTTATGTCGAATCCAGCCAACAAGCCCAGCAAAGCAACCGTAGCAGCAGAAATCGGGCTGGCCGTAATCCCCTGTTGTGAAGCTATCACAGCGATACCCAACGGACGTTCAGGACGAATCTTCGTTTCAGCAGCCACTTCGGCAATTACCGGAAGAACCGAATAAGCCACATGTCCCGTACCGGCCAGGAATGTGAAGAAATAAGTTACAAAAGGAGCCAAAATAGTGACATGCGACGGATTCTTTCGAAGCATCCGTTCAGCAATCTTAACCATATAATCCAAACCACCGGCAGCTTGCATACACGATGCGGCCGAGATTACAGCAGCAATCATCAACATGACATCAATCGGTGGAGCTGTGGGCTGAAGTCCGAAAACAAATGTCAGGATGGCCAAACCTACTCCACCCATTACACCAAGGCCGATGCCTCCCAAACGGGCACCAATGATAATTGCAACCAGAACAAATAATAATTGTATCAGCATATAGATGTGTTTTTCATTTTAATTTGCAAATATAGGATAAAAAGATGAATCCGCAAACCTTTCAAAAGATTTACGGATTCATACATGTTGCTCTTAGAGAGTCAAGGACTCGATATGCAATCCATCTACGGTCATATCATTCAATTTAGGCACTGCATAAGTGAAGTGTGGCATATTCGAATGTTTGTCGAGAGCTTCCTGAGTTTCCCAAGTTTCACAGAACATCATCACTCGCGGATTGGTTGTACTCTGATAAAGGTCATAACCTTTGTTTCCTTCATCTTCACGCGATTTAGCTACCAACTCATTGGTGAGAGCCAACACATCGTCCATACAAACATCTTCCTTCAGCGTAAAAAACACATTTAGTCTAATCATAATTATTTGT